>NZ_LN889782.1:14769-614769 GCF_900009145.1 Planktothrix tepida PCC 9214
CAGTAGTGATAGCAAATATACAACTTTACCTCCCGATACCTTAGATTTCATTAACCAAGATAACGATAGTATTGGGATTAACCTTACCACCTCTGATACCCTAACATCAGAAGCCGGAGACACCGGAAATTTCAGCATCGCCTTAACCTCCCAACCCACATCAGACGTTCTGATTACTCTCAGCAACAGTAACCCCCAAGAAGCCAGTTTATCAACCCCTAGCGTGACCTTTAATTCCCAAAATTGGAGTACCCCTCAAGTTGTTACAGTTACCGGAGTTGATGATAATATTCGAGATGGAGATATTGGCTATTCTATTATTAGCAGTGTTGACCCCAGTAGTGATAGCAAATATACAACTTTACCTCCCGATACCTTAGATTTCATTAACCAAGATAACGATAGTATTGGGATTAATCTCACCACATCAGATACCCTAACATCAGAAGCCGGAGACACCGGAAATTTCAGCATCGTCTTAAATTCCCAACCCACATCAGACGTTCTGATTACTCTCAGCAACAGTAACCCCCAAGAAGGAAGTTTATTAACCCCCAGCGTGACCTTTAATTCCCAAAATTGGAGTACCCCTCAAGTTGTTACAGTTACCGGAGTCGATGATAATATTCAAGATGGAGATATTGGCTATTCTATTATTAGCAGTGTTGACCCCAGTAGTGATAGCAAATATACAACTTTACCTCCCGATACCTTNATTTATGACCCCCCTACAACAAAACCTAAACCCCACATTCATCGAACGTCCCCAAACCGAAACTGAACAATTTCAATGGACAAAACAATGGTATCCCGTCGCTGCGGTGGAATTCATTGACCCCACTCGTCCCCATCCCGTGCAATTGTTAGGAAAAGATGTTGTTTTATGGCGGGATGCTTCGGGTCAATGGCGCTGTTTTGCGGATGCTTGTCCCCATCGCCTGGTTCCCTTGTCTGAAGGTCGGGTAGAGTCCGATGGCACACTTCTGTGCGCTTATCATGCTTGGCGGTTCGATGGCGAGGGAAATTGTGTTAGCATTCCCCAATCTCAAGATAGCGAAACGGAAGCGAAACATTGTTCTAACCCGAAATCCTGCGCTGTGGTTTATCCCACCCAAGAACGTCAGGGTTTATTATGGGTTTGGGGAGAATCCGGTTCCGAAGCCCAACAAGAAAGCTTGTTAAAATCCCCTCGTCTGATTCCTGAATTAGAAGAAAATTCAGATCAAATTGTTAAGTTACCTTGGAGTTTTCGGGATATTCCCTACGGTTGGGATTTCTTTATGGAGAATATTTCTGACCCCGCCCATGTTCCGGTTTCCCATCATGGAATTATCGGCAATCGCTACAAAGATGCTAAATATTATGACATGATTTCCTTGCGAAAAATATCGACTCAAGAGGGATTTGCCTTTAAAATTATACCGACTCAACCCCACGTTGTAGAAGCGGTTCATGATTTTCAACCCCCCTGTCATCAGAAAATTTACGCGACTAATGTAGATGGGGGAAAAATGATTTTAGCGTTGTATGCAACTCCCACTCGTCCGGGGTGGTGTCGGACTTTTGGCCGTCAGATTTTAATTAAAAGTAAGCAAGGTAAAACACCGGGCGGGATAGGCTTTTTTGCCCTACCAATGCCCATTTGGTTAAATCATGTTTTAGCTCCCTTATTTATGCACCAAGATTTAGTGTTTTTACACTATCAAGAAAAAATATTAGCCAAACGGAAAAATAAACGCTGGTTAGAGGAAGTTTTTACACCGAATCCCCAGGATAAAATGGTTATTACCTTCCGTCAATGGATTGAAAAACGGGCAGGCGGTGGTATTCCTTGGTCTGAAGAATGTGACCCCCATCTTCCCCTTCCTGAGTTAAATAAACAACAATTATTTGATGTTTGGTCAACCCACACCCAACATTGTCAAGTCTGTCAAAATGCCCTAAAAAATATTAACCGATTAACGGTATTTTCCTATATTATGGCTATCGTTTGTTTTGGGTTGGGTGTTATGGTTGATGCCCGAACCGTTGGGCAATTAACTGCATTTCCGCCGATAGGTTTTTGGGTTTTATTGGGATGTGCGATCGCCTTTGCAACGGCTGGATATTACTTAAAAAAATTCAGTCGTTTATTCTATATTTATGAGTTTGAACATACTCATAATGATTAATTGAATCCGCGATTATAATTTCAAAAACCCTTTAAAATTGTCATCCTGAACGTAGCGAGATTTTTCGCAAACTCAGAATGACAATAAGAAACTGTCATCCTGAATGTAGCGCAGCGAAATGAAGGATCTTTGATAATTTAGCTAGAAAATAGTAAGATTCTTCCCAAGCTCAGAATGACAATAAAAAACTGTCATCGTTCCCTGTTAAGCTGTTCCCTGTTCCCTTTCGATTAATAATAAAGTTTGTAACAATACATTTGCCCCTTGGCTGCATTGTTCAGGGGAAGTATATTCCGCTTCGGAATGACTTACTCCCGCTTGGGAAGGAACAAAAATCATCCCCATATTGGTAATTCTTCCCATTTCTAACGCATCATGTCCCGCACGACTAGGAAGGGATAAATAACTTAATTCTAACTGTTGACAAACGGATTCAATGGTGTTTTGAATTTCCTGTGCTGCTAAAGTTGGTTTAACACTCAATAACGGCGTGATGGAAATTTGGGTATTTGTTGAATTAGCGATCGCTATAATTTTATTTTGCAATTGTGTTAACATTTCTTGTAAACAATTCTGGGATAAATCCCGCATATCAACGGATAATTCAACTTGTCCGGGTATAATATTAACAGCATTCGGGAATACATTAAGATATCCCACCGTTGCAACAGGTTCAGAAGGCATTTTTAACGCAATTTCTTGCACCGCTAAAATTAATTCTGCCGCCGCGACTAACGCATCCTGTCGCATTTCCATCGGTGTTGTTCCAGCGTGATTCGCTTGTCCAAGAATGGTGATTTTTTGGCGTTCCATTCCCACCACTCCCTGAACAATTCCAATCGAAACCTTATTCCGTTCTAAAATTGCTCCTTGTTCAACGTGAAGTTCTAAAAATGCTGCCATATCCTGCCGTGAACGTCTTGCGCTGGCTAACTGTTCCCAATTTCCCCCCACCCGTTTTAAACAGGATTGAATCGACTCTCCGGTTTGAGAACAATAACGCTCTGGGTTATCCAGTAACACCGTTCCCGCCATCGCCTGAGCGCCAATCATGGTACTTTCTTCATCGGTAAACACAATGACTTCTAAAGGATGATGCAGTTTTAGATGATTTTCCTTCAAGGTTTGTGCGACTTCAATACCTGCTAATACCCCTAAAACGCCATCATAGCGTCCTCCTGTTGGCACAGTATCGAGGTGAGAACCCGTTGCTAAAGCGGGAGCCATCTGATTTTGACCCGGATAACGACCGATGAGATTTCCCGCCGCATCGGTTCTCACACTCATTCCCGCTTCTAGCATCCATTGTTTGACAACTTCACGAGCCTGCAAATCTTCCGGGGTAAACGCCAAACGGCGAATACTTCCTGACGGTTGTTGACCCATCTTAGCTAAATCATAAATTCGATGGTGTAGGCGCTCATGATTAATTCTCAGTTCTGTGATCACAGCCATAATTTTTAATTACGAATTACGAATTACGAATTACGAATTGCGAATTGGGAGAAAAAAGTTCATAACTCTTGATTTTTTCAATAGTCTATATTAATAATCGAAATACTGACGGTCAGATAGAAGCTAAAGTTATTGGCCTATTCCCTGTTCCCTGTTCCCTCCTATTATTTATGACTAACAACACGAAACGCCTATTTATTTGTGGTTCTGCTCTCCGGGGCCAACCGGATCATGGTAATTTAGGAAATGCAACATTTGTTAAACCTGCGAAAACCCGTCCTTTGTATCGGTTACACGCGGCGGGAAACGGTTGGCATCCGGCGATTTATGAAGTAGTAGAAGGCGGAATTTCTATTCCGGGGGAAGTGTATGAGATCTCCTTAGAACAATATGAACATCTCCTCTCAACTGAACCCCCAAATCTCTATCCTGGGGATGTGATCTTAGAAGATGGGGAAGTCTTAACAGCAATGCTCTATTCCCGTGAATTAGTCGAACAATATCAATGGCCTGATATTTCTGAGTTGGGCGGTTGGGCGGCTTATAAAAATCTATAGCATTAAGGAACAGTAAGCTGTGAAAGACTTATATTCCATCCTTTAATGTTTGCTACAGATAGTTGATCAGATCAGTAATCACTTTTGTCTATTTCCTTTTCCCTTCTGTTCCCTGTTCCCTGTTCCCTATATGTTGAATTCTTAACCGTAATAGTCGGCTAGTTTAGCGACTTTATGGATTAACGTCATCGGTTCAACGGGTTTCGGGATATGATCGGAAAACCCAGCCCGTAGTGCTTGGTTTCGATTCATTTCCCCCGCATAACTGGTTAATGCCAGCGCTGGAATATTCCCCCCTCGTTCTGGAGGAAGGGTGCGAATTTGACGCAGAAGACTATAACCATCCATTTCCGGCATCCCAATATCACTAATAATCATATCTAGGGGTAAATGCAGGAACACTTGTAATGCTTCATGGGCCGAGGAAACCGTCGTCACCCTCATTCCTTGCTGTTCGAGAATAAACGAAACCATCTCCAAAGAATCCGATTCATCATCAATCACCAAAACCCGTAACCCATGTAAACAAATCGATTCATCACTACCCGAAGGAGAAACTTTAAGTTCAGGATTTACCATCAAAGGCAACCGAACGGTAAAGGTTGCTCCCAGTCCCTCCCCAGCACTTTCTACTGTAATTGTTCCGCCATGGGCTTCAATTAATTGTCGCGCGATCGCTAATCCTAATCCTAACCCCCCAAATTGTCGAGTTGTAGATGTATCTTGCTGACTAAATAACTCAAATAGATAAGGTAAAAAGATCGGGCTAATTCCTTTTCCGGTGTCTTTCACTTGCAGAGTAGCCCAACCTTCCACTTGTTGTAATGTTAGGGTGACTTGTCCTCCTTCCGGGGTAAATTTAATGGCATTAGAGAGCAAATTCCAAATCACTTGTTGTAACCGACTGCTATCTCCTAAAATGGGAGGGATGTCAGTTTCTAAGTGGGTTTCTATCTGAATTAACTTAACTGTTGCGGCTAACTGAACCGTTTCCAACGCCGCCCGAATCGGTTCAATTAAAAAAACAGGCTCTAATTCCAGACTCAACTTTCCTCGCATAATTCGAGAAATATCTAACAAATCATCAATCAATTGCACCTGAAGTTTGGCATTACGTTCAATCGCGGTTAATGCTTTTTGAGTTTGTTCAGGACTATGGGAACGACTTTGTAACAGTTTAGCCCAACCTAAAATTGGATTTAAAGGAGTTCTCAGTTCGTGGGATAAAATAGCCAAGAATTCATCTTTAACTCGATTCGCCGCTTCAGCTTGTTCACGGGCGATTCGTTGACGTTCCAAGGCTTGATCCCGTTCTTCTAAAGCTTGTTTTTGATCATGAATATCTGTTGACGAACCAAACCATTTAATAATCTGTCCTTGGGAGTCTCGCAAAGGGAAAGCTCGTCCTAAATGCCAACGATATTCTCCATCCGCTGCCCGTTTAAAACGATACTCAATCTCATATTTCCCCCCGGTTTGCACCGCTTGCTTCCAAAGTTCTACACAAGGCTGTTGATCATCAGGATGCAGAATCGATTTCCACCCCCAAGCCTGAGACTGTTCAAAGGTCATCCCTGTATAATCGTACCAACGTTGATTATAGTAATCTACAGATCCATCGGGTTGGGCTGTCCAAAAGATTTGAGGCATCGAGTCCGCCAACGTCCGAAAGTTTAACTCACTTTGTTGTAACGCTTCTTCCGCTTGTTTACGCTCTGTGATATCTGTTGAAATACCAATTAAACCAATAATTTCTCCGTTTTCATCTCGATAGGGGGATTTGGTGGAGAGGTGGATGCGCCGACCTTCAGGAAAATCAGCGACTTCTTCAAAACTCTCCACGACTCCAGTTTCAATCACGAGACGATCATTGGCCATAATCCTTTGCGCTTCTGCCAGATTCAGCAGCACCTCAGCATCGGTTTTTCCCACCACCTCCGATTCGGATTTTCTTAACAGCCGTAGGACAGCAGAATTTGCCATCAGAAATTTTCCCTGACGATCTTTCACAAAAATCAACGTTGGGGTCGATTCGTTAATCGCATTGAGAATGGCGGTACTCTCGCGTAATGCGGCGGCAGCTTGCTCCCGTTCGGTGACATCAGCCGTCATCCCCAATAACCTAAGTAGATTTCCCTGATCATCAAAAAAGGCACGACCACTTTCTTCTAAAATCACATTCATACCATCGGGTCGCAAAATCCGATATTGGGTTTTATAAGTGTGATTTTCCGGTGTTAAGGATTTAAGCAAACTTAGAAAAACCCCTCTATCTTCGAGAAAAAGTCTCTGAAAAAACTGTTGTCCGGTGTCTTGTTTGGCTTCCGATACAGGCAGTCCTAATAAGGGTGCACAATGGATAGAACGCTGCACTTGATCGGTTACGGCATCCCATTCAAAAGCAAACATCCGGGCAACTTCCATCCCCAATTGATTCCGTTCCTCGCTTTCCCGTAGGGCTTGCTCCGTCAAATGACGTTCCGTTACATCGGTAATCATCCCCAACGCCCCGATCACGTTTCCTTGGCTATCAATCAAAGGATTTGTGGAGATAATCACCCAGAGAATAGAGCCATCTCGACGGCGAAAGGCAAAATCGTGTTGTTCACTAAGTCCCTTCATCCGTCGGCTAAAGTTCCGCTTCGCTTGCAACGCGGCCGTTTCATCCATGAAGTCATACATACTAGAACCCAGCATTTCGGCTTCGGTATAACCGAGCATATGAGCCATTTTCTGATTCACAAAGGTGGTTTTGGCATCGGTATTGAGAATCCAAATCCCTTCATTAGCTGTTTCTACAATCAGCCGATATAGAGCTTCCCGCTCTGCTAAATCGCTGTAGGCTTTTTCCAGTTGAGCCGTTCGTTCTGCGACTCGTTGTTCCAACTGTTGATTTGCCCGTTGTAAAAAATCTTCGAGTTGTTTCCGTTCAGTAATATCCTTATGGGAACCCGCCATCCGAATCACAGTTCCCGTTTCATCTCGACGGGCTTTTCCCCGATCCAAAATCCATTTATAGGAGCCATCTTTGCACAGAACTCGATGTTCACTGATATAAAATGGAGTTTTTCCTTGAAAATGATCTTGCAAAAGTTGAGTTACCGAGGGCAAATCTTCTGGATGGACTCGATTTGCCCATTCATTAATATGATTGCTAATCTCATCTTCGGCATAACCTAACATCGTTTTCCATCGGGTTGAGAAAAACACTTCATTGGTGAGTACATCCCAATCCCACACCCCATCATTTGTGCCTTCTAAAGCTAACTTTAACCGCTCTTCACTTTGTCGTAAAGCAGCTTCTAACCCTCGATGTTCCTGTTCTATGCGTTTGTGTTCACTAATATCTCGTCCCACACCATAAATTAACTGGGTTTCCACAATGGGAAATGCTGTCCAAGCCAGCCATTTATAAGACCCATCTTGACAACGGTAGCGATTTTCAAAATAAGTCGTTGCTGTTCCTTGCCGAAGTTTCTCAACCTGAAGTTGAGTTGAAGGGTGGTCATCGGGGTGGATAAATTCGATGAAAGGACGAGTAAGTAACTCCTCAGTATATCCTAGGGTGGTTTTGAATGCCGGGTTGATCCGTTTAAAATAACCATCTAATCCGAGAATACAGAGTAAATCGAGGGAGAGATTAAAAAAATCCGTTGCTTCATCTGGTGTAATAAACTCTGAATAGGCCGGGGATACGGGGGTGTCTGGAGCCTCAGATGTTTCTGAAACGTTCATAGGATCAGTTTGTTTGGACACTTAGGATCAAGTCAGGAATCGTTATCGGATTGAGATTGTTATTTGATTTTAACTCCGGTTTCGAGAGTTGGTTGTGAGTTTTCAACGGTTAGCACCTCTGACAACCCTTGAAATCATCAGGGCTAAGGCCAACGGATCAACGGGTTTCGGAAGATGCTGCTCAAAACCAACAGCCAGAGCTTGTTTGCGATCTTCGGCACTCGCATAGGCGGTTAAAGCGATCGCCCGAATCTGTCCCCCAGCCTCTGGCGGTAGGGTTCTCACCGTTTCAATTAAGGCATAACCATTGATTTCCGGCATTCCCAAATCACTCACTAACACATCAAAGGAAAATTTCTGGAGGCATTCTAAAGCCTCTAAAGCCGTTTCCACCACCGTTACCGTTGCCCCATATTCTTGTAAGGTGACTTGAATTAACTTTCTTGTGTCTGCTTCATCTTCCACCACTAACACTCGCAAACCTGATAACAAAACTTGAGATGTTGTTAATTCAACCTGAGAAACCTGATCTCCAGACGTCGGAACTTTCAAGGATTCGGGTTCTAGTAACGGTAACTTCACCGTAAAAGTTGCCCCTTGTCCTAAACCCGGACTTTCAGCTTGTACCTGACCTCCGTGCATTTCCACCAAATGACGAACAATGGCTAATCCTAATCCTAATCCCCCATGAAGTCGGGTGGTGGAACCATCGGCTTGCCGAAAACGCTCAAACACAAAAGGTAGAAACTCAGGACTAATGCCACACCCGTTATCAATGACTTGAATCTGAACCCAGGACATCGAAGTTGTGTCTTCTAAATTCTCCTCAACTCTCGACACCTTCACGGTGATCTGTCCTTCCGACGGGGTAAATTTAACCGCGTTGGAGAGTAAATTCCAGACAATTTGCTGCAAACGATTGATATCTCCAAAAACCGATGCTGTGGTTGCCGTTTCCCAAACCGTGATAATCTCAACCCCTTTAGCAATGGCAGTGGAACGCACCATTTCAAGGGCTTCTTCAACCATCGGCATGATTTTAATGGAATAACAATTCAGGCAAAGTTTACCCTGAATAATCCGCGACACATCTAAAATATCTTCAATCAGTTGATTGAGTAATTTTGTATTCCGTTCAATGGTTTCTAAGGCACGGGTGATCACAGCCGAGTCTAACCGACGGGTGCGGAGTAAATTGGCCCATCCTATAATGGCATTCATCGGTGTCCGCAATTCATGGGAGAGGGTCGCTAAAAAATCATCCTTAATTTGATTGGCGGTTTCAGCTTCGGCCCTAGCTGCCTGTTCCCGCGCTAAGAGTTTTTCTCGTTCGGCGGTGGCTAACTTCTGTTCATGAATATCCGTTGCGGTTCCATACCATTTAACAATATTTCCCTGTTGATCTCGTACCGGGACACCTCGACTTAAATACCAGCGAAATTCTCCATCAAACCGCATCAGGCGGTGTTCACATTCATAGATTTGTCCAGTTTGCACCGATTGTTGCCAAACGTCTACGGTGCGTTGCTGATCTTCTGGATGAAGAACCGGTTGCCATCCCCATCCTTGACCGTCAGTTTGAGTGATGCCACTAAATTCTGCCCATCGTTGATTATAGTAATCGACGGAACCATCAGCATTCGCACTCCAGACAATTTGGGGCATAGATTCTGCTAAATTTCGGAAGCGTTCTTCACTTTCGCGTAAGGCGGCTTCTGTTTGTTTACGTTCGGTAATATCCAGGAAATAAACAGATAATCCCTGAGTTGAAGGATATAAACGCACTGCAAACCAGCGACCAAATAAGGAATAAAACTCTTCATATTCGATGGGAATTTGTTCGGTTAAAGCTTGATGGAAATAAGTATAAGTGGGAGATACAATTAACTCAGGAAATACCTCCCAGAGGTTGTGACCAATTAGCTCCGCCGCCGATTTGCCTAAAAGTTCCTCTGCCTTAGCGTTAACAAAGGTATAACACCAACGATGATCAAGACTGACAAAACCATCGGTAATACTTTTAAAAATATTAGTAATTTGACGATTTTTGGCTTCTAAAAATTCTTCAAACCGTTTGCGATCGGTAATATCGTAAGTAATCCCCAAAACTTGATCCACTTCCCCTTCAGCATTGAGAACGGGAACATAATTAACAATTGTGGTGTAGCTTCCTAAGTCAGAAGCAGTTTTAGTCACCTCTAACTTTTGAATCCTGCGAGTTGCGATCGCTTTTTTGAGAGTAGGTACATAGGTTTGAGTGAGTTCTACCGGAAATACATCCTCATCTTGATAACCGATCAGTTCTTCCCAGGACTTCCCACTGCGACGAATTCCTTCTGCATTCACAAACTGAAATCGTCGTTGAGCATCATAAATCACTAAGGTATTGGGAATACTATCGAGTGCCATCCGAAATTGTTCTTCATGATCCCGAAGGGTTTGTAACGCCGGATTTTGCTTATTGGTTTCTTGGGGGTGTACCCGTTCGGTAAAGGTTGTAACCACCGCCGATGGAGACCTTTCCCCCCCTTGAAACAAAGGTTGAGTGTTGAGCAACAACTCAATCAACTCGCCATCGGGTTTACGACAATAGACAATCACATTCAAACAAGGTCGTCCGGTTGCCAATGTGAGGTAAACTGGGCAAGACTCTACTGGAATCGGAGATCCAGCTTGATCTAGGAATATCCAGGGAGATTCAATCGGGTTGATCATCCTTTGAATGGGATATCCGAGAATCTTTTCCGCCGTTAGATTACAGCTTTGAATCTGACCCTGAGCATTTTGAAGGATCATCCCCATGTCACCCTCAGTTCGGGAATGAGGTTCGGGTTTTAAATAGGGTTCTTGTTGTAACGGTGTATAGCTCAATCGGGATTCAGACTGTTTGGAATTCTGCATTATAACAATCCGATTGGAAGTTTTAAGTAATCATTCCTTTCGTCGAAATGAAATTTCTGACGAGAGCAAATTTCCTGTCTTAGGGGGGATGTCATTCAAAAATTATAATATGAGCAATGGCTTTTTGGGATTCACCGTACTGTATTCTTGATAGGTTAAGATTCCTCACAGGCTGACTCTGGTTTTATAGGATTAATTTAGAGCCCCCATGATAAAAACATCCCCTTTGCCTTTATTCTTTGTATGTTTAGGGACTCCCTTAATTCTTTTAATGGAATCTTCTACTGTTGGGGCACAATCAGTGATTTCGGCTGCTGATGGTACAGGAACTCTGGTGACACCAATAACCCATCCCGGCGGTTCCCCCATGCAAATGAATATTACAGGCGGAAAAGTTTCTGGGGATGGAGTTAATTTATTTCATAGTTTTCAACAATTTAATATCCCTCAAAATCAAGTTGTTAATTTTATTACCACTCCCAACATTCACAATATTTTAGGACGAATTAACGGGGGAAGTCCTTCTTTTATTGATGGGTTAATTCAAGTTAGCGGAGGAAATGCTAATTTATTCTTAATGAATCCGTCGGGAATGATTTTTGGTTCCCAGGCGCGTTTAGATGTTCCTGCTGCTTTTTTAGCAACAACCGCCGATGGAATTGGTTTTAATTCAGGAAGTTGGTTTAATGCGATTGGAGATGCAGATTGGAGTCAATTAGTCGGAAATCCTAACGCTTTTCAATTTAACGCTTCTCAACCCGGAAGTATCATTAATTTAGGTCAATTAGAAGTTAAGCCTGGGCAAGATTTAACCTTACTTGCGGGAACAATTGTCAATACAGGTTCCCTGGAAGGCGGCACAATTTTACTACAAACTGTACCTGGAGAACATTTAGTTCGTTTGAGTCAAACGGGTTATTTACTGAGTTTAGAAATTAGTCCCAACAGTGATATTAACTCATTAGCGATCGCTCCTTTATCTCTTCCCCAACTATTAACAGGTTCAGGTATAAAAGAAGCAACAAACTTAAGTATTAATCAAGCTGGAGATATTGTTTTAACACAAGGGAAACAGGTACAACCGGGTGATATTGTCCTATTAAATACAATAGCAACCGCAGAAAATACCATCCTCAACGCTCATCAAAATTTAACCTTAATTGAAAGCCAACTGTTCACAACAGCCGACTTAAATCTATTAGCTGGAAATATAGTCACCATTCGGGATGGTCAAACCCCCTTTCAAGCCTTATCTGGGGGAAATCTAACGATTCAAGGAAATCAAACTATTGATATATTAGCTTTAAATTTTCCTCAAATTCCCCTACAAGCGGGAGGAAATTTAACCTTAATCAGTGATGGCATCATTTCAGGAGATGCTCATTTTGCAGCCGGAGGGAACTTTCAAATCTTGAATTTATCGGGAACGGTCGGAACCTTTTTTAGTCTTTATGACCCGATTATTTATGCGGATGGAAACGTCATTTTTGGAGATTATAGCGGAGCGTCCTTAAAGATAGAAGCTCAAGGTTCAATTCAGGGCGGAGATATTAATATTACCCAAGGGGATACTGAGGTCAATACCAGTGATGTTGATGCCGAAATTTTAAGGAGTAGTCCCAGTTTAATCTTACGTTCAGGACAAACCTTAACAACTTCCCCCACTCTCCAGGAAAATACCACCATTAACGATACCTTTTTTATTAATTCTACTCAAAACTTAGGCAATAATATCTCAGTCGGAAATATTACCACCGCCGGAGGGCCTGTTATTCTAAAATCCCCTGGACAAATTGCTGTTGATTCCATTTTTACGTCCGGTGGAGATATTACCTTAGAAAGTATTGGAAATATTGCCTCATCGGGAACATTATTTTCTAGTGGCGGTAATATTTTGATCAGCACAGATAATTTATTTCGAGTGCAAGAAACGGTTACGGACTCCACCGGAACAAACGTGAGTATTTCCTCTGCGGGAGAGAATCGGGATGGTAATATTACGATTCAACATGGAGGGGGTATAGAGACACCTTTTATTATTGGAGATGCGAGTCAAAATGGAACGGCTGGAGCGATTAAAACCGGTTCAGAAACTTTACTATTAACCTTTCCATTGGTTTTGAGTTTTCAGAATAATGTCTATATTAGTAGTTAAGTTATTTCGGTTCAATCATTAAAAAATTTATGACCNTTATAATATCGATAATCCTGGGGATATTGTAACAGAATTAGCAGGTGAAGGAATCGACTTAGTTCAATCTTCTATTAGCTATACTTTACCTACGGAAGTAGAAAATCTCACCTTAACCGGAACAGCAACCCTTAACGGTACAGGTAATAGTTTAGATAATAGTATTATCGGGAATATTGCTAATAATATTCTCGATGGAAGTAGCGGAGCCGACCTACTCCAAGGTCAGGCAGGAAACGATACTTATAATGTCGATAATCCTGGGGATATTGTCACAGAATTAGCAGGTGAAGGGACAGATGTAGTTCAATCTTCGATTACCTATACGTTACCTACAGAAGTAGAAAACCTCACCTTAACAGGAACAGCCACCATTGATGGTACAGGAAATAGTTTAGCTAATAGTATTATCGGAAATACCGCTAATAATCTTCTCGATGGTAGTAGCGGAGCCGACCTACTGCAAGGGCAGCTAGGAAACGATACATACATTGTTGATAATTCTGGGGATATTGTCACAGAATTAGCGGGAGAAGGAACGGATTTAGTTCAATCTTCTGTTACCTCTACTTTACCCGCCAATGTAGAGAATCTCACCTTGACAGGAACAGCAGCTATTAATGGTATAGGAAATAATTTACCTAATATTATTACAGGCAATATTGCTAATAATATTCTCGATGGGAAAGCAGGAAATGACACTTATGTTGTGGATACTTCTGATGATATTGTTATAGAATCAGCAGGAGAAGGAACGGATTTAGTTCAATCTTCTGTGACTTATACCTTACCTGATCATGTAGAAAACCTCACCTTAACAGGAACAGCAGAGCTTAATGGTACAGGAAATAGTTTAGCGAATAGTATTATCGGAAATAGTGCTAATAATATTCTCGATGGGAGTAGCGGAGTCGATCAACTCCAAGGCAAGGCAGGAAACGATACATACATTGTCGATAATTCTGATGATATTATTACAGAATCAGCTTCAGAAGGAACAGATTTAGTTCAATCTTCTGTGACTTATACCTTATCCGATAACGTGGAAAACCTGACCTTAACAGGAAGTGGTACAATTAACGGTACAGGAAATAGTTTAGCGAATAGTATTATCGGAAATACCGCTAATAATACTCTCGATGGCAGTAGCGGAGCCGACCAACTCCAAGGTCAGACAGGAAACGATACTTATGATGTTGATAATACTGGGGATATTGTAACAGAATTAGCGGGAGAAGGAATCGACTTAGTGCAATCTTCTGTTACCTATACTTTACCAGCCAACGTAGAAAACCTCACCTTAACAGGCACAGCCGCCATTGATGGTACAGGTAATAGTTTAAATAATATTATTATCGGAAATATTGCTAATAATATCCTCGATGGCGGTAGCGGAGCCGACCCACTCCAAGGGAAGACAGGAAACGATACATACATTGTCGATAATCCTGGGGATATTGTCACAGAATTAGCAGGTGAAGGAATCGACTTAGTGCAATCTTCGATTACCTATACCTTACCCGATCACGTCGAAAACCTCACCTTAACAGGAACAGCAGTGCTTAATGGTACGGGTAATAGTTTAGGGAATAGTATTATCGGAAATACTGCTAATAATATTCTCAATGGCAGTAGCGGAGCCGACTCATTGCAAGGGAAAGCCGGAAACGATACATATATTGTCGATAATTCTGATGATATTATTACCGAATTAGCGAGTGAAGGAACGGATTTAGTTAAATCTTCTACGACTTACACCTTATCGGATAACGTAGAAAACCTCACCTTAACAGGAACAGCAGCACTTAATGGTACAGGAAATAGTTTAGCCAATAGTATTATCGGAAATCCTGCTAATAATATTCTCGATGGCAGTAGCGGAGCCGACCTACTCCAAGGTCAGACGGGAGACGATACTTATAATGTCGATAATACTGGAGATATTGTCACAGAATTAGCGGGAGAAGGAAACGACTTAGTACAATCTTCGATTACCTATACCTTACCTGATAACGTAGAAAACCTTACCTTAACAGGAACAGCAGCCATTAATGGGATAGGAAATAGTTTAGCCAATAGTATTATCGGAAATAGCGGTAATAATATTCTCGATGGCGGTAGCGGAGCCGACCCACTCCAAGGCAAGACAGGAAACGATACATACATTATCGATAATCCTGATGATATTGTAACAGAATTAGCAGGAGAAGGAACAGATTTAGTACAATCTTCAATTACCTATACCTTACCCGATCATGTAGAAAACCTCACCTTAACAGGAACAGCAGCCCTGAATGGTACAGGTAATAGTTTAAATAATATTATTACCGGAAATACTGCTAATAATCTCCTTTATGGGGAGACAGGAAATGATACATACATTGTCGATAATCCTGGGGATATTGTAACAGAATTAGTGGCAGAAGGCACAGATTTAGTTAAATCTTCTGTTACCTATACCTTACCCGATAACGTAGAAAACCTCACCTTAACAGGAACAGCAGCCCTGAATGGTACAGGTAATAGTTTAAATAATAGTATTATCGGAAATAGTGCTAATAATATTCTCAATGGAAATACCGGAGCCGACGCACTGCAAGGGAAAGCAGGAAACGATATATACATTGTCGATAATATTGGAGATATTGTCACAGAATCAACGGGAGAAGGAACAGATTTAGTTCAATCTTCTGTTACCTATACTTTACCTACGGAAGTAGAAAACCTCACCTTAACAGGCACAGCAGCGCTTAATGGAATAGGAAATAGTTTAAATAATAGTATTATCGGAAATAGTGCTAATAATATTCTTGATGGTAGTAGCGGCGCAGACCCCCTCCAAGGAAAGGCTGGAAACGATACTTATATTGTCGATAATATTGGGGATATTGTCACAGAATCAGCTTCCGAAGGAACGGATTTAGTTAAATCTTCTGTGACTTATACTTTACCCACCAACGTAGAGAATCTCACCTTAACAGGAACAGCATCTGTTAATGGCATAGGAAATGGTTTAAATAATATTATTACCGGAAATATTGCTAATAATATTCTCGATGGGAAAGCCGGAAACGATACTTATATTGTCGATAACCCTGGGGATACTGTTACAGAATTAGCTTCAGAAGGAACAGATTTAGTTCAATCTTCTGTGACTTATACCTTACCTGCGGAAGTAGAAAACCTCACCTTAACAGGAACAGCAGCCCTTAACGGTACAGGGAATAGTTTAAATAATATTATTATCGGAAATACTGCTAATAATATTCTCAATGGAAATACCGGAGCCGACCCACTGCAAGGAAAGGCAGGAAATGATACTTATATTGTCGATAATATTGGGGATACTGTCACAGAATTAGCTTCAGAAGGCACTGATATTGTTCAATCTTCTGTTACCTATACTTTACCCGCCAACGTAGAAAACCTCACCTTAACAGGCACAGCAGCCATTAACGGAACAGGAAATAGTTTAGCGAATAGTATTATCGGAAATACCGCTAATAATATTCTCAATGGAAATACCGGAGCCGACCCACTGCAAGGGAAAGCAGGAAACGATACATACATTGTCGATAATATTGGAGATATTGTAACAGAATTAACAGGAGAAGGAACAGATTTAGTTCAATCTTCGATTACCTATACTTTACCCGCCAATGTAGAAAACCTCACCTTAACAGGAAGTGCTGCAATTAATGGAACAGGGAATAGTTTAGCGAATAGTATTATCGGAAATACCGCTAATAATATTCTCAATGGAAATACCGGAGCCGACTCATTTCAAGGGAAAGCAGGAAACGATACATACATTGTCGATAATACTGGGGATATTGTAACAGAATTAGCGGGTGAAGGAACAGATTTAGTTCAATCTTCTGTGACTTATACCTTACCTGACAACGTGGAAAACCTCACCTTAACAGGAAGTGCTGCGAACGGTACAGGGAATAGTTTAGTGAATAACATTATAGGCAATAGTATTAATAATATTCTCAATGGCAGTAGTGGAGCCGACCTACTGGAAGGGAAAGCAGGAAACGATACATATATTGTCGATAATACTGGGGATACTGTGACAGAATTAGCAGGTGAAGGAGACGACTTAGTTCAATCTTCTGTTAGCTATACTTTACCGACAAATGTAGAAAACTTAACCTTAACAGGAAGTGCTGCGATTAACGGTACAGGCAATAATTTAGCTAATATTATTACAGGAAATAGTGTTAATAATATTCTCGATGGGAATGCAGGAAATGATACATACATTGTCGATAATCCTGGGGATATTGTAACAGAATTAGCAGGTGAAGGAACGGATTTAGTTCAATCTTCGATTACTTATACTTTACCCGATAACGTAGAAAACCTCACCTTAACAGGAACAGCAGCCATTAACGGTACAGGGAATAGTTTAGTGAATAGTATTATCGGAAATACCGCTAATAATATTCTCAATGGCAGTAGCGGAGCCGACCCACTCCAAGGAAAGGCAGGAAATGATACATACATTGTTGATAATATTGGAGATATTGTAACAGAATTAGCTTCAGAAGGAACGGATTTAGTTCAATCTTCGATTACTTACACTTTACCGACAAATGTGGAAAATCTCACCTTAACAGGCACATCAGCCATTAATGGCACAGGAAATAATTTAGATAATATTATTACAGGTAATAGTGTTAATAACATTCTCAATGGCCAGGCAGGAAATGATACATACATTATTAATAATACTGGGGATACTGTAACAGAATTAGCAAATGAAGGAACGGATATTGTTCAATCTTCTGCTACTTATATTTTACCTGCCAATGTAGAAAATCTCACCTTAACTGGAACAGCAACAATTAATGGCACAGGAAATACTTTACCGAATACGATTATCGGTAATAGTGCTAATAATATCCTCAAAGGAAGTAGCGGAGCCGACCAACTGCAAGGGAAAGCCGGAAACGATACTTATATTATCGATAACGCAGGGGATATTGTGACAGAATTAGCAGGTGAAGGCACGGATATCGTTCAATCTTTGGTCAATTATACTTTACCCGCACAAGTCGAAACCCTAATCTTAGTTGAAACAGCTACAAATGGAACAGGAAATACTTTAGGAAATACAATTACAGGAAATGCGATTAGTAATACCCTTCAGGGTCAGGAGGGAAATGATACTCTTAATGGTGGGGGTGGAAATGATACTCTGACAGGAGGTACGGGTGCTGATCAATTTGTTTATGATACTAATATTGCTTTTTCAAGTTCTGGGGTGGGTATTGATACAATTACGGATTTTAATATCTCCCAAACTGATCAAATTGTTTTAGATAAAAACACCTTTAACACNATTGACCTCAGTAGTGATAGCAAATATACAACTTTACCTCCCGATACCTTAGATTTCATTAACCAAGATAACGATAGTATTGGGATTAATCTCACCACATCAGATACCCTAACATCAGAAGCCGGAGACACCGGAAATTTCAGCATCGTCTTAAATTCCCAACCCACATCAGACGTTCTGATTACTCTCAGCAACAGTAACCCCCAAGAAGGAAGTTTATCAACCCCCAGCGTGACCTTTAATTCCCAAAATTGGAGTACCCCTCAACTCGTTACCGTTACCGGAGTCGATGATAATATTCAAGATGGAGATATTAACTATTCTATTATTAGCAGTATTGACCCCAGTAGCGATCGCCAATATATTAATTTACCCCCCGACACCCTCAATTTCATTAACCAAGATAACGATAGTATTGGGATTAATATTAATCCGATTAGTGGTTTAACTACAACAGAAGCAGGAGGGATAGCTACCTTTGATGTGGTGTTGAATTCTCAACCTACTGCGGATGTGATTCTAAATTTAAATAGTAGTAACCCCAAGGAAGGAACCCTATCAACTTCTTTATTAACCTTTAATTCGAGTAACTGGAATCTTCCTCAAACTTTTACCCTAACCGGGATAGATGACTTAGGAGTTGATGGGGATATTATTTATCAGATTATTACCGCAGCTATCCAGAGTAATGATATTAATTATAATAATCTCAATCCCGATGATATTACTGTTACAAATCTCGATAATGATACCCCCTTAACCTATAATTTTAGTGCAGCTAGTTATACTGTCCCGGAAGGGAATAGTTCTACTATTTCTGAAGTAATTAAAATTAACCGTAGCGGGAATATTAATCAAGCAGAAACCGTTACCCTCAGCATTACAGGGGGAACTGCTACCCCAGAAAATGATTATTTAATTGAAAGTTTAACCGTTAACTTTGCTGCGGGTCAAACCCAAGCATTTTTACCCGTCGAAATCTTAGGCGATACCACCCCCGAACCCGATGAAACCATTAATTTGCAACTCTCTAGTTTTAGTGCTGGCGGTATAACCGGAACCCAACCCACCACAACCTTAACGCTGCAAAATGATGATAATTCTCCGGAAACAATTGAGTTTTATCAAGGGAATTATCAAGTGAATGAAGATAGCACAATTATTAATAATCAAATTACCTTAAATCGTACCGGAAACCTCTCTCAAGCATCCTCCCTAGAAGTACAACTTAACACGGGAACTGCTGTCGCTGGAGAAGACTTTATTGCTACACCCATTTCCGTTAATTTTGTGGCGAATGAATCCTCAAAAACAATTCTAATTCCGATTACCGATGATAACCTCATTGAAGACTCAGAAAACCTAACCTTAACTTTAAATAACCCTAGTGAGGGAACCCTTCTTGGAAGCCAAACCACCGCCACTTTAGAAATTATTGATAACGACCAACAAGCGCAACCCACGATTCTTATTAACCCTACCCAAATTTCAGCAACTGAAGGCGGAGTCACCGGAAATTATACCCTTGTTCTCAATAGTATTCCCACAGAACCTGTTACCCTAAAATTTAATACCGATAATCAAATTAATCCACTCGAACCTATAACGTTTAATAAAACTAACTGGAATATCCCCCAAACCATTACCATAACCGCAACAGATGATAACTTACTAGAAGGGAATCACCTCAGTTTAATTCGTCATAGTATTGAAACGACAGATGAACAATATTCTAATGTATCCGTTCCCGATGTCAATGTTAATATTACCGATAATGATTCCGCCGGAATTTCTATTTCTCCCTTAGTGATTACCGCTACAGAAGGCGGTGTACCAGGAACTTTTCAAGTAGTATTAACAACACAACCCACCTCACCTGTTACCCTAAAATTTAACTCAGGAGAGCAACTGCAACCTTTATCAGAAATTACTTTTAATTCTAATAACTGGAATCAACCCCAAATCGTTACCGTCCAAGCCAGCGATGATAACTTAATTGAAAATCTGCATCAAGCAACCATTACTTCTACCGTTACCAGTTCCGATACTAGCTATAACGAGTTAGAAACCAATCCAATTACAGTTGAAATCACTGATAATGATACGGCTGGAGTCTCAATTAATCCCAATAATTTAGACCTTATAGAAGGTGAGAAAAACCAAACCTATAATATTGTATTAACAACACAACCCACCTCAACTGTCACCCTAAAATTTAACTCAGGAGAGCAACTTCAACCTTTATCAGAAATCACCTTTAATCCTGAAAATTGGAATCAACCCCAAACGATTACAGTAGAAGCCATTGATGATCAAGAATTTAAGGGAAATCGTATCGCTACAGTTACACACACAGCAACCAGTTCAGATCTCAACTATAATGGGTTAAATATTAGTAATATTAACGTTAAAATCACCGATAATGATTCACTTCCTGCGATAAAAATAAGTCCCAAAACACTCGTCGTAACAGAAGAAGGAAATAACAGTACCTACCAAATTAGTTTAACCGCAGAACCTATCGCACCAGTTACGATTAATATTGAAACCCAAGACCAACTCCAACCGATTTCATCCATTACTTTTGATAGTAATAATTGGACAATTCCCCAAACCATTGAAGTCGCCGCCGTTGATGATGAGATTACGGAATCTGAGTTGATTACCACAATTCGTCATCGCATCACCACGACCGATCCAGAGTATGCTAAGGTAGCACCTACTGAAGTCTCCACCATTGTTAAGGATAATGACTCCGCCTCTGTCCAAATTACCCAAACCGATAAGAGTACCGATGTCAGCGAAGACGGACTTACAGATACCTATACCCTCGTTCTCAATAGTGAACCGACGGCTAATGTCACCGTTACCATTACCCCCGATAGCCAAACCAACTTAGGTAACGGAGAAGATAACCCAATCAAACTCACTTTCACTTCACAAAACTGGAATTTACCCCAAAAGGTGACGGTCAGTGCGGTGAATGATGAAGACATAGAAGATAAAATTCATACGAGTACCCTAGTTCATACAGTTAATAGTTCCGATAACAATTATCAAAACGCAGTTCCGATTATTATTAATGGTGTTAATAGTCAATTTCTCACCGTTAATATTACTGAAAATGATAATCCTTTACCTCCAGATATACCGGGAATTAAGATTCTTCAACCTTTAAGAAAGACTGAACTTTGGGAAAGGCTTGGTTCAGCTAATTATAAAGTTGTGTTAGCCAGTGAACCTACCGATAATGTCGAAGTTAATCTCTCTTCAAATGGACAAGTAAACCCAGATCAATCTATCTTATTTTTTACGCCTAAAAATTGGAATATTCCTCAACTTGTTACGATTAATTCCATCGATGATACCTTAAATGAAGGTGAGCATACAGGAATTATAACCCATGAAGCCATCAGTGCTGATAGTCGTTATCAAGGATTATCAACAGGGAATGAAATTGTTATTCATGATAACGATAATATTGGGGATATTCTGAATTTAATAGAACCCGATTCTGTGGGAGTCAGTGGTAGAGATGATCAAGTGCAAGGTTCACCCTTAGATGATGTTATCTATGGACGAGGCGGAAATGATGACTTAGCGGGAAAAGAGGGGAATGATGTTATTTTAGGCCAAAAAAATATTGATATTTTATTTGGAGACGAAGGAAATGATGTTTTATTGGGGGGTGAAGGAAATGATTTTATCTTTGGAGGAATTGGAGATGATATTCTATTTGGGGGGTCAGGAGATGACCGTTTAGAAGGAGAAGAAGGGAATGATCAACTGTTGGGAGACTTTGGAAATGATCGCTTAGATGGAGGTAAAGGGATTGATAGTTTAACCGGTTTTTCGGGAAATGATGTTTTTGTTATTGACGAAGATAGCAGCAATGATAATCTCAATTTTGTGGATATTATTACTGATTTTAAACCAACGGAAGATAAAATTGAATTACCGTCTGGTTTAACTTTTGAACAGTTAAAAATTACTCAAGGAACAAATGAATGGAATCAAGATACGGTCATCCAACTTAAGTCTAATGGAAACTATCTCCTAATTTTACAAAAAATTGCAGCTACGAATTTGGATAGTGGAGATTTTATTTAAACGATTTGAATGATACAGTATAGGGTGTCAGCGATCGCACGCACACCTGCTAATATTTTTTAGATTATCCTAAACTTTTGAATGTTACCCCTCACCTAAATTGTCAGGAAATGTTAAACTGTTGAACTAACCCCAAAAAGGGGATACAAGATGAAGTGGGGAAATTTCCTGACGAAATCTCGATCATTAGGTGTGAGGAAACATGACGAAAAGAATCAGTTCAGAACAGGATACTGTTCAAAAGCAACCTGTGGAGGGGAGCATTTTCTCAAATCAGGAACAACTTCTACATCACACAGTTTCTCAACAAAATGGGAAAAAAAACTATCAGTTTGCTTTAGCAACGGGTTCTTTACTGCTATTCACCTTATCTCTGATTACATTTAATCAAGCAAGTTCAACAGATTTTTTATTAAAAAAAGGAAGTCAAGGAACAGAAGTTAGTCATCTACAACAGCGTTTAAAAGCAGCAGGATATTGGTCAGGAAAGATTACTGAAAATTATGATCAAGCAACGGAAAACGCCGTTAAAACCTTTCAAAAATATCAAGGAATTGAAGCAAATGGCAAAGTAGATGAAAACACAAATTCTCTATTAATAAATACGGTAAAAAACAAAAGTTTATCTTCTCGTTATTTAGATCATAAAGTTGAAAATTTAAACCCTAGAGATGAACGTCTCCATCCTGAATTGAAACTTCAGAAAAGAATTAAAGGAGATTTAGCACCCAAATCTGTTGCTTATTCAGGAAATGGGTTATTTTTTGTCCAGAATATGATGTATGAACATTCGATTAATGTTTATGATCGGGAGTTTAATTTAATTAAAAAAATTAAGGATGAAGTCAAATTAAGGGATTATGGCTATCCCAATTTTAAAGATAATCAATATAAAGGTTCTCCGGTAGAAGCAGCGTTTTCCCCCGATGGAAAATCAGCTTATGTTAGTAATTATGAGATGTTTGGTTCGGAATTTACGAATCCAGGTTATGATACCTGTGAACCTTCTGATCAATTTGACTCTAGTTTTATTTATCAAATTAATATCCCTAATTTAGAAATTAAAAATGTAATTAAAGTAGGTTCTGTCCCTAAATATGTCGCGGTTTCTCCGAATAATCGTTGGGTTTTAGTTAGTAATTGGTGTTCGGGAGATTTAAGTATTATTGATAGTCAATCTAACCAAGAAATTAAACGAATTCCTTTAGGTCAATTTCCCCGTGGAATTGCGATTGATCCAAGCTCAAAAATTGCTTATATTGCGGTGATGGGAACATCAGATATCGCCGTTGTTAATTTAGAAAATTATACCGTGAATTGGATATATGATGTAGGGTTATATCCCCGCCATTTAGTGTTAGATAGTACAGGAAAATATCTCTATGTCACCCTAAATGGGGATGATCATGTTGCTAAAATTGAGACAAAAACTGGAGAAATAATTAGCAAAATCTTTACCGGAAGTGCACCTCGCAGTATGGTATTATCGCCCGATAATCAGTATTTATATATTGTCAATTACTATTCTAATACGGTGAGTAAAGTTCGCACTGAAACAATGGAACTTATCGACAATATTACCGTAGATTTAAACCCCATTGGAATTACTTTTGATCCCCAAACCCATCAAATTTGGGTGGCGTGTTACACCGGAAGTCTTATCATTTTACAGGATAAATTTTAATGATAGTGGTAGGGAACAGGGAATAGTAAGCATTAAAAAGGTTTTAGGATTTAGAGAGGACGGGTTTAACGAAATTGGGTTGATTTTTAATCAATTTCAATAAACCCATCCTTATAAAATTTGTATCCTTCTGTTTTAAACTAGAAATTAGCTATCGATGAGTTAATTTTCCTCCCGTAACTTCTACTAAACTTCCGGTCATAAAACTACTATCAGAAGACGCTAAAAACACATAAGCGGGAGCGATTTCTTCCGGTTGAGCCGCACGTCGCATCAGGCTTGTCTTATCAAATTCACTCACTTCTTCAATGGGTAAACTAGCGGGAATACTTGGAGTCCAGACCGCACCCGGAACAACAGCATTAACTCGAATATTACGACTGCTTAAATTGGCTGCTAAAGACTTCGTAAAAGCGTGTACTGCGCCCTTACTGGTTGCATAATCTACCAGAATATCTCGACCAATTTGTCCTGAAATACTGCCTGTATTAATAATAGTGTCTGCTTCTTTGAGATGATTTAATGATGCTTTCACCATATAGAAATATCCAAAAACATTAGTTTCCATCGTTTCACGAAACTGTTCTAAACTCAGATCTTCAAGGTTACTCTGAGCCATTTGATAAGCCGCATTATTCACTAAAATATTCAGTTTTCCTAACTTTTGAACCGTTTCTTGTACCGCTTGTTCACAGGAGGCAAAATCGCGCACATCTGCTTTGATTTGTAAACATTTTCTACCCTGTTTTTGTACTTCTTGGCAGGTGACTTCTGCATCCTGTTCATTGTGGTGATAAATAATTGCCACATCAGCCCCTTCCATAGCATAAGCGATCGCAATAGCTCGACCAATTCCCGAATCACCTCCGGTAATTAAAGCGACTTTTCCTTGCAATTTACCTGCGGGTTTATACTCAGATAAATCGGTTTGAGGCTGGGGGATCATATCCTCTTGAGAAGCTGGATAGTCCAGTTTCTGTGCTGGAATTTCAGCCGGAGTAAAATGATGTTTATCAGTTTGCATAACTAAACCTCTACTCTTATGTTTATCAATGTATTTCACTTCAATTAAACTACACTCTTTCATCCGAAATAAATTCTCTATTTTCATCAAAATTTATGTCTAAAGAGATAGAAGACGGGAACGTTATTTTCTCCCATCTCCTATTTCAACAGTCCAGAAATAGCCCTTATTATTTATTCTTTCCAGACAAAAACCTTCGCCTCATATTCGGGTAAATCGATGAGAATGTTGTCATCCCCCGACTCGATATCATAATTATTTGTCCACTCATGCCAAGTGCCATTTGCAGGGAAATGGGGAACTTGATAACCTGCTAAATATTGATCAGAGAAATTAACCACAACTACAACACGAGATCCTTGATCATTCCATCGGGTATAAGCAAAAACTTTAGCCTCTGCATCTTCATGGAAAAAATCAATATTTTCAGTATACAAAGCATGATTCGATTTTCGTAAAAAAATTAAGCCTTTGTAATATTGAAATAAACCTTGATTACTCTCATGTCCTAATAATGTCCAATCAATTTTTGCCGAATCAATGGTTTTTGGTTTATATTCCCCAAATTCTTCCCCCATCCAAATTAGAGGAATGCCTACAGCCGTCATTAATAATGCTACTCCTAATTTCACTCGTTTAAAGGCATATTCGTCAAAAATCTCTCGATTTCCTAACTCCACCATTAAACGATTTTGATCATGGTTGCCCAAATAATTAACCATATTTGTAGCTCCCATAAAGCCTTGACGTTTGCCATCTAAAATGTCTTTGAGTTGTTCTAAATCAAAGGTATCTCCACATAAATGATCCGTTAGAATATGATAAAAACTATCATGCCAACAGCCATCCATCGGCCCATCAGCATTGGTAATACTGGGGCTTTCTGGCACATATTCAGCAACATTGTAAAAGGGTTTTACCCCAGCTTCGTGTTTGGCTTCCTGGACTATCCAACCCATAAAATCATAGTTACCAATTTGTCGGGCTGCATCATAACGAATGCCATCAGTATGATATTCTCGAATCCAAAATCTCACCGTATCCCCAATAAATTTTCGAGCCGGATAGGTGTCTAAATTTTCGTCATAGAATTCATAATTAAATTCCGGCCCCCAGTTAAATTCAGCATCTTTTGGATCATGATGATACCAATAATCATGATCAATTTGAGTTAAAGGACAGGAAGATTCGGAATGGTTATAAACCCCATCCATTAACACTCGAATTCCTCGCCCATGACATTCATCAATCAGATGTTTTAATTGTTCCGTTGTGCCATAACTGGACTCCGTAGCAAAGAAATAACGAGGATTATATCCCCAACTATGATCGCCTGGATATTCTTTAACAGGCATTAATTCAATGGCATTTACCCCTAAATCACACAAATAATCTAACTTTTCGATAACGTGCTGATATTTACCCCGTGCATAAGGGTCATCTTCTCCCCCGGAAAAATCTCCAATGTGCATTTCATAAATAACTAATTCATGGTCGGGGGGTAAGGGTTTGTCATCATGTTTCCAAACATAAGTATCAATAATTTTTTCCCCTTCTTTAATCCGAATAATGCCATTTTGAGTCGGATCATCAATGTCTGTAGCGTAGGGATCTACAATTTCGACCCATTCATCGGGTTCTACAAACCAACTTTTGGAACGAACTCGAAATTTATATTGATACGTTCCATCTTCTAACTCTACTTGCGTCCGAAAATAACCATCTTTACCCTTTTCCATCGAAATATCTTTCCAGTCAGAAAAACTCCCGATTAGTGCTGCTTCTTTATTATAAGGAGCAAACAAAGAAAATTCAATTAAATTAGCCATGTTTTTAAGTCCTTAATGTTTAATGAGAAATCATGTCTAGTTCAATTCATTCAATCAAAAAGTATTGCTTTTTTAATAGATTTAGGTCAATTTACTAGACATGATCTTGAATTTTGCCTGTTAACGAATAACCGCTAACGCCCCTGCACCTGCGGCTGCGATCGCAGAAAGACTAGCAGTAAAAAATAACCACCAGGCGGCTGCGGCTGCGGCTTTTCGGGTTTCTTCGAGTTGATGTTGGGCTTCTCGTTTGACTTGTTCCACACGCATTTGAGCATCCATTTGTAGACGTTCAGCCCGTTGCAAAACCCGGTTACGACTCCGTTCAATTTGATCAATAATTCGATTCGCATCCGCTTCGGAAATATCTTCGCGTGAACTGAGAATTGCGACTAACGTATTACGATCAAATTGGGAAAGACGACTCCGTAATGCCTCAAAACCCGCTTGTGGATCATCAAATAAGGTGCGAATATCATCCCGAATTCCCTCATAATTTAATTCCGGTCGTTCTAAACTATTCAAATAGTTACGAATTCGATCTAAAATTCCATCTATAACCGATTGAATTCGCTGTTGAATACTTCTAATTTGCTCCAACAATTGTTCCCGGACTTGGAAAATTTGATCAGCAATTCGATTGGCTTCTGCTTCTGTCATATCCTCTCGTTGAACCAGCAAAGCCACTAAGGTTTCCCGATCAAAATGAGATAACCGTTCTCGTAAACTTTCCACACCTACCCGTGGATCATGAAGGAGTAATTTTAAATCTCGTTGAATTCCCGCCGGATTTAATTCCTCTCGATCCGTTGAGCGCAAATAATTGGCTAAAGCACTTTGGAAATCCTGAACTTTATGTTGAGTTCTCCGAGCTAACCGTTGGGGAGTTTTAGCAATACCTTGTAACGTCGATAAGGTACTATCAATGGTTTGATTAATTTGTTCCTCGCTTAAATCATTACGTTGGTTTAATAACTGAACTAATGTATCTCGATCAACTTTAGAAAGCCGTCGGCGAATCGCTCGAAGTCCCAGCTTAGGATCTTCTAATAATAAATTGAGATCTCGTTGAATGCCTTCGGGATTTAATTCTTCTTTTCCTGTATTTCGGAGATAATCAGCGATTGTATTCATCGCCTGATCATACTGCTTTTGAGCTTTTCCGATTAAGCGTTCTGGGGTATAACGAACTTGCAACCAAGTTGATTCAATTTGATCTAAAATTCGCTCAACGTCCGCTTCACTTAAATCATTTCGAGTGGTGAGTAACTGCACTAAAGTATCTCGATCAAATTGAGAAACACGCTCCCGAATTGCTGCCATTCCGACTTTAGGATGCTCAAATAAAGTTCTCAAGTTTGTTTCAATCCCATCGGGGTTTAATTCGGCTTTTCCGGTATCCCTGAGATAAGATTTTACTTGCAACCATTGTTGAGTTACATTAGCTTTAATTTGAGCTTGACGATGTTCTGATTCTTCCAAAACAGATGCTTTTGCTCTATCTAAATTCGCCGCCACAATTAAAACATCGTCGGAGGATAAATCCCCACGTTTTGGTAGGACAAGTTCAAACCAACGTTGTGTTAAAGGAGCTAAACGTTGACTTAACTGCTCAAAACTGACATGGTTATCTTCCAACAAGGGTTTCAAATTCAAGAGAATTTTTTCAGAGGTTAATTCATTAGCAGGGGTGGTGATAATATAATGTTCCACATCTCCTAAAACTGTTAATTGCATTTCCTGCTCAATCGCTTCTTCGGTAACTCGTAAAACCTCTACACGAATTGTTTCCAATAAATTCGCTAACTCTTGAATTCTAGCTTGGGTAAAAACGCCCCGTTGCCTTAATAAATTTACAAAATCAGCACGTTTTAATTGATGTAATTGTTCTGCTGTTAATTCAGGATCGGCATTGGGATCATAAATCACATCTCGAAAATCCTGTTCAACTTGTTCGGGTTTCATGTCCCAAAAATAAGTATTCAGGAGATAGTTTTCAACATCGGCTTTAATGGGGCTATAAGACTCCTTAGCCGTCAATTGATGAGCAATTTTCTGGGTTTGTTCACCCACTTGACCTTTGAGACGATTTAACTGATTCAGGATTTTTTCGACATCAAAATCCGAGAGATCACTGCGTCCGAGTACCAGTCCAATTAAACTATTCAGGCTCATCGTTAAGCCTTGGGACATAATAGTTGCAGGTTGATTGGGATTGTTTTGTTTTTGTTGAGCAATTAAGTCATCTATTTTTTTGTTTAAATCTGTTCCTAATAATTGCTGAGAAGTCGCCGTTTTAAGATAATTAACGAACTCTCCCATCATATCTTGACGTTGAGGCATTTTGCCAACGGTTTGACGCCAAACACTTTCTAATTGATCGGCAATTCGTTCCACATCCCGACGGGATAAATCCGTGCGACTTTTGGCTAAATCAATAAAAGTTTGACGATTAAAATTCGGTAAAGAAGCTTGACCTCCCATTTCTTTTAAATTCGGATCATTGAGAATAGTTTCAAACTCTCGACGAATTTCGGGAAGATTTAATTGCGGGGGACGTAATTTTTCTAAATATTCTTCGACTTGTTCACGCATGGTAATCGGATCAATTCCAGCCGTCAGTTCCCGACGCACAGCACTGGCTGCGGCTTCGGCGGTGGCGACAACTTGCTTACTAGCTGCTGCTCCTGTAAAGGCTGCACTTGCCATTCCAAATAAGCTTTGAATCCCCGATGAAGTGGTTTGAAAAGCAGAACCAATCATCGAACCAACGGTACTCGAACTCATCCAAACTAAGAGGGAAAAATAGGTAGCCCAAATGACTAAACCCACAATTGCTCCCAAGGTTGGCGACGTTAATAGACTCAGTTTAACGGCTAATAAAGACGCTACAAATAAAGCCAAGGTAACAGTAATAACCGTGGCAATTCCTAGGGTTTTTCCTACTTTTTTGAGCGTTCCTCCTAGGGAGGAAGATTTATGATCATCGGAATCAGAACTGGAAGAATTGCCTAGGTTTGAAATTCCAGCAGCCACTCCCAAGTTTGTTAATAAAAGTTGGATACCGAAAGCTAAGACGACCCCGGAGATTAAAGCCGTAAAAAATTGAGGGCCACTAAATACTAAAGCAGCTTCTTCAACGGTATCGACATTAGTATTATTCGTAGAAAATTGAGCAATCAATCCAGTTGTTAGATGGATTAGCTCTAAAGTTTTAACCATAATGGCTTCCTTGTTGATTCATGATTTTTATTAAACAAAATATTAGGCTGAAAGTTGTTTTAGCAACCCCTCCCATTAAGCTCTTCAGCTACAATCTTGAGTGTGTAGGAAAAACAGTTGATAAATCATCTACCCCAAGGATGAAACAAAATAAATTCGTAAGTTTAATAAAAAAAAATGAAATATCATCTACCTAGGGAAAGACTTAAAATTAAGAAATAAAGTTTATAATAAAATTCTACTCAAGTTTTCATCTCAATCTCATTGTTTAGATTTAAGATAGGAATTATGATCTTACAGGTGACAGGTGTAAGGACGAGACTTATCCGTTGGGATTAACAATCGTGTGAGCAAAAGTAGGGGTGAGATTTCCTCACCCTGAACAGGACTAATCAACATCCCCCTAAAATTGCTATAGCAATCCGCGCCTTCGAGACGGAGGTTGTAATCATTTATAACTGACATGAAACAGCCAGAAGTATTATCTTTGTTCCCTGTTCCCTGTTCCCTTTTGAACCAAGATTTTGGATACAACTTAAATAGGATTGCTATATGAATCGTTCCTTACAACACGCTCAAAAATTAAAAGAAGAAATCGTTGATTTTGTCTACGATGCAGAAGGAGAATTAGCGATCGCTTTAGAAACTTATGCGGCTCAACACTCCGGTCGAGAACGTCATGATATTAAAGCTCAAAATTTAATGATTGATACCTTTGTTTTGCAGGGGAAAGTGGGTCAACAAACCCCTTTAGAAATTTTTTTAGCCGAACATCCTCAATTAACTCCCGAAGAACGAGTCTTATTAAGCGGTTGGTCTAAGAGTTTTCTCGGCTTATTTGAAGTCTTAGATTGTGTCGGAGAACAATTTAAGTTAATGAACTGGTTAACAGCTAAATGTTATCCAGTGGTTTGGGATCAAGTATCTGGTGATCCTGAACTCAGCCGTTTAAAACCGGGTGAAATTATTTTAGCTCGAATTGCGCCTTTAAATGAAAATCAGTGGATATTTTTAGGGTCGGGAATTTTAAAAGGAAAATTGGGTAAACCTAAATTAGCCGTTGTGATTGGTGAGTTTAAGAAAAATTACAAAGAATTTTTATATAGTGATGCACCGGAACTCTTAGAAGAGTCTTGGGAGTCAGTGGCTGAATATCATCATGAATTTATTAATTTTTTTGGTCAAGATAGCATTAGTTTATCCGGCTATCAACTGAATAAAAAACTGAACGAACTTTATGAACAATTTAATCAAAAACGGTTAGCAGCAGCCGGAATTGATCAATCGAAATCGTTACGCGAATTAGCAGAAGAAGCAGGAAATGATGCTGAAGACCTAAAAACAGCCGCCCTAGAATCGGGTGCAACTGAGCAAGAAATTGCTAAAGTTTTGGAGTCTAAAACCTTAATGGTTATGCCTAAAGTTGAGTTACCCGATGAGATTAAAAAAGCGGAAGAAGTAACCGTATTTTCCCATCCTCGCTGGGGACAACTATTTTTACCGAACTATACTGCTTTTATCGAGCTTTTAAAAGTTCCTACACCTGAAAATACTCCTCAGTTAGAAACTAAAGTGCGAAAATATTTGAAAGAACCTCAATTTAACTATTATGTTTGGCAACAGTTAAAACAGGAAGCTTCTCTAGGCCTAGAACAAATCTTAAAACAGATTTTAGACCAGCCGGATTTTTCCTTAGAACAAGATTTAGATAAAATTTTATTACAATATGATAAACGTTCTGAACCTGATTTACCGGAAATTGCCAGTGTTCCTCGCCATTTAGATGATTTATTTAAGGAAGCTTTAACTCAAATTCAGAAATCTAAATCAAAAAGTAAAACGGCTACTAAAAAAAGCAAAGGGTTTCAATAAATCGGTCAAGTATTTTTATTTCTCTTCCCTATTCCTTGTTCCCTCCTCTCAAAAAAATAGAGTAGGGTTATCCTACTCCTTTGATCTTTGATGCTGTTAACTGTGAAAAGACTAATGGAACTCCAACGCTTGAAGTTTACAGGCTTCATTTAAGCAACTGTTCTCCGAGTAATTAATCCCCACAGGAAAATTAAGATGATAGCACCTAATACAGCAAAGAAAATACTAGGAATGGTTAAAGCTCCGGCTGAAGCAGCAGCAGCCCCCCCACTTCCAAAGAAGACTTGACCTAAATAACCACCGAGTAAAGCTCCTAAAATTCCTAAACCAATGGTGGCAAAAATACCGCCGCCTTGATGTCCAGGATAAATAGCTTTAGCAATAGCACCTGCAATTAATCCTAAAAGTATCCAAGCTAAAATACCCATGATTTTTCCTCCCGTAAGTCCTTTTTTATTAAGGCTTTGATTTAACACTTTAATCTTAACAATTGCCTGTTAAACAACTCATCTAGCCAAAGGAATAACTTACATCTTGCTTCAGAGAGAAGCTAAACTCTAGCCATGATTCCTTCCGTTGAGTAAACTAGAGATTAATCAAGTTAATTCAAGGGTAAAGCGATGTCAGAAGGTTTTTTACTCAGTCGTCTTCTTGTCCGTTTTGATGCTCCCGATGATGTATTATTAACGAATTTATCAGCCGTTGCCTTAACACCCGATGGAAGTTTATGGTTAGGAGCCGATGAAGGAACAGGTCTTGAGCGACTTTCTCCCATTGAATCTCATGTTTATGGTCATCATCAACATTTTGAATTAAGCAATTTTATTCCTTTAAATAATCCAGAAGAAGAAATTGATATTGAAGGCTTAGATTATTTTGATTCCTATCTTTGGTTGGTGGGTTCCCATAGTCTGAAACGCAAAAAGCCCAAGGGAAAAGATGTAAATTCAGATATCAAACGTTTAACCGAAATCAAAGCGGAAAAAAATCGTTATCTTTTAGCTCGAATTCCGGTTAAAAATGGACAATTATTGCCATCGTTTTCAACTGCTGAACCGAACAATCAAGAGTTCAGAGCCGCTGTGCTTGAAACTTCTCCAGACGGAAATCAACTGATCGAAGCTTTAAAAACAGATGAACATTTAGGTCTATTTATATCAACCCCTCTCCCGTCTAAAGAAAATGGGTTAGATATTGAAGGATTGGCTGTTTATGAAAATAAAATTTTCCTAGGTTTACGAGGGCCTGTTTTAAGAGGATTTGCCATTATTTTAGAATTAGAAGTTGAAGAGAAAGAACCCGGAGTTTTAATCCTCAAGAACATTGGGGAAAATGGCAAACCCTATCGTAAGCACTTTTTAGAATTAAAAGGGTTAGGAATTCGAGAGTTATGTGTACAGGGTGAAGATTTAATTATTTTAGCAGGGCCAACGATGGATTTAGATGGAATTATGAAAGTCTATCGCTGGAAAAATGCTTTAGCTCAATCCAGTAATACGATCTCTTATTTTAATTCCGAAGCGTTAGAGTTTTTATTTGATCTGCCATTTTGTCTTGATAGTGATCACGCCGAAGGTTTAGAACTGTTTAATAGTTTAGGACAGCCCGGTTTATTAGTAGTTTATGATTCCCCCAATTCTAAGCGAATTGTATCGGAACGGGAAATCTTGACAGATATTTTCCGATTGTCTAATTTTTCTAAATAGGGAATAAAATACAAAAAAACCCAGTTTACAGGATTTAAAACTGGGTTTTTATTTTACGGAACAATAGGCTTTAAGGAGTGATTAACCCTAATTCATTTGGCTAGGAAAACCGGGTTGTGAATCTGTAGGAGAATGGGGTTCAATTAAACCGGGTCTTGAGTTATCGTCAGAGTTTTGTTGGTTCATCTGATTGGAAGAGGGATTAGAATTCATCGGACTGTTGGTAGAATCATTCCGTTGATTCGTAGAGGGATTAGAATTCATCGGACGGTTGATGGAATTATTGCGCCAAGGTTGTTGTTGGGGATTAACTCGTTCAGATTGAGAATCAACATCTCGCAAATCTGAGGGAGAGTCTACATCAAATATTTCTTGATTGGTGCTATTGCGATCATTGGTATTCATCCGATCATTAGTATTCATCCGATCATTGGTATTCATCCGATCCATTGAAGAGTTATTGCGTTGTTGAGGAGTAACTCGTTCAGATTGAGAATCAACATCTCGCGCATCGGAAGGAGAATCTAAGTCTTGGGTATTCGAGGGTTGGCTATTATCAAATTGACTGATTTGTTGGGGGTTTTGAGAATTTTGACTTAAACTATTTTGAAGATTCGTTGGCATTAAAACCCGATTAATCCCATGAATTATACCATTGGTCGCTTCCATATCCGGTTGAACAACGCTGGCATTATTAACAATAACCCGATCCGGTGCTACACGAACTGCAAGTCCACCTGCGAGACTATCAATGCCTCCATCAGCCATTTGATTAGAAGGAACTTCACCTTCAATGACATGATAAGATAAAACCTGTTTTAATACTTCTTTATTTTCAGGCTGCATTAACATTTCTAAGGTTCCAGCCGGTAGTGATGCAAAGGCTTCATCTGTTGGAGCAAAGACAGTATAGGAACCGTCACCTGTCAATATATTTTCTAGTCCGGCTGCTCTAACAGCTTGAATAAAAGTATTATATTGACCGTTAGAATTAGCAACAGAAAGAATATTCTGGGATGACCCCATATTCTGCTGCATTTGGGGACTATTCTGTGTTCCTGAGTCAGGAGATTGCATCTGCGCTCTAGCGGGAACCTGGGCTAAAAAGCCTAAGCTGGCAATACCTAAAACAGCAATACTGTGGGTATAAAAACGATTGAATGCCATGATTTTAAACTCCGCCAAAATTTGTTTCTTTCCTTACTGTATAAAGGGGAGTTTAATTCGCCATCCAGCCGAGGACATATCACTCTTGAAATAGGCTTTTTGATGTGGAATTTAGAGTTTTTTGAGGAATAATATTCTTAAGGTTTTCCATTGCGATTCCGTTTTTTAGCGATCGCATCTAAAATAGCTTGTTCTGCGGGGGTCATTTCACCGTCTATTTGAGCAATTCGCTCACATTGAACTAATAGAGGCGTGACAAAATCAGGATGCAGTTGTTCTAATAAATTCTCTAAGGAAATCGGTGTTTCTAAATAAGTCGAGATCGCTTTTATCGCTTCAGGACTCAGATGAGCTTGTTCTAATTCAGGAATCAGATCAGACTTTGATTTATCGGGATAAGACGCTAAAATCATCTGAGCTAAAATTTGATCCATTACCTGTTGTTGATGACTGGCAAATTTCCAATAATCTTGACTTTCCTGTTGAAAGCTCTGAACCGTTAATTCTGTTGTCTGAGGATGCAGTTTGGTTTCATAAAATCGACAAGCAATATAACCTAAACCATAAAGCAAAATTGCATTAGAAGAAGCTCCAATAACCGCCCCTAAACCGGGAATAATTTCGACCCATTCTAAACCCGTTTGGATCGCTACAGAACTCCCCAAGGATAAGCCAAAAATAGCTAAAACTTCCCCTCGGCGGATGGGATCATTGAGATCTAAACCATAGGCTGCTGCAATTTCATAGGTCATTTCAGCTTGTAGCCGTGTTGTGGTGACTAAATCAATGGCAAATAAAGCTACAGCCAGGGGAGGTAAAAAATTTGTTGCTAACCCAATTCCCGCCGCTTGAATTGATTTCTGCACCATTAAACGGTGAGCAATTTCGCTGGAAGTTTCTTGAGGATACTGTTTTTGCAGATCTTGGACGGTTTTTTGTACCTGTTCAATATTAACGCCACCGAGGAGAATTTCTAACCAACTTGTTCCTAAATTATTGCTGAGAATCTTGACAATTGGATTTTTAGCGATCGCATCTATAATGGCTCCGGTACTTGCTGTTACATTGGCTAAATAGTGTTGAGTTTGTAGTGTAGTTTGTTCAAAGAATTTTGTTGTTACCGCAATCAGTTCGACGAACCATTGTTCTGTTGAGTTTGCCGTTGAGGGGTTCGTTTTTTGGACTGAGTTTGCTTCAGCTTGTAAGTTGTTTTGGTCTTCCTGCACCCTGTTCTCGTTTCCCATTGTTGAGCCTATTAAGGATGAAAAAATAATGGTTTATTTGTCCCTGTGGGTATTGTATACTCAAAAAAGCCCCAAAAAAATAATAGAGAGTCACAACCGATAAATCGATTGATTTGACTCTCCGTTTCCACCAGACTAACCAGAGGGAATAAAGGATTGCACCCAGTACGCTTACCAATATAGGGTACTTTCCTCGAATCGTGCCTCTATCTATAGATAGAGATTACCAGAAAAACGCTGCGAGAGCAACAGCCAAAAACATCTAGTTGCTCGCAAGGCCCAAAATCAACTTTTTCCGCCCCAGTTCACGGGATGGCAGAGAAGGGGACAGGGGGACAGGGGACAGGGGGACAAGGGGACAAGGGGACAGGGGGACAAGGGGACAGGAGGATGGGGGGACAGGGGGATGGGGGGACAAGGGGACAGGGGGACAGGGGGACAAGGGGACAGGGGACAGGGGAATAGGGGATGAGTTTGCTGGATTTAGACCTGTCAAACACTGAAACCCTTTCACTTCTTACTGCGAAGCACTGAGCGTGTCGAAGTGTTCCCTGTTCCCTGTTCCCTGTTCCCTGTTCCCTGTTCCCTGTTCCCTGTTCCCTTTGAACCCTATATGGGCGTGTTCAGGAGTAATAAACTGAAGTAGATCTTGTCACCCCTTATCCTTGTTTGCTAATTTGTGTCTTTGATATCACGATTAGATTTGAAAAAAATATAAATTTTTAATAGTTTATCAGTAAGTAACAATAAATTTTCGATGGCGTTGAGTTTGATCTTAATAATTTATTTCTTAAGACAGATGTACTTTTAATCAATTTTTTTTCATATTAGTAAAGATAGAATCATAGACAAAGTTATACAAAACCAATCAGTTCATTCATTAAGTGTTGCAAAAAAAACTGTTTTTTAAAAGGTTTTTAATTTTAGTTTAAATCATTTTAATTTTAAAAAAACGTTTTAATGTATGGATACTTTTTACTGGGGGAATTCTGAAATCATAGGACTGCTAAAGTTGGCAGATCATTTGCTCAATGCCTTTCAAGTCATTCTTTCCCTTATGGTTGTCAATTTAATCAGGAATCGCCAAAATTTTCCTTTTCGAGGAACTTTTTTTTTGTTGGGAACATTCCTAGTTTTAAACGGACTTATTAATATTATTGATTATCAAACTATCAGTGAGAATTTCCCTCTATTTTTATTGGGAATTAAAGTTTTTATCTTGGGAATGGCAACCTATGATTTTGTTTTGTTGTGTAAAATTTTTCCCCTGGCTTTAAAAATTCCTGATTTTCTGGAATTACAAGATATTAATCGACAATTAAATAATTGCCTTTTAGAACGTCAAAATGCAAAAGATAAATTACAACAAGAAAAAGACTTTCTCAGTGCTTTACTAGATCAGTTATGTGAAGGAATTGTGGTTTGTGATAACTCTGGAAAACTGATTCTCTTTAACCAAGCCAGTCAGAATTTTCATGGACTTCCAGAAACCGATATAAATCTGGAAAATTGGGCAGAATATTATAGTTTATATCAATCCGATGGACAAACCTTAATGCCTGTGGATGAAATTCCTTTATTTCGAGCCTTACAAGGGGAAAGGGTTGAAAATGCCGAAATGGTCATTCATCCAGAAAACAAACAACCTCGAATTATTTTAGCGAATGGACAGGCTTTTTTTAATCCCCAAGGAAAAAAGTTAGGGGCTGTTGTTGCTATGTATGATATTACAGCGCAAAAGCAAGCTCAAATCGCCCTAGAAAAGGAAAAATCAACATTGGAAAAACGGGTCGAGGAACGCACAAGCGAGTTACAAAAGACCATTGAACAATTACAAATTGTCGTCCAGGAATATAACCAAATTGAAATGGCATTACGCCACAGTCAAACGCAGTTACAATTAATTTTAGAAAATACCCCAACCGTGATTTATGCCAAGGATAATCAAGGACGTTTTACCCTTGTTAATCGCAAATTCGAAACCTTATTTAACTGTTGCAGTAGTCACGTTTTAAACCAAACTAATTTTGATGTATTTACCCCGGAAGCAGCCCAACAGTTAAACGTCATTGAACAACAGGTTTTAACGGAAGGAAAAGCGATTAAATTAGAAGAAAAAATTCCCTGTGTCCATCAATATCGTACCTTTTTATCAATTAAATTTCCTTTATTAGGAAGCGATGGAAATCCCGATGGGTTATGTAGTATTTCCACCGATATTACCGACCGAAAACGAATTGAAGAAAAACTGAGGTTATTTGAATCGGCGGTTAATCGGGCTAATGATGCTATTGTGATCACAGAAGCCGATCCTTTGACCCGACCAGGGCCTAAAATTATTTATGTTAATGAAGCCTTCACCCGTTTAACCGGATATAGTGCCGAAGAAATGATTGGTCAGAGTCCACGCTGTTTACAAGGGCCTGAAACCGATCGCGATCAATTGGCTCAAATTCGGGCAAGTTTAAAGAAATTAAACCCGGTACAAACAGAACTGATTAACTATCATAAAGATGGGTCAAAATATTGGGTGGAAATGAGTATTTCTCCGGTGACTAATTCCGAGAAAGAAATTACCCATTTTGTTTCGGTACAACGGGATGTTACCCATAAACGTTTATATGCCAATTCCTTACTTACAGAACGCAAACAAATGCAGCAAATTATTACCGACGCACCCTTTGCTGTTGCTATGTTAGATCGGGAATTTAGGTATATTGCCCATAGCCAACAATGGTTAAAAGATTATCATTTATCAGAAGAATCTTTAATTGGCTTAAGCCATCTCAATATCTTTCCCAATTTACCAGACTATTGGTTAAATATTTATCATCGAGCCTTCGCCGGGGAAGTGCTATCTTGTGCAGAAGATAAAATGAACTATCCCGATGGAACAGAAGGATATGTACGTTGGGCGATTCATCCTTGGCATATTAATGAAACAGAAATTGGTGGGATTTTTATTGCCACTTACCCGATTGATGAGTTAGTTAAAGGCAGAGAATCTGCTTTAGAAACCGTTCGTCTGAAATCTCAATTTATTGCGAATATGAGTCATGAAATTCGCACGCCGATGAATGGGGTAATGGGGATGGCAGGATTGTTAATGAAAAGTGATCTAAGCCCAAAACAAAAGGATTTTGTCCGGGCAATTCGTACCAGTGCCAATCATCTGTTAACTATTATTAACGATATTTTGGATTTTTCTAAATTAGAAGCCAATGAAATGGTTTTAGAAGAATTAGATTTTAATTTAGAAGAGTGTATAGAAACGATCTTAGATTTATTAGCAACCCAAGCAGAAGAAAAAAGCTTAGAATTAGCGGTTTTAATTGAACCCGATGTCTGTCGTCACCTCTGCGGAGATCCCAGCCGATTAAAACAAGTGTTGCTCAATTTAATCGGAAATGCCATCAAATTTACCTTAGAAGGAGAAGTGGTTTTACAAGTTAAAGAAATTCCGACTTCTGATGATAAAATCAAATTGTACTTTAGCGTCAAAGACACCGGAATTGGCATTCCCCCAGACGGTCAGATGAGATTATTTGAAGCCTTTTCTCAAGTCGATGCCTCAACAACGCGACAGTTTGGAGGGACGGGTTTAGGTTTAGTGATTTGTAAACAATTGGTGCAATTAATGGGAGGTGAAATTGGAGTAGAAAGTCAACCCGGACAAGGCTCAACCTTCTGGTTTACCGTTCAATTTAAACCCCCAGTTATTCGAGAGAAATCGGATTTACCCAAAACCCTTTCCCATTTAAAATTATTAGTTGTAGACCCCAGTGCAACGGTGTGTCAATCGGTGCGAACGTTCGCCTGTTCCTGGGGAATGCACGCTGATGAAGCCTACCATCCTGATCAAGCATTAGTGCGGTTACGGTCGGCGGCACGATGTCGTCAACCCTATGATTTTGCTGTGTTTGATCAACAGTTAATTCTGAGTCGAGGAGAACGGTTTATAGAAGTGATTCAAAATGACCCTCGTTTGTTGACAACTAAGTTAATTTTAATGACTTCGATGAATCAATTGGCTGAGACGGAGGAATTATTAGAATGGGGTTTCTCTAGTTATGTGATGAAACCGTTGCGGGCTTCTCGGTTATTTGATGCCTTATTAACGGCGCTGGCTACGGAAATTGCTTGTCTGTTAGAAGAACGTCGATCTCAACCTTCCCCAGAGGAGTCATCTTTAGATGCAACACCCCAATTTAATCTCAAAATTTTATTAGTTGAAGATCATCCGATTAATCAACAAGTGATTTTGAATCAGTTAAGTTTGTTAGGGTGTGAAGCTGATGTTGCAGATAATGGCGAACAAGCTTTAAAACGCTTAGAATCGACTCATTATGATGTTGTCTTTATGGACTGTCAAATGCCAATCTTAGATGGCTATGCCACAACTCAAGAACTCCGACGCCGAGAACGAGAAACACCGAACAAACATACGATTGTGATTGCGTTAACGGCCCATGCCTTACCCGTTGACCGCCAGAAATGTTTAGCGGTGGGTATGGATGACTATATTAGCAAACCCGTTGAACAGGAGGAATTAGAGGCGGTATTGCGCCATTGGGCCACTCAACAGCAATGGGTTTGGCGGGAAGTGACAACACCCCAACCCCCAAAATCTCAAGTAGCTGTGGTTCAACCCCCTGAAGAGCAACCCTTGGTATCCGAGAATAATCAAACTGAAGATCAAAGTTTAATTCCTTTTGATTTAAAACGATTACAAACTATTTCACGGGGTAAACTTGAGTTTCAACAAAAACTTTTACAACTGTTTATTGATAATGCCAAAATTGATTTAAAAATGCTTCGAGAAGCCCTCCTCATCGAAGATTATGAAACCTTGGTCACTTGTGCCCATCGTTTAAAAGGTTCGAGTGGAAATGTAGGAATGCGAAATTTTCCGGCTTTAGCTTCTAATTTAGAACAAAAAGCCCGTCAAAAGACCTTAGAAGGTTGCCGTGAATTAGTTAATACAATGGAAGCCCAATTAACAGAGGCGATCGCCTTTATCCAAACCCATCTTTCCTAAAGTCTCCCCTTGTTGAACGCCTGAGATTGCCTTTAAAACGATTGCGGTTTGCCTTTCTTCCTTACCGAAATAAATTGAAACGCTCTATCCCATTTTTACTTCTGATTTATGGCACAGATTTTGGTCGCAGATGATGATATTACTACACAATTGATTCTGCAACACGCCCTAGAAGAACAAGGACATCAAGTGTATACGGCTGAGGATGGAGAAATGGCCCTGGGTTTAGCTCAGAAATACCATCCGAATTTAGTGATTTGTGATTGGATGATGCCTAAAGTTGATGGGTTAGAAGTGTGCAAAACGTTGAAAGCTGATCCGGATCTGAGTTCTGCATTTTTTATTTTATTGACGGCTAAAGAAAATAGTATTGATCGCATTACGGGGTTAGATTCAGGGGCTGATGATTTTATTTCTAAACCCATTGAAATTGACGAAATTTTAGCACGAGTTCGATCAGGATTAAGAATTCAAAATTTGAATCAAGCGTTGTTAAAAACCAATCAACAGTTAAGTCAAGCGTTATCGAATTTACAACAAGCTCAAGTTCAATTAGTTCAGCATGAAAAAATGTTGAGTTTAGTACAGTTTGTGGCGGGAATTGCCCATGAAATTAATAATCCGGTCACGTTTATTCGGGGAAATCTGGATTATGTAGCCGAATATACTCACAATTTGTTAGAGGTAGTTCATCTGTATCAAAAAGTTTATCCTCAACCTCAACCGGAAATTAAGACGAAATTGAAAGAGATGGAGGTTGAGTATATTATGGATGATTTACCTCAAGTTCTGAAGTCGATGGAACAGGGAACTGAACGAATTAGTAATATTATTCAATCTTTGAGAAACTTTTCCCGGTTGGATGAATCGGAGAAAAAATTAGCTAATATTCATGAAGGAATTGATAATACTTTATTAATTTTGCAAAGTCGTCTGAATCAAAACTCCAAGCATCCGATTCAAGTGATTAAATTATATGGAAAAATACCCCCGATTATTTGTTATCCAAGTCACTTAAATCAGGTGTTTATGAATTTATTAAATAATGCTATTGATGCGATCGCCCTACACCAAAAACAACATCCTATTCTGGAACCGAAAATTTGGATTAAAACTGAAACCTGTGTCTCTTCTAATCCTCATCAAAGTTTAACCCAGGCGATTAGAATTCGGATTCACGATAATGGAATCGGGATTCCCAAAGAAATTCGTCCCCAAATTGTTGATCCCTTTTTTACAACAAAACCCGTCGGTTCTGGAACCGGATTAGGTCTGAGTATTGCTTATCAAATTGTAGTTGAAAAACACGGAGGAACCTTTAAATTTCATTCGGAAGTAGGGAAAGGAACAGAGTTTATTGTGGAAATTCCGGTTCTTCCATCTTGAACATTGACTCAATTCCTATTCCCCTGTTTTTAGCGATCATAAAATTCCGGTTTTAAATCCCGTTCCATTAAGGCTTCAACCGCTTTTTGAGGAGTTATTTGATGATTTAAAAGCTGATAAACTTGCCAGGAAATCGGGACTGGAATCCGTTCTCGATGGGCAATTTCAATTAAAACATTGGTCGTATTGACTCCTTCTGCGGTACTTCCTAATTCAGTTAAGACTTGTTCTAAAGATTTACCTTCTGCTAATCCATAGCCTACGCGATAATTACGGCTTAAAGCACTATTACAAGTGGTTAACATATCTCCTAAACCGGATAACCCAAAAAACGTTTCTGTTTTTCCGCCTAAATGGGTTCCAATTCTAATAATTTCGGTTAAAGCACGAGTTAGTAAGGCGGATTTAGCATTTGTTCCTAATTGTAATCCATCACAAACTCCCGCCGCGATCGCAATTACATTTTTTAAGGTTCCTCCTAATTCTGTTCCCATGGGATCGGAACTGGTATACACCCGAAATCGATTAGAGGCAAACACCGTTTGGACAATCTTTGCGGCTTCTAAATTTTCACTGGCTACCACCGTGGCGGCGGGTAAACCTTGTTCAATTTCTGCGGATAAATTCGGCCCCGATAAAACAACAATGGGATGTTGAGGAAACCAGTTTCCCCACAGTTGAGAAGGAGTCCGAGTGCTATCAGGATCTAAGCCTTTTGTAGCGGTAACAATGGGAATTTTTTCCGGTAATTTTAAGGTTTGAAGCTGTTGGGCTGTTACGGCTACTCCTCTCATGGAAATAGCAGAAACTAAGACATCAACGGCGTTAATACTTTCTTCTAAGGAATTCCCAAAACGGCGTGACCAAAGGTTAACTGTATGGCCATTATAACGCGCTAATTGTGCTAAGGCTGAACCCCAAGCCCCCGCACCTAAAATGGCTAATGTTAAGGGCTGATGAGGCACTGGGGGTTGAGACAAGGAAGTAGAATCTTGGGTCATATAATCTCAGGAAATCGGAAACATTAAGGTTGAAAGACTGATTCACTTAAACTCAATCAAAGTTTAGAAGGTTTTTCCGTAATATTGAATTCCATCCCAAATTCCAGCGACTCCTGGAAATTCACTGTAATAAACATTCTTTAAACTTTTAATTTTTTCGACTAATTTTAATTCTGAGTTCCCCACAGCAATACTTTTCAGTCCGGTTTCAAATAAGGGTAAATCGTTCAAGGAATCTCCTGATGTAATCACTTGTTGGGGATGTATCTTTAACATATCCATTAATTTAAGCAAGGTTGAACCTTTGGCAACACCGGGGGGTAAAATATCTAAATATTTATCCGCAGAGGTAATACATTGAAATCCCGCATCGTGAATTTTTTTAACAATTCGTTCTTGATTTTCATCAGGTTTATAATAATAAGAAACTCGATATTCGGCAAAAATCGGTTGTAAGGTTAATCCAGGTTCATCTGTTAAAAGTTGGTGAGCAAATTCGCTGGCATTTCCCCAAAGATTCGCAATCCAATTTTGCACTTCTGCTACAGGAGTTAAGCTTTTTCCTTCATAAACCGTTGTTCCCACATCTCCAATTAGATAATCGGGTCGGGGCATCTTTATGTTTTTTTCATCATATAAACGTAGGGTGAATTCTAAACTTCGACCCGTGACAAAGATTAATAATAAGCGATGGCGGTTTTCCTCTAAATAGTCATAAAATTTTTGTCTTTCCTCTGGAGAACCACCTAAAAATGTACCATCTAAATCCGTTGCTAAAACTAAAGTGTTATTCTGAATCATGGTTTGGTTTTGAGTGACTTTTAACTTCCCTATTTCATCATAAAACATGGAGACAACAGTAAGCCCTAAAATGCTTAAAAGCTTAGTACACCCTTAAGGGCTGCACACCTTCCTACAGTGGTAGGCTTTAAAAGGTTATTACAGTTTTGGAATTAATTATGGATATTCGGTTTTTAGTTAAGGGTTTAATCATTGGTTTTTCCATTGCGGCTCCTGTGGGGCCCATTGGGATTTTATGTATTCGTCGTTCCTTATCTGATGGGCATTGGGTGGGATTTTTTACGGGGTTAGGTGCCGCTAGTGCAGATGCTTTCTATGGGTTTATTGCGGGATTTGGATTAACCATCATCTCTAATATTTTAGTCAGTCAACAAATAATTTTAAAATTAATAGGGGGCTTATTTTTATGTTATTTAGGCTTAAAAACAGCCTTGGCAAAACCAGCCCAAGATGCCGCAAATCCATCAGGAAAAGTGGTGAGTGCCTATGCTTCCACCTTTTTTCTAACGGTGACAAATCCTATGACAATTTTATCTTTTGTTGCTATTTTTGCCGGATTAGGATTGGGAAGCAGCAATAATTATGGAGATGCTGGGATCTTGGTTTTAGGAGTGTTTTTAGGGTCAGCATTGTGGTGGTTGATCTTAGTCAGTGGGGTCAGTTTATTCCGTGATAAAATCAGTTCGGATACCCTGCACTGGGTAAACCGGATGTCAGGAATTCTGATTTTTGGGTTCGGGTTAGGGGCATTATTCAGCTTAGTAATAGGGGATTAAAGTTTATGAATTCCAACGTTCATTTTGTTAAAAGAATAAATATTGAGCGAAACTTAGTTATTCCCTTGAATTGAGATTGAAAATTAATTATTCAACCTTCAACTCTAAACTGGGTAAAAACTTTTTTAGATTTTGCAAAGATTTATCTTGCCATGCCACTTCTTTAGAGCCTAAAATAATTAATTGAATTTGAGGTTTTTTCCGCAATCCCATGACAAATTTTGATAACAAACTAATTCCAGAACTATTTAAAAACGATAAATTTCTTAAATCTAAGGTCATCAATGGAGGTTCCGTTGCCATAACTTGTTCTAATAATTTTTTAATCGGTTCATATTCCACCGGCCCCCCTAAACTCAATTCTCCTTGAAAACAAATCATCACAGATTCAGGATCATATTGAACAATATGGTCTTCACCTTTAATTTCCTGTACTGTCATTGTTGCTACCTCTCTCTAGCTGTAAAAATAACTCAATTTTACACGGTTACTTGAGCCATCGTTGTTACTAAAATAATTTTTGGTTGTTCGGAAATCTGTTCAAATTTCCAACCCAGTTGAGCTTGATAATCATTGATCATCGTTAATAAGCCTAAACCTGAAGCATTATTATTTTCATCCTCTACACTTTGTTCAACTTGACGAATATACAACTCATTGGGATCTTCAGTCAGTAATTCTTGAATAAAGGATTGAAACTTTTCCATTCCTTCTGTGGTAATTGAATTTGTCGCAAAAATAGCAGCCGTTACCGTTTGGCTTTCTTCAATAAAATGGATGCCAAATTTAATTTTAGATTTTACCTTCTCATTATTAAATTTCATGGCATTTTCTAACAATTCATTTGCCACATAACTAACGGCTCCTTTCCCCTGTTTAATCCGTTTTTCTCGGCTGGGGTTATCAGCATCTAAGGGTAAAAAAGTTGAAAAATAATCTGCTACAAAATGAGCCGATAAAAGATTATTTCGCCAGCGTTGTTTAATCGGTCGGGATGTTGGCGTGAATGTCAACTCCAAAGAATCATGATCAGGGGGAAATTGATGTAAAAACTCTCCAAAAATTTGCGCCATAATCACTTGACCTGGGGGAAAATCACTGGGTTATTCAATAATAGCCTTTATATTTTAGGCTAATTCTGTTCAAAAACCACAAAATTAATAAAATCTTAACTCAAGGGGACAAAATTATCAAATTTTTTTTGATCCAAGCTCTGATTTATTTTGTTCGGATCAATCTGAATCTCCCTCCTCTAGCGTTGTTTTAAAATTAATAGGGTAATATCATCAAACTGTTTTTGATGTCCCCTGAATGTCTTAATATCGGAAATCACTGCTTCCTTAATTTCCTCAGCTTGATAATGCCAATTTTCACTGATAACGTTACACAGTCTTTCCAAGCTATATTGGGATTTTTGCATATTTCTAGCTTCTGTAATTCCATCAGTATAAAGCACAATAAAATCTCCTCGTTTTAACTCCACCTCGATTTGATTAATAAATTCCGAAATATCTTCATCTAAACCTATGGGTAAACCTAAATCAATGGTATCAATTCGCTCAACGTTCCCTCCTTGACGAACGATTAAGATTTCCTCATGTTGACCACTAATATTTAAATGACCATTCTGATAATTTAAAATCGCTAAGGTCAGATTTTTATCAGAATTCATTCGTTGAACATTACGATAAATGGCTCGATTCAAAATATTTAAAAACTGAACTGGATCAGATTCTTGAACTTCCTTAAGAATCCGAACAGCAGCTTGAGTCATCACCATTAAAATACCGCTTTCTAAGCCATGACCCGTCACATCTCCAATGCCAATCGTGACAACGCCATCGGTATATAAAATATCATAATAATCTCCTCCCACTTCATGGGCAGGTTCCATATATACTGCAATGTCTAGCCCTTCAATTAAAGCTAATTCTTCTGGGTTGGGGAGAATCAATTGCTGCATTTGTCGCAACAAATCTAACTCTCCACTCATCCGAGAGTTATCGGCTTTTAATTGTTGATTTAATGCTAAAATTTTAGCATGAGCATCTGCTAATTCTGCCGTTCTTTCTATCACTTTTTGTTCTAAAGTTTCAAAAGAATCTTGGATTTGATTTGCCATTTGATTAAAAGATTTACCCAATTCTGCGAGTTCAATAATGCGAGTAACTTTAACAGTTTGATCTAAATCTCCGGTTGTGATTCTCTGAGAAGCTCGATTTAATCGTAGAATGGGTTCAGTAATCCAACGAGCAATTAAAATCCCCATTGTTGTTGCGATCGCTAAAGCAATGATACATAATAAAATTGTTTTCTGAGTATTCGCATCAATTTCTCCCATAAAATCTGACTCAGGAATGGTAATCACAATCAGCCAATTTAAACCGAATTGATCTTGCCAAGGAGTAACCCATAGAAAAATTTTTTCACCGTTTAATTTAAAACTTAAGGCTTGTTTTTTATTAATTTCAGTGAGATTATTAAACCGTTGCATGAGATATTGACTCGACGCACGAATTAACGGATCACGACTTTGAAAAGCACTTAATCGTTGAGAAGATCCATCAACATTTAAATAGGGTTTTTCAGAACTGGAACTAGCAACAATCAAACCATTCCGTTCCACAATAAAAATTTTACTAGAGGAACTAATATATAAATGCTTTAAAAAATTACTAATTTGAGTTAAAATTAAATCAATTCCAATTACACCCACTAATTTATTTTGTTGATTATAGATCGGATAACTAGAAGCAATAGAAATCACGTCCGGGCGATCATCCCATTGATAAATTTCAGTCCAAATCGGTTTACCTGCTGCCACCGCATTACTATACCATTCATCATCTTGATAAGGATATTTTTCATGGGCTAGAAGCGTTGTGGGATCACCATGATCATCTAAAGCATAACGTTTATAATAACCTTTATCCGTTGGGTTCATTAATTCTAAATAGAGTGTGCCATCATCTTCGCGACCCACACCTAAAAATAATCCATCCACAGTTCCCAAATTAAAATAACTGAGATAAGGATACACTTTCATCTGCTTCCAAAAATGGCGACGGATGCTGTCTAAATCTTGAAAATTTAGTAAACCCAACTGAACTAAATTAAAATTAACTTCATTAACTTGAGTCGGTGCTGTTAAATAATAATTTAACTGTTGAATAATCCTTTGACTGACCTCATTTTGAAGTTTATTAGCTAAATTATTAACAGATTTTTGTCCATTTTCAAAGGATAACCATCCCACTAATCCAACGGCGGTAAAAATTTGCAAGACAAAAGGAAAAATCAGAAGATTTCTCAGAGAAATCTTTTTAAAGCTAGAATAAATCCAGGGATTAAAAAATTGATTTGACATGGGCTTGATCCTCAAAGAGGAATGATAAGTAATCCGTTGTTGTGCTTTAGCACCCTTTCTTGCCCTGAAATACAACAACAGGTCTTTAACCAATATCTTATTCTTGACCGATATCCCGGACAGAATATTTAACTTAACAATTTCTTATCCCCTTTCTCCCCTTATTATTTTTTTTTAATCACTAATAATGTCATATCATCAAATTGTTTTTCTTGACCCATAAATGACTGTACATCATTAATTACAGCATTTTTTATGACTTCTGCGGTCTGATGCCAGTTTTGACTAATAATGCTACAAAGCTGTTCCACTCCATAGAATTTTTTCCGGTTATTTTGGGCTTCGGTAATCCCATCAGTATACAAAACAACTCCATCCCCAGAATTTAAGACAATTAAAGTATGGCTAATAAATTGAGTAATATCTTCATCTAAGCCAATGGGTAGCCCTAAATCCATTGTATTAACTCGTTCAACATTACCGCTTTGACGAACGATTAAAATTTCCTCATGTTGCCCACTGATACTTAATAAACCTTCAGAATAATTTAAAATAGCTAAAGTTAGATTTTTATCTGAATTCATCCGTTGAACATTATAATAAATCATTCGATTTAAAGTATTTAAAAAGATAACAGTATCATGCTCCTGTACTTCTTTTAAGGTACGAACGGCTGCTTGAATCATCACCATTAAAATTCCGCTTTCTAACCCATGACCTGTAACATCTCCAATGCCAATCGTAACAATTCCATTCGTATATAAAATATCATAATAATCACCCCCCACTTCATCGGCAGGTTTCATATATCCGACGATTTCTAAGTCTTGAATTTCGGCTAATTCTTGGGGTTTGGGAAGAATTAATTGTTGCATTTCTCTGAGAATATCAAGTTCTGCACTCATGCGTAAATTTTCGGCTTTGAGTCGCACATTTAAGGAACTAATTTCTTGATTAGCTTCTGCCAATTGTTGGGTACGCTCTTCGACTTTTTCTTCTAAGTTATCAAAGGATTCTTTCAATTGAACTGCCATCGAATTAAAAGAATTTGCCAAGGTTTCTAATTCTTGAATTCCTGTGATTTCCAGATTTTGAGTTAATTCTCCTTCTGCTAGTTTATGGGAAGCTTGATTAATTGTCAAAATGGGTTTTGTAATCCAACGGGCTGTTAAAAGTCCCATTCCTGTAGCGACTCCCAAAGCGATTAAACATAACCCAATCGTCATACGATTATTTTGTTGAATTCGTGCCATAAAATCGGCTTCAGGAACAACCACCACCACTAACCAATCGATGCCTTTTCCATCTCGAATGGGTAAAATTTGAGCATAATACCACCCATCATTTTGCAAAAATTTAACTTGTTCATTATTTTGAATTGCCTTAAAACTACCAAACCGTTTTAAAAAGGCATTAGCCGTATTCCGAATGGTAGAATTTGTACTATGATTGGCAAGCATTCGTTCAATGATAGCCTCTTCTCCTTTCCATTGGAGTTTAAAAGGCTTTTCAATTTTAGAACTAACAACTAACTCCCCCGAACGTTCAATAATAAAACTTTGTCCACGAGGACTAATATAAAGCTTTTCTAAAAATTCTGTAATTCTTAATAAGGTAATATTAATACATAAAACGCCCTGTAAGTTTTGCTGTAGATCAAACACGGGCCAAACCACCGACATTCCTAAAGCCGTGTCTGTATTTCGGCGAGAAAAGAAAGGGTAAATGGAAGTCCAAATCGGTTTTTGAGCTTGTTTTGCTTGTTGATACCAAGGACGTTGACGAGGATCATATTCGGCTTTTTTTAACAATTTAACCCGGTTTCCCTGTTGATCTAAAAGGTAAACGTCACGGATGGGTTCAGTGTCAATGGTGCGAATTTTGAGTTGAATTTCACTATTTTCTAAATGTTCAACGCCGACAAATTCTCCCTGTTCATTTCCATATAAAAAATAACTTTCTAAATCTCCTTCTAAGACGACTTGAAAAAAATATTGCTTTAATCCTTCAATATCATTCAAATTTAACGTTCCGGCTTCTACACTATCATGGGTAACTCGCAAAATTTGAAAGGATTTATCAAAATAGTTTAAAACATGATTTTCAATCCGAACACTAACGCTTTGTATTAACTGTTGTGCTAGATTTTCAACCGCTTGTTGACCATTTTTAAAGGAGAAATAACCCACTAATCCAACAGCGGCCGTAATTTGCAAGATAAAGGGAAAAACCAAAGCGGTTTTTAATCGAATTCTCCGTAAAGGTTGAAACCCCGAACGGATTTTTAAGAAAGAGTTCATACCCTGTGTCTAATGTCAGGTGTCGAGGGTTGGGTTTTAGATTGGGGAAAAAAGAAGCCAATCGTTAACAGTAAACTATCAAAAAATAGCCGTTAACATTTCTGATTTTAATAACAGAGGTCAAATAAGTCAAGGACTTGAGGCAAGGCGGTGAGGGATAAAATTCAGATAAACCCTATATTAATTTTTTTTAAAAAGAATAATTTAATATAAGATATGAAACTTATTAATTGTTATTGATTGATCCCAAAAACCGATAAATTCGTTGCGTTTTGAGATCAAACCGGGAACAGCTTAACAGGGATCTACATATTTCCCGTTTAATTCCTGTATTCCGAGAGGAAAACTGGGGTATACTAAAAAAGTGAAACAGTTGTTAATGATTTCTGCGTGGAACTCTCCTGTAAAAGTCAGTATGCCCTTCTCGCCCTGATCGAATTGGCAACTCACTATGATGATCCTGAACCCAGGCAGGTTCGCCAAATTGCAGCCCAGCATAATATTCCTGATCGCTATCTCGAACAATTGCTGGCAACCTTGCGGCGCTGTGGCATCGTTCGCAGTCAACGAGGCTCCAAAGGAGGCTATTATCTGGCCAAGGAACCGGGGAAAATTACTCTATTTGATGTGGTCAACTGCTTAGAAGGAACAGATCCCGAAGCAGCCCCTCAAAATTCTTGCCTCAATACCGTTGAAAGTGCAATCATTTGGGAATTTTGGCAAGAAGCAGAGCAAATGGCTAACTCTGTGTTACAGAAATACACCTTAAAAGACTTGTGTGAACAAAGAGATGCCCGACAACAGAAGGATATTATGTATTACATCTGAATGGTTAGGTATGAGTTCCTCAGACTGCTTGTATCATTGTTCTTTATTCGAGTCTCAATATGCGTATCGCTCATAACATTACTGAATTAGTGGGTCACACTCCTTTAGTCCAACTGAACCGAATTCCCAAGGCGGAAGGATGTGTGGCTCAAATTGTTGTGAAATTAGAAGGGATGAACCCCGCCTCTTCCGTCAAAGATCGAATTGGGGTGAATATGATTAATGTCGCGGAAAAAGAAGGGCTGATCACCCCCGGTAAAACTGTATTAGTGGAACCCACCTCCGGGAATACTGGAATTGCCCTGGCTATGGTCGCCGCAGCTAGAGGCTATCGTTTAATTTTAACGATGCCAGAAACCATGAGTTCAGAACGACGGGCGATGTTAAAGGCTTATGGGGCAGAACTAGAACTCACTCCCGGTATTGAAGGGATGAGTGGTTGTATTAGAAGGGCTCAGGAAATTGTGGATACCCTGCCCGATGCCTATATGTTACAACAATTCCGCAACCCGGCTAACCCCCAAATTCACCGCAAAACAACGGCTGAGGAAATTTGGACGGATACCGATGGTTGTGTCGATATTCTCATTTCTGGGGTGGGAACCGGAGGTACATTAACCGGAGTAGCCGAAGTCCTCAAACAACGTAAACCGAATTTTCAAGCTATTGCAGTAGAACCTGCCAATAGTCCAATTTTATCCGGGGGTAAACCAGGGCCCCATAAAATTCAAGGCATTGGGGCTGGCTTTATTCCTCCCGTTTTGAATGTTGATCTCATTGATGAAGTGATTCAAGTTCGGGATGAGGATGCCATGATTTTTGGCCGTCGCATGGCGCGAGAAGAAGGGATTTTATCAGGAATTTCCTCCGGTGCGGCATTGTATGCTGCCATTGAAGTTGGTAAACGCCCTGAAAATAAAGGCAAACTGATTGTGATGATTCAACCGAGTTTCGGCGAACGTTACCTGAGTACACCTTTATTTCAAGAAGGTTGAGTGTTGTCAGTTATCAGTTATCAGTTATCAGTTGTTAGACGTGCTGGGGACTTACGGCATCAACTCCCCCAGGTGCGTCTTTACAGATGTTAACCATTCCCCCTCTTCCCTCTTCTCCTCTCCCCCTACTTCCCCCTGTAGGGGACAGGGTTTCCCTACCCAAATTTAAACAGGTGAAAAGAGGGTTGGGAGGGACGCCACCCCGACAGGTTTTGATCACAAATCATTTTTATCTTATGTCTATCTTTGTTAAATATTTAAAACAATCGGGATATTTAGATCAGATTGACCTAACTTTATGTATTGTAGGTTCGCGTCAGGTTCAAGAATTTATTGATATTGATTATTCCCATCAAGGGTGGGAAATTTTTGCCCCTGGTTTAACCATTTATGGTTTTGATGCGGATGAAAAAGCTTGTCAAGACCGCAATCAACAATTAGCACAAAAAAAGATAAACTGGACAGAAACCCATATTCCTTTAGCGGTTTGGAATACGTCAGGAACTCAAACTTTATATCAAACCCAACATCCAGAATGTAGTTCCTTATATCCTCCCAATGAATTAGTGATTAATCGTTTAGATGAATATGCTGAACGTCATAAATTAATCTCTACAACTTCTGTAAAAACCACAACCCTAGATGAGTTTTTTCAAGATAAAACCACATCAATTGATTTTCTTCAGTTGGATGTCCAAGGCGGAGAATTAAACGTTTTAGAAGGGTGTTCTCAACTGTTAGAACATCAAATTTTAATGATATTAGTGGAAGTTTCATTTATAGAACTCTATAAAAATCAACCGTTATTTGCAGAAGTTGATATTTATCTTAGAAATCAAGGGTTTACCCTCCTCGACTTTGGAAAACGATGGAATGGTCGTCGTCAAGGAATTACATTGATGTCTCGTCAACACCCTGGACAATTAGTATGGACAGATGGGTTTTATGTTCGAGATTTAATTCGACCGGATCAAAATTTAGGTTTTAAAACCCCTGATAATATTCTAAAATTGGCTTGTATCGCTGATATTTTTATGTTCTATGATTATGCTTTAGAACTCTTAGGATATTTAACTTTAAATTATGGAGATAACCCTCAATATCATTTAACGGATGTAATCATTAACAGTATTCAAGAGCATCCAGAAATAAAAAATCTTAATATAGAATCTATTCCTTTTATTTCTAAATTACTGAAAAAGAGTCATCCCTCTTAATTAACTTGATTTCGCTAATAGGCGTATTTTTTTTAAAATAACGCTATTAAATTAATTTTAAGCTAAACTATATCTATCGTGAGTCGGTTAAACAGTCTATGTCTATTATTTATAACGAACCTTCCCTCTTTCTAGCGTCAGAACAAGAGGAATTTGATGATATTATATTTCCACCCGGTAATTTGTGGAGTGAGGAACCAGCATTGGAAAGTTACTTACATTTACAACAACTGATACTTTTATTAAAATGCCTTGACTGGTGGTGGCGTGAGCGCAATGATTATTTTTCAGCAGGTAATCTCACTGTTTATTTTAGCCCCAATCAAAAAAAATCAGAACATTTTAGAGGGCCAGATTTTTTAGTGGTTTTGAACACAGAACGCAAACCTCGCCGAAGTTGGGTTGTGTGGGAAGAAGGGAAATATCCTAATATTATTATTGAACTATTATCTCCCTCCACCGCAGAAATTGATAAAGGTTTCAAGAAACAACTGTATCAAGATACATTCCGAACTTTTGATTATTTTTGGTTTGATCCTGAAACTTTAGAGTTAGCAGGATTTCATTTAGTTGATGGACAATACCAACCCCTTGAACCCAACTCTCAAGGATGGTTATGGAGTCAACAATTAGAATTATTTTTAGGCGTTCATAACTCTCAATTGCGTTTTTTTACTTCTGAAGGTAAACTTCTCCCCACTCCTGAAGAAGTAGCAACAGAAGCCGAAGCTTTATTAGCAAAATATCGAGAACAATTTGGAGATTTACCCGAAAGTTAAGATAAGATTCAAGGATTTAAGCTCATATTAGGATTATAATTTAAGACAGTCGAGTTAAACAATAAACCTCCTCAACTTCTATGGTCTCTATTCGTCGTCGTCCACCTAATCCTGCTGTTGAAGTATTAAACTTACGCTATCAGGTTGCTGTCCCTGGTGCAGAACCTCAGAATATTTTAGAAGAAATTATTTGGTATAAAGAAAAAGAAATCACCGACTTAAGGGAACGTTTACCCTTAGAACAATTAAAACAAAAAGTCAATACAATTCCTGCACCCCGTAACTTTTTTGAAGCATTAAAATCTAGTCAAACTCAACCTGCGGTCATCGCTGAAGTTAAAAAAGCCTCCCCCAGTAAAGGCGTAATTCGAGAAGATTTTGACCCCGTTGCGATCGCAAAATCCTATCAGCAAGGAGGCGCAAGTTGTTTATCGGTTTTAACCGATCAAAAATTCTTTCAAGGGAGTTTTGAAAATCTAGCTAAAGTTCGGGCTGTTGTTGATTTACCCTTACTTTGTAAAGATTTTGTTATCTATCCTTATCAAATTTATTTAGCGCGATATCATGGAGCCGATGCGGTTTTATTAATTGCTGCGGTTCTATCCGATCAAGATTTACAATATTTTCTCAAAATCGCAAAAGTATTAGGAATGACCGCTTTAATTGAAGTCCATACCCTCGAAGAATTAGATCGAGTTTTAAGCTTAAATGGCGTTAATTTAATCGGCATTAATAATCGCAATTTACAAGATTTTACCGTTGATTTACAAACTACTTGCCAATTGTTACAAACCCGACAATCGCAATTCCAATCCCGTGATATTTTAGTGGTGAGTGAATCAGGACTTCATACCCGTGAGGATCTCAATTTAGTCACCCAAGCCGGGGCGAGAGCCGTTTTGATTGGGGAATCTTTCATGAAGCAACCCGATCCAGGTGTTGCCTTAAATCAACTGATTACCTCTTAGTGTATTATAGGGAAACGACAGTGAAATCCTGTTTCCTGAGTTGAATATTCTCATCCTGAGATAATTTTTAACCCCATTGAAGCCCTCGATCTTTCAATTGATCATGCAGTCTGGTTTACTGGAGATTTAGTTAAAGTTGATGGAACCGATTCCTCTTCCTGCTTATGTTCATTATGAACTGCTCCTGCAATTTCTAGAACGAAAAACGAGGTTTGCAGTTAAACGGAACTCTCCTCAATACGAGAAGGTTGATCAATTGATTATTACCTTACGGAAAGCCGTCGCCCTACACAAGCAATTAGAGCAAAGCTGTATTCAAGCAAATCTCCCCGTTGACTATCGCTGGTCTTTGAATGAAATTAATCCCGAACAGATTAATTTACCAGAGGGATAAAGGGTGGAAAGAAGAATTCACCAATTGAGAATTAAGTTGCAATTTTGAGGGAAAATATTTCCTTCTGTGACTTACACAAAACAGCGAACCCATAAAGAGTAAAAACAGACAATGGACGATAAATTAATGTTGATGATTCCGGGGCCAACCCCCGTTCCTGAACAGGCTTTATTAGCACTGTCAAAACACCCCATCGGACATCGCAGTGGGGATTTTAGCAAAATCATGGAGGAAGTGACGGCGAACCTGAAATGGTTACACCAAACCCAAAATGATGTGCTGATTTTAANACCTCTTTGGGCGGTTTTGCCTTTTTTATGCTCGACGACTGATTTTGTAATAAAACTTGATATTGTTCTCAACATAGGTGAAAGCCTAACTCATCATTTCAGAATACTCCCGAATCCCTACACTGTATCGGCTCAATGGCTCACCATTTGGCTCAATATAAAAGGCTCTTTTGGCTCTTTTGGTTCATTTTTGCCACAAAAGCATGATATAATCGTTGCGATCGCACATTATCGGGCAGGTATCACAGATGACAGCCACCCTGATTCAGCCACCCCAAGAGAAACAAAGTCCCCTTGCGGATCATGTTCTTTTGAAAAATATTAGTTGGCAAACCTATCAATTGCTGTTAGAAGATTTAGCGGAACAGCCGGGGATTCGGTTGATTTATGACCAAGGTTTACTAGAAATTATGACCCCTTTAGATCCCCATGAAGGTAACAAAAAACTATTAGGCCGTTTGGTAGAAACTCTGACTGAAGAATTAAATATTGAAGTTAGGAGTTTGGGTTCGAGAACTTGCCAACGTCAAGATTTAAACAGAGGTTTTGAACCCGATCAATGTTACTACATTCAAAATGAACCTTTAGTCTGGGATAAAGAGCAAATTGACCTGCAACAAGACCCACCACCGGATTTAATTATTGAAATTGATATTACCAGTAGCTCTATTAATCAATTAGAACTGTATAAAGCTTTTCGTGTGCCGGAAGTTTGGCGGTATGATGGAAAAAATATAACATTCTATCAATTAGAAGGAGAAGCCTACCGAGAAACCAATAAATCTCCTACTTTTCCCTTTCTTTCTCAAAGTGACATTATGCACTTTTTGGAACTCAAGAAAACGACTAGGGAAAATGCTTGGATTGGCTTATTTCGTGAGTGGGTGAAAAGTCAAATTCCAACAGCAAATTGAATGAGTAAGAGGTTGCGTAATGGCGGGTTTACTCAGGGCGTCTGAAGAAGGGCTAAAAATCATGGACATGGTAAGACGCAATCTCGGATGGAATAAAACTGAAGATGCTTGGTGTCTCGCTGCTTTAGTTTCAACAGCTACCTTAAAGCGGTTTTGGGCTAGAATAGGAATTAGACGAGAGAACTTTATCAATATTTGCAAAGCAGTAGAAATAGAAAACTGGGAATACATAGCTGAAGGCTATAAAATTAAGAAAACAGAACCACTTTTAGCTGCCGCGATCGCAGATATCCCCCTAAACTCTGAAACTGATAAAAACTTCCCCCTCCCTGAAAATTTACCCCCCGTGAGAAATTGGGTAAATCGCACAAAAGAACTTGATATTTTAAAAGCTTCTATTACTAACTCAGATATCACAGCTATCTCAATTGTTGGATTACCAGGTATCGGAAAAACCTCCCTGATCAGCCAATTAATCCGCCAATTACACACAGAAAATACCTGCTTTACCGCCGTCGTTTGGCAATCATTAGAATCGGCAACAGGTAAAGCACCGCCCTTTGATCGCATAATTGACTCCCTGCTATTTACCCTTTCCAACGGCGACATTACTGCTGAAAATGACTGTGGCAAAAAAACTGAAAATCTGCTCAAAATCCTTAGAGAAAAACATTGCTTGCTCGTTTTCGATCGCGCTGACACACTTTTGAAAGCAGGAAAGGCAAAAGCTGCTGGTTATTTCTCCGAAAATTGTACCGAATATGCTTGGTTATTCAAACAACTATTAGAAACAGAACATCAAAGCAAAATCCTATTCACCAGTCGTGAAAGTTTAGCGGAATTACCACCAAGTCTTACCCGTGAAATCCAGCTAAATGGACTCAATCAAGATGCAGCAATTACCTTATTAAAATATTTTAATCTAACAGGGAATGAAGAAGAATTAGCCGAATTATCAGCACGCTATCAAGGACATCCTAAAGCCTTGCAATTGGTAGCTTCCTTAATTCGGGATGATGACGAATTTCAGGGAAATGTAGGAAAATTTTTGCAGGATAGAGACTGGTTATTAATCCGAGATATCAAAAAGTTAATTGATGAAATAATAGCGCGTCTTAGTGAAATAGAGCAAACTTGTCTGAGCCGAATTTCTGTCTATCAAACTTCAGAATATCCCCTATCTTTTGCTGCAATTGCTACTCAAATGCCAGAAGTGAGTAAATATGAACTCAAAGAAAATATTATCCTGGCTCTCAAGCGTCGGCAATTGCTATATTATGATTGCCAACGCGAATCCTATAAATTGCATCCCCTAGTCCAAGAAAAAGGCGATCGCTTGTTGAATCAAAACCCTAAAAATGTCAGCATAGCCCATCGTCAAGCTTATCGTTATTATATCAGTATTCCGCTCAAACCTAAATCTGAATGGCAAAATATTGAGGATATTAAGCCCTTAATCAGAGCGCACTATCATGCGTCTCAGGCAGAAGATTTAGACGCAGCAAAGGCGATAATTGCTGAAGTAGGCGAGGTTATTGATTGGGTGCGGGGTTTTATCCAGATATTTGTCACCCACCGAGCAATGCTGACTATCCCAGTTAGACTGTTGACGGTTGAGGAGTCAGAGGAAACAGAGGAAATAAAGGTACAGGCCAAAAACCAATTTTCTCCCACCTCCCCGGCTCCCCCGGCTCCTCCTACTCCCCTATTCTCCGCCTTGGATTTTCAGTAACAGAAAGCCACCACCAAGACCGACGAGAATTAAAGAAAAGCAGACCAGGGCGGTTGAGAAGATTTCTCCTGTCATGTATTGCATCTCCATTTATGATAATTAAGGCTTATTGTATCGGATTGTTGACACCCCCTATCAGGATTTGAACGCCTAACCTAATTTATATTTATGTCCAATTTTGCTGAACTGGGACGTTTCTTTTTCGAGGGGTTAGAGGTTTACCCCAATATTGCCTATCGTCAAATCAATGATGTTAGGGTTTATTTGGATATCTATAAGCCCAGAAACCTCACAGGAACAAATAAAACCTTAGTTGCCATTCATGGAGGAGGGTGGATATCGGGAACCAAGGAGGAAGTGCTTCCACAATTGATTCCGTTTTTAACTCAAGGATGGTCTGTTGTTAATGTTGAATATCGTTTAGGAACTGTCGCGTTAGCTCCGGCGGCGGTTGAAGATGTTCGTTGTGCCTTGCGTTGGGTATTTTCCAATGGGTCTAAATATCAATTTGACCTCAATAAAATTGTTGTAATTGGGGGTTCAGCCGGAGGACATTTAGCAACTTTATGTAGTATTTTACCCAATTCTGCTGGATTCGATAGATTGACTGAAATCTCTGATTACAATCACTCTGAAAACTTACCCAAACTAAACGTTGCTGCCATTATTAATTTGTTTGGGATTATGGATGTTAACGATATTCTAAGCGGAATTAATCGCAAAGATTATGCAGTTTTTTGGTTTGGAAAACAACCCAATATCGAGGAATTAGCTCATAAAATTTCCCCGATTAATTATGTTCGCTCTGGATTACCCCCTGTATTAACAATTCATGGAAATCAAGATGAATTAGTTCCCTATCAACAAGCGGTTAAAATGCACCAAAAGTTAGATGACTTTAGGGTTCCTAATCAATTATTAACCTTAACAGGGGCAGGACATGGTAACTTTTCCCCAGAACAAGCTTATTTAATCTATCAAACTATTCAAGACTTTTTGCAAACTTATTAACTCAGCTAAAAGGATGAAACCATGAGTCAAACTGTTTGGAATTTACAGGATAAAATTCAATACTCAGACCATGGAATTTTAAGTTCCGTGATTTGGAAAGATAATATCTGCCAGTATACCCTATTTTGTTTAGCAGAAGGAACGGATATTTCTGAACATACCTCTAGCCGAAATGCAACAGTTCAAGTTTTAGAAGGGCAAGGAATTTTAACGTTAAATGGCGAAGAGATTCGATTAGAACCAGGAGTTTTTATCTTCATGGCTGCTAACGTGCCCCATGGGTTAAAAGCCGAGTCTAATTTAGCCTTTTTACTGACCCTATCTATCCCAGAAGATCATTAGTATAAAAAGTTCTAATAAGCACAAAAAAAAAGAGAGGAAACTCTGGTTTCCTCTCTTCCATACAGGATTGATAAGAACTCTTTCCCTTTAGAAGCGGAATTGAGTCCGCAGTGTTCCGACAACAATCGTACTGTTGTTGCTGTTATGATCTGGGTTAGTTACCACATAGAAGCCCGGAGTAATGGCAATGTAGTCATTGATGGGATAGCGATAGAACCCTTCAACGTGAATCGAGGTATCATGATCTTCTAGAGCACTGATATCGTGGCTGGTCACTTTGGGAGGCATACCCACGATTAAACCACCTAAGCCACCTTCTTTGAAGACATCAGGGAAGGCTAAAGTGACAGCCCAGTTGATAATGGTCGCGGTATTATTGCCACCTTGTTTTTGATCAGCCCAGGTTGAACCAAACCAGCCGCCTAACTCAAAGTTTTTGGAGAGGCGCCAGTTGGCTTGGAACCCTAAGTTTTCAGTGGTTGTGGAATTGTCACCAAAGGGTCTATTGGCAATCCAGCTACCCGTACCTCCACTAATCAACGATGACGAAGCCGCCATGTCATCAGAAGAGAAGTAGCGGTGGTTATATTCCAAAGAAACACCAATCTTAGGACTGGGGTTAAACAGCAATTGCAGACCTGTACTGTAACCGCCATTGAACAAGCCACGACCTTGATCAGCGTATTCAGCTTGGCTGGCTAAGTAACCTAAGTTCAGTTTGAACTTGTCATTGAAGGCATATTTCAGAGCCACCCCGGTTCCTTCAGGGCCACGGAATGTGGTTGGGTTATAGCGACCAAAACGGGAGATGGAACCATCCCCAGAGCCACCGAAGGGAGTTACATAGTCATAAATATCATCTAAGTCAAGACCATTAGCCCCAACGTAGACTTGACCTTTACCATTGCCGACTGGGAAGCGATAGTACAAGTCATCCAAAAAAATCCCATTGTTTTGGCCATCAATGCCGGTACGACTCATCAACGTATTGGTGATGTCGTAGTTAGAGAGGTTAGGAATGGATCTAGCTTCTAACCGTGTTCTTAATAAATCTTGGCCGGTGAAACTGGTATCAAAGTTCAAACGAGCGCGATAGCCGAAATAGGCTTCGGTTGGATCGCTATCTTCAGGGGCAAAGTTACCCACGACGTTGTTAGTCGCGCGATCGCCTGCCGCATCACCCATCCAGAAGATCACTTCCCCACGCAGTTTGGTGGTGGTGGAGAACTGATTCGCTTCTAATTCTGCGGTTCTCGCTTCTAAGGCATAGACGCGACCGCGCAGGGTTGCCAATTCTGCTGCAAACTCTTCTTGTAAGCGTTGCAGAACCGCTAAATCTTCACGGGTCACTAAGTTAGCGACAGAAGCAGCAATCAGTTCGTTAACCCGTTCTAAACAGGCATTTAAACCCGCCGCGAACTCGTAACGGGTCATGGCACGGTTGCCTTTATAGGTTCCATCGGGATAACCCGCGATACAACCGTAGCGTTCCACAAGGGACTGTAAGGCTTGGAAAGCCCAGTCAGTGGGTTGAACGTCAGATAATTGAGAAACCGATGTCACCTGCTCTAAGGCATCAGTGACTTCAGAATACTCATTAATCTGTTCTAAGTCTGATCCTTGGGTTTCCGGGGATTCAACCGCTTCCATCTGAGCGACTTGGAACTCAGAAGCTTGAGCAGTTTGTAGCGGTACTGAAGCCTCTGAGGACGCACTCACGAATTCACTAGCGGGGCTGGTGATAGGTTGAGCCGTGGCAACAGTCTGCGGTTCCATCTGAGTCGGAGACTCACCATTGACCAGATTAGTAGGTTCAACGGCAACATCAGCATCAGGAGCCACTGACAGAGCCAGTTGCTCTGCGGATGACTCGGAATTGGCTTGATGTTGCAAATCAGTATTTTGTCCAGACGGGGCAACAGCACGGGCAGCTTCGATGGTGATTGAAGCCGGATCTGCTGCATTTGCCAACTTCTCCGATGGAGCCTCGGTTGCTAAGGCTGCATTGGTTAAGAGAAGGGCCGCTCCCAGAACGCCCGGACTCTGCTTTAGAGTGTTCAATAAAACTTTGTTCATCATCTCAATTCTCACACCGACACTTAAAATACCTGAAGCAAGGGAGTCCCCAGCTCGATTGAACCAATAGTATCATATCTTAACTAGAGTTTCTCCTGCGTCAAGTAGGTAAACACAAAGTCAAGACTGATTTTTAACCCTATTCTATCAGTAGAAGCTTGGCTTAGACCGGGTTTCGCTTCTCAACAAGGGGTTGAGAATTGATTCGTCGAATTGCTACAACTGATGGCTTAGGGGGGTCATTGGGTTTCTTAGTGGGCCAGTTCGATCCGACAGGAACCTGACGAGTTTGCATAAACTCTTCTCCCTCGGTAGTTTGCAATGCAAATTGAAGTGTTTTTGTTGCCATATTCTGACGAGTCCGGTGCAACTCACCCGGATGTTGAGCTGCCATAAATAGGGTTTTTTGATCTGGAGTAAAAAACGGCCCCGTCATTTCAGATTCCATTGGCCCGATGGCAAATAAAAAGGCTTGACCCGCAGCGTCCCCAGAGGTTGGCAAAAACCAAACCGAATTATTGCCATACACCCCTAATAAATCCTTTCCCTCTAAAGGTTGTTGGTTTTGATCCAAACGACCTTGGGTAACGGGCTGATTGTGTTTACTGGTGGAAATATCCGTTACCATCCATAAATTCCCCGCCCCATCCACGGCTAAATTATCGGGGTTGGAAAACCCTAACCCCCCTTCAGCGACTTCTCCCCCCGTGGCGAACATTTGCCATCGGAAGGTCATCGCCTGGGGGACATTCCCCTCTTCTACTAAACGCATCACCCATCCGTATTGATAGGGTTTTTCTTGAGAAGGATGTTTAAAAATCTGTAGGTTAGGCCCCCCCGTTTCAGCATTCGCCTCACCGGAGGTAAACGCAATAAATAAGGAGCCATCTGGCCCAACCTCTATATCTTCGGGTCGAGCCGTACAAGTTGCTCCAACAGCACTCGCGGCTAAGTGAGCATCAATTAATATCGCGCCTTGTTGCTCTTCTGGATTTCCGGTATATAAATTGCCAAGGGTTTTAAAGCGTTGTTTAAAGCGTTGGATGTCCTCATTGGTTTTAGCGACAAAATTGCCGCCATCAGGTCGTTGAGGTAAACTAATCACGCCTCCAGCATGAACATTAGGAAGATCGGGATTGACGGTTGTATCGGCTTTTAAAGGAATCCAACGACCTGTACCATCAGGATTAAATTGAGCCGCGTACAACATCCCCTCGGATAATAACTGGGAATTTTTTTTATCCTGGGCATTTTTAACAGTGTTTTTACTGACAAATTTATATAAATGTCCGCTTAGGCGATCGCATCCTGAATAAAATGCTAAGGGTTGACCTGCTTCCACCCGCACCCCAACCGCTTCATGACGATAACGTCCGAGCCAAGTATGTTTTGTTCCATAATCCTGTGGATTCGTGGGATCAACTTCCACAATCCAACCATATTTATTCCCAGCTAGTCCAAAAACATTTCCTAAACCCTCCATTTCATCTAAAACAAAAGGGGTTTCACCCGGTTCATAAGCACTCCCATCGGGATAAACGGCTTCAGGAACATAACTTTGGAAATTTTCTTCCGCACTCAAAACCGTTCCCCAAGGCGTTGTTCCTCCGGCACAATTACTAAAAGTCCCAATAATTTTTTCTCCGAAGGGATCGTTATACCCCTTACCTTTTTTCCGAAATATGGCAACGGCTGGCCCTGTCGCTTTTAAATAATGTTGATCTTTCCACCCTGATAGTCCGGTAATTCGTCGATCATTTGGGGAATAGGTTCGCACCCAACGGCCATCGGCTTGACGCTGAATGGAAATTACCCCCATCCCTAAATCAATTAATCCTTCTTGGGAGAGTTGTACAATTTCCTGTCGTAATACATCTTTTTCAGGTAATGCAAACGCATTAATTTTTTGATTTTGAGTTAAGGACTGAATTTTTTTCAAAGATAACGGTTTTCCAATTACCTGTGAGTAGGTTTCAAACCAAATCCCCGGACTAATATACTCAAAATTAACCGTCAAAAAACCTTCATTTTCTCCGGTTGGCACAAAGGAAACATAATCATTGTTATATCCAAACCGAGAATTTCCGACTGGATCTCCCCAACTTGCAATGACATCATAAGTAAATCCTTCGGGTAGCACTAAATCATCTACAACTTGATAGGTACTGTAGGCTTGAATTTGATTGGAGACAGAGGGAACACTAACGAGATTTGTAGATTCAGAGAGGTGAGCCTGATTCAGTAAATCAGAGGCGTTTGGTAATGGCCCTTTGATCGGTTTGAAGGGTAAGGATGGGGGACTTTTGGGTGGCGAAGATGAGCTTATCAAAGGTAACTTTTTTGACTCCTGGCAAGATCCGACTGCTACTGTCGTAAAACTGGCAGAAAATAAGAATAGAAAATCACGGCGCTTCAGTGACATAAAACTTTTAAGCGGTATTGATGATTGAGTTGAAGAACTTTCATGATTATAAATAAGCCTGACATAAATACTCCCATTTTATTGAATAAAAGGGAGTATTTAAAGGTATGCCATTGTTCATGGGGATAGTGCTGAACGCTTAATTAAAATTGTTTCAGTCTGTTAATTCCAAACCAATTAAGTTGTCTTCAGACCTGAGAATATCAACCTAATCGATAACCAAACCCCCGAACCGTAATAATATATTCGGGTTTGCTAGGATTGAGTTCTAATTTTTCTCGTAACCAACGAATATGAACATCAACGGTTTTACTATCTCCAATAAAATCCTGTCCCCAGATAATATCTAATAATTGTTCTCGTGACCAAACTCTCCGGGGATAACTCATGAAAAGTTCTAGTAACCGAAATTGTTTCGGGGACAGTTTAATTTCTTCGCCCCGCAGCAAAACGCGACATTCTTCTGGATATAGGATAACTTCTTTATATTGCAACATAACGGGTGCAGGGAGTTGACCGAGGCGTTGACGACGCATTAACGCCCGACAACGCGCCATAAACTCCCGAATTCCAAAGGGTTTAGTGAGATAGTCATCGGCGCCTGCTTCTAAATAAAAAGCCGAATTATTGGCACTTTCCCGCAACCCAATAATTAAAATCGGGACAGAATTTCCTTGATGTCGTAACATACGACACAGATCTAACCCATTAATCGAGTCCATAATTAAAAGGTTAAAGGGAAATTCGCTGATGGCAGAAGTCGGGTTTTGGATTGAGGGCAGAGCATCTCGCCCATCTAAAGCCACGATGACACGATAACCTTGTTCTTCTAACGCCAGGGAAAGCATCTCCCGCCAAGGTTGTTCATTTTCTAACAGTAAAATTTGACCATTGTTTCTGACATCGGAACGGGAAGAACTCTCGCTTAATTCAGGAGAAAACATAAATTTTGTTGGGTTGGATGGGAACAGAGTAGGGAAAGCAGAAATTAAGGGTCGCTGCTAACCATTCGGCATTCTGAGGAGTTAGCCGAGTGTTAACCATCCAACATAAATATGTTCTCCGTTGCGAATTCCTTCACAGAGGGAATCCCGGTATTGAACTGCTACAACAAATCCTACCCCGGGCTTGGTGGGGGGGTCGTCAGACTCATCCTGATTGGGCTTCGGTTCTAGGTTTTTAAGCATTGTTCACGCTCAATTTGCCTGGTTGTTTGGAATCTGAATTAGTGGAGATGGCTTTTATGGTATTAGGAGAAGGTTAACACAAGGTAAAGCTAGGGTAATCTTTAGGTTAAATTATTCTAATCAAATGAAAATTTGAAAACGATTGGGATTGATATAGATTGATCGCTCAATTCGCAGGATTATCGTCGCTCTGTCTTGGTATCCAAACCGATAGATTAAATCGCTACAATAAAAGAGATTGATTTTAACTTAACTTAACATAATGTTACTGCATCTGAGCACTTGGCAAGAAGTCGAAACTTACCTGAGCCATTCTTCAGGTATTATTATTCCCATTGGTTCTACAGAACAACATGGCCCAACGGGATTGATCGGGACGGATGCGATTTGCGCCGAAGCGATCGCCAAAGGAGTTGGAGAAGCCACCCAAGCTTTAGTTAGTCCCACTATCAACGTCGGTATGGCTTTACACCACACCGCCTTTCCAGGCACAATCAGCCTTAAACCGACCACCTTAATTCAGGTAGTCAAAGATTATATCACAAGTTTAACGCGGGTCGGGTTTACTCACTACTTTTTTATTAACGGACATGGAGGCAATATTGCTACACTGAAAGCCGCTTTTTCGGAAACTTACGCTCATGTTGCAGATATCAATTTACCTAAAGCTTATCAAGTCAAATGTCAAGTGGGAAATTGGTTTATGTGTAGCTCCGTTTATAAATTAGCTAAAGAGTTATATGGAGATCAAGAAGGTTCCCATGCTACACCGAGCGAAGTGGCGTTAACCCAATATATTTATCCTGATGCGATTAAGCAAGCCCCCCTAACACCGGAAGTAGCGAAAGGATATCCTATTTATGGTGCACAGGATTTTCGTCAACATTATCCCGATGGTAGGATGGGGTCTAATCCTGCGTTAGCCACTCCTGAACAGGGTCAACAATTTTATGAATTAGCCGTTAAAGAATTGAGTCAAAGCTATTTAGAGTTTCTACAGTAGAGGGGAATAGGGAATCGGAAAATTTCATTAGCTACCCGATGAGTGTTAGCCAATATTGTTCCTGATTCCCTATTTCCTTTAACTGGGTTGAGGTTGAGGTAATTTAATATTTTCAGGTGGAAGAATAGGGGCAGCTTTAAAGACATCTTTTAACGCTTGTTCTAAGGTCGGTCGCATCACAATTCGATTTTCACTCGCTACAATTACTCGAACTAACGTGGGTAAACTATTTTCAGTTGCTTCTAAATATAAAGGTTCAACATAAAGCAAAGATTGTTCAATGGGAATGACTAATAAATTCCCTTGAATTACCCGTGATCCTTGACGATTCCACAGGGAAATTTGTTCGGAAATGTCTGGTTCTTGGTTAATTAAAGCTTCCACCTGTTCCGGGCCAAAAATTAAGCGTTGTTTGGGGAAACGATATAACAATAAATGTCCATAATTCTCTAAGTCAGAACGTGCCGCTAACCAGGCGACTAAATTATTGCGACTGGCGGGAGTAAAGGGGTGAAGAAGAATAAATTCTTCGGATTTTTCCGTCGGTAATCGCATGATTAAATAATAAGGTTCAACCGCTTGTTGTTTATCTCCATAAATTTCAACAGGAACCCGCCAAAGGTCTTCTCGATTATAAAAAACAATGGGATCACTCATGTGATAGGTGAGTAAATGTTGAGATTGAATTTTAAATAAATCAATGGGGTAGCGAATATGCTGACGCAGCATGGTTGGCATTTCTTCAATGGGATGAAATAAATCAGGAAAAACTGTTCTGAGTGTTGAGATAATGGGGTCTTGAGTTTGTTCTAAATAATAAAACTTGATTTTTCCATTATAGGCATCCACAATAATTTTAACGGAATTACGAATATAATTAAATCCGGCTTCTTCTGGATCAGAATAGGGATAAAAATTACTGGTTGTATAGGCATCAATCATCCAATATAAATAGTTATGGTCAGTTGATGGAGCTTGAGGATCTGATTCAGAATTCTCAAAATCAGCATCAGCAACCACTAAATAAGGATTGCTATCATAATGAAGAAAAGGGGCGATCTCTTTAATGCGTTCTAATATATTTCGTCGAAAAAGTAATTTTGTTTCCGAGGTAAAGTTATCCGTAAATAACATTTGCCAGTTCTTTAAAAAATAGGCAAATAAAAACCGTTTCCATCCGGTTCCAATAACAATTCCTCCCTCTCCATCATAAACATTATAAACATTCTCATTTCCCAAGGGAAAATCCAGTTCTTTTACCTGAGTTGAAGTCATGATTTGAGTATTCGTGAGTAACCCATAATACAGTCGAGGTTTACCAATGGGAATGGTATCCTGAATGCGGGGAGAAACTTGTAAGGTTGTATTTTCATCTAATTGTGGATCAGCACCAATATCTTTAACAAAATATTCAGGAAGTCCTCCCTCAGCAACGGTATTAACCGGAGATAAAGTAAAGCCGTAACCATGAGTATAAACTAAATGTTCATTGACCCAAGTTTGTGCTTTTTGAGGAACTAATTCATAATTTAATTCACGGGGAGAAATGAGTACCTGTTGTTTTTGTGAATTCCGGCTTAACTCTCCTGAAGCTTTTTGCTTTAAAATAGAATATCGATCATAATCAGCATTAGAAAATTCATAATAAAGACGAATTTGTTGTAATTGACGATTAGTTTGTAATAAGGGTCGTTTATCCCAAAGACGAATATTATCGACGGTCAGCTTATTATTTTGTAGATCGGTGTAAGTTAATTTAGCATTAGGATCGAAAGTTTCAACGTCAATTTTATCTAAATTAAAGCCTTTGCGAGTAAATTCAATACTTTGTTTAATATAGGGTAATTCTCGCTCTAATTCGTTAGGTTGAACGATCAAACGTTGAACTAAACCGGGTATAATTCCCGTTACAATAATCGCCAATCCTAAATACCAAGTAAAAATTGTTCTGATGGAATAGCTATCAGCAAATAATTTGGCTCTGACTAAATTAGGACGTTTTCTAAAACGATACAGTTTGGTATATCTTAATAATATTTCGATATACGGGCGAATTCTTTTGACAGAAAATAGGGCTTGCCAAAGCAAGAAAATAGAAATAATTAGAGCAACAATAGATAATAATGAATAACCTGGTTTTAAGATATTAATTTCGGTATATCCCGCCCCAAAAATAACGCCTTGGTTAGAGTATAAGAGTTCATAACGAGCTAACCAATAGCGCATCGCACAACTGAACATTAAGAGTCCAGCCAAGCCGTGAAGGTGGCGTTGCTGAGGTTGGGAAAAACTAGAAAATCGTCCTTGGCTGAGACTATTACCAGATAACAAATAGATTAAACTACAGACAATAAATCCCACTAAAAATAATCCCATTAACCAAAATTCTAAAAGATGGACAATCGGAAGATTAAAAACGTAAAAGCTCAGATCTCGTCCGAATAAATGTTCTGTTTGATTAAAGGAAGTCGGATTAAAATATTGTAAAACATTTGCCCAATTACTAGAAAATACTAAGCTAAAGCCAAAACTAAAAATCAAAACTATCAAACTAAAAATAATTAAAGGTTTCCATAAAATAGCAATAATTAAACTTAATAAAACGGGTATTTTCCAAATATAGGATTTAAAGTTTTTAATCCACTGTTCAATAATTTGAGGTTCAAATTTAGCCGGAAGGGTAGAAAATAAAGGTTGGCTAGAATCCCAATGCCAATAATTGATAAAAATCTGGCTATAATGAATAATAATTAAACCTAGAAACAGGGATAAACTGATAATAATAAATAAAAGAGACGGCAAACCCAATGAAAACTTGGGTAAAGATTGATTAGAGACATCAAAAATATTAACCGGAGGTTTATTTTGTAAATGATCAGGCGAATATTGATAACGTCGGGCAATCATTATATTTCCCCCCAACCAAATTGCGGTAATCGATAAACCCAATACAGCTAAAGCAATTTCCGTGATTAATCGTTCTTTGAAAACCGATAAATAACCTACTTCCTCAAACCAGAGAAACTCAGCAAAAAATTTAGAACTTAGATCGAGAATAAATCCCAATCCCAATAGCGCCAAACTTATTTTAAAAATTAGATTTTTTTTAACCATGAAGCTTAATTTTAGCAAGATAAAGGAATTAATATGATTTTAACCTGTGACTTTAACCCCAAGGATTTATAGTTTAGAAACGGATGGACAATTAGCCAAATACCATCGCCAAGGGAGTTCCTGTCCTTGGGAGAGTCCAATGCGTGTAGTTTGGATAATAGCATTGGGCTGTTGTTCTAAACGCTGTTGAAAAGCTGAAGTCGGATGTTCTAACCATAACCCTTGGTCAGGATGTAAAGGTAAGCCATTAAACTGAGTATTAATTTGCAACAGACGACACAATTTTCCAGGGCCAGAAGCTAAACGAATCTTTTGTTTTGGGGTTAACGGTTGGGTTTGTTCTAGTGCAGCTAGAATAGAAATCGGAAGAGACTCTACCTGCAAAGCTCGAATTAAAACAGCGCTGGGAACGCCCTCTAAATCGGTAACAATATTTAAGCAGCAATACATCCCATAAATAAAATAAACATAACTAACCCCTGCTGAGCCAAACATCACGGCATTCCGAGGAGTTCGACGACGATAGGCGTGACAAGCTGGGTCATTGAGTCCATAGGCTTCTGTTTCCACTATTAAACCCCGAATTTGTTCTCCATTGGGGAGTTGTCGCACCAGAGTACACCCCAATAGTTGAGGCGCGACCTGAGTTGATGGATACTCCAACTCAGATGGGTCTACAATCAAAGGCGTTCGAGTTGAGTTCATAACCCACAATGGATATTAAATTGGTCTTAGCCGTATTAACGGTGTTATTTACCCTTTCCTGCCTGTTCTTCGGAACCAAAAACGGCTTCTATGATACCGATAACTATCACGGTAATGGTTCAGCCCATTAATTAGAATGTTGGGGGGGTCAAGACTATTTGACTAGGGTTTGACCTCTCCCCCAACCCCTCTCCTGCAAGGCGAGAGGATTAATTTATACCATTAAATCTCTATAGTAACCTGTTATCGGTTGATATCATAGGTTTCAATGATATAGGATTCAGGAATAGTTTGAACGGAAGATTGAGAAGATTTAGAATTGAGAATTAAGACAAAGATGAGGGCGATCGCACTGACAACAATTAAGACATCTACAGCATCGTTTCTTCTACTAATATATCTTTCTTTCCCACATCGAAGGCAAACCCAGTGGTTTTCGTCATGGCGATTTTGTATCCAAGGGCAACCAAAGCCATTACATTCTTGCATGGTTTTATCTCCTATTATTATAACATGAATTCGGTCTAACAACAAGGTTTTGCTGTTCTAAAATCCCCGCTAAAAATCGGTAGCTCTGGTAGAGACGTGCCATGGCGCGTCTCTACGTTAATTGTGATTAGGAACGGTTGATCATATAGTGGGCATATTGACGACCCTCGAACATGAATTGATCCGTGATGCAGGTCATCCCAAGCTTGACAGAGAGGATATGACGACTCGGAATATTAGACATCTCCGAAAATCTCCAAATGCCCTCTATCGCTACTTTTGGAATCTCTAGCACTCCTGTGCCGGCTTCTCCAAAAGTAACGGATTCATAGGCTTTTTCAGTCACATTAATAATAACTAATGAATTTTATCTCTGATATACAATTATTTCTCAAAAGAATTCTGGGCAATTCTTAGATGGTAATACAATCGCTCCTATTCGCCATCTTATTAATCCACATACTGTCAAGATTACTGCTTCATAATTTTGCCTCTTTAACCGAAATCTTTCTGAAGCAACTCGATAAATTTTTATCAGTCTTATTAAATGTTCAACTACAATCCTTTGTTGGGCTTTTAACCGATTTTCTTCTCGCTTTTCCGCCGACATCTCTTGATTCCTCAGTTTCTTATACGGTGTATTAATTGCTGTTTCTCCTACATAAGCTTTATCCCCTCTGTATTTTTGATTATTCCCCAATTCCTGGCTTCTTTCTCTCCACAATTTCAGATCACTTGTTGCTCCGGTATAACCCACAGCTACATCCACTATTTCTTTTCCATTTGGCATGACAATGACTTGATTTTTAAAGGTATGTGTCTTTTTCTTTCCTGAGTAATATTTTTTCTGCTCTTCATTGTCTGTTGGTCTTTCCCTGGGCTGTTCATAGCTATCTACTACTAACTCAAATTCCACCAGAATTTTTTCTACCCACTCCCAATCACTCTCGTTTTTTTTTACTTGCTCTAGCAAACTCGCTGGTAGTAATTCTCTCAAGATTTTTATCCAGTTATGGAAAATATCATTCGCTGTTGATTCACTGACTTCAAACTGTAACCCTAACATTTGAAATGTCGGCATTTGATGCAGATAAATTAGAGTCAGTAAGATTTGTTCCTCCACAGATAATTTCTGCCGACGACCCCCACCTGCTTTAATCAACCTGATTTTAGTTTTTTCTTTTTCCTGTCGTTTTTCTTCTTCTAATAACTCCGCAGCTTGAATGAGTTCTATCATCTGTTCATATTCCATCCCTAATAGCCTTTTTGCTTGCTGGGGATTCTTGTCCAGATAGTCTCTTAATTTACTCATCTCTAATCCGGGGTAAAATTTAATTTTATCATCTTTTTACCCCTCCTTTTTTCTATTTTGGAGATGTCTATTAATCAAATCGGTGTATCTGCTAAACTTGCTTATAGTTTCCCTGAGTTACGCTGTACTTTTGGTGGACGTTCCATTGTTCCTGATATTGTTGTTTTTGAATGGCAAAATATCCCTTTAGATGAACAAGGAGAAATCGCCAATGATGTTACGATCGCCCCAGATTGGACAATTGAAATTTTATCTCCAGAACAACAGTCAACCCGTGTGATTAATAATATTTTATTCTGTTTAAAACATCAAACTCAACTCGGTTGGTTAATAGATCCCCAGGAACGATTAGTATTAGTTTTTAAACCGAAACAAGAACTAGAAATATTTGAAGGAGAACAAATTTTACCTGTTTTAACTATATTAACAGATTATCAATTATCCGTCAATCAATTATTCAGTTGGTTAACTTTTTAAATCTTTCCTAACAATTAATTAATAGACAATCCTTAAATATTGGCTACAAATCATGACAGGGCCAAGGCTAATCAATTTCCCCAGGAGCCATTATCACGCTTCCCATCGCCTAAAACCCTCTTCCTCTAAGCAACTGAACCATTAGACTAGCTTCTGGACACTTTATATGGCACACTTATTGATTAAGATTAAATCTGGCAGTAAAAATCCAGTGGCTAGGATATTTCCCGCAGCCCTGCGAAGGATCTGAACATGAAGGATCTGAACATAAGGTGTGTGTAGTGAACGAGGACGAAAAAATTGCTGAGGTCAATGAAAGGTGTTGTGCATAGAGCGGGGCGAGTAAGTCGCTGGCGGTTTGCCAATAGCCAATTACCCCTCAAACTCAATTTGCTCAGTACATTAGTCCGAAGGGATTTAGAGGCACGATACAAAGGTTCGATTCTCGGCAACCTATGGCCCCTATTAAATCAGTTATCCCAATTGCTGATTTATACCTATGTTTTTTCGATTGTTCTGAAGGTCAAACTCAATCTTGAAGGATTTCCCGATAATGAATTAGCCTTTGGACTGTGGCTGTTTGCAGGGTTAATTCCTTGGTTTGCCTTTACCAACGGCCTAACTCAAGCGGCTGCATCAGTGGTGGGACAACCCAATTTAGTCAAAAAGGTGGTTTTTCCCCTGGGACTATTACCCCTTGTCCCGATTTTTTCAGCCTTTATTGAAAGTTCCTTTGGCTTAATTGCCTTAATTGTGCTAACCGCCTTGTCTGCTCAAATCCTGCATAGTACCATCTGGTTACTGCCGCTGGTGTGGATACCCCAAGTTCTATTAACGGCGGGATTAGGCTATCTAACGGCTGGACTCACGGTATTTTTGCGGGATATTCCCCAAAGTTTAAGTGTGATTTTGAATCTTTGGTTTTATGTCACACCAATTTTATATCCCGTGAGTAAAGTTCCTGAATCTTGGCAAGTTTGGATTATTTGGTGCAATCCCATTACTGGACTTTCAGAAGCTTATCGAGATTTAATTTTAGTCGGGGAAATGAGACATTGGGGAGAATTAGCCATATCCTCAATGATTGCCTTAGTTATTTTTTATGGAGGCTTATGGGTTTATAGGCGGTTGCGTCCAGCATTTGCTGACGTTTTATAACGGTGACAGTTCCTCACACACGCACAAGGTATTTCTAAACCGATACACAAACTGATCACTGATAAACCGGGAAATCAACAACGAATGAGCGAAATTGCTATATCTGTTAATCATGTTTCTAAATGCTTCAAACGTTATCGCCATCCGGTTGATCGATTGAAGGAAGTTTTTATGCCAAGTAAAAGTTTGGCGCATAATTTTTGGGCATTGCGGGATATTAATTTACAAGTTTGGAAAGGCCAAACCCTAGGCGTTGTTGGGCGCAATGGTTCGGGAAAAAGCACCCTATTACAAATTATTGTGGGAACTTTAACTCCCACTCACGGGGATGTGGAAGTTAATGGCCGAGTTTCAGCTTTATTAGAACTCGGTAGTGGGTTTAATCCTGAATTTACCGGACGGCAAAATGTCTTTTTTAATGGTCAATTATTAGGATTAAAAACTCAGGAAATAGAAGCTAAATTTGATGATATTGTAGCTTTTGCTGATATTGGCGATTTTATTGATCAACCGGTCAAAACCTATTCCAGTGGAATGTATGTCCGTTTAGGATTTGCGGTGGCAACCAGCGTTAATCCCGATATTTTAATTGTTGATGAAGCCTTATCTGTAGGGGATGAAGCCTTTCAACGCAAATGTTTTAGTCGAATTCATGAAATCAAAGATCGAGGCGGAACAATTTTATTTGTTTCCCATTCTGCCCCTTCAATTATTCAACTCTGTGACTCAGCTTTATTAATGGATCGGGGAGAATTATTACTCGAACATACCCCTAAAATGATCATTTCTAAATATCAAAAAATGATCTATGCCGATGCAGATCAAATGGCAATGATTCGAGGTGAGATTCAACAGTTAGGTCATAAACCTTCCCAACCTCCTGAAACTCTTTCGCCACCCTCTAAACCGAATAACTTCCATCCTGAAAACCCAGCCTCTCCTACTTCTTTATCCTCGTGGGAACCTAAAAATGGGCATTATAAAGATTATTTTGATCCGAAATTAGTCCCTGATCATCCCATTAAATATCCTTCTCGTGGGGCTGAAATTATAGAACCCCATATTACAACTTTATCTGGGGAAATTGTTAATCATTTAATTGCTCGGAATAGCTATATTTATGCTTATTCTGTTAGATTTGATAAACCAGCTTCTCATGTTCGGTTTGGAATGTTAATTAAAACGGTAAGCGGGTTTGAATTGGCGGGGGCTTCCTTTTTAGCGACTTCTCAATCAATAAAACACATTGAAGCGGGTACTGTAATTGCGATCAAATTTAAGTTTGAATGTCAATTATCCCCGGATGTTTATTTCCTAAATGCAGGAGTTTCGGGTATTGTAGATGGCGAATTTACTTATTTAGATCGCTGTATTGATGTGGGGATGTTTCGGGTTCAACCCTATGAAGAATCTTGTAGTACCGGAGTGGTAGACTTATTGATCGAACCCAGTTTAAAAGTTAAGTCCGGTCAAGTGAAGCAGCAATCTGAACTAGAATGTCTTTAAACTCAGGTAAACTATGGCAAACTGGAACAGAGCAAGTTAAACCCAAAATCAACTCGCCTAAACTGAATTCCAATTCAATGCCTCAACGTTGTTCATTTTGATCAAGAAGCTGAAATCATCACTTAAACACTTATGGATAAGACTTCTTCCCCCTCTTCTATTTTAATCGTTGCCGGAATGCACCGTTCAGGAACCTCTTTGACGGCTTCCTTGCTGCAAAATTTAGGGATAAATATTGGTCAACAGTTAGTGGGTGCTGACTATGGAAATATTAAAGGCCATTTTGAAAATATTAACTTTGTAGATTTCCATAAATCGATTTTTAAAAGTCATAATATTGATGAAATTGGATGTGTTTTTACAGAGGAAATATTAATCACAGAACAAGATATAGAAACAGCTAAAAAACTGATTGAAATTAATCAAGATCCTAATACTATTTGGGGATGGAAAGATCCGAGAACCACATTATTTTTAGACTTTTGGCATGAATTATTGCCCCAAGCTAATTTTATTTTTGTTTATCGTTCTCCTTGGGAAGTGATTGATTCTCTCTATCGTCGAGCAACGGATGCGACCTTACTCGATCATCCCGAACTCGCCATCCAAATGTGGAACTATTATAACCGTAAAATTTTAGAGTTTTATCAAAAATATCCCGAACAATGCCTTTTAGCCAATGTTTATACAATTGGCAATCAAACAGCCGATTTTATTCAAGCCGTTAATCGTAAATTTAAACTCAATTTACCCTGTGAATTTTCTAATCAATTTGAACCCTCTTTATTAGTCAATCGGATTCTGGCAACTCCTAAACCTTTATTTATTAAAGCTTATTTTCCTGAAGCCATAGAACTTTATCAACAATTAGAAGCCGATGCTTATCCCTTAAGTAGCCGTTTAAGCACCTCGGAATTAGAAAGTTTAAATAAACCCTTATCCACGGACTGGATGTTTGAGGATTGGGCAAAACTTCGCAAGTTAGAGAAATCTCAATCCATTTTAGCCAAAGATTTAGATATTTTGCTCAAAGATCGGGATATTTTACAAACCGATATTGAACAATGGCAAGAACGATTTCAAGATGCTGTTGAACGTTTAATTAAAACCGAAAATCAACTGGGTCAAACTCAGCTAAAACTCAATGGTGCAGAATCTCAAGCTCAAGAAGCCATTACTAAATTAATTCAGACAGAAGAGGAATTAGGAAAAACTCAAGGAGAATTGGAAGGGTTTAAAACTCAATTTCAGCACGCTGTAGAAAAACTGGTAACAACCGAAGAAGAACTCGGTAAAACTCAAGGACAATTACAAGCTTTAGATGCTAAATATCAAGAAACCTTATTTGGTTTAATTAAAGCAGAAACAGAACTCGGACATACTCAATTTGAACTGCAAAACTTTAATATTAAATATGAAGACTTAAGCATTCAATATCAAGACGGACTCACCAAACTTTTAGCCTTAGAAGAAGAACTCGGTAAAACTCAACTGAAATTATTAGGGTCAGAATCTCAATTTCAACAAGCTTTAAATAAAATCTTTAGTTTAGAAGAAGAACTCGGCAAAGCTCAACAAGAAGTTGTCGCCATGAAGTCTTCTAAATTCTGGAAACTTCGCAATAAATGGTTAGGTATTAAACAACGTTTACGGCAATTTCGTCGGCGGTTCATTCATTCCATTGATTTTCCTCTCAATTGGCAATTAACGGGATTTACCGACAAGTTTTTGAATATTTCGGGTTGGTGTTTTTACACCGGAAATCAACCTTTAAAAGCCATTCGGGCTAGAATTGGAACAGATATTTTTACCGGACAATATGGGATTGAACGGGAGGATGTTGCGGAGCTTCAACCGAACTATCCTCAAGCTCAAACATCAGGATTTTATTTACAAATTCGTGTTCCTCAAGGTGATTCTTTAGTCGAATTAGAAGCTCAAGATAGTACCGGAAAATGGACTGTTTTTGCCCGTTATCCTTTATCGGTTTCGACCTTAGGAGCATCTTTTGATGTTCCAATGCAATGGGAACAACGACAAGGACAAATTTTATTTGCGGGATGGTGTTGTCATCCCACTCATCACATTACTCAACTAAAATTAATCTGTGGAAATCAGTGGGTAATTTGTGCTCATGGGTTACGTCGTGTCGATGTGGGGCAGGTATTTCCCAATTGGGTTGGAAGTTCAGAAAGTGGGTTTGAAGCGCTACTTGATGTTCCCTCTGGAACTTGGCAAATTACCTTAGAAGCTCAATTAGAAACGGGAGAAAACCTCACCTATAATTGCCCTCAAATTTTACAAGTTTCTCGCTATGGATTATTAGAGAAAAGTACAATAAAAGTCAAACAAATTTCTCGTTATACTGCCGCCATTCAAAAACGAATTGGAGAGCGAAAACAACGGTTAGGTCGCTTGTTACCCATGCCTTGGGAAATTCCAGCGATTATTCGACAAATGCGCCTCATGTATCGGCAAACAAATGCGCCTCTCGGTGATGTTTTACCGCCTCAAGGATTTGAACTTCCTCAACCCGTTGATGCCTATAATGCTTGGTTAGAAGCTAATCAATGGACAGAACGCAGTTTCAATCATTTAAAAACTCGATTATCAGCTTATTCTACTGAAATATTGCCTAAAATTTCAGTTGTAATGCCTGTTTATAATCCCCCCATAGAATTTTTAGAAAAAGCAATTCAAAGTGTTATCAACCAAGTGTATTCTAATTGGGAACTGTGTATTGCGGATGATTGTAGCACTAATGCTCAAGTTGCAGAATTATTAAGTCAATATGCAGCCCAAGATTCTCGAATTAAAGTAACTTTTCGTCCCGAAAATGGTAATATTAGTGCCGCCACCAATAGTGCAGCGAGTCAAGCAACGGGGGAATTTATTGCATTTTTAGACAACGATGATGAATTAACCCTTGATGCTTTGGGGGAAATGGCATTATATTTAATCCAATATCCTGAGACAGATTTCCTTTATTCTGACGATGACAAAATCGACCCCGAAGGCAAACGATTTGCCCCCCAATTTAAACCAGACTGGTCGCCTCAATTGTTACTTTCCTATATGTATATGGGGCATTTGTTAGTGGTTCGGCGGTCGATTTTTGAGCAATTAGGAGGGTTTAGACTTGGGTTTGAAGGCTCACAGGATTATGATTTTGCCCTGAGAGCAACAGAAATTTCTCGCCACATTGGTCATCTCCCGTTAGTCTTATATCATTGGCGCACAGCCCCCGGTTCAACGGCTGTTTCTGGGGCGGCAAAACCAGCCAGTTTTGATGCGGGAAAACACGCTATTCAAGAAGCCTTAACTCGTCGTCAAAGTCCTGGAAAAGTTTATCAACCCAATTGGGCAAGTGAACTCAAGATTGGTATTTTTTCTCATCAATTTCCTGATCAAGGGCCATCTGTAGCGATTATTATTCCTACAAAAAATCAGCTTAAATTACTGCAAGCTTGTGTTGAATCGATTCAAAAAACAACTTATCAAAATTATCAAGTTGTTATTATTGATAATGAAAGTGATGATGCCAAAACTTTAGAGTATCTGAATAAAATCAATACTTCTGAAAAAATATCGGTTTTAAAAATAGCAAATAATGGAAAGTTCAACTTTGCTGCTATTAATAATCAAGCCGTTGAACAGACAAAAAGCGATTATATATTATTCCTGAATAATGATACTGAAATTATCAATCCTCACTGGTTAAGCCAGATGATGGGTTATGCTCAAATGCAGGGTGTGGGGGGAGTAGGAGCACGATTAATTTACCCCGATGACCGCATTCAACACGCTGGAATACTGCATGGGCTTCATCATGGTTTAGCAGGTCATGCCTTTAAGTTATCCCATCGTCAAGATTTTGGTTATTTAGCTTATTCTAAAGTGGTGAGAAATTATTCGGCTGTAACCGCCGCTTGTTTATTAACACCCCGTCAATTGTTCTTAGATTTAGGGGGATTTAATCAAACCGATTTTGCCGTTGCTTACAATGATGTTGATTACGGTTATCGATTATTTGAAAAAGGTTATCAGTCGGTTTATTGTCCCGATGCTGAATTAATTCACAAAGAAGGAACCAGTCGGGGCTATAAAGATGACCCCAAAGAAGTGGCAAAATTCCGTCGTCAATATGCTAATAAAATTGATGCCTTTTATAATCCTCATTTATCCTTAGCCAATGAGTGGTTTCAAATTCAACCCCGACGCTATCAGTTTAAATTAACCCAGAAAAAAGCACCTGTTCCTAAAGTTTTAATGTGTAGCAACGAGTTGGAATATACAGGCGCACCCTTACATCAATTTGAAATTGCTGTTAAATTAGCTTCGGAAGGAAACCTAGAACCTGTTATTTTCTGTGTCAATGATGGGCCGTTACGTTATGCTTATGAACAACAGGGAATTCGAGTCATTATCCGAGAACATCCCTTAGCTAATCTTTATCAATTGGAAACCTATCATGAAGCCATCCAAGCTTTAGCAAAAGAACTGCAATTACAACAATTTGATGTAGTTTATGCTAACACCTTAGAAACTTTTTTCATGGTAGATTGTGCCAAACAAAAGGCAATTCCTTCTGTCTGGAATGTCCATGAAAGTGAACCTTGGCAAACTTATTTTGATGGCTTAGGTTCAGAGATTGCGACGAGAGCATTAGAGTGTTTTCAGTTTCCCTATCGGGTGATTTTTGTAGCGGATGCAACGCGAAATCTTTATCAACCTTTAAATAGTTATCACAACTTTACGGTTATTCATAATGGTTTAGATATTGAACGGTTGCAGGAAGCCTCAGAACAGTTAACAAAATCTGAAGCTCGAACTGGGTTAAATATAGCAGAAGATGAAATCGTGATTTTGTTATTGGGAACTGTTTGCGAACGTAAAGGACAACAAGATTTAGTCAAAGCTTTGCCTTTATTATCTCCTCAATATCATAGCAAAATTCGCTGTTTTATTGTGGGCGATCGCCCTAGTCTTTATAGTACAAAACTAGCGCAATTAGTTGCTCAACTTCCTGATAGCTTAAAAGAACGATTAACAATCGTTTCAGAAACCCCAGAAACCGCCCAATATTTCCTGGCTGCGGATATTTTCGTTTGTACGTCTCGAATTGAAAGTTATCCGCGAGTGATTATGGAAGCAATGGGATATAACCTGCCGATTATTACAACTCCGGTATTTGGAATTCCTGAACAAGTGCGTCCTGAAATTAACGGTTTATTCTACACTCCGAACCAACCAGAAGAATTAGCAAAATCTTTAACTCTTCTATTAGAAGATCAGAAATTACGGCAAGAATTCGCAGAAAATTCTCGATATGTTTTAGAGTCTCTTAATACCTTTGAAGAAATGACTCAAAGCTATTTAGAAATTTTCCAAGAAGCCTATTTTATTAATCCTTATCCCCTTGCTGAAATTTCTTCTGAGTCTCAATCTTTAGAAGTGTTAGATGTAGAGGTGGAAATGGCACAACCTTCTCCCGAACCCGAAGAAAAGGATTTTGAACCAGAAATCAAGAATCCTGAACCTCAAATTGCTGAACCTCAAATTGCTGAACCTCAAATTGCTGAACCTCAAGCTAAAAATTATTGGGAAACTAACCCAACCGCAGCAGCCAGCCAATGGGTTTCTAATCCGATTATTGCTGAGAAAATTCATCAACGAATGTCTGGCGGTCAAACGAAAAAATATTGGTTACGGTGGTTAATTGAAGATTATTTCGTGGGTCACAAATTTAATAATCTTATCTCCTTGGGATGTGGCATTGGCAACCATGAAATTTTAATGGCAGAGTTAGGATTTGCTCAAAGAATTGATGCGTTTGACTTTTCGGCTGCCTCCTTAGAAATTGCCCGACGAGATGCAGCCAATGCGGGGGTTTCTGTTAACTTTTATCAGGAAGATTTTAATACATTTACCCTGAACCCAGAGATTAAATATGATGTTGCATTTTGTTCTGGTTCTCTCCACCATGTTCGGGAATTAGAGCGATTTTTAGAAATTGTTCATAAAGCCTTACATCCCCAAGGATATTTTATTATTAATGAATATGTGGGGGCGAATTATTGTATTTACGATAAACATCAAGTTGAAATGATTAATCGTTTGTATCAATGTTTTCATAAGTTAATCCGGTCAGGGATTATGGAGAATAAATTTATAAATCCCAGCATCCATCAAGTCTTTGCCACCGACCCCTCAGAAGCGGTTCGTTCTGAATTGATTTTACCGTTTATTGAATATTATTTTGATATTGAATTGTTTAATCCTTTTGGAGGAGGAATTCTCCATCCTTTGTATCCTTTATTAGATCATAATCAATTTTTGCCGGGTGATCCCAAAGGAGAAACGATTATTAAACTGTTGTTAGAATTTGAACAAATATTAATGGAAATTCCAGGAGGATTAGAATCAGATTTCTGTTTATGTGTATTACGTCCCAAACGCTTCTAAGGATTTGAAGGGAATAGAAAAAAGTAATCTATTCCCTGGTACACTGTTATAATTTCTTGATAATCGTAATGATTTCATTGCCGTTATCAAAGATTTTTTCTAAAGACAAAGGAAAATTTAGCTGATTTTTTAATGTGATTAAAAAATCAATGAAATCTTTACCTGTCCACACATGAAAATGGATACTAAAATCTCGTTTCATCAATTGTTTAACCATCCATTGCGCTTTCGTTTCATCCTTTTCTTTTTCCACCAATTCAACCCATTCTTCATAATGATATTGCCTAGACCATTCGGGGCCTTCGTGATAATCTTTTAATAAATGTTCAATCGAAGTAACCGGACGATCTCGATCAAAACAATATTGTTTTTCAGGAACCGCTAAATAAAGAATCCCTTCTTTTCTAATGACTCGCAATAAATTCTGAATCGTTAGAATCGGGTTTTGGCAATGTTCAATAAAATGATTTGCAATGACAAAATCTTGGGTTTCATTCTCTAATGTCCCTAAAAATTCACCATCATCGATAATATCAACAGGAACTAAATTAGTATTTGCTAATTCAGGATAATGTTTTCTTAAGTTGGGAACACTCATGCGATCGACATATTTAACCTGAGCAGATGTAGGAACCTCCAGAGGATGATTTAAAGCTCCTACTTCAATTCCATTTCCCTGTAAATATCTGTTGGCAAAAAAACGTCGAAAAATATAAAGTTGAGCAACGATTTCCGTATCAGCAGTGAGTGTCATAATTGTGATATCCTCAATGGGGAAGTTTGAATTGATATTAAATTCTCTGCCAATTCATAACCGAAACAGTAAACCAGTTAGAGTATAATCTAAATCAGTGATCAGTTTTGTCGTGTCAGTGTCCTGACCAGTTAACAATTGACGATTAACGGTTTACAGACAACTTAATTATACTGATTATTCAAAAGGAGGAGCATCACCCTTGATTCAAACAAGGACAATGTATTCAGAACCTCTTCCCCCACCCCATTTTATCATTATTGGGGTACAGAAAGGGGGAACTAATTCTCTATATCATTATTTATGCCAACACCCTCAAATTGTAGCAGCAACTCAAAAAGAAATCCATTTTTTCACCTTAAATTATGAGCAAGGTTTAGATTGGTATCAGTCCCAATTTCCCCCAGAGGCGGAGGGAAAACAGATCCTTACAGGTGAAGGTTCTCCTTATTACTTATTCTATCCCTTAGTTCCTCAACGACTATATGAGTCTTTCCCTCAAACTCGATTAATTGTCTTATTAAGAAATCCAGTTGATCGAGCCATTTCCCATTATTATTGGGAAGTGAAATTAGGATATGAATCCTTATCTTTAGAAGAAGTGATCGCGCAAGAAGGTGAACGACTGCACGGGGAAACTGAAAAAATCTGCTCAGAGGCTACTTATTTTAGTTTTAACCATCAACATTATTCATACCTTGCACGGGGACTTTATGCAGAACAACTGCAAAGATGGATGCAGTTTTTTCCCAGAGAACAATTCTTGATCCTCAAAAGTGAAGATTTATATTCAGATTCTGCAAGAGTTGTCAATCAAGTGTTTGCTTTTTTAGGACTCCCTGATTATCACTTATCCAGTTATGATAAATACAATGCCAATACTTATGCAAATGTTGACCCAACTATTCGTCAAAAATTAGAAGCCTATTTTCTCCCCTATAACCAAAAATTAACACAGTTACTCGGTGGAGATTGGAGTTGGGGAATCTCTGAATCTTCCTGTGATTTTCAGTCTACTTTATCACAGTCTCCTCAAAATATTAGTTCTACCTCTACCTTATTATCGGTGAAATCCATGACAAAAGTTGATTATGAATCCGCTTGGGATAATTATGCTAAAAATTGGCAAAGTACAAGCTCAGAAGAAGTTTATATTGGAGATGAATGGATTGGAGTTGCCGCTGGTGCTGCGAATTCCCTCGAAGAATATGAATCTTTAATTGAACAGAAATTTATTGCTCCCTATATTCAGAAACATCATCAAGTTTTAGAAATTGGTGTAGGAGGAGGGAGAACGGCTGCTATACTGTTGAATTATTGTGATCGTTTGGTATGTGCTGATATTTCTCAACAACTTCTCAACGCGACTCAAAATCGGATCGGGAATGAACGAGTGTCTTATATTAAATTAGATGGTTTAACCTTAGATGGAATTGAGCCTCACTCCTTAGATATTTGTTTTTGTTATGACACCCTAGTTCATATTGAACCGCGAGATATTTTCAACTATTTAACTCGTATTCCCGCTTTATTGAAAGGCGATCGCTTATGTATTTTCCACCATACTAATCTTTTAAGCGAATTGGGCTGGAAAAAATTCTTAATAGATTGGGATAAAAATTTATTAGGAAAACGGCATGGAACCGCATTTTCCTTAATGACTGATACCATAATGGAGAAATTTTTGACCCATTTAAACTATGAAATTCTTCAAAAAGATATTGAATCTGTACCGAGAGACTGTGTGTGGATTTGTAAAGCTCCTGAAGTCCTCTAAACCGCAGAAAACACTATTTCCCTTAAATTTTATCTCTCAACGCCCTCATGAAAGCATTGTTTTTACATCCTAATTTTCCCGCCCAATACCGCCATATTATTACAGCTTTGGGTGCAGATCCCAATAATCAAGTTGTTTTTGGAACCAAAAATGAGCGTCCCGAATGGAATATCCCCGGAGTTGAAAAAGCCGTATTTAATCCCAGTCGAGAAGCCAGCAGCGAAACCCATCAATATGTTCGGGTTTTAGAAAGTGCCGTATTACATGGACAAGCCGTATTTAGAATGGCAGAACAACTCAAAGCCAAAGGATTTGTCCCTGATGTTATTTGTGGTCATTCCGGTTGGGGGCCTACTTTATTTGTCAAAGAAGCCTTTCCGAATATTCCCTTATTGTGTTATTTTGAATGGTTTTATCATTCCGAAGGATCAGATGCTGACTTTGATCCGGCTGATCCCCTTACTGTTGATGATAAAGCTCGAATTCGGGTTAAAAATACCCCAATTTTAATTGATTTATATTCCTGTGATTGGGGCGTTTCACCCACCCACTGGCAACAATCCCAATTTCCGCCTGAACTGCGACAAAAGATTTCTGTACTTCATGATGGCGTTGATACCAGTTATTTTCAACCCAATCCTGGGGCAAAATTAGTATTACCCGATTTAGATTTATCCGGCGTTGAGGAATTAATTACTTATGTCGGACGAGGGATGGAACCCTATCGAGGATTTCCTGAATTTATTGAAGCCGTTGCTTATATTCAAGAACGCAGACCCAACTGTCATGTGGTGGTGGTGGGATCGGAACGAGTTTGTTATGGTAAACCTTTACCCAATGGTATGAGCTATAAAGACTATATGCTCAAAAAAATCCCCTTGGATCTGTCTCGAATTCATTTTGTAGGGCCACTTCCCTATGGCCAATATTTGCAAGTGATTCAGGCTTCAGATGTTCATATTTATTTAACACGGCCCTTTGTCCTGTCCTGGTCAATGATTGAATCCCTATCAACCGGTTGTTTAGTCATTGGTTCAGATACAGCCCCCGTGCGAGAAGTGATTCAAGATGGAATCAATGGCTTACTGGTCGATTTCTTCTCTCCCAAACAAATTGCAGATCGAGTTGATGAAGTGCTAGATCATCCAGATCGCATGGCTCAACTGCGAGTAAAAGCACGTGAAACTGCCTTAGAACGTTATGATTTGAGCAAACTCTTATCAAAACATCTGCAATTGATTACAGAAGTGGCAAATCGTTCTTTTCCCGCAACCATTGGCCGAGTTGAACCCGGAATGGTTTTGCAATAGGGAGGGAACGAGATGTTATTTCTGTTGCTCTCTAAACGGGGGAACTTCTGATCATCTACTAATCAGAAGTTAATGAGGAACCTTTTTGTCTGGGAACCCGTCTGACAGCGTGAAGGAACTTAAAATAAAGTGCCTTTTCTGACTTCAGAGTGATGGCTTCAAGACAAACTGAGGATGAAAATTTTCAAGACAGAATTGATCGTAAACTCTAGCAGTCGAAACGGCCAGATCTATCTAGTAGACAAGAGTGATGATAAAGGACTAGACTTGCTGGAGATAAAAAAGTTAAACTACTGCCGAACAAGGTATGGTGTTTTCAGCAGTGTCTGTCATCCCAACAGAATCTAATGACATTATTGCAGAGGAGTGAAATCAAATGACAACAAATTTAGGCCCAGGGCCCCAATATTACGATCAGGATGTGGGCTTCGCCCCTAAACCCGATACCATTCTGGGTGAAGGTGGAAACGACACCATTCTCTCTTCGACCCTAGGTGGAAGTCTAATCGACGGTGGTGCCGATAATGATATTCTGCAAAGCAGAGGCCCTGGGGATACAGTTATCGGTAACACAGGTAATGATTCCCTCCGATCTCAACAGCTTCGCACTGTTCTAATTGGAAATGCAGGCCGTGACACCTTATCGGCGGATTTAACAGCCAGCCTCTATGGCGGGGTAGATAATGACTTTTTGATTGGTCAATCTAGTAATAATTTCCTCAATGGAAATAAAGACTCAGATACCCTGCTGGGTGGAATTCAAGGTGGAGATTTACTCTATGGGGGTGCTGGAGATGACCAACTTGGATTTGTCAATGCCAGTGGCCAAAGTAATCTCACCGGTGTTGTTGTTGCTGGAGCGGTAGGCGGCAGTAACCAAGGAAATAACTATGTCTCTGGAGATAAAGGCAGAGACAGTATTGTTGGAGTTAATACCGGGGATAGCCTCCTCGGTGGTGATGATAATGACTCCATCATTGGTGTAGGCAGTCTCAACGTCTTGGATGGCGGTAGTGGGAACGATACCCTCATTGTTCAAAATCCGAGTGCCACATTACAATTCGCTACAAGTCCCGTTGCTGTTGGTCTCAGCCAAATTACTCTGACCGGTGGTGCAGGTGACGATTCTCTCTACGGTGGTATTGGTCGCTTTTTAGAAGGCCAAAACTACATGGATGGTGGAGACGGGAACGATACCATCCGAAGCTTTGCGCTTCAGGATGCCCTGTATGGGGGTGAAGGCAATGACTTGATCACCACAGGAACCACAAATGTTTTAACCACTCAAGGTAGCACCAGCCAACCCGGTTTTGTGGGTGAGAGTACCCTCTATGGAGGTGGCGGAAATGATACGTTAGTCGCTGCCTTTAGTACAGATGTCCTCTATGGTGATGCTGGGAATGACAGCCTCTCTGGAAAATTCACCCTTTTAGAAGGCGGGGATGGAAATGACACCCTCTACGGAGGAGATTGGACATTACCTAATGGCTCAGGGAAACTTCCTGTGGTTACCTTATCGGGTGGTTCTGGTAACGACTATATCTATGGAGCCTTAGGTTCAGTCGCGAATGTTTATAATGGTGGTCTCGGTGATGACACGATTATCTTTACCACAACTAATGATAGTCTCGTAGGTGAAGGTTCCTCAGAGGGTAACGACAACATTTCCTTTGTGGGTGGTTTAGCCTCCGGTGCTACCATAACTAGCTTTGTCTTATTTGATACCCTAGGCAATAACACCATTTCTGGTAGTGATGGCAATGATAGCATTGTTACCGGAAGTGGTGCTGACTTCCTGCAAGGGGGAAGTGTTGCTGCATCTGCGGGAACATCGGTCGGTTTCGGAGATGACACCATCATATCGGGCGGTGGCAATGACTATCTCTTCGGAGGAGAAGGTGAAGACGTACTGTTTGGGGAAGACGGCAATGATACCCTCCAAGGTAGCATTGACCCAGATACCTTAGTTGGCGGTGCTGGTGCTGATGTCTTCCTGTACCAGTTCAAATCCGATGTCAATGGCACTTTAGCTGACTTGATTACTGACTTTAATTCGGGTGAAGATAATATCTACTTCTCTCGTGGGGCTGGAGGCTTTGCCTTTGAGTTGCGTCCGGGTGTCCCAACCACTGAACTGTCTTTTGAGCAATTTATCGTTCTCGATAAAGCTAGCTACAATGGCGCGGGTGCCAATACTCAAGCACCAACAACTGTCGGCCCTGTATTGGTTTACGAGAAAGCCAGTGGAGTATTATGGTATGACTCCGATGGCGGTGGTGCAACTCCGGCTGATTTAGTTGCCTTCATGAAACAGCCAAACAATACAATTCCGACCCTGACCCGGACAGATTTTACAATCATTATCTAGGTTAGGTTGACAGATCAGGGGAAAGAGACGGACTTTACACACTAACTTTTGAGTTCTATTCGCTTTTTATCCCCTTTAATTTTGTCAATACGTTAATAACAAAAAGACCGAGAAATTAAATTAATCTCGGTCTTTTTTTATGGATATAGTAGGCAACAGGTAACACCGGAGAAAAAGATTTTACCGTATATAGTGCTACGCCTGATTGGTTAGGACTTCGGAGTGAAACCTGAAACCCTTTCACTTCTTACTGTTCCCTGTTCCCTGTTCCCTGTTCCCTGTTCCCTCTTCAAGTAATGCTATAGATTTGCTACATCAGTCTTTTTCTGATGCTACAGGGTTTGATAAGGGCGGACTTGTTTCTGTAGTGTTATCTTCATCGAAATGTTTAACTTGTCTTCCAATTAAGTTTAGAAAACCTGAACCAAAGTGTTGAATTTCTAAAAAATTAGCGTGGGCGGCAGTCGGTTTATAAAGTTTAAATGTTTTCATAATTCCTAGGGTTGCTGCACTTTCCAATGGCCCAATAAAACTACAATCTCGATCTAAAAAATACGGTTGTTTTGCCCAAAATTCCATTTGTTCAGTATTTAAAAAGAAACAACCCGAATGGGGATTTAAAGGACGTTTGAAAGAAACAGCCTGTTCCATGACTTTACCAATAAACTGAGGCTGATCTTGAATATTTTGAAAATTAGCCGTGATATGGGGTAAAAGATCTCCATCAATATAAGCCTTAATTACTTTGCTGTGGGGAGAAACTTCGTAACGGTTTGGTTGTAAAAGACAGCTATTTCCTGTATGACGATTAAACCAATTTAACTTAACGAAAAACCAAGGATCATGCAGAATCAAATCATCTTCTAAATAACAATAATAATCATACTGACCCAAATATTCACGCAACACTCGATGGCATTCAAATCCCAGTAACATTGGTTCTGTTTGGGTCGAGTAATGCTTACAAAACGATGAAGGTAAAGGAATGTTAGCGAGTAGGTGATACTGTTGAGTGGTACAAATGACAATATCAACTTGATAATTGTGTTCTGTATTCACGGGAATTGTCACACATTGAGCAATATCAATCATGCAATGGGATTGACTATACAGTTCTCGTAAAGCAGTTAAGGCAAATACTAAAGCAGTAATTCTTGGGCGAGGATCTTTACTTAAAGAAGCGTGTTTTCCATCTCCATCAGGATTAAAAAAGTGAGGAATCGTAAATAAAATTCGCATAATTTACAACTGAATAATTTAAGTTTAATTGTTGCTATATTCTGGGGGATTATCTAAATAATTCAGGAACTCGTTGACGGAGTTCTTGATTCAAACTGGGTAACAAATCTCGCATTTTTAAATACCAGTCTCGTCGCTGTTGATAATGTTGACAGAGTAAACGGTGATCTCGTACCCAATGATAGGCATTCATCGCAATTTTTCGTCGCAATGAAGTATTCATAATTAGTTCATTCAAATACATTTCAAATTGTTGGATAGTTCGATAAATTAAACCGGTTTCTTCGTGAATTATTGATTGTTCATATACCGTTGGACTTGCTAAAACCGCAACGCCATGACCTGCACATTCTAAAAACTTTAAATCCGATTTCATCAGATTCACAGATGTCGGCATTAGGGGTAATAAAGCAATATCACACGTTTGGAGAATATGATTATATCTATCATAACTGCAAAAGGGTTCAAATTCTTTTTCAGATATTTCTAACTGATCAAAAAACCGACGATCATGAATCACCTTGACTTGAACATGAGTTTGATGACGGATTAAAACCCGATTTAAAGCTTCCATAATCGGTTGCCAATCCTGTTCTCGATTTAAGGCGCCAAAAAACAAGGTCACTCTTGAATTAGAATAGATTCTAGGGGGTGGTAAGGTCAGCAAATGATTTTTGAAAATGGCAACATGGGGATTAAATTGTTGTAGAAATAAAGCTAAGGGTTTTGTAGAAGTTTGTACACCATGACATCCCCGATAACTCAGATAACGTTGTTCAGCATACTCCCTTCTGCGTAAAGGATTATCATCAATTTCAGCAATAATTAAATAATCCTGTGTTAACAAATTTTTTAAGAGTTCTAAGTGATGCTCATAAGATAAAATTGTCCGTTGCCAAATAAAAACCTTTTCTTCTTCCGGTAAAATTGAACCAGTGGGAATCGATTTAGATGCAGAAATTGTTCGAGTTCCAGGTATTGTTGCACTCAATTGATCGGGTTCTAAAACTCGAACGCGATCGCATCCTGTGGGAGCCATGATTGCCGTTTGAATTAATAAACGACGAGGAGGTTGAAGCGATTTTATAGCGCGAACCAGATAATATTCTGCTGCGGTTTGAGTGGCAAAACGATTAGTATCTAACCCTAAAGCTTCTCGAATAGGTTGAATTAAGTGAAGAAATTGTTGAAATTCATCATCTTTTTTTCCTCTAGTTTGAATTTCATAAATATATAAACCAGCTTCCCAAAACAGAGCTTGAATAGCTTCTAAAGTTAATCCCTTCTGGCTCGTATCTTCTTGGCTTAAAATCCCCCCTTTTCCCTGGATTATCTTAATAATATTTCGCCAATACTGACTATTCGGAATATAAGCTAAAACTTGACCCTCATGTTTTAACCATCGGGTATGATTCTGTAAGCTCTTTAAGGGATTTCTGATTTGGGGTAAGATTGAATCATAGATCAAACAATCTACTGTTCCTTCTTCTAATTCTAATGCAATTGTTTCTAACTGATCGATTGAACTCAGGATGATTTGATCTGACCCTTTTGTGACCTCTGGAGTTAATTCTGAATGGATTAAAATTCCCCAATAGAAACTTTGAGGATTAATTCGCTTATAATAATAACCAGTTGTTCCTGTTAGACAGCCTACATCTATCAAGACTTGAGCATGAGGAGGTAAAAAATTCAGTAACTCCGACGGTCGTTCAACGGATTTCAAAGATGGACTCGGATTTAGGCTGTTATCACTGACTTCATCTGGGGTATCTCTATTCATAACCTTTAGTGGAATAAGAGCCATTTTATAAATAACAGGTTTTAGGTCATACTTGCAAGTTTATTTCAGTATTCCCAGTATTTAATACAATTTATAACATAATTTTATGCCGAGAGTCACCGTTATTATTCCCACTTACAACCAAGAACAATATATTTTAGAAGCAATTGACAGTGTTTTAAACCAAACCTATCAAGATTTTGAAATTATTATCACCAATGATGGTTCTTCTGATAAAACTCTAGAACGCATTCAAGAAAAATCAGATCCTCGAATTCGCTGGTTTTCTTTCGAGCAGAATCAAGGTGTGAGTATAGCAGCAAACCATTGTATTCGTCAGGCGACTGGAGAATTCATTGCAATTTTAGACTCTGATAATATTTTTTTACCGGATAAGATTGAAAAACAAGTCAATTTTTTAGATAATAATCCTCAGTTTGATGCTGTTTTTACCTATGCGGAAATTATTGATAAAACAGGAAATCTTCATCAGGGAAAAGAAGCTTCTTTTAAACAAATATTTGCCCAAAAAAACAAAAATCGTTTTCAATGGTTAAATTCTTTTTTTTATTGTGATAATTCTCTGTGTAATACCAGTGTTTTAATCAAAAAAAAATGTTATGATCTAATTGGATTATATGATCCCCGATTACGTCAAGTTCATGACTTAGATTTTTGGATACGTTTATGTCTTAAGTCTGAAATTTATATTTTACCTGAACCCTTGGTTTTATTTCGGTTTCACGATAGCAATATTAGTGGAGTAACAACTGAAAATATGATTCGACATATTTGGGAAATTCCTCAACTACTTCAACATTATCTCAGTCCAGAAGTTAGCCAGATTTTCAACACTATTTTTCCTCAGCAGTCCCTAATTCAACCTCCCATTACACCGGGTGATCTTCAATTTTTAATTGCAAAATTGGCTTTAACTGTTCATCGTCTCAGTCATCAGTATTTTGGAATTTCTACCTTATATCAGTTGATGAATAATGCTCAAACGGCTGAATACATTGAGAAAAAATATTCTTTTAAATATACTGATTTGATTCATCTCGCAGGAATTCATGATGCTTTTCAATTAACAAACAACAGAAAACTTAAGCAAAAACTTGAAATAGCTCAAAAAGAACTGGAATTAATTCAAAATCAAAATCAAATTTTAAATAAAAAGTTAGCTATAATTTCTAATTCTGCTAGTGTTGAAACTGACTCAGATGTAATTCAAGTTCTTCCTTTGGTGAGTATATTAATTCCAACTTATAATGGAGAGGAATTTGTAAAAACTGCTCTTCAAAGTGCTTTAGAACAAACCTATCCCAACTTAGAAATTATTATTTCTGATGATGGTTCAACAGATAACACGATAAAAATTGCCGAAGCTTTTCAAGAGAAGTCTTGTCTTCCTTATCGAATTCTGACTCATTCTAATTATGGATTAGTCAAAAATCTCAATTTCTGTATTAAACAAGCTCAAGGGAAGTACATCAAATTTATTTTTCAGGATGATTGGTTAGAACCCAATTGTATTGAAGAGATGGTGAATTTAGCCGAACAAGATCCAGAAATTGGTTTGATTTTTTCTCCGCGTCAAGTTGTGATTCATCCGAATTCAACCTCCGATCTTATTTGTCAATCTGCTTATAAAGGTGCCGTTAATTTACATCAAAAATGGTCTAATCTAAAACCCGTTCAATGGGGGCAAGATCTTTTGTCCGATTCCAACTGTTTAATGGGAGGGTTAAATAAAATTGGTGAACCTACAACTGTATTAATTCCTAAACACGTTTTTGAAGAATTAGGAGGATTTGATCCTAATCTTCACCAACTTTTGGACGTGGATATGTGGTGGAGAATTATGGGACGTTATAAAATTGGTTTTGTAGATCAAGCTTTATCTTCGCTTCTCATTCATAAAAATCAACAAACTCAAGTTAATATTGCTCAACAGGAAAATTACAAAGATTATGAGAGACTTTATTTAAAACTCTTGCAAGATTCAAGTTATTCGTTTTTGAACCCATCTTTAAAAAAAGTAATTTTACAGAAAGCTTTATTTAATTCAAAATTTTATCTAAAATTAACAAAAAATTTAATGAGTCAATATCAAAATAATCCTCGATCCCAAATTATAGAAACTCTTCAATTAGTTCGCCAAATTTTAGTTCAATATTGGTTAACTTTAGCTTCAATCGAGTTAGAAACTAAATATTCCCAAGAAATTCGTCCCATTTATCAACTTTTTTTAAACAGTAATCTCGTTGATGAAGAAGTCAGTGAAATCGAGCAACATTGGATTGAGGAAATTAAAAAAAGGCTTTCTCAAGGTTTATATTCAGGTGATTTAATTCCTGAACTGATGGGATTGATGTTATATCAAAGAGCTTATCAACTTCCTTTTATCTATAAAAATGCGGTAATTCCTAACTACTTTTTTTCTGAGTTTGTGACTTGGCTATTTACAAGTATTGAGGGTTGTAAAATCCAAGATAAGATAGAAAAATATATTTATTTTCAAGAAAATTTATTAGCTTATATTACTCAAAACTTAACCCCAAATTCATCCTCTCAGGAACTGTGGATCTATGTAACCCAATCTTATTTTCAATATTCTCGACTCAACTTTGAGAGTTTAGACTCTATTAGTCTCGATAAGATCTATGCTTATAGAAACCAAATGATTAATTTCTTAGTTCAACACTCAAAGGGTACTGATCCGAATCGATCCATTCATCCAGTTTTAGCAATCGATGTACAACCAGAAGACTGCTAGAGCATCAGTATCCGAGTCGTGATGGGGAACCCAAAAGCTATCCGCCACGTCACTGTATAAACAGCAAACTTTCACTTTCAGGCTTCAAGGGGATGAAATTCACGGATTGGGATGCTTTCAAGTCTTCTAAAATCGGTGGATCTCAAACCCAAGTAATACTAGAGCAAGGAACAAGGACAAGGATTAAGATGAGTATGAACAGCCCAAAGAGATTTTTTTCAGCAGTTTCCCAGAAGTTGAGGTAATTTAGAGATGATCAATTCAGTGGGGGGGTAAACGGTCTGCTATTATTTGGACAAAGAGATTAGATGCGGTAGTCACTCTAGGACTACTCAAGGTAAATTTGAAAGGGGTAGTGAAAGTCGGTTGGAGAGTTCAATGACAGGAGCGTTCAAAGTCGGAGAAACTATTATCACAGCAGAGGATCTACCATCGCTGCTCAAACGTTATCAGTTAATGCCCTTATTTCTGCGCGAAGTGATTTTGGAGCAAGCGATCGCTAAGATTACTTGTACAGAGGAAGAACGAGCAGCGGCTCTCGAAAGATTTGATTCGCAACACCAACTAACTTCCCCAGAAGCGAAAGCAGCTTGGCTGGCGGCTTACGATATGACCCCAGAACAACTGGTGGAAATGGCAGAACGCCCCGTGAGAGTGGAAAAATTTAAACAAGAGACGTGGAGTGGTCGAGTCGAAAATTATTTTCTCAGTCGCAAAGGTAATTTAGATCAAGTTGTATATTCTTTAATTCGGACTAAAAATCCAGGTTTGGCTCAAGAACTGTATTTTAGGGTAGCCGAAGGAGAAAACACCTTTGCTGAGGTTGCCCGAGAACATTCAGAAGGGCCAGAATCTCGGACAGGGGGGTTATTAGGGCCAGTTCCGGTCTCTCAACCCCACCCAGCGATTAGTAAACTTTTATCTGTGAGTCAACCCGGTCAACTGTGGGCACCTCGTCCCCTAGCAGAATGGTTTGTGATTATTCGGTTAGAAAAATTCATTCCGGCTCAATTAGACGAATCCATGCGTCGCCGGATGGTTGACGAAATGTTTGAAAATTGGCTACGAGAGCAAATGGCTCAAGTTGGCTCGCTACAACCTCTTCGCACTTCAGTGTCTTCAGTGTCATGACAACATCTGCCGTTTCCCAGTCCCAAATTCAGAGCTTTCTGGCTGAAACCAGCCCTTTTGATCGGCTCTCAGAGAAAGCCCTTCAAAGCTTGCTACCCAAATGCCAACTGTTGGGCTACCGCACCGGACAACCGATATTTGAACGGGATAAATTGCCCACTCAAATTACGATTATTTATCAAGGACAGGCTCGTTTGCTGGGTTTTGACCCCAGAGCGCAGCGTCATGTGAGTTTGGGCTTACTCGGAGCCAGAGAAATTATGGGCTGGGGAGGGTTAATCCGAGGGGTGCCTTGTGAAACGGCGATCGCTTCAACGGATACGATTTGTATTACGCTGTCGGCTATGGATTTTCTACAATGGGTGGCTAAAGAACCCACTTTTGGAGAGGCGTTCCGGGATCATGCCTCTGTCAGCGAAATTTTTGAGCTTTTAAGCCAATATCTGCAACAACAGGCGGTTCCCGTTAACAATATCAAGACTCTAGCCCAAGATCTTTGGCAAGATGCCATTGTGCTGAACTTGCTGAGTGGCAACAATAAGGTCAAGGAGCTCCAAAATCAACTTGATCCGAATCGGATTTGGTTAGTCAGTAGTGGAACCTTGGGCAGTTTTACTCCGGGTAATCGGGTTTTATTAGAAGACAGTGCTCAATCTTACAAAGCGGAAGGGCCACAGGGAGTTCGATTAATTGGTTTACGAGAACCCGTTTATGAAGAAGAATCTCCCCCGGAAAGCCACGACTCAGAGGTTGTTACTCAGGACTCAACTTCTAGTGTTCGCAAAATAGACTTATCGGCAGTTACGGCGGCTCCCGATGTTCCTCCAATTCCAGAACCGACAAATTTGCCTAAATCCGCTCAACGGTTCCCGGTTGTTAGAGGTCGAGGCAAGATTGACGCCCCTCTGGCTTGCTTCAATATGATTGCTAAATTCTTCGGAATCAACTTTAAAAAAGATGTTGTACGCCGAGTTTTAGATAATCAGTTGGCGACAGTGGGCAATATCAGCTTGCAGGCTTGTGGGGCTGTAACTCAAATGTTAGGGATTAATGCTCAGTTAGTCCAAGTTCCAGCCCGTGCAATCGGTCGCTTGAAAGCTCCGGCTATGGTGGTGTGGGGAGATAGTTTTGCCATTCTCTATAGTATTACGGAACGAGAACTGGTGCTGGCAACCCCGGAAAAGGGTCTCACCCGAATGCGTCCGGGGCAATTCAGCGAAATTTGGGGTGAAGAGGGACAGGTACTCTTACTACAAGCCCCACGAGTTGACCAGAAAGAACAATTTAGCTTCTGGTGGTTTTTACCTGCTTTGATGGAGCATCGCACCACCTTTATTGAGGTGTTGCTATCCTCGTTTTTTATTCAAGTGTTCGGTTTGGTCAACCCCTTGGTGAGTATGGTGATCATCGATGCGGTGATCGGACAGCGTAACTTAGATGCTCTGAATATTCTGGGTCTTTTGCTGTTGGGGGTTGCACTATTTGAAGGGTTGTTGACGGCGTTGCGAACTTATTTGTTTGTGGATAGCTCTAACCGAGTTGATATTAAGCTGACGGCAGAGATTATTGACCATATGTTGCGGCTGCCTTTGGGGTATTTTGATACTCGACAAGTCGGGGACTTGATGAGCCGTTTCAATGAGTTGGGAAATATCCGTAATTTCCTGACGGGAACGGCTTTAACGGTGGTGCTGGATGCGGTGTTTTCGGTGGTTTATGTGGCGGTGATGTTTGCTTTGAGCCCGGTGCTGACTTTGGTGGCTCTGGCTCCTTTGCCTCTGTTTGCGGCGATTATTGTGATTTTTTCTCCGGTGATTATGCGGCTAATTCGCAAACGGGCACAGTTGGCGGGGACATCGATGGCTTATATTGTGGAGGTGATTAGTGGGATTCAAACGATTAAGTCTCAAACCATTGAACTGACGGCTCGTTGGCGTTGGCAGGGGATGTATGCTCGGTATATGAGTGCGAGTTTACAAACGACTCTCACCCAAACCGCCGCCGGAACCATGAGCGACTTCTTGAATAAGATTGGGGGAATTGCCCTGTTATGGGTGGGGGCTTATCTGGTGATTAAACAAGAGTTAACCATTGGGGGTTTAATTGCCTTTCGGATTATTTCAGGAAATGTGACGGGTTCGTTGTTGCGGTTTATTAGTGTTTATCAAAATGTGCAGGAGGTGGCAATTTCGGTGGAACGGTTGCGGGACATTATCGATACCTATCCTGAAGCAGATGAGGCGGATCGCAATAATATTCCGTTACCTGAAATTGAAGGGTCGGTGACGTTTGAGGAGGTATCTTTCCGATTTAATCCAACTGGGCCGTTGCAATTGGCGAATGTGAATTTAGATTTTCCTTCTGGGTCTTTTGTGGCGATTGTGGGGTTGAGTGGATCGGGTAAGAGTACGTTGATGAAGTTGTTGCAGCGTTTATATGCTCCTTTGTCGGGACGAATTTTAATTGATGGTTACGATATTAATAAAGTAGAACTGTATTCTGTCCGCCGTCAATTGGGGGTGGTACTACAAGATACCCTCCTGTTTAATGGAACGGTTCAGGATAATATTGGCTTGAGTAACCCGGAAGCCAGTAGTGACGAAATTATTCGGGCTGCTAAAATTGCAGCGGCACACGATTTTATTATGAGTCTTCCCAATGGTTACAATACCCCCGTGGGGGAAAGGGGAACAGCATTATCGGGGGGACAACGACAACGGGTGGCGATCGCGCGCACAGTGTTACAAAATCCTAAACTGTTAATTTTGGATGAAGCGACCAGTGCCTTAGACTATCAATCGGAACGCTCTGTGATTAATAACTTAATGGATGTGTTTCATGATCGCACGGTGTTTTTTATTACTCACCGTCTGAGTGCTGTCAAAAATGCGGATGCAATTATTATGATGGATCAAGGGTCTGTTGTTGAACAAGGAAACCATGATGAGTTAATTGCTCTGAAGGGACGTTATTACTGTCTGTATCAACAACAAGAAGCTCATTAATCAGTGATCAGTCAACAGTCAACAGCAATCAGTGAAAGAAATAAAATCAAGATTTTTAGGTGTTGAAAACAACTGTAACTGGTTCTTAACTCTTGCACTGATAACTGATAACTGATAACTGATAACTGATAACTGGTAACTGATAACTACTAACTGATTATGAAATCTGTATCACTGATTGATCAACCTGTTATTCTTGAGAAACCGGCAATGTGGTCTCATATGTTTCTCTGGATGATCATGTTGATAACGACTTCAACGGTTGTTTGGGCTTATTTTTCTCGGATTGAACAAACGGTTCCTGCTGTTGGGGAACTGGAATATAAAGAAGGTGCTAGAGAAATTCAAGCTCCGACGACGGGTGCGGTGGTAAGACTGCACGTTGAAAATGGCGATCGTGTGCAGAAAAACCAACCTCTTCTCACCTTCAGCCCTACAAACCCCAGTGCTGATATTAAGTCTTTGGCTAAATTACAAGGAACTCTGAAGGAGGAAAACCAATTTTATAATAGTATTATTCAGGGAAATGGCAGGGGAAATTTACCGGCTGAATGGGAAACAATGGTTAAAGATCGCGATGCCAGACTACAAGAAAATGAGGTTTTAACGGGTTTAATTAATGAACTTTATAATAATCAAGGTCGAGCCATTAACTATAGCCCTACTCAATCGGGTGTAGTGGCTAATTACCGGGCTGAATTTCAATCTCGTGTGTCTGCGGTTGAGGGACGAATTATTGAATTTAAAAGACAACTCGAACAAACGGAAAATTCGATTCGGGCAACACAAGAACAAGTTCAATATGCGACGAATCAAATTCGCTATTCTGAAGAACAATTAGACTTAGCGAAGGCTCAACTTAATAAGTCTCAAGAATCTTTGGATCTGAATCAATCAATTTTGGGTCAAATTGCTCCGTTGGTTGAAGAAGGGGCGATGTCTGACTTAAATAAAAAACGTCAGGAACAAGAAGTTTTGAAAAGTCAAAATGAATTTTTACGTCAGCAGGATCAAATCACAACCCGTCAAAGTGAAATTAATGCTCGTAAAAGTGACGTTGAGAAACAACAAGCTGAAATTAGACGATTAGAAGATGAGAAACAGAAGGTTTTAGCTTCTATTGATCGAACAGAACAAGAATTGCAAAATACAAAAGATGCGTGGGCAAAAGAACTGTATCTTCGGGTTGAAGAAAATAAAAAACAAATTGCTAGTATTGATTCTCAACTAAGCCGATATAAACTGGATAATGAAAAGCGCTTAGGAGATGTTAATGCTCAGTTGGAAAAAGTTGAAGAGCAGCGGGATACTCAAGTCTTACGTTCACCGGTGGCTGGGGTAATTTACGATTTACAGCCCTCAACGAAACAAGATTCTGAACTCGATATGAAAAAGGATGAAATTTGCAACTATGTCAATGAGCAAGTTTTAAAATCGGGCGATCCCAGGATGAAGCGTTGTAATGAAGCCTATTATGAAGCTCAACAAACGGAAAAGCTCATGCAAATTTTAGCTGATGATAAGGGGCTTGAAGCCACAATTTATATTAGAAATACTGATTTAGCTTTAGTGCTCAATGCTTTACGAGTGAAGCGAAAATTTTTACAGCCTTATGATGGTAAAACGGTGGCTGGAGAAGTGATTGAATGTAAAGCAGAGAAAGATTGTATTTGTCCAGAATCTCCAGAAGCTCGACAAGAAATTGGAGTGACGGATACAGATTGTATTCCAGTAGAAGTCTCGATTGATGCTTTCCCCAATGATCAATTTGGGATGGTTCCCGGACAGTTGAAATGGTTAAGCCAAGATGCGATTAAACCTGATCCAGAAAAGGGCCGTCAATATTTTACTTTTAAAGGAAAAGTGAAATTAGATAAGCAAAACTTTACCTTAGATGAACAAAAAAATATTAAGGTTGGTTTACAGTCAGGTATGTCAGTGAATACCAAAATTAATGTGGGTAAACGGTCTGTACTTGATATATTCTTAAACCGCTTTACGGGTCGAGTCAACAGTATTACAAACTTGAAGTAATTTAATCAGTTATCAGTTATCAGTTATCAGTTATTACTGTAAATCACCAATAGTTGGTAACTGATATTCTATTAAGCATATCAATTTCTGATTCGGAAATTGTTAAATCCTTGTAGTATGAGCGTCGTCGGATTCTATGGTTTAAATACTTAACAGCTTAATTGGTAACTAATGGCTAAAAACTCCTCCTTTTTTGTCGATTTTCCTACTACTATTTTAGGGCTGTTATATTTAATCCCGATTTTGGGAATTATTGGATTTATTATTAAGTTTGGAGTGAATGTTCCGTTTTATGATCAGTGGGTTGTACCCGCCTTATTTGAAAAAACAGCTACAGGAACATTAGAATTTAAAGATTTATTTGAACTTCATAATAACCATCGAATTTTATTTCCTCGTTTAATTTTTATTGTTTTAGGGTTTATTTCGAGTTGGAATATTAAATTAGAGCTTTTTTTTAGCTTAGGGTTAGCAATACTAACTTTTATTTTGTTATATAAACTTTCCGTTAACACCTCAAAAAATCAAAACTCTTTTTTTTACTTTACTAATTTATTAATAGCTTTAATCTTTTTCTCCTTAGCTCAATCTGAAAACTGGCTTTGGGGTTTTCAAATTGCTTTGTTTTTGATTAATTTATGTGTAATCTTAAGTTGTTTTGTTTTAACACAAGAGCAACGTAAACCTACTCAAAAATTATTAATTGCAGCGATTCCTTGTTTAATTGCTAGTTTTTCATCTGCACAGGGTTTAATGAGTTGGTTGGCTTTAATTCCTTCCATTACAGTCCTTACAAAGGAAGCCAACCTCAGAAAAAAATATTTAATATTCTGGTTAATACTCTTTACAATTTCAACTTTAATTTACTCATTGGGGTATACTCAAGAACCAAAAACAATCAATCTTTCACTTCTCGAAAAATTGTTCACTGCGAGTCACTTCTTTTTTAATTTAATGGCTGCACCTTTAACAAATTCTTATACTTTAAGCCTTGGGATCGGGTTAATAATTGTATTAAATTTTATAGGATTAGGATTTTACTGTTTCCAAAACCGAAAAGATCAATACTATTTACTTAAATCCTGTTCTCCTTGGTTTTCGATTGGAATATTTTCTATTTTATGTTCAATTTTAATAACATTAGGTCGTTATGATTATGGAGCGAATTATGCGATTGATGCTTCTCGATATACGACTCATTCTTTACTTTTAATTATTGCTGTGATTCAACTTTGGTTTATTGTTATTACTCAATCTAAAACTCTAAACAAAAATTATAGTCTGAAACTGATTTATAGTTTTATAGCGGGAATTTTAGTTTGTTTAATTGGGGTAAAATCAGAAATAGCGATCACTCAAGCACAAACAGATTTAATCAATAAACAACGGGGTAAAACCTGCTTAGAACTCATTAACTATTTAGAAGACTCTAATTTCTTCAAAATCCATCCTGATCGCTGTTTATTAAGATTAAGTAAAACAACCTGGTGGATTCAAGATGGTGTTAAAAAACTCCAGACAGTCCACCTGAGAAATTGGGAAAATAATATAATCTTTAAACCTGAATCAGAACAGCTTTATGGTTATATTGATTTCCCTTTTTCCCGTGATCAACCCTTAAAAATTAAACCTCAAGACTCTATTACTTTAAAGGGATGGGCAATTTTTCCCCAGACTCAAAATCAACCCCAACTTGTCTTTTTTTCTCAAGGAAATCAACAATCCTTCTTCGCCAATGCCAATGTCGGTTTAAATAGTCCAGATATTGTTCAGGTCTTACATTCCCCCCACTATAATTATGCACGATGGCAGGTGCAAATTTCTACTTTAGAGATGAGTCAGGGCGACTCTTCGACCTTGAGAAACATAACGATTAAAGCTTGGGTCTATAATCCTGATAGTCATGAATTTTTCCCGTTAAAGGGGGAAATTAAGATAATTGTTGAGAAAGACTAACCCGTTCTTAACCTTGAAGTGAATGTTAATTGAGTTTTCATTTCTGTAGCAATAATTTGGTACAATATTTAGTCGCTGACCACTGCTTAACCTGAACATGAATATTATTCCAACTTCAATTCCTGATGTTCTCATCATTGAACCCAAAGTCTTTGGGGATGAACGAGGCTTTTTCTTTGAAAGTTTTAACCATAAAGTCTTTGTTGAAAAGACTGGAGTTACCTCAGAATTTGTACAAGATAATCATTCTCGTTCTGTTAAAGGTGTTTTGCGAGGTTTGCATTATCAAATTCAACAAACACAAGGTAAATTATTGCGTGTTGTTGCGGGAGAAATTTTTGATGTCGCCGTCGATATGAGAAAATCTTCTGCAACTTTTGGACAGTGGGTAGGTTGCATTCTTAGCGCAGAAAATAAGCGACAATTTTGGGTTCCCCCAGGATTTGCTCATGGATTTTTAGTGATTTCAGATATTGCTGAAGTCTTATATAAAACCACAGATTATTATGCACCACAATACGAGCGTTCTTTACTGTGGAATGATCCTGATGTCGGAATTGATTGGCCTCTCAATGGAATCACACCAATTTTATCAGCAAAGGATCAAGAAGGTCAATCCTTAAAAACGGCGGAGTTCTTCTCATGAAAAAAATTTTATTGATTGGAAAAGATGGTCAACTCGGTCAAGAATTACAGCCTTTTCTGACTGCTATGGGGTTGTTGGTTTCTGTAGGACGGGATACTCTTGATTTATCTCAACCTCAAATTATTGAACAAATAATAGAGGAAATTCAACCGGAATGGGTGATTAATACTGCGGCTTATACGGCTGTGGATAAGGCGGAAAGTGAACCGGAATTAGCAATGAAAATTAATGGAATTTCCCCCGGTATTTTAGCAAAAGCTTGTCAACAATTAAATGCTAAATTAATTCACATTTCTACAGATTATGTCTTCGATGGAACTCAAAGTCATCCTTACATTGAAACTGATTCTACTCATCCCTTGGGTGTTTATGGTCAATCGAAATTAGCTGGAGAAATTGCAATTCAAGAAACCCAAGCTAAATTTGCAATTATTAGAACCGCTTGGGTTTATGGTGTGGGGGGAACCGGAAATTTTGTCAAAACTATGTTACGGTTGGGAAAAGAACGGGAAGAAATTCGCGTTGTTTGCGATCAAGTAGGAAGTCCAACTTGGACAGGAGATTTAGCACAATCGATTGTCCAATTAATGCCACTTTTAAATTCTGAAACCTACGGAATTTATCATTGTACAAATAGTGGAGTAACCAGTTGGTATGATTTTGCGATCGCTATTGTTGAAGAAGCAAAACTATTAGGTTTTCCCTTAAAAATTGAACGGGTAATTCCAATTACAACCCCCGAATATCCAACGCCAGCAAGTCGTCCAGCTTATTCGGTTTTAAGTGGAAAAAAATTAGCCAATCTTCTCGAAACTCATACTCCCCAATGGCGTCAGGGATTGCGTAAAATGCTACAAGAATTAAAACCGTAGAGACGTTCCCTGGAACGTCTCTAGGATGTTTTCAAAAATTCTAAACTGATTAATTGTCAAGTATTAACCATTAACGATTAATTATGAAAGCACTGATTTTATCTGGTGGAAAAGGAACAAGGTTACGCCCTTTGACGTACACAGGTGCAAAACAATTAGTTCCCGTTGCTAATAAACCAATTTTATGGTACGGAATTGAAGGAATTATAGCCGCTGGGATTACAGAAATTGGCATTATTATTAGTCCAGAAACCGGAGAAGAAGTTAAAAATTTAACCGGTAATGGCGATTACTTTGGAGCCAAAATTACCTATATTTTACAAGAACAACCCGCCGGATTAGCTCATGCTGTTAAAGTCGCTCAACCGTTTTTAGGAGATTCTCCTTTTATTATGTATTTGGGAGATAACTTAATTGAAAGCCAACTTAATCAGTTTGTAGAACGCTTTAAACAGCAACAACTAGATGGGTTAATTTTATTAAGAAGTGTGCCTAATCCCACTGCCTTTGGGGTCGCTGTTGTTGATGATCAAGGACGAGTTTTACAGTTAGTCGAAAAACCCAAAGTTCCCCCTTCAAATTTGGCCTTGGTGGGAGTTTATTTTTTTGATAAAACTATTCATGAAGCGATCTCTCAAATTCAGCCTTCAGCACGGGGAGAACTGGAAATTACAGATGCGATTCAACAACTGATTAATAACCAGAAAAAAGTTGAAGCTTGTACCCTAGAAGGATGGTGGTTAGATACAGGTAAAAAAGATGATTTACTCAGCGCAAACCAAATTATTTTAGATTCTTGTATTATCTACGATGTTCAAGGAGAAGTAGACGAAAATAGTCATATTTTAGGACGAGTTAAAGTGGGTAAAGGGACAAAATTAGTCAACTGTAGTGTCCGGGGGCCAGTCATTATTGGGGAAAATTGCTATTTAGAAAATTGCTTTATTGGCCCTTATAGCAGTGTAGCCAATAAAGTCACTTTAATTGATGCAGAAATCGAGCATAGTGTCATTTTGAGTGAAGCTAAAATTATTGGGATTAATCAACGCATTGTGGATACAGTTATTGGTCGTCGGGCTACTTTAAGTACCGCACCTCAACGACCGAAAGCACTACGGTTTATGATTGGAGATGATAGTCAAATTGAATTAGCGTGATTTACTGGATAACGGTTAATTATTACTCCACCGAACTGATTCAACGATTAATTGATTCAATTGTTGTAGAGACGTTCCATGGAATTGTAGAGACGCGCCATGGCACGTCTCTACAGGGAATTAATTATCAAATTATTATTATTAATAATTCTCCCGATGATCATTCAATTTATCAGTTAAAATCTCCCTCTATTTTGATATTGGATTCCCCGGAAAACATTGGGTTTGGTCGAGCTTGCAATATTGGGTTAAATTCGGTTTATCAACAAGATCCTCAAGCACTGGTGTGGTTAATTAATCCTGATGCTTATCTCTCTAAAAATGCTCTATCTCAAGCCGTTGACTTCTTTGAACGTTACCCAGAATTATCGATTTTAGGAACAGTTATTTATAAATCTACTGGAGAATTAGAGTTTACTAGGGGAGAGTTTAACCCAAAAATTGGTAAAATTATTGTTAGTAATACAGTCTCAGAGTCTTTGCAAAATCAACCTTACCAGCTAACCGAATGGGTATCGGGATGCAGTTTATTAATTAATTTGAAAAACTTTAATCAATGTCCTCAGTTTGATCCGAACTATTTTCTTTATTATGAAGATTTTGACTTCTGTTTACGGTATCGAAACCAAGGACATCAAATTGGCATTACTTCAAAAATTAAAGTATTTCATGAGACTTCATCCATTACCCACAGAAATCCTACTCTTAAAATTAAGTACAGCATTTACAGTTACCTCCTTAGCCTCAACAAACATACCTCAAAAAGCGTGTTGTTTTACTGGTTATTACGAATTAGTTTTGTTTCCCTAATAACACTGCTAATTACTCCTCAAAAGTCTCAATCTAAACTTAAAGGAGTGATCCGTTTTATAGTTAGGCATTGTTTAAGAATAACGCAGTTGCAGTAACAAACGATGATTGTTTACAGGAGGCTTAATTTTATGAATACAAGATGGATCTTGAATAAAGCCAAATCCTGCATTTCCTAAGATTATTCGTTCTTGCTGACGACTATAATAACGATACACAAGATCATCAGGGTGTCTTCCCGAAAACAACAATGCTAACGGTTTATGAAGATGGGATTTTTCAATCATAATATGGGGGCCAGAATATTCATCCTGTACAGCAGTAATGTAGAAATAAACTGTCATAAAATTATATCCGGCAATATCATAATGATAATAGGTAGGAGGATAAATCTTTTGAATTTCAGTTTCCGGCAAATTAGAAGCAATACTCCAGGTTAAATGGGCTGTAATTCGATTAGGTCGATACTGAAGATATCGATGTACAATTTCTAACAAAATAGGGTCATGAATTAGTTGTTTAATCGCCGGACAATTTGAAGGTTCATCCACTAAAGCACGCACAACAGAATGTCCATCAGGTAAAGATCCTTGATGAACTTGATCAATCCAAAACCGATGTGGATATTTTGGTTCAGTACAGGAAGTTTGGCAAGCATAATCAAAAATTTCTTTCACGATTTCAAGAGGTAATTGAAGATTCAAGCTAACTGCTGTTTCTCGAATTTCCGCTAGACAAGTTTCAATATCAAATCCCGAAAACCAAGAAAAACTATTTATATCATAAACTTGGGGAGAAAGAAAATTTTGAAAATGCTGCTTTACTTTTTGAATTTGGCTATATATTTGTCGCATCCATAAAAAACGACTAATACCATACAAGCGATTGTTGTATAACTGATCTGGAGTTCGTTTTACAGGGTTTAATGACACCATAGAAGGTGATGTGTGATCAATCATAATGAATTTAAGGGGATTTAGTAAACAAAAAACAACCAAAATGAAGATTGAACCTTGAAACTATAATTTGCTGTCTGACAGAAATGCAGCAAATATTGAATAGATTAAGATTTTGACTATATTCTTCTGGATTAATAGATGAAATCAGGAAGATGAGTTGATTTTAGCAGCGTCATCATCATGGGTGAAAAATCTTCATTGTTTTAGGGTCTTAAAAGGGATATTAAAGCGGATGTTTGCAATGGTGAAAGATATTGTAATCCAATGAGCCTTAAAAAAAAGGTATAATAAATCAATAAATCTTGTAAATTCCACCCTAAATCAATGACTCATTCGTTGCTGATTAATTTATCATTTTTAATTCCTGAACCTACAGGAATATCTGTTTATGCAAGTCATATTTTACCTGCTTTAAAGCCCCTTAAACTCCTATTATTAGTTTCTCAAGAAAAACCGGGTTATTCTTGCTATTCTGTTCCGAATAATATGACTCCTGACCAAGGAACAAAAGGACATCTGAGACGGTTACTTTGGACACAGTTTAAACTTCCTCAAATTTATCAACAATTAAAGGGAAATTTGATATTTTCTCCTATTCCAGAAGCCCCGTTATATTGTGGGTGTCGGTCGATTGTCATGGCTCATGATTTAATTCCGTTACGGTTTCCGAGGCGAGGATCTCGGTTAACTGCTTATTTTAAATATTATATTCCCCTTGTATTATCCCAAGCCGAACATATTGTCTGTAATTCTATCTCAACGGCTCAAGATTTAGTTAATTTTTTTGACATTCCTGAACAAAAAATAACACCTATTCCCCTCGCATATAATCCGCAGAGATTTCAATTTTTAGATTTGCCAACTCGTAATTATTTCCTTTATATTGGTCGTCATGATGCTTATAAAAATCTATCTCGATTAATTAATGCTTTTTCTAAGTTAAAACATTTATCCGAATATGAATTATGGTTCGCTGGCCCAACGGATGAAACCTATACACCTGAACTCAAAAAGCAGGTTCAAGACTTAGAATTAACTCAACAGGTGAAGTTTTTAAATTATGTTCCTTTTGAACAATTAATACCCATGATTAATCAAGCCATTGCTGTTGTTTTTCCTAGTCTTTGGGAAGGGTTTGGTTTCCCGGTTTTAGAAGCAATGGCTTGTGGGACTCCTGTGATTACTTCTAACCTTTCTTCTTTACCTGAAGTGGGGGGAAATGCAGCATTATATGTTAATCCTTATCAAGTAGAAGAAATTACAGAAGCGATGGAAACTCTAGCAAATAATACAGAAATGCGATCGCATTTAAGACAATTAGGATTAGAACAAGTTAAACAATTTAGTTGGGAAAAAACAGGACAAAAAACAGCAAAAGTGATTCAACAATATTTATAATATCTCTCGTTGCTAGGTTCAACCTAGCAATACCACTTTGCAGGCTCCGCCTGTTCTTAAGAGGAGACAGAGCCTTGGTTTCCAGTTCCTAGGTAGAACCAGAGAAAAAGATTATAAACTATTGCTAGAAACAGGAGTAGTAGGGATATCAGGAATACCAGGGATATCAGGAATACTAGGGATATCAGGAATTACATTTGTAGTTGTTGCCCCAAAACTAGCAGCCGTCAAATTACTAACAGAAATATTATTAATTTGGGCTAATTGTTCTCCTGTGCTTTGAACAATAACTAGGGTATTTACTGATGAGGGTTGCAACAGAATATCATTAAATGTCACGCCGTCAGGCAGTTTAATAATATCAATGTTATTTTCAAAATCAGTAATTACATCTAAACCGCCATCTGTAACTAAAACAAAGGTATCTTTTCCCGTTCCTCCTGTCAATGTATCATTATCTTTGTCTCCTGAAAGAATATCATCTCCGGCATCTCCAAACAATTGATCACTATTTTTTCCCCCATATAAACTATCGTTACCTTCTCCTCCTCTAACAATATCTTGATCTAAATCTCCTGCTAAGAAATCATTCCCACTTCCTCCATCGAGAATATCATCTTGTTTGCCACCTCTAAGGGTATCACTTCCTCCATTTCCAATTAAGGAATCTAAACCCGTATTTCCATTAATAAATTCACTATTTTCTGAACCGATAACAGTATCATTTCCATCCAGAGCTAATACACCACCAGGGTAATTGTTTAGTTGTCCAGAAGATAGAATAATTGATTCTGCGGTGTTATCTCCAACTAGGAAAGATATACCGTTTTGATTGCTTGGTTGTAGTGCCATAGTTATTCAACATTAAAACAAAATTTTTTCAATTTATTGTAGAGTGAGCCATGCCAAACTTATGTTAAATGACATAAGTAGAGTTCCTCTTATTTTTTTTAACTAATACGCAACAAGAGCACCATTGTCTAATCGAAAAGAACTATCGATAGACCATGTATTAGATGATTTTTCACCACTTAATGTAGCTTCATATTCATTGTAATTAAACCAATTATCTTCAACAGACCAAGGTTTATCATTCCCATTCATTCGATCTAAGCTAAAAAGTTTTCCAAAAGTTGGAAATTCTTTATTTATTAAACTTGCAAAAAAGCCCATGACATCATTGTGTTGATCGTTAGTTCCTGTAAGGTTAATGGCAAAAGACTCATCGGCTGTTTTAGCTACATAATCATTCCCAAGCAGACTACTTTTGAATGCCCAAGACCACTCTGAAACATCCTCAAATTTACCAGCAGGACTGTATCCAGCTAGATCACTAGCTGGATCTAAAGCAACAAATTTATTTACACCTCCTAATCGATTTGCAATTTCCCATCCCACATAAGAACCAAAGCTCTGACCGACTATATTGATGTTGTCCTTAGATATTCCCCATTCATTCAACTTGTTTTTTACAACTTCTGCTACATTTGGAATCCAACCAGCAACATCGGGAATCCACTTTCCATTATCTTTGGTAATTTCACTCCAATCAACCATAAGGACTTGATCATTTTGTTGGTATCCGTCAATTGATTGAGGTAATCCTTGATCTGCTACGTTCCCTGGATCATGCCCAAATCCATGAATAACTAACCATGTTGGTCGGTTTTGAATATCAGATGAGCCATCAAAACGTTGTATAGTAATTAGACATCTCCAAAATAGAAAAAAGGAGGGGTAAAAAGATGATAAAATTAAATTTTACCCCGGATTAGAGATGAGTAAATTAAGAGACTATCTGGACAAGAATCCCCAGCAAGCAAAAAGGCTATTAGGGATGGAATATGAACAGATGATAGAACTCATTCAAGCTGCGGAGTTATTAGAAGAAGAAAAACGACAGGAAAAAGAAAAAACTAAAATCAGGTTGATTAAAGCAGGTGGGGGTCGTCGGCAGAAATTATCTGTGGAGGAACAAATCTTACTGACTCTAATTTATCTGCATCAAATGCCGACATTTCAAATGTTAGGGTTACAGTTTGAAGTCAGTGAATCAACAGCGAATGATATTTTCCATAACTGGATAAAAATCTTGAGAGAATTACTACCAGCGAGTTTGCTAGAGCAAGTAAAAAAAAACGAGAGTGATTGGGAGTGGGTAGAAAAAATTCTGGTGGAATTTGAGTTAGTAGTAGATAGCTATGAACAGCCCAGGGAAAGACCAACAGACAATGAAGAGCAGAAAAAATATTACTCAGGAAAGAAAAAGACACATACCTTTAAAAATCAAGTCATTGTCATGCCAAATGGAAAAGAAATAGTGGATGTAGCTGTGGGTTATACCGGAGCAACAAGTGATCTGAAATTGTGGAGAGAAAGAAGCCAGGAATTGGGGAATAATCAAAAATACAGAGGGGATAAAGCTTATGTAGGAGAAACAGCAATTAATACACCGTATAAGAAACCGAGGAATCAAGAGATGTCGGCGGAAAAGCGAGAAGAAAATCGGTTAAAAGCCCAACAAAGGATTGTAGTTGAACATTTAATAAGACTGATAAAAATTTATCGAGTTGCTTCAGAAAGATTTCGGTTAAAGAGGCAAAATTATGAAGCAGTAATCTTGACAGTATGTGGATTAATAAGATGGCGAATAGGAGCGATTGTATTACCATCTAAGAATTGCCCAGAATTCTTTTGAGAAATAATTGTATATCAGAGATAAAATTCATTAGTTATTATTAATGTGACTGAAAAAGCCTATGAATCCGTTACTTTTGGAGAAGCCGGCACAGGAGTGCTAGAGATTCCAAAAGTAGCGATAGAGGGCATTTGGAGATTTTCGGAGATGTCTATTGGATATGATTCTGAGCCTTTAGTAACGGTTGCTGAATTAGATATTGTTGTTGCTGAATCAGGTATTGTCGGCTCCCAAGAAATATCAACACTAGCATTACCTGTTACATCATAAGACCAAAAATCAACCCGATAAGTACCAGTTTGATCAGGGGTAAAGTTATACTCTTTGGCTTGCGGGTTATTATCGTCATACTGCTGCCATAAGTATTTGTTTTGTACTGTGTCATAAGGTGTAATAACACCGTTTAGTGTCAACTTTTGATCTTTAGGTCGAGCGGTTACTATAATTCCGTTATCTGCATTAACTGTAAATTTGTAAGTCTTTCCGGCTTCAAAATCAGCGTATGCAGCACCCTGCACAGCAAAATAGTCAGAGTTATTACCATCAGAAATGTTACTATCGTCAAAAGGAGATCCAAGACCCCAATTAATATAAATACCGTCCTTACCATCGGGTCGATTCCCCTTTTGAATCGTGTTACCATTTGGTTGATACCAAAAATCAGATTCCTTGTTCCTCCAGTCATCATAACGCCAAACGTTCCAGTCGGATTGCAGATTCATTTCGAGAACAACATTTTCTCCATCCAGTATCACAACAGCCGCATCATCATCAGTCTTTAACGTTTGAATTTGTTCAGGACTTAATACTTTACCTTGAACAATATTGCTAAAAATTTCGCCTTCATCCCCAAGAGAATCGCTAGAATTAAGTCGAGGATCAATAGAATGTCCAATTTCTTCTAAAACTACGCTGACAGCCTGATTAACGTTGCTACCTGTCAAAATATCTTTAGCTAGGTAAATTTGATTTGTAGCCTCTGCAAACCCGCCAGAAGACCCATTAATATCGGCTGAAGCGACAATTTTAATCGGGGCAAGGGTGCTAAAATTTCCTGTAAGCCATTCTGTGGCTAAGGTTTGTGCCTTCTGGATATCCCAAGTGTCGCCAAAAGGGAGCTTCAGTTGTTCAACGAAAGTGGGATCACTCGCAAACAGTTGGAGTTGCTGATAGACTTTGGGCATCACCTGTTCTGCTAAAAAAGCGTTAGTCTCCGCTAAAGATGTGATAGCGTTGGCTGATGTAGGGTTAGGATTAACTTCAAACATGGTAGATTCTCTGGCTAGGTAAAAACTAATCAAACGTTCAAAATTGAAATGTATTATTTCTGCTATCGATGGCTAAGTAGCGACTTTTACGCCAAACCTCAGTATGGGTTACAAAAGTTTACGTTCTGATTGGATCAACTCATATCTTTTCCGTCCTAAAAACTGCCTATTCATAGGGAATTGGCTTTTAGTTTTAGGGTTTTCTCGATCATTAATGTTTTAGCGGGTTAGTTTTAGAATATACCCGTCTAAACTATGACACAACTAATAAAAGCTAGTATTTTACGCTATGCTTACGTTAGTCAAATCATCCAGATCAACCATGAATACTAAAGATGAGATGTTTTCTGAGGCTAGTAACTTTTGGGATTTACAAAAACTGTATCAAGACCTAGAAGCAGTAAAACGGCTATTGTCCCCACGTTCTCGACAGGGGTTAACTGAAACGGAAAAACTTTATCTGAGGGGACTATTGTGTGGTTATAGTCCGGCCGAAATTGCTAAAAAACTATTTCAAAGTCCTAAAAGCGTGGAAGTTTACCTTTGTAAAACGTTATATCCTTATTTAAAAAATCTTTTAGATGTTCCCTCTGAAGTTGGAAATTGGCGTAATATTTGTAACTGGTTAAATGATGCAGGTTATAAAAAGTTATCTTCAGGAGAAAACTTATTCAATAATTCATTACCTCAAGAAGCTTTGGTTAAAATAATAGGAATTAATATACATAAAGAAAATACTATTTCAATTGATATTAACCTTCAACTTCATTTCCCCTCGAATCTAAAGGGTGATGAATCTAAAAATAATATTGATGAATAATAAGCGGTTAATGAGGAGGTTATCAATTACTGGGGATTAAGCCCTGAAGGGCTTACTACGTTTAAAAAGTCCGATTTCAATTTACTAGAAACTGGATGTTTTCAATTTTCATGTTTCATCTCCAAATTCTTCAAACAAAGCTTTTAAATCTCTTCTTCCATAAGCTACACGGACAATATCAATTCCATCTTTACGGGGATAATAAAACACAATATAGTCATCAACAATGAAGCCACGCAGATCAGATCCAATCCAAGAATAGTCTTTACCCATATTGGGAAAACTAGAGACTAACTTACATTTTTGTCGAATAGTATCAAACAGTTTACTGGCAGCTTTAACATTAGTTTGACCAATAAATTCACAAATTTCATTGATGTCTTTAACTGCCAGTTCTGAGAAAAAGTAACTACCCATCTTTAACGTTCTTCCATAGAATTTAACTTTTCTTGTAATTGTTGAAAAACTAATTCACCATCAACGACTTTTCCTTCACGAATTTGCTGTGTTCCCTCAGCAATTTTTTGCCTGAGTTCAATCAGTTGCTTTTCTCTTTGATCATGTTGATCTAAAAGTTGAAAGGCTACAGTTAATAAATCATCCACACTTTTATATTTACCTTGTTGTAATTTTTCAAGAATAAATTTTTCTTGATCTGGCTTGATTGCAATCTGCATTTTTATCTCCTTGTCTTTAAAATTAATTGATAACAACTAGCAAGGTTAGATTCTCAATTTTGAGTTTTGGATTAAATCACCTAACAGATATATTAACATAAATATCAAAAACCGTAGTAAGCCCTTCAGGGCTTTCTCCATTAAAGTAATCCCAAATTTTAATAAAAATTATTTGAAATCCCTAAATGTTTGCTACAAATTCCCCCCTGTAGAGACGTTGCATACAACGTCTCTACAGGCGGTTAGAGGGGTTCATCTTTAGCAATTATATAAGGTTTCATATTATTTGAAAGAGTGGGAAGCAAGCCCAAAAACGGAGGTTAGAGGATAATTTCTAAATTAAAACTCTTTCCAATTTGAGTGAGTTGATTGTTTTGAGTGTCATAACTCCAGACTTTCATCTGATGGTTTCCTGGGGGTAAAATTGCTGTAGGAACTCGAATCATCCAGCCTGATTTTTCATATTTGGGATTAGATAAAACTTGAACTACATCGGGTCTAGGAATATTGACTTGACCGACAGCAATTAATTGATTGTTTTCTCCTAAACTTAAATAAACTGCATCCGCAGGTTTTGATTGTTTAGGAAGAATTGACCACCCACTAAGGGATAAATCATCGCGTTGATGAATGGGTTGAGTGGGAATAGATTCTATATTACCATTTAACGTTTGAGTTTGAGTAAATTTTAACGGTTGATTATTGCGTTTCCAAAACCAATGAGATTGAATGGTTTTATAAGGTTTATAGGTGGTTAAAACGTTTTGATAAATTAAAGAAGCGGATTCAGATTTTAAAATGAGATCCCAAGGATTTTGATACCATAATTCATTGGTTAATAATATAATATTGGGTTTTATTTCGTTTAATTCTTGAATGACTTGCTGTTGTGCAACAGTCGGTTTAGCATAGAGAACATAACCGTATTTAGAACAGGAAGGTTTATTAAATAAATAATACCATAATCCTTCAGAAGTTAAGGTATAAAAGCAAGATTGTTGATCAATTTCAGGTTTGAGAGTTTTCCACGCTTCTAAATAATCTGGTTTTAACAGTTTTTGATCAGAAGTTGATAAAGCGTCAGGAAGTTGAGTGAATTTTTCCATCCCCTTAACCAGATTAAAACTGGGTTCTGTTAAGATAATTATAGTCAAAATCAGAAGCATTAATATCTGTTCAATGGGAGTTATATTAAATTGAGATAACTGCGATTCTATTTTGTTTTTATAGCCTATATAAATTAGATAAAATGCTAAAAAAGCCGTTATTAATGCACCATGATAGGCGTGTCCTATATCGCTTCTATCGAGAGTAATTCTCATGTAAACGGATGCAGCAGTTAGGAGTAAAATAATCAGATAATTGTTTTGGATAAAAGAACGAAATTTAAACTCATGATTTTTGAAGTCTAAGAGGAGATAAACTAAAACCGCACTTTGAACAAACATCGATAACCAGAAATTCTGTGAAGTCCAAGTGAGTTCTAAGGGAGGAAGGGGAATAAAGGAAATATAGCGTCCGTATTTTCCCCAATATAAAACTTGAGAGATAATAGCATTAATTTGATCAAAACCTAAGAGGATTAAACTAAGGATAGAAACAAGAATAATTCCAACGAGTGAACCTCTGAACCATAAAATAGTTGTTTTTTTAGGTAAAAATAATGATAAAATAGAAGCACATAAATAAACCGCTATAAAATATATTGCTCGATCATAAATATAGAAAAAACTACTGGGAATTGATGCTCCAATTAAAACCGATAACCATTGTGCTTGGTTTGTTCGCGTTTCAGCTATTCTAAAAAACCGTAAGGTTAAGGCTAATTGAATAATAAAACTGGTTCCTCTGCGTCCATCGAATTTATAAAAAATTCCATCGAAAACACAAAATAAAATACAGGATATCAAAAATATTTTTAATCTATTTTTATGAATGTTAGCTAAATTAATTAATTCCCACAATATCCAAAAATAGCCTAAACAGGTGATCACATTTTCTAAGTTAACAAATAACCGAGTTAAAGCGATTCCATTATCTTGAGTGGCGAGATTTGTAGCTAACCAACTGGGAAGAACATCAACGCCATACCCATGAATTAAAATAGTATTGATAAAGGGTTTTGGAAGTTGTAGAAAGTTAGGTAAAAAGCCTAAAAATTCTCCTTCATGAAACGAATCCTTTAAGGTTGAATTAATTCTAAATTGGTTAAAAGGAGTATTAATTAACCAAGTCAGGAGTAAAATAGAACTGACTCCTATCCAAGTATAACGATGGTTAATAACCTCTAAAATTGCTGTTATTGGTTTTTGCTTGAGGTTTAAAACCAAAGTAGCAATTAAGGGGGGAGTCAGAAGTAAAATAATATATTTGAGATAGTCTGTATAGGGACTAATATTCTCAATACTGGCTAAAGAAATTACCCCAGTTTGATTATTTCCAAAAGGGATTTTAATGGAATTGACCCAAGGAACTAGAATTAACCAAGTCGCTAAAGTAATCACGAAAATAGCGGTTAAATTAACCTTAGCTTGTTGTTTTTGTTCAGACATTGTTAATTAAGATTGCAGTTCAGAAACTTGATTAGATGATTGATTTTGGGATGAAAAGGAATACAATTTATGTCCGGTAAAACTAATCATAGCGACACAAGCAGCACTCGCTAAACGAGATAGGGTTGGATGCCAACCTAATTCATTTATTAACAGTTGTAATAGCCCTAAATTAGCTAATAAACTATTTAAAGCAACCGTCGCAAACACGCCATATTGGACAAACCAATTTTTCCAATACACTCCAAATACAAACCGACGACTTAACCAAAAGTTGGTACTTAATCCCAAAAAATAACTAATTCCTAATGCAAAAACATACCATAATCCCGACTGGATGAGAATCGAAAAAACGAGAACATCAACAACCGTAGCCGCGCCGCCTGTGAATAAATAGCCGCCAAATTCTCGTAAAGTTTTTAAGGTTTGACGACGACGGGATAGGCGAGTATTGGTTGCTGCGGTTGTGGCGGCTTCTGCATGAGCTTCTTCCACATATTCACTATCACTATTAACATTCCAGAGGTTATGTTTACCGGGAGTTACAACGTTCTCCGCCGCAAAAATTCCCATTAATAAACTATGGTCTTGATTATTATACTTAAAAGCACCATAGCGTCCCACTAATTGCAAGTTTTGAAAGGTTTGTAAATAGCCTTGAATTTCTGATAAAGCAGACTGGTAATTTCCAGCATAAATAGGATAAGTTCGAGGTAAACGAACAATAAAGCCATCAGAAATTGCTTGATTTTTTAATAATCCAATTTTCCTTAATTCTTTTTCGGCTAATATTCGCAGTTCATCTTCTGGACATTGCCATAAATCATCGCCAAAATTACACCAATATTCACAACACAGGGGGGTTTGTTGAGTATTGGCTAACATTTCTGGCGACCAGTTAGCAAAATTTGTGACTCGTCCAACTTGAACTCTGGGGTCATTAATATATAACCAATTATCAGGAAAAAGATTTCCACCTTCTACCATTAAATACACTAAAATTGTATTTCTAAATTTAAGCGACTTAGCAGCCTCGATAACTTTTTCAGGGGGGGAAGATTGCAGTTGCTGAATAAAATGTGTCAGAGGAATAGAAGAAATCACACCCCCACAAGCAACGGTGTTTTCCTCCTTGGTGATGCGGTTTCTGAGGGTAATATGGGTGACTTGGGAATTTTGATGATGAACTTGAATAACTTCTGTATTTAATAAAATGGGTTGTTGATGTTGTTGTAAATAGTCGGCAATTTTTTCATACAGTTGACCCGAACCCAAACGGGGAAATTGAAACTGGTCTATGAGATTTTTAACTTTTCCATCATTGCCTAAAATAGCATTTTTAATCGCTTTTGATAAGGATAAACCTTTAATTCGTTGTGCAGCCCAATCTGCACTAATTTCTGTACAGGGAATTCCCCATAATTTCTCGGTGTAACCTTCAAAAAATATCTCAGATAGGCGTTTTCCAAATTTATTTTCAACCCATTCTGCAAAGTTATTAGTTTGAGATTTAGGAAATAATCGAACAGCTAAATAGGAGATAATAATTCTGAAAGTTTCAACTAATCCTAATGCAGATAAAACTTGTTTGGCTTTTAAGGGATAACTAAAATATTTTTCCCCATAATAAATCCGAGTCAGACGATTAACCGTAACTTGTTCATCTCCTAAAACCTCATCCCAAAGTTGCAAAACCGGAGCAATTTTTGTATAAAATCGATGGGGGCCGTAATCTAAGATAAAGCCTTGATATTCTATACTTTTAGCTAATCCTCCCACTTGACTATCACGTTCAACGACAACAACGGATTGACCTTGTTTTGTTAATGTATAAGCCGCTGCGAGTCCGGCTGGGCCAGCACCTAAAATATAAATGGGTTCCATCACACCTAATATTATCGTTGGATAAATTGTCTCTATCATACAAGATTAGTTCGATAGTTTAACAAACTGACCCGATGAATACAACAATAAATCCTGAAAACGGCTAGGATTGTTCAAATTTAGGGTGTAGGATTGGGGTTGTACATTGTTGATGTGATAATCTTGAGTGACGACTGTATTTTTGGGCGTGAGAAAAAATGTGGTTTGGGGATTGGATAATTGAAATTGATATTGATTGAGTTGGGGAGAATTAACAAGAATTTTGTCAGTGGGTTCTAGCAGCGTATTCATCATAACCAATAAAATGTTATCGGTATAGAATCTAACTTTTTCAAAGGGTTTATCGGTTGGTTTTTGCTCAAATTGAACGTTAAAGCGATTCTCAGGATCAAAAAGATAAAGACCTTGAATTAATCCGGTTCTGTATACATAAGCTCCTCTATAGTTATCGGGAACACTGGTAATTATAGGTGATTCTATAGGAATTTTTTGCAAACTAGATAATAAACTTTGAGAGAGTTCGCCTGCAAATTTCCAGTTTTGGTTAATAGAATGCAGGGATAATCCTAAACTGACTAATATAATCGAGGATAGAATTAAAGTCAGTTGAAAATTACTCACTAAAATTGTGATCACTAAGGCGATATAAATAGAGGTGAAACTAGAAGCCCAATATAAATAACGTTCTCCTTGGGTATCAAAGGGAGAGACAGAAACATTAATAGCGGGTAAAACACAAATCCAAAATCCGACAATGAGTAAAATTAAGGTTTGAGGAATTTGAGAGTTTAGTTGATGTTTATAATAACTTAAAAGGAAAACCAATAAAGAAATTAAAATAATGCCTATAAAATCTATAATCCAGACGGTAAAACTAGAAGCGTTAAATTGAGGAGGTAAAAAGCTACGAGGGGGATAAATAATTAAATTGTATAAAATTTGAATGGGATTAAACTGAAGATGAATACCTTTTCCATATCCCCCGATAAAGGTTCCTAACTTTAGATATCGGCAAACAAAATAAAACCCTAAGAATATTACATAAAATGAAACGATTGTCAAGAGTTTATTCAAAGTTCGAGGTTTTTCTTGTAAATATTGGTAGAGTTCATAGGCTAAAATTAACCCTGGAAAACTGACAATTGATTCCTTACACAATAACGCGGCTAAAAAGGCGGCTAAAGATATCCATAATTGTAAGGGTTGATAAAATTGTTTAAAGGTTAAATAAGTTGAAAAGGACAATAAGGCAAAAAACGTAGCAATAACATCCGTCCGAGCAGAAATCCAAGAAACAGCTTCTGAATGGGAAGGTAATAATAGAAAAATAAATCCAGCAAAATACGGAATAAATCGTTTTAATTTTAATTCTAATCTTAAATTTAAACTTAATAAATAGGTGATTCTTCCCACCAAAAAAGAATTTCCTAAATGAAAGCCAAAATTAGTGAGATGGTAGCCAAAAGCATTTAACCCCCAAATTTGATAATCTAAAAAACTAATTAATCCCAATAAAGGTCTAAAAAATAACGATTGACCGTGTTGTTGATTCATCCATAATCCCAACGGCCCTAATTTAGACAATAAGGCAATTAAAACAAAATCATCTGAGAGAAAAAAACTATTAAAAATGTTAGAATAAGCCATCACCCCCGTTAGGGTAATAATTCCCATTAAAATCATTGAATAACGATAGACTTTAGAGAAAGATTTTGTCTTCATTACCGTGCTAAAATTTAGGCAAGCCTATTTGAGGTAGGTTTATTTAGTATCGAGTTTGGAGGTGTTCCTGTCAAGCCATTAATCTGTCTAACACTATTGAAACGTTTGGTAAAATATAAATTTTCAACGCATAGTATTAAATGAGTGAATTTTTTACCTCGTCATTGTACATATCTTTGGCTAAAAGACTTCACCTCCGTTTCTGACGTGCTATGCTCCACAAAGAGTGTGTGAATATATTTAAGAAGAGTGAATTTTATGGTCGCAATACCCCCTCAAACCCAGAACTTAAGTTCTTTCCAAAAAGAAGTCAACACCGCCCAACCTCGAACCATATCTCATTTCGGCTTTACCGATCAAGTTGGGGAACTCCCCAGCACCCCCCTATTTGGAACCGATGGTATCCGGGGACGGGTTGGAGGACTCCTGAGTGCCCCTCTGGCTTTACAAGTGGGCTTCTGGGCGGGTCAAGTTTTACGACAACAAGCCCAGCATCCCGGCCCGGTCATTTTAGGCCAAGATACCCGCACCTCTGGCAATATGTTAGCAATGGCCCTTTCTGCCGGATTAATTGCAGCCGGGTTAGAAGTCTGGCACATTGGAGTTTGTCCCACACCGGGAGTCGCTTATTTAACCTCCCAGTCTGAAGCCCTGGGTGGAGTGATGATTTCCGCCAGCCACAACCCCCCAGAAGACAACGGAATTAAATTTTTTGGAAAAGATGGTACAAAACTATCCACCGCCCTACAACAGCAAATAGAAGCCGGAATTAGAGGAAATGCCGATTTTCCGATTGTTTATAGTGACTGCGGCCAGCACTATTACCGTCCAGAACTGATTCAACAGTATGCCCAATCTCTACATGGGCCGTTACTCCCCCTCACCAATTTACACCGAATGCGGGTGGTTTTAGATTTAGCTTGGGGCGCCGCCGTTCCCCTCGCCGCCCAAGTATTCACAGAAATGGGGGCTGAGGTGATTTGTCTCCATGATCAACCCAATGGCCATCAAATTAACGTTAATTGTGGGTCTACCCATTTACAACAGCTACAACAAGCAGTTTTAGAATATAATGCCGATATTGGATTTGCCTTTGATGGAGATGCAGATCGAGTTTTAGCGGTTGATGGTCAAGGGCGGGCTGTTGATGGAGATTATATTCTGTATTTTTGGGGCCAAACCCTCAGCCAAGCCGAACAACTCCCCGACAATTTAATTATTTCAACGGTAATGGCTAACCTCGGTTTTGAACGAGCTTGGCAACAGTTCGGGGGCCAATTGATTCGTACCCCCGTCGGCGACCAACACGTTCACGCTGAAATGAAACGCACCGGGGCGATGTTAGGGGGTGAACAGTCGGGACATATTCTCTGTCACCATTATGGAATTAGTGGGGATGGGTTACTGACGGCTTTACATTTAGCAGCCTTAGTCAAACGTTCCGGTCAATCTTTAGCAGAATTAGTCAATCAAAGTTTCCAAACCTATCCCCAACTGTTAAAAAATATCCGAGTTGAAGATGTGTATCAACGCCGTCATTGGCAAGAGTGTGAACCATTGATGAAAACCATTGAAACCGCAGAAGCTGCGATGGGAAATCAAGGCAGAATTTTGGTTCGTGCATCAGGAACAGAACCCCTGATTAGAGTTATGGTAGAAGCAAAGAGTGCAGATTTAGCCGACTATTGGGCAAATCAGTTAGTATTAGTCGTTCAGCAACATTTAGCCGTTTAACGTTTTTTAAATACAGACTTTATCGCTGGTCAGGAAGAGTTCGATTATCGCACCATCCGCCAGCGATTTCGTTTGTTGTTTTTCCACAGCCCCTTAAAACTTGATCTATAATGAAGGCTAAATTTATAGCATCTATTTTTTTAATCCCTAACAAATAACTTCTGACTCCTAACTCTTAACTCCAATGGTTACAAAAGCCAAAAAAAAGCGAAAGAAGGTTAAAAAAAAAGCTAAAGCCAAAAAACCTACATTAAGTAAACAAGAAATTAAACTTCGCCAAAAGCAACGAGTAAAAGCGATTCAAAAAGTTATTTCTTCATCATCAGGAATTATCACAACGGCTGTTGTTGTGGGAGCGATTTTATTTGTGGTTGCTGGCCCTAAATTAGCGATCGCCGGGGGAGGAGGAATTTTAGTGGTTTCCCTATCCTATCTTTACCCAGATATGGCATTATGGGGATTTTTAATTTACCTCCCCTTTAATGGCACAGTTACCTATTGGATTGGGGGAGGAAGCCCCATTTTTCAACTCGCTAAAGATGGCTTTTATTTTCCAGCCTTATTTGCCAAATATAAGGAATGGAAACGCAAAGGAATGCCCATGATTGTTCCTAAAGCCTTAAAGCAACCTTTGATGGTACTTCTTGCCATCTGTGGTTTAACGTTACTCTTAGTTAATGGATTACAACAACTCAAACCCGAAGGCGGCGACAAACCCATTTTGCTCGGACTTATGGGGTTAAAATCCTTTATTGGATACTTGCCATTAATTACCTGTTCTTACTACCAAATTAAAGGAAAAAAAGAACTCTTATTTTTAACTCGTTTAACCTTGGTTTTAGCCATCATTTGTTGTGTTTTAGGAGTCATTCAATATCAAATGCTGGCTAGTGGTCGTTGTAAAGGAACCGGTGACCTCACCGGAGATGATTTATTTAAAGCTACCATTGATGCTAAATGTTTTGTGGGCGGATCTTTAGTCTTTAGTCCCTCCCAAAATATGATTCGTTTACCGGGAACTTTTGTGGCACCTTGGCAATGGGCTTGGTTTTTAATTGCTAATGCTTTTTTTACCTTTGCGAGTGCTTTTAGTGATCCATCTCCCCTCTGGCGAACAATGGGTTTAGTCGGAATGGCACTGGTATTTGTAAATGCTGTGATTTCCGGTCAACGAATTGCCTTAGCGTTAGTTCCCGTTGTCACCATTATTCTATTAGTTTTAACTGGACAAGTTGCCAACTTAAAACGATTTCTTCCCATTGTCGCCGGACTCGGTTTAGTATTAGGAATTGCAGCAGCAGCCAGCCCCGCATTTTTGCAAGAACGAATTGATAGTTTTGTCAGTCGTTGGAATGCTTCACCCCCCACCGATTTCATCTCAGAACAGTTTGGAAACAGTAGCGGAGGACAAAAAGGGATTTTAGGAAAAGGGTTAGGACGAGCAACCAATGCAGCTCGCATTTTTGGAAAAACTCAGTTGATTGAAACCTACTATCCTAAAATGATTTTTGAAATAGGGCCAATTGGAGTCGCAGGTTTTCTCTATCTCGTTACAACCATGACTATTGTTGGGTTTAAATCCTATCGTTCTGTGAAAGATAAAAATTTACGGAGTTTTGGGGCTTCTTTTTGGGTTTTTGTGTTAGTCATTAGTTACAATACCTATTATTACCCTCTGGATGTTGATCCAGTTACAGTTTATTATTGGTATTTTGCAGGTGTCCTCTTTAAATTACCCGAAATTGATCGGGAAGAACGGAAAAAACTGATCGAAGCAGGTGAACTTGATCCAGATTCTTAAATCATGATCTGAATCATTCAGTGGGTGCATTGAGAGTAATTTTTTATAAAAACTATCCAATCAACGGTTAAACAATTTAAGGAGAAGAACTCATGAATTTACCCTTAATTTCTGTTATTATTCCAACCTACAACCGAGAACAAGTATTACGAGAAACCTTAGCAGAAGTCTTCAAACAAAATTATCCGAATTTTGAAGTTTTAGTGGTGGATCAAACCCCAACCCACGAACCCGAAACCCAAGCTTATTTAGAAGAATTAGCCCAAGCTAAAAAAATCAAATGGTATCGTTTAGATTGGGCGAGTTTACCCGGTGCTAGAAATTACGCTGTCCGGCGTTCTCAAGGCGATATTCTTTTATTCATTGATGATGATGTTCAACTTCCTGAAGGGTTTTTAATGGCTCATGCTCACAATTATATTCCTGGAGAAACTTCTGCACCCGAAAAGATTGGAGCCGTTGCTGGACGAGTTTTTGATCGTATGAAATTAAGTGATTCCGGTGGAGAATTAACCATTGAAAATTTGCCTCCCGAAGCTTATGATCCTGGCATTGCTTGGTATCATATTGATTTAGTTCATACCATTAAACCTCAACAAGTAATTTCTGCTAGAGGATGTAATATGTCCTTCCGCCGAGAAATTTTTGATCAATTTGGGTTAACCTTTGATGAACGATTTAAAGGCAGTGCGGTGCGAGAAGAATCGGATTTTTGTTTAAGATTAAGACAAACAGGTTATGTGATTTGGTATGACCCGGACGCTTATTTAATTCATTTGGGAGAAGAAGCGGGAGGGTGTCATGATATGAGTACCCGTTCTGTTCAATATCAGATTACCTTTTATCATAATCACTTCTTGATGGGTTTAAAAAACTTAACTCCGGGTCAATGTTTCCGCTTTTTTGCTAAATTATTCGATTGTCATGTTTTAGGTCATCCCCCTTGTAATAAAAGTGGTTCTCCTCTCAAAATTATCAGCCGTTTCTTCTTCTATAAATTAGGCTTACTTAAAGCATTAGGAACCTGGATTACATCCCTTTGGGATCAAGGACAAATTTACACACAACAAGACCATCTATAGTCTCACCTGCTGTTGCTCAATCACAGCAACAGTTTGATCAGAATTATTCACCCGACCCAGAAAACCGTTAATTAGGAGGAAATTAATGAAAATTTTAGTTGCAAGTCATACCTATATTGTTGACTTAAACCGAGAAAAATTCAGAGCCTTAGCTCGTTTACAGCCTAATATCGAAGTAACCCTTGTTGTTCCCAAACGTTGGCGACCCGGAGGGGTTCAAAATAAAATTATTGAGTGTCAATATTTGGATGAAGGGAATTTTAAGGTTGTTCCTGTTTCTAATTTCAGCGAAAATAACCAAGGTTTACTCACCTTTGGCTTGGATTTAGTTTCCCTTTTAAAAACCTTTAATCCGGATATTATTCAAGTTGAACAAGGGTCTAAAGCCTTAACCTATACTCAATTAATTACCTTGAATAACCTTCTGGGTTTAAAAGCAAAAAACGTCTTTTTTACTTGGTGGAATTTGCCTTATGAATTAAAATTTCCCGTTTCTGTGTTAGAATCCTATAACCTAAAATATACCGATGGTATTGTTGTTGGAAATCAAGACGGAAAAGATATTTTAAAACAAAAAGGATATACCAGAAAAATTGAAGTCATGCCCCAATTAGGCGTTGATGAAAACCTGTTTAAACCCGAACCCCAACCCCAATTAAAAGCCGAATTAGGAATTAACCCGGATGAATTTGTTGTCGGGTTTGTGGGGCGGTTTGTTGAAGAAAAAGGATTGATGACTTTAGCAAAAGCCTTAGCTGGGTTAAAAGATTATTCTTGGAAATGGATATTATTAGGTCGGGGGGAATTGCGATCACAACTTTTAGAAATGGCTGAGAATTTAGGATTTAAAAACCGATTAGTTTTAATAGAAAGTGTCCCTCATGATCAGGTACAACGCTATATTAATTTAATGGATACCCTGGTTTTACCCTCAGAAACAACCTACAAATTTAAAACCCTAACGGCTGTGGGGTGGAAAGAACAATTTGGTCATGTTTTAATTGAAGCAATGGCTTGTCAAGTTCCCGTAATTGGTTCTGACTCCGGCGAAATTCCCCACGTTATTTCAGATACAGGATTAATCTTTCCTGAAGGCAATGAACACGCTTTACGAGATGTTCTCAGCCAGTTAATCACACAGCCAGAATTCGCAAAACAGTTAGGACAACGAGGCTATCAACGGGTAATGACGCACTACACTAATACAGCACTGGCTCAAGAATTATTGGCTTTTTATCAGCAACTGCTCACTAATTAAGTTATAGCATTTTAGGAAATTACCTCTAAATGATCTTACCTGAGAATCAGATACAGAGAAGTTAGACTTAAGATAGTTGGTATGAAACTACCATTAGCTTAGTCTAAAACTTGGTATTCTTCATAAAGAATGCTAAAATAAGGCTGTATTCTATATCTCCGTACCTTATGGCCATAATTTTTTGGCAAGGTTGGATAATATTTTAATGTCAAAAGTAAGAATTAATAAGCAGTACAATTTATTATGTTGCATAAAATTTCCTGAATCAAGTTATTATCAAGAAATCAGAATTGTAAATCCTCAAAACTTTAGCAAGGATTTTTTGATTACCTTTGATCGTGTTTTAAATTTAACAGAAATAGATCCTGATTTAGATGAGGAAGAGGAAGATGAGATCTTAAATCCTTCAAATTATGCAATCTCACAATCAGTGGAAAAATTGACCCAACTATATCAAAAATTAAATCAATCTTTTCCTCGTGGTTTCTCCTCTTTGGAAAGTCGAGGAGGAGTTGATTTGATTTGGTCTAATCAAGATTTTGACAAAGAAGTTTGGGTTAAAATTCCTTTTAATAGCCAGCTTGAAGAGTCTGTTTATTATAGAAAAGGCAATGATAGCGAGTTAATTAAGAATCCTTCCTTAGAGAAAGTTTCTGACCTTCTTTTCTGGCTCTCTAATCAGCAACCTATTATTTAGTTAAGCATCTGTGGATAAATTATATGATGATACGATACTGTATCGAGCTATTACAAAAAAAGCCTGATCATGTAAAAATTATTAATGTTCCTAATCCTGAAACCCAGGAAAAAGAAGCAAAAGATATTGCGGCTAAGTTAGCTAAAAGAGCACAGTTGGTTTTAGATTGTTTAGATAATCCTATTATCAATAAAAAGTAGATTCCTATTATATTTAATTATCTCCTTCTTCTCCGTTGATGTTGAGGTTTAACATTACAAATGATTTGGCTTACTCCAAGTTTTGTGAAAAGCTAATAGGCTTTGCTTGGTTGGGTATTTTTGAGGCTTAGGGATCAAACATCCCCGTTTTCAGATAAAATCTTAAAAAAGATTCACCCCTGTAATAGTAAATTTGAGTGTGGCTACTTCCAATCGAAAACCAATTCTCCTTGACTTTGAAAAACCTCTAGTCGAACTAGAAAGCCGTATTGACCAAATTCGTCAATTGGCGAGTGAAAATGGTGTGGATGTGTCCGAAGAAATTCGACAACTCGAAACCCGCGCCAATCAACTACGACAAGAAATTTTCAGTAGTTTATCTCCCCTACAACGGCTACAACTCGCCCGCCATCCCCGACGACCCAGTACCTTAGATTATATTCAGGCGATGACCGATGAATGGATGGAACTCCATGGCGATCGCCGAGGCTATGATGATCCGGCCTTAGTGGGAGGAGTTGCCCGTTTAGGGGGACAACCTGTGATGATTCTAGGCCATCAAAAAGGACGGGATACCAAAGATAATGTCGCCCGTAATTTTGGCATGGCAGCCCCCGGAGGCTATCGCAAAGCTATGCGGTTAATGGAACACGCCAACCGTTTTGGAATGCCCATTCTCACGTTTATTGATACTCCGGGGGCTTGGGCTGGGGTAGACGCGGAAAAACTCGGTCAAGGCGAAGCCATTGCCTATAACCTCCGAGAGATGTTTGATTTAGACGTTCCGATTATTTGTACAGTTATTGGTGAAGGGGGTTCGGGTGGGGCGTTAGGGATTGGAGTTGGAGAAAAACTCCTGATGTTAGAACATTCTGTCTATACCGTCGCCACTCCTGAAGCCTGTGCTGCGATTTTGTGGAAAGATGCGGGTCAAGCACCCCAAGCTGCCCAAGCCCTGAAAATTACCTCCCAAGATCTCAAACAATTAGGCATTATTGATGAAGTTGTATCTGAACCCGATGGGGGAGCCCATAGCAACCCTTTAAAAGCGGCAGAACTGCTCAAAAATGCGCTCTTAAAATCCTTAGCTGAACTCCTTCCTTTAACGTCCCAGCAGCGTCGAGAAATGCGATATCAGAAGTTCAGAAATATTGGGGTTTTTGCCGAAGCCAAAGTTTAACGATCAGATCATACCAGGGAGAAAAAAGTAGCAGTCAGAAAATCAAAAGATTTGAAAATATGACGAACAAAATTCCTTTAGAAGTTAAAATTAGTGGTTCATTTTTCGCCCTGGTATTTGGTATTGTTCTTCTTGGTTTATATGGTGTTTTTCGTCTCAATGGACAAATTGAAAAATTGGGGTATAATACAATTCCCAGTATTCGTTCTTTAAGCAAAATTAATCAAGGGCAAACCCAAATTCAATCCGCAGAACGGCTATTGCTGAATCCTTTGTTAACTGATCAAGAACGAGAACAAGAATTAAATCGGATTCAAAAAGCATGGGAACAAATTAATCAGGGATTTGAAGAATACGCCCAAGCCGGAAAAACAGAAGCAGAACAAAAGAGCTATGAAAAATTTTTAATCGATTGGGATCAATGGGTTAAATTTCATAAAAGTTACTTAGTCTTAGAAGCACAATTTAATCAATTAGGCATCCGAAATCCCTGGAATAGTTTACTGCTTTTAAAAGCTCAAAATCCGATTGATAGAGCCGAAATTTCTAAAGTAGAAGAAGCTTTAAGATTAAGAACTGAACTGGATAAAATTCATCAGGAAAAACGAGAAAAATTTGCTCAAGTTTTTCAATCTATTTTTGCGGTTTTAGAAATTAATGATGAGTGGAGTGAACTCACCCAACAAGAAGCGATTAATGATGTTAAAATAATTACTTTTTTAATGATAGCTGCATTGATTGTTTGTCCCCTCCTGGCGTTAATGTTAGGTAAAACCTTAAGTCGAGGAATTATTAAACCGATTTTAAATAGTATTAATCAAATTGCCACTTCTTCGAGCCAAATTGCCAGTAGTGTTGAAGAACAAGAACGAATTACGGCTCAACAAGCTGCTGCGGTGAATGAAACCACAACCACTATTGATGAATTAGGCTCTAGTTCTCGCCAGTCGGCTGAACAAGCAAAACTCGCCGCCGACAATGCGGTTGAAGTCGCTCATATTTCCGAAGAAAATAAACAATTAGTTCAAAAAACCTTAGATGGAATTTCGATTTTACAATCAACCGTTGAAGAGATTGCTAACAAAATTACCGGTTTACATAACCAAATGAATCAAATTGGTACCATTACTAATTTAGTCACCGATTTAGCGAATCAAACCAATATGTTAGCTTTGAATGCTTCTGTCGAAGCCGTGAGAGTCGGAGAATATGGCAAAGGGTTTGTTGTGGTTGCGGGAGAAATTCGCAAATTAGCCGATCAAAGTAAAAATTCGGCTACTCAAATTAATTATTTAATTACAGAAATTCAAAAATCCCTCCAGACAACGGTTTCGGTTACTGAAACAGGCAAAAAAAATGCTGTAGGGGGAATTAAATTATCTCAACAAACCGCTATAGCACTAGAAAAGTTGTTTAATGGGATCAATGATGTCATGGTCATTAACCAACAAATTTCTTTAACCTCCCAACAACAAGCCCAAGCAGTCGAACAAGTTGTCACTGCCATGAATATGATTAACCAAGGGACTAAACAAAGTATCTTAGGGATTCGGGAAACTCGGAGTAGTGTCCACCAACTCAACCAAGTTGCCATTAATCTTCAGAACCTGGCGGGTAAAAAAAGCTGAGGAACCCAATCACGCACCTTGATCTCGATTGCCCAGGAAAATCTAAATTCCAAAAGCTTTTTAGTGATATAATCAAAACAGTAACAAATCTTTACACATTTCTCAGATTGAATTATTTACAGATTTGTGACATCTGTTCGAGTCCCATTGGAGACGACTTAAAGCGGACATGACTTCTCCCATTCAAAAAAGAGCCTTGATCACAGGAGCCAGCAGTGGCATTGGTCGGGCTACAGCCCTCGCCTTTGCGGCATCCGGGATTGACATTGCATTAGTCAGTCGCCAGGAAGATCGCTTAGAAGCGGTAGCCAAAGAAGCCCGAAATTTCGGGGTAGAAGCGAAAGCCTTTCCCCTGGACTTGGCAAAAGTTGAACAAGTCCATGCCCAAATCGATAGTATCGTAGCTGCGTTTGGCCCGATTGATATTCTCGTCAATAATGCAGGCATGGGATACACCGGAGACTTAATCAACACATCCCTTGCAGATTGGCAACGAGTGATCGATTTGAATCTGACCAGTGTTTTCCAGTGTGTGCAAGGGGTTTTACCAGGAATGCGAGATCGGGGGTCTGGAACCATCATTAATATTGTCTCCATTGCTGGTTTGCAAACATTTCCCAACTGGGGCGCGTACTGTGTCAGTAAATTTGGTTTGATGGCCTTATCCAAAACCCTGGCGATGGAAGAACGTGCGAATGGAATTCGGGTGACAGCCCTGTGTCCAGGTTCTGTGAATACTCCTATTTGGGAAACCGAAACCGTTAAAGCCGACTTTGATCGCGCTGCCATGCTGACACCAGAGATTGTAGCCGAGTCAATTCTCTATGTCGCCTTATTGCCGACGGTTGCCGTTATTGAAGAATTAACGCTCATGCCGAGTATCGGCACGTTTTGAATCGTTCTTCCTGTCGATTCTAAAACCATTCACCTTTGTCGTTTCTAAACCTTGATTCAAGATACACCATGACTATCTCACCAAGCACCAATGGGGTCAAAAATTTAGAGATCTCCATTACAGAAGCCAAAAATGAAGACACCAGTGGGTTTCCCATTAGACCCGATCGCACTTTATCTCATGGTCACAGCACCCACTCCCAACCCTGCACGGAAGTGAGTGATGAACAAATGATGGATGCGGTTCGCACTATGCTGTTAGGGGTCGGGGAAGATCCTGAACGCGAAGGGTTACTCAAAACACCAAAACGGGTGGCTGAAGCCATGCGGTTTTTAACCAGTGGTTACAATCAATCCCTCGAAGATCTGGTGAATGGGGCGATTTTTGATGAAGGCCATGAAGAAATGGTGCTGGTGCGGGACATTACGTTCTTCAGTATGTGCGAACACCATATGTTACCGTTCATGGGTCGGGCGCACGTTGCTTATATTCCCAATCAAAAAGTCATTGGGTTAAGCAAACTGGCTCGAATTGTGGAAATGTATAGTCGCCGTTTGCAAGTTCAGGAACGTCTGACTCGCCAAATTGCTGAAGCGATTAAAACTATTCTTGAACCTCAAGGGGTCGCGGTGGTGATGGAGGCAACCCATATGTGTATGGCGATGCGCGGCGTTCAGAAACCGGGGTCTTGGACAGTTACCAGTGCCATGGTGGGTCTATTCCAAGATGAACAAAAAACCCGTGAAGAATTCCTGAATTTAATTCGCCATCAACCTGCATTTTTTTAAGTAATAGGGATTTTAGCTGGGAATTAAGAATTTAAGATTGAGAATTAAGAAAAATTTAACTTATGCTAGAAACAGCTTAAAGAGTATCATTCTTAGTTCTTAATTCTTAATTCTTAGTTCAACGTTAACTGCAAAATTCATGATGACTCAACCCATCAAATTTGGAACCGATGGCTGGCGGGGCGTGATTGCTTCGGACTTCACCTTTGAACGAGTCGCTTTAGTGGCTCCCATTGCAGCCCAGGTTATCTATCAAACCTATGGAGAAAGTACCGGAAGCCGGACTGTAATTGTCGGCTATGATCGGCGTTTTTTAGCTGAAGAATTTGCCCGATGTGCCGCGGTCGCCATCCAAACGGCAGGATTTGATGTCAAACTCAGTGAAACATTCGCTCCTACTCCGGCTTTTTCGTTGATTGCTTATCAACAACAAGCTTTAGGGGCGATTGTTTTAACCGCTAGTCATAACCCAGGTAAATATTTAGGGTTAAAAGTTAAAGGAGCTTTTGGCGGTTCAGTGGGGCCAGAAATTACCCAACAAATTGAAGCGTTATTAACGGAACCTCCTACTTTTGAAACAACACCCGGAACTTTAGAACATTTTAATCCTTGGCCGAGTTATTGTGAAACGTTGCGTTCTAAAGTGGATATTGGAGGAATTCAAGAGGCACTGAATCAAGGAAAAGTAACGGTTTTTGCTGATGTCATGCACGGGGCGGCGACCGGAGGATTAACCCAATTATTGGGGGATAAAGTTCACGAAATTAATACAAATCGTGATCCTTATTTTGGGGGCGGTGCGCCGGAACCTTTACCTCGTTATATTCCTGAATTATTTGAAGAATTGCAGGCTTTTCAAGCTGCTGATGGGGGTTTAGCCATTGGGTTTGTGTTTGATGGGGATAGCGATCGCATTGCGGCGGTGGATCAAAATGGCAATTTCCTGAGTTCTCAAATTTTAATTCCCGTTTTAATTGAACATTTATCAACTCGTCGAGGATTTACCGGAGAAATTGTTAAAACCGTCAGTGGTTCTGATTTAATTCCTCGCATTGCTAAATTATTCAATTTATCGTTGTATGAAACTCCGATTGGTTATAAATATATTGCTGATCGAATGTTAACCACTGAAGTCTTAGTCGGGGGTGAAGAATCTGGCGGGGTAGGCTACGGAACCCATATTCCTGAACGAGATGCGTTGTTATCGGCGCTGTATGTCTTAGAAGCCATGGTACAGTCGGGGGAAGATCCGACGCAAACCTATCAACGTTTACAACAACAAACGGGTTTTGATTCGGCTTATGATCGGATTGATTTACCGTTAGCGAGTATGGACGTGCGATCGCGCCTTGTTGAACAATTGGACACTCAACCGTTACAGGAAATTGCGGGACAAGCTGTTGTTGATTGTTTAGCTGTCGATGGTTACAAATATCGCCTCGCCGATGGTCGGTGGTTATTAATTCGTTTTAGTGGGACAGAACCCGTTTTACGCCTCTATTGTGAAGCACTCACCTTGGATCAGGTTCAGGAAACCCTAAACTGGGCTAAAAACTGGGCGAATCAATTCTAGGAATCAGTTATCAGTTATCAGTTATCAGTTATCAGTTTTTGGATAATTACGAATTACGAATTACGAATTACGAATTATGAATTATTAATAATAAGAGTTAATATAATTATGAAAAAACTAATTGTAGCAACGGGAAATCTGGGTAAGTTGAAGGAAATGCAGGCTTATTTGGAGGGTTTAGAGATTGAATTGCAGCTTAAGCCTCAAGATTTAGAAATAGAAGAAACGGGAACAACGTTTATTGAAAATGCGGGTTTGAAAGCGTCGCAAGTGGCGTTAGCAACGGGAGAATGGGCGATCGCGGATGATTCGGGGTTAGCCGTTGAAGCGTTAAATGGCGCACCCGGACTGTATTCTGCTCGTTATGCACCCACAGAAGCAGAATGTATTGTGCGACTGCTGAAGGAACTGGGGGATACTCCCAACCGCAATGCTCAATTTATCTGTGCTGTAGCTGTTGCGCCTCCCGATGGTTCTATTGCTATCGAGTATGAAGGAATTTGTCAAGGAACCATCACTCTGGAACCGCAGGGAACTGGGGGGTTTGGCTACGATCCGATTTTTTATGTTCCTGAAGTTCAAATGACCTTTGCCCAAATGCCTGCGGAATTAAAACATCAACTTTCCCATCGAGGTCAAGCCTTTCAAGGTGTTTTACCTCAACTTCAGGCTTTATTATAGGGAACAGAAAGAAAAACAGGGATACAACAAAGCCGTATCCCCCTTTTTGTTACACAAACAATTAAATGGCTTCTAAGTTTTTTTCTCCAGTACGAATGCGGATAATTTCTTCCACTGGAGAGATAAAGATCTTACCATCACCAATTTCCCCGGTGCGAGCGGCGGCGATGACTTTCTCCAAAACCATATCCACTTGGCTATCTTCTACAACAATTTCGACTTTGAGTTTTTGCAAGAACTCAACAGTATATTCCGAACCTCGATAACGTTCCGTTTGACCCTTCTGACGTCCGAAACCTCTAACTTCAGAAACGGTCATCCCAACAATACCGGCATTGACCAGGGCGATTTTGACCTCATCAAGCTTAAAAGGCCGAATAATTGCTTCTATCTTCTTCAAGATCCTCACTCCTCAAGCTGAATACTTCGTTTAGTCGTCACTAGAAAAATAATCGACAAAAATTGTTGTATTTGCCGATTCCCGTTTTTTCGGGATTTCTCCCACTCCCATTACTGGGGTAAAGTTCGCTTCGCCAATGTTATCTGAGCTTGTTAGGCTAACCACACTGTCTTACCCCTCGTAAGACTGTTTAATGGTCAACGATAGAGCCACAAACTAGCGTCGCATTCGTGGGTATCATGACTCAGGTAACGTAGTCCGTTGCGGACTCAGGCTGGTCAACTATCTAAAGTTAGAGGCAATGTTGGCAGTGCCTGCGCTCCGCCCATAGCCCCATCTCTTTAGAGCGGGGTGCTGACTTAGCATTCTATCTTTTGATATCACCGCCAAGAGACTGTTATTTGTAAAATATGCTACAATTGATCTCTAAAATGGAAGATGGGTTTGTTCCTCCTGACACCTCTATCCGAATTTAATCTAAGCCGGATGAACAACGAGGCAAAAGGGGGAACCAGCCCCAGAGCCAGAGAGATTTTACCATACTTTGGACAGTTGGCTTGACGGTTTCAGAATCGATCTGTAGATTCGGCAATTTTCAGCCGAAGAAAAATCTATCCGATTCCCTTAAAAACTGCACGCGGCTGATATTGTAAAATCTTGTTAAAAGTAGCAGTTTCTCAAGCGTGAGAGCTTGGTAACTTTTAAAATAAAACAACTATGTATGGGCAGGTTAATCAAAAGCATCTTTGAACGTGATTATGTGCATTGAAAAACCTACCCCCAAGTCAACTAAAACACAGTTTGAGGAATTACTGTGCAACTAAAAACTAAAATAGCTGCAAAACGGGCAACGGGTGCTTACGCTTTGATGGATAGTTTGAAACGCCATGGCGTAAAGCATATTTTCGGTTATCCAGGTGGAGCGATTTTACCGATTTATGACGAACTCTACCGCTTTGAAGCCACTGGAGATTTGCAACATATTCTGGTGCGCCATGAACAGGGAGCCGCCCATGCGGCGGATGGTTATGCACGAGCAACGGGTCGAGTCGGGGTGTGTTTTGGCACGTCTGGGCCGGGAGCGACGAATTTAGTCACCGGAATTGCAACAGCCCAAATGGATTCAATTCCAATGGTGGTGATCACAGGACAAGTTCCTCGTGCTGCCATTGGTACAGATGCGTTCCAAGAAACGGATATCTATGGAATCACCCTTCCGATTGTGAAGCATTCCTATGTGGTGCGTGATCCCAAGGATATGCCTCAAATTGTGGCTGAAGCGTTCCATATTGCCAGTAGTGGACGTCCTGGCCCGGTTTTAATTGATATTCCTAAAGATGTAGGTTTAGAAGAATTTGATTATATTCCCGTTAATCCTGGGGAAGTCACCTTACCCGGATATCGGCCAACGGTCAAAGGCAATACTCGCCAAATTAATCAAGCGATTAAATTAATTCGCCAAGCAGAACGACCGTTGTTATATGTGGGGGGAGGCGCGATTTCTGCTGGAGCCCATTCGGAAATTCAAGAGTTAGCAGAACTGTTTAACCTACCTGTGACAACAACCCTCATGGGTAAGGGGTCGTTTGATGAAAGCCATCCCCTATCGGTGGGAATGTTGGGAATGCACGGCACCGCCTATGCGAATTTTGCGGTGACAGAATGTGATTTATTAATTGCCGTTGGTGCCCGTTTTGATGACCGGGTAACGGGGAAACTAGATGAATTTGCCTCCCGTGCCAAGGTGATTCATATTGATATTGATCCGGCGGAAGTTGGGAAAAACCGCGCCCCCGATGTTCCCATTGTTGGGGATGTTAGACAGGTGTTAGTGGATTTGTTACGTCGATGTCATGAAACCGGAGGTGGAACTGAAACCACCCAAACGGCGGAATGGTTACAACGAATTGACCATTGGCGAGAAGATTATCCTTTAATTGTGCCGAACTACGAGGATGAACTTTCTCCTCAAGAGGTGATTGACACCTTGGGGAAAATGGCTCCAAATGCCTACTACACAACGGATGTGGGACAGCACCAAATGTGGGCGGCTCAATTCCTGAAAAATGGCCCCCGTCAGTGGATTTCCAGTGCTGGCTTAGGGACGATGGGCTATGGAATGCCCGCAGCGATGGGAGCAAAAACTGCCCTACCCAATGAAGAAGTGATTTGTGTGGCTGGGGATGCCAGTATTCAGATGAATATTCAGGAGTTGGGAACCCTGAGTCAATATGGCATTCATGTGAAAACCGTGATTGTCAATAATGGTTGGCAAGGCATGGTGCGTCAGTGGCAAGAAACCTTCTATGGCGAGCGCTATTCTTCTTCTAATATGCAGCCCGGAATGCCTGACTTTGTGATGTTAGCCCAGGCTTACGGGGTGAAGGGGATTAAGGTGACTCGCCGGGAGGAACTCAAAGATGCTATTGCAGAAATGTTGGCTTATGATGGCCCAGTGTTGATGGATGTTCAGGTGAAACGGGATGAAAACTGTTATCCGATGGTAGCACCGGGTAAGAGCAATGCTCAAATGATTGGTTTACCCGAACGGACAAAACTCGAAACCATTGAGTTAGTATATTGCAGCAATTGTGGCGCGAAAAATGTAGGCAGCAATCATTTCTGTCCTGAGTGTGGAACGAAACTTTAATTCACGTTATTAACAGGATAAGCAACCCCGATTTGGGGTTGTTTTTTTGTTGATTTAATGTATTGCTTAACCTCCTTAAGTCCTAATGCCCTGAAATAAATTTCGGGCTAAAAGCTCAAACCCGTTAAAACGGGTTAAGAAAGACAAGCCTTCAGTTATCTTTAGATGACTTTAGCTTTAAGCCTGAAATTTATTTCAAGGCTTTTAGGGTTAAGTTGACGGACTTTGGGCGTGCCTCGCCCCTATGATGACTTGGATTTTAAGTCATTTCTACAACTGATTTAGACTTGTTATAGTGATTGAAATAGACTACTCCTGAACCTTAAGGGAGACTATTTTTCACCTTATTCCCTATTCCCTTAATTATGTCTGAATTTCCTATTTCTGTTGATTTATATGTGGCTTCTAGTGAAGAAATTGTTGAGAATTTAATACCTTTTTTTGCTCGGCTTGATGATGATCGAGTTCAGAAAGCGATCGCTCATTTCTTTGTTAAATTTCAGCAAAAACCGGGGTTGGGTGCAGTTATTTATCAGAAATTAGCTACTTACTATTACCAACAAAATCAAGTTAATTTAGCCATTAATCTGTATCAGTATTCTATTCAATTAAATCCTAAATTTGAACTTGCTTATTATGAACTTGGAAATATTTTTACTCAACTTCAACAATGGGAAAAGGCTATAACTACTTATAATAAAACTTTAGAATTTCAACCGAATGCAGGTCATATTGATGAAAGAATTGCCGAGGTTTATTACCAACAAGAAATCTGGGAACAAGCTCGATTTTATTATCAAAAAGCGGTTAAATCTCAGCCGAATCTTTGGCTTTCATTTTATAAACTCGGTGAAATTTATTTTCGCCAGCAAGATTGGTTAGAAGCGATCGCCACTTACCAAGTTTCAATTTACCACAAATCAGACTTTCCTTGGTCATATTTCCGTTTAGGGGAATGTTTCGCAGTAGTAGAAAATTGGCAAGCATCAGCCCAAACTTATGAAAAAGCAATTGAATTATTACCAGATTTTTATTGGGGTTATCAAGCCTTGGGTCAAATTTATTTAAAATTAGAAGCTTGGGAAAAAGCGGTTAATCTGTACCAGCGTGCTAGTCAATTAAAATCAGATTATTATTGTTGTTATAAAGATTTAGCTTATGCTTATCTGAGGTTGGGAGAATGGGAAGAAGCGTTAAAAAATTATCAGAAAGCAGTTGAACTGAAAATAGAACTTTCTCCCCAAGATCAACACTGGAAAAATCTTTTAAACCAACTCAAAGATCAGCCTATTGAATTCAGCAATACTATTGATCATCTTAACAGTATTAAAATATTTCTTCCCTTTCCCATTAGTTCACCCTTGTTTAGTCCTGATAGTTATTTTGTGATTGAACAACTCAAAAAACATCATATTGAATTTACCTCTAACCCAGAACAGGCAGATTTAATTATTGCTGAAAATTTGAAGATTTTGGAACTTTTTAGTTATAAATATCAAGATTATAAACGATATTTTTTATATACGGAAGAACCTCGCTTTGATATCAATTTTTCTCAACAAATCTCTTTAAATAACATTAATATCCAGATTATGAATATCTATACTGAGGATGTTTTTATCAATAACTATACTTGTTGTATTTGGCATAAAAGGGTAGATGCTGTTAATCAATGTTTATCCTTATTAAAAGACAGTGATTTTAATCGCAAAAAACAGAAAAAAGTAGTAACATTAACGACGAAAAAGCAGAATTCTAGTTTATTGAGAGAGGGAAGGAATATTGATTTGAATGGGTTACGCTGTGAAATTGCCTTAACAGGGTATTATTTAGGAAAAGTTGATATCTATGGTCAAGGTTGGGAGGAAGGTGTGTCTTTAGAAGATTCTAGGGAGGGAGATTGGACAATTAGAAAATTTGAAATTTTACAAGATTATCATTTTAATCTTTGTTTCGAGAATACCATTGCTCCTTATTATTGTACGGAAAAGATTTGGGATGGGATTATTGCAGGGTGTTTACCGATTTATTATGGGGGAGAAGATTCAACAATTTATGAAGATTTCCCACCGAATAGCTTTATTGATTATTGTCAGTTTAACAGTTCCATAGAACTCTTCAACTATATTGATCAGATGGAATGGTCAGAATATCAGCACAGGATGAATTTATGTATTGATACGTTTAATAAAATGGCTAAAATTATGAAAGACAATCAATATTTTATCCCAAACCGCACAAAACGGTTAATTGAAAAAATCATCACGATGTTTGCTTGAAAAATTCTTAAAACCTAGTTTTTAAGGTTGAATTAGAGGCGCTTTTGCCACAGCATCAAGTTTAACACTTTGGAGAAGTTCTTGCCAATTCGATTCTAATTGGGGATTATTCGGTTCAGCTTGACGCAGGGTGGCTAAAGTTGCGATCGCATCATACCAAATTCCGGCTTTAGCATAGACTAACCATTGTTCAGCAGGAGTTTTTTGTAAGGCTTGAGTTAATTCAGGATTCGGTTGAATTCGCTTAATCCATCCTTGAACAGAAGGATCAATTGAATCAGTACAGTCTAAAGAAACAGTCCAACGATAGACAACTTCATCTTTTAGTTCCGGTTGATTTTTAGGCATTTCTATTGCTAGAATTCCGGGTTGTTTTTGCAGATTAATTTCTGTTTTATAAATAGGTTTATTCGATTGATCCTCAACAATAATAAATTTGACAATCTTTGCCTCGGTTTTTGGGATATAAATTAAAACTGTTGGATGGGGTAATGTGGTTAGTTCCAACGGTTGTTCTGTCCGTTGTTCTATAGCGGGAATTAGAGCGGTTAAGGATTGAGAAGTCGTATCGCCTAAGCACGTTCCCCGTGTCCCTCCTGGCTTCGTGTCTCCTGTTCCTCCTGTACCAGGGGGTACAGGGTCGTCTTGAGCTTGTAAGGGTAAGGGAATCAGCAATAGGTTTAAAGCCAAGGTAGAACCAATAAAAATTAGCTTTAAAAATAATGAGGGTTTTAGCATTCCAATTTTGCCCCCTGGATTTTAATTTTATCTAAATATATCATAAGTTGATGAGATTGATCCCATCTTTTAAAATTTTCCTAAAACTTGATAGACTGTAATCGGGATTTCTTTCCCTTTTAACGTTAGTTCTCCCCAGGATTCTACTACAAATCTGCCCTTTAAATAATTTAAGGTTTCTTGAGCGATTAAAATTCGACAGATGCCACCTTCTCGGTGTTTTTCGCAGCTTTCTAAACGGGATGCAATATTAACGCTATCTCCAATTAACCCATATTCTAAACGATTCTTTCCGCCTAAACTTCCGACGGTTACGGTTCCAGTATAAATTCCTACTCGCATTCCGACAGACGGTAATCCTTGTTGTTGCCATTGTTCGTTGAGTTGCTGTAAATGTTGACCCATTTCTAAAGCTGCATTAACGGCATTTTCAGCATCTTTTGCGATCGCTTCAAATGTAGTTCTAGCAACTGGAACCCCAAAGGCTGCCATTAACCCATCTCCGGTGAATTTACTCACAATACCTTGATGTTTTAAAACAATATCGGTCATGGCACTCAGGTATTCATTTAACCAAATCATTAAGGATTCTGAGGATTGCTTTTCGGCGATGGTGCTAAAGTTTTTTAAATCAGTAAATAGGATCGTTGCGGTTAGAGTTTTTGGGGGTAAAAGACCAGAGTTAATTAAATGCGATCGCTCTGTCCAAAGTGTTTCTGCAATATCTGAAGAGGTTTGTTGTCCTAACAATTTCATCACCATATATTGTTGCTGTTGAGATTCCCGAACTTGAGCAATCACCGTCCCAGTAAAGGTTAGAATAAATCCTAACATGGGTGCAGCCACCGGAACCCAAAACATCCGCAAAAAAAGTCCGTAACTGATGAGTCCTAATCCACTTAAACACAGTAAGCTGCCTCCAATTAAAAGACTGGTTTTTTTCCATTTAAACCCCAAATATCCTCCTAAGATTGCCCAAGTGAATATCCAGAGAATTTCGACAAGTTCAGACCAAAATCTAAACAAAGGTTTTTCATCTAAAACAGCACTGAGAATTTGACTAATGGCATGACCATGAATCACAACTCCGGGCATTTCTCGCAGTCGAATTTGACTGCTACTATAGGGAGTGGGGAAAACATCTTTAATGCTGGGCGCAGATGTCCCAATTAAAACAATTTTATCTTTAACCAAATTGGGATTAATTTTATTTTGTAAAATATCGGTTAATGTAACCGTATGAGCCAGATTTTTAGGGGTTCGATAATTCAATAAAAGTTTATATCCGCCTGCATCAATATTTTGATATCCGCCAGAGTTTGATTCTAGCTTTTTAAAGATGACGTTGCCTAATTGATATTCCTTATTAACCGTTAATTTTGGTTTAATGCCTAGGGGTTTAAGATAAGCTAAAGCTAACTGAACAGAAAAAGACTTTAACCCCGAAGTAAACATTAATTGACGACGCACAACCCCATCGGGGTCAACAGGAATATTAACAAACCCGATGCGTTTTGAGGGAAGCTTTGGGGGAGGCGGAATTGTCCTAATGTCCTCATCCCCAATTAAATTAATGCCAATAATATTTGGTTTTTGCAATTGTTGAACTAACGCTTTATGACCGGGATGAATAGCAATATCTCGAAATAAATCGATTCCAATCACACGGGGATTATAACGTTGCAAATTAGCTAAAACTTGGGCTAAAATTTCATCAGGTACAGGCCATTGTTCGATGGATTGTAAATCGTCTTCTGTAATTTCTACAATCAAGAGGCGAGGGTCAGGGTCAGCTTGAGGACGCACTCGCACCATGCTATCAAAGGCGGCTAATTCCAACGGTTGTAACCCCCCCAATTGTCGAATTACCAGTAAACCGATTATTGTCAAACTGGGGATTATTACCGTTCGCAGTTTAACAGGTAGCTTAAATTTTAGATTCATTTATGACCTAACCCCCCAGCCCCCTTTCCTGCAAGGGAAGGAGGAGTTATTATACTAAATACAACTTCTGATTTAAGCGTAACAAAAATTCTCCCCTCTCCTTGCAGGAGATGGGTCGGGGGAGAGGTCATAAAAATCTGCCTGGGAAAATGAAACAGTCCATTGCTTATTCCCAACTTCTTATTGTCCCTCACCAATTAAAGTAAACGCCGCCCAATAATAAGGATCAGGATATTGATTTTTAATCGTTAACATCGCTTGTCGTAACGCTTGGGCTTTGTTGGGTGTCGTCTGTAAGTTCTGATAAAATTGTATCATCAATTGAGAAGTTTTTCGATCATCTACAGCCCATAACGACATCACTAAACTCGGAACTCCTGCATTCAAAAACGAACGAGATAACCCAATCATCCCATCCCCGGTTAACTGTCCAAGTCCAGTGTCACAGGCACTTAAAACCACTAATTCTGCATTTAATTTTAAGTCAAAAATTTCATCCGCCGTTAATAATCCATCCTCCGAACCCCCAGGAGTTAATGCTACGCTACTATTTAAAGGTTGAATATTATCAACAAATCCGTGAGTAGCAAAATGAATAATTCGAGCAGTTTTCAAGCGTTCAACTACCGTTGATTCTGTTGCATTGGCTCCAATTAAAGCCGAAGTATTGAACATTTTAGCAATCTCAATCGCTTCTTTTTCAGCATAGCGAAGGGAAGCTAACGGTTGAGGTTCTTCCCCTTGACTCGGTGCAAGTTTCGGCATTTGTGGATTACCCACAATCACAATATCTTGGGCAGAAGAAGACAAATTTTGCCGTTGTTTGTGAGTCGTTTCTAACACAGTAATGGCAGGAGACATTACAATTGTATGTTTTTCAATTAAGAATTTTCCTTCCTCATCTACCAAAGCCGCAAAAGGTAGATAAAATAAAGCATCTGTGGGAACAAAAATCACTGGTTCATCTGGGTTAGTCGGTAATAAATCTTCAATGGGTTTAATTAACAGTTGATGGAGTTGTTTTAACTCTCGATATTGATGCGGATTAATATCGATATTTTGTGCTTTTACTCGACGATCATCAGCTTGAAAATTAAATAGAGGAGTGCTTCTCAAATTAGAACGAGTTACAACATTAGAACTAGCTGAAGCGGTAATAAAATCACTTCTACAGGCATCATCACCAAAGCAACGCGCTGCGAAAATGAGATGACCTAGAGAGGTGTTTTGTTGTTGCCAAAGAAGTTTAAGATCGGCTTGTCTAAACTCAACTTCTCCAGTGGGCTTAATTACCCAAATATATAATTCTGACTCTAGGTATTGTTGTTTACCGTCTTGTGAGAAATCATCAAAAATCCTAGAATATTGAACAATTGTTGCATTTTGTTGTCGAGCAATGGCTTGGAGTTGGGCTAAAGAAACAACCGGAGAAAAGGGTTCGGAATTGGGGTTGAATCGTTGAGTTAATAACTCGACTAACGCTCTCCCCCGACCTCGTTCAGAAACTTCTAAAGCTGGCTCAGTTTTATTTTGAGCAATTAAAACTTGTTGAAGCAGATTATAGGAATTGCGTTGAGTGTCGGAAAGAGATACTTTATCGAGGTCGTCTTGAATTCCTTGTCGCAGAGATTCCTTAACTTCGAGACTAGAAAACAGATATTTTTCAGCTTCAGGAAAATTCTTCAATTCAAACAAAGCAGCACCCAAACCTATGAGAGCATTTCCTTCTCCATTGCGATCGCCGATTTCACGTAAAATAGTTAAAGACTGTTGAAAAAACTCAATTGCTTTTTGATATTGTCCTAAGTTACGGTAAGCAATACCCAAATTATTGAGAGCATTTCCTTCTCCATTGCGATCGCCGATTTCACGTTTAATAGTTAAAGACTGTTGATAAAACTCAATTGCTTTTTGATATTGTCCTAAGCTATTGTAAGCATTACCCAAACCTATGAGAGCACCTCCTTCTCCATTGCGATCGCCGATTTCACGTTTAATAGTTAAAGACTGTTGATAAAACTCAATTGCTTTTTGATATTGTCCTAAGCTATTGTAAGCATAACCCAAACCTATGAGAGCACCTCCTTCTCCATTGCGATCGCCGATTTCACGGGCAATGGTTAAAGACTGTTGAAAAAACTCAATTGCTTTTTGATATTGTCCTAAGCTATAGTAAGCAGAACCCAAATTACTGAGAGCAAGTCCTTCTCCATTGCGATCGCCGATTTCACGGGCAATGGTTAAAGACTGTTGATAAAACTCAATTGCTTTTTGATATTGTCCTAAGCTCTTGTAAGCAAGACCCAAATTACCGAGAACACTTCCTTCTCCATTGCGATCGCCGATTTCACGGGTAATAGTTAAAGACTGTTGAAAAAACTCAATTGCTTTTTGATATTGTCCTAAGCTACCGTAAGCAGAACCCAAATTACCGAGAACACTTCCTTCTCCATTGCGATCGCCGATTTCACGGAAAATAGTTAAAGACTGTTGATAAAACTCAATTGCTTTTTGATATTGTCCTAAGCTACCGTAAGCATTACCCAAACCTATGAGAGCATTTCCTTCTCCATTGCGATCGCCGATTTCACGTAAAATAGTTAAAGACTGTTGAAAAAACTCAATTGCTTTTTGATATTGTCCTAAGTTATTGTAAGCAAGACCCAAACCTATGAGAGCATTTCCTTCTCCATTGCGATCGCCGATTTCACGTTTAATAGTTAAAGACTGTTGAAAAAACTCTATTACTTTTTGATATTGTCCTAAGTTACGGTAAGCAATACCCAAATTATTGAGAGCATTTCCTTCTCCATTGCGATCGCCGATTTCACGTTTAATAGTTAAAGACTGTTGATAAAACTCAATTGCTTTTTGATATTGTCCTAAGCTATCGTAAGCAGAACCCAAAGTATTGAGAGCACCTCCTTCTCCATTGCGATCGCCGATTTCACGGAAAATAGTTAAAGACTGTTGATAAAACTCTATTGCTTTTTGATATTGTCCTAAGCTATCGTAAGCAATACCCAAATTACCGAGAACACTTCCTTCTCCATTGCGATCGCCGATTTCACGATAAATGTTTAATGCAGTTTCCCAAGACTGAATTGCGGCTTGGTATTGGCTAGTTGTATATTGTTGTATTCCCTGATTGAATAATCGGTCTGCTTCGGCTTTTCGTTCTGTAACCGTTTGGGCGAATACTCTATTACCCCTCTCAAATTTTTTCCCCAATAGGAGTGGAGAGGGAATTGTTAAGGTTAAACTGGTTAATAAAGTGAGTAAAGCGATTAATCCTAGACGTGAGTTCATGGTACTGGGGTAGATACTTCGGGTATTAGTATCAATTTAACCTCGTTTTTGAGAATCGGCAAGATTTTTTGACAATTGTGATTCAGATTTTAGTCATTTGTCGGGGAAGGTGGGTTGATAACGGTATTTTATGCTAAAAATAGCAAAGAAAATAATTGAATAATTTTCAACATTTTTTGCTGATATAGAAAGAATCCTAAATGGATTATACAATCCTAATTATCAGGATTATTAATCCTAAAAAATAGACAGAAATCCCTGTTTAGGGTCGAGGCGTTCCCAAAGGGTGTCAACTTAAGTTGAAAAGCCCAGAAATAAATTTCGGGCTAAAAGCTGAAGTCATCTAAAGATGACTCAGATCATTCTTCATTAACCCGTTTTAACGGGTTTTGGCTCCGAAGCCCGAAATTTATTTCAAGGCTTTTCAACTTAAGTTAACGAATTTTGGACACGCCTCATCCCGCCGATAAATTTGATTTTAACTCATTTCTACAACTGATTTAAACTTGCTATAATTTGATAAAATTATAAAAAATAGTGGTAAAGATTTATTTATGGATAATCATTCGATGCTGGAAACCTATATTAATCTAGGTCAACAACATTATCAACAGAAGAATTGGCAACAAGCTCTGATCAATTATCAAAAAGTGATTAAAATTCAACCGAACACCCCTTTGATTCATTATCAAATTGGAGAGATTTATTGGAATTTGCAAGACTGGGAAAATGCGATCGCAGCTTTTCAACAGGAAATAACCCTTAATCCTAATTTTCCTCAGTCATATTTTTTTATGGCAAATAGTTTGATGCAATTAAGATTATGGAAACCTGCGATTGAAGCTTATTTAAAAGCTTTACAATTACAACCGGATTTTGTCTGGAGTTACTATGGTTTAGGTTATGCTTATTTCCAAGATCATCAATGGGAAAATGCGATCGCAAATTATTTAAAAACAATTGAATTAAACCCAGATTTAATTGATAGTTATCAAAACTTAGGTTATTCTTGCATTAAATTGGGTCACTGGAACCAAGCTTTAGAATATTATAACCAATTATTAACCTTTGAAGGAGCAGTTCTTTTTCCTCCCCATAACCATTTGCGAGAAATGTTAATCCAAGGGAAAACAGTTCAACTCTCAGATAACCCTAAACGTCCAGACTCAAAAATTATTAAAATTTTCCAAGCTGACCCCGGTTTATATAGTATGATTAATCAGCAATCTTCTGGTTATCAAAAACAAGTCTTTTCTGGTCTTAAAGATCAAGGAATTGAGGTGACACAAGATCTCCGAGAAGCAGATCTTATTATTTCTCAATATTTTGTCGTTTTAGAAAGTTTTGCTCGTCAATATGGTCAGATCAAAAAATACCTTTTATATACCGAAGAACCTCGGTTTGATCTAAATTTTGAGAATAAAATTAATGTAGAGGGTGTAGATATCCATATTATGAATATTTACACGGGAGACGTATTTTTAAATAATTATAGTTTATGTATTTGGCGGAGTAATGTGTTTAGCCAACCCTTAAACCCAATAATTGAGGATGATTTTTGGCGACCGCAAGACAAAATAATTGTGGCGTTGATGTCAAAACATCCGGTTGCTGGCTTTACGACTTTAGTTCGGGATGGAAATAGTATTGATTTGTATGAAATCCGAAATCACATTGCTTTAGAAGGTCATCGCTTAGGGAAAGTTGATATTTATGGAAAAGGTTGGGAAGCGGGAGTAACCATCGAAGACTCTAGGGATGGAGACTGGACAAATCGCAAGTTTGAAATTCTCCAAGATTATCATTTTAATCTGTGTTTTGAAAATACCATAGCTCCCCATTATTGTACTGAAAAAATTTGGGATGCGATTATTGGCGGCTGTTTACCGATTTATTACGGTGGACAGAATTCAACAATTTATGAGGATTTTCCCCAAAATAGTTTTTTAGACTATTGTGAGTTTAATCATCCTCAAGAGTTATTCCAATATATTGAAAAAATGACATTTTCGGAATATCGAGAACGGTTGAATTTGTGTATTGAGACGTTTAATCAAGTCGGGGAAACCTTAAAAAACAATAATTTTTATATTCCGAAACGGACGGATAATTTAGCAAGAAAAATTAGAAGTATTGTTTGTGTTCTATAATACCCATCATCTGAGATACTGCTACAATCGGTGCTGTAACGGCTCTTAAGATGCGTTTTCCTAACGAGACGGGTTGAAATCCCATACTAATCGCTGCTTGAATTTCTTCTTCCGTCCACCCCCCTTCTGGCCCTGTTGCAATCATGATTTTATCGGGTATTTTATCAGCTATAATTGACATTAATTCTAACATAAAAGGTTGATAATTTCCTCGACTTTCAAAAATATATTGAACAGAAGATTGAGTGTTACTTTTAAAGGTTGATAGGGTTAATAATCCTTGTGGAAACGAAACCGGATCATAAATTTTGGGAATAATCTGACGTTCCGATTGTTCTGCGGCTTCTGTAGCAATTCTGCGCCACCGTTCTACCTTTTGAGGACTGGGTTTTAAGAGAGTTCTTTTACTAATAACAGGGATAAATTGTGTTACACCTAATTCCGTACAACAGCGCACAATTTCCTCAAATCCATCTCCTTTGGGTAAGGCTATGATTAATATAATTTCAACGGGTAATTCAGTTTGTATTGAGACCGTTTCGATTAATTTAGCTTGGGGAGAAACAGAAGGTAAATTAACGATTAATTCTACTATCCACCATTGACCCTGACCTTCAATAATAATAATAAAGCGATCGCCCTGTTTCAACCGTAACACTCGACCTAAATAATGCTGTTGTTCAGCCGTTAAAATCAGGTGTTCGTCTTGAATTTGTTCAGGAGCGATCGCAATGCGTTGAAGTTGAACCATTGGTAATAAAGGATTAAAGACTCGGTTAGATACTCTAACCTAAAATCCTCCCCATTCAACCTAACTACTGGACTTTCAGTTTTTCTAAATATTCTTCAATTGCTTGAGTGGCTAACTCAACCACTGGTTTCCCCAATCGTTTAGATTCAGCTTTTAACTGATTATAAATGGAATCTCGAACACTAACCCGATGTCGGATTTTGCTCGTATCTAGGGGAGCATCAGAATCGCTAATCTCTGGTAGGGTCTGGCTACCCGTAAAAACGGGCGCTTCTTGAGTTTCAATGTTCATTGAGACAGTCGTTGAGTAAGAGGTTATAAACTTGCGAAGCGCATCAAAGCCGACACGATAGCAAAAATCCCCAAAACTCTCTCCGGGTTTCCGATCCTGTTTAAAATAAACTAAGATGGGAGTCAGAAAAGTTTCGAGATCATGAATCGATAAGCGATCCACAAAAGCTTCAGCCAATCGTGTCTGATTCGGAGAACCCCCTAACCAAATTTGATAGGTATCAGGAGCACTCCCAACAAAGCCTAACTCCGCCATGTAGGGTCGAGCACAACCGTTAGGGCATCCCGTCATCCGAATGACAAAATGCTCTTGTTGCAAACCCACATTGTCCAACAATACCCGAATCCGTCCCAATAGACTAGGGATGACCCGTTCTGATTCTGTCATCGCCAATCCGCAGGTCGGTAACGCCGGACACGCCATTGAATAACGTTCTAGGGGATCAATTTCCGTTTCGGTTTTAATCCCATGTTCTTTAAGGAGGGTTTGAATCTTGGGTTGAACCTCTGGGGAAATTTCATACAGAATTACATTTTGACTCGCCGTGACTAACATCGGGACGTGAAACTGTTCTACAATTTGGCGTAAAACCGTTTTCAGGCGGAAATTTCCTTCATCTTTAATCCGACCATTATCAACGGAAATTCCCAGGAATAATTTCCCATCTCCTTGTTCATGCCACCCTAAATAATCTTCATAGTTCCAAGCGGGTAAAGGTTTAAACGGTTGAAAGGATTTTCCGAAATATTCTTCAGCTTTTTCACGGAATTGATTCACACCCCAATCATGAATTAAATATTTCAGTCTGGCGTGACGTCGGTTGGTGCGATCGCCATAATCTCGTTGAGTCGCAACAATGGCTTTCACCACATCATAAATATCTGCTTTATCCACATAGCCAATTTCATCAGCCATACGGGCAAAGGTTTCTTCTTTATTATGAGTCCGTCCTAAGCCACCCCCAGCTAAAATATTAAATCCTTCTAACTCTCCGGCTGCATTAGTAATCACCACTAAACCCAAATCTTGAGTATAGATATCCAGGGAATTATCTCCGGGAACTGTTACCGCACATTTAAACTTGCGGGGCATATAATAAGTGCCATAAATCGGTTCTTCCGAGTCCGTATAATTCGTACCATTTGTATTGCGAAGACGAGCCGCTTTAACTTCTGGATCTTCTTCTGCGGTAATAAATTTTTCCCCATCTAACCAGATCTCATAATAAGCTCCTGTTTGGGGGGCAAGCAAATCAGCAATATTATTGGCATAAGTCCGGGCATATTCATACTCAGGACGATTTTTATAAGGTGCTGGAGGTGCTAAAACGTTGCGGTTAATATCTCCACAAGCTCCTAAAGTTGACCCCATACTATTAATAATAGAAGCCAAAACTGTTTTAAGATTTTTCTTTAAAACTCCATGTAACTGGAACCCTTGACGAGTGGTAGCCCGAATTGTATGGTTGCCATATTCATCGGATAAGCGATCCAGAGTTAAATACAATTGAGGTGGAATAAACCCCCCAGGACTGCGGGTTCGCAGCATCATTCCATAGTCTCTTTCCTGTCCCTTAACTCGATTATCTCGGTTATCTTGTTGGTAAGAACCGTGAAACTTGAGAATTTGAATCGCATCCTCAGAGAAGAAGTTCAAATCGTTTAACAGTTCTGTTGCGAGGGGTTCCCGCAAGAAATTGCTACGTTCTTTCAGTCCTTCAACTTTCGATGGTTTACTCACCTTGGGAGATGTTGCAGATAGAGTCATGAGCGTGTGATCCCTTCTTCAATAAAAAACTTCTACGGGTTCAGCGTTGCGGTTGTGATCAACTCCAGTTCAACCCGATTGTTTTCAAACCCCAGTAATTCGGTCGGAATTATCGGTATTCAACTTGATCGTAACATGGGGGTAGTCACAATTGTCCCGTATTATGACCGTCTTCCACTCGATCACAATCAAATATTAAGAAATTACCTATGCCAGATGCCTTAATGTACAACGAAGACACCTTTGTGGTGTTAGAAACGAACCAACCCGAACAGTTCTTGAGTGCTGAGGAACTGCTGTCTAAGCTCAAATCAGTTTTGGCGGAGTGTCAAGACAACTTACCCAGAGATTTACAGTGCTTTACCACCATTGAAGAACAAGCCAAGTATCTGCTTGATACAAGCTGTGACCTAGATGTGGGTGCAGGTCAATATCTGCAATGGTATGCGGTGCGGTTAGAGAAGTAACTTTCACCCCCTGACGTTGACCAACGCTGTAGAAAAGTTTAGAAATGATCTGGGGGGGGGTGACAAAGAGGGTTAAGATATAGACCTAATAAGGGTTACAGCATATCAACAGGGTTGATAAAAGCTTGGCTGTCTATTTTTCCCCCATCAGCATTTCGGGCGGGTTGCCACCCCCCAGCCTTATTTCCTAGGATTTAATTTTCTACAATTAAAGCCACATCAATCTGTTCTTCTTGGGGTTGGGTAATTTCAACTTTAAGACCAGGGCCAAAGAACTTAGCGATTTTCTCTTGTTTATTTTGCCAAGTGTCTAGGGATATCAAGGGGGAATAAAACTGTAAAATCAGGGTATAGGAACCATTAATGAGGGTTTCTCGAATCCCTTGGAGGACAGGACGTTCTTCTCGGTTGGAGCCCAGTGCCAGACGTTCTAAGGTATCAGATAAATGGGCTTCTTGGCCATAGCGATAACGGGTGACATCTTTGCGGATTTGATTCTGAGTCTCTGTGGCTTGTTGCTCTCGTACCGCTAAAACCTCAGAGGATGTCGCTTGAGTCATCGGAATGGGTTTTAATTCTGCTGCTTTGAGGGCGAGTCCCCCCAATAATAGGGGAATACCATAGAAAAATCCAGCTAAATTTAAGGTAGCATTATCTGCAAAATAAGCTGCAAAACCCACTACGGTTAAAATTCCACCTACCACTAAACCCAGGGCGCCCAGAGAAGTTTGACGTAACATATTATAAATCACTATTCGTCCGCGAAAATTCACTCTCTGATTTTAAGCTAGGACTCTGTTTAATGGTTTATTAGAGAAAACCTATATTTCTATATTCAACGCTGGCTTCTGGAAACAAAGCAGGGTTCGGATATACCTTGTCATCGGACGTTCAACATGACAACTAACGACGAAGATCAATCAACTGCTAATATTAAACGCAAACTACTAGAGCAGATTAACACGCTCAAGCGCGAAGACGAACGATTGTACAACATCCTAGCTATCGATGTTTGGGCTTTAGCGAAAACGATGGATGAGTTTCAACCCGGCTTTTGGAGTGCTTTTATGAAAAACCGCGAAAAAGCTTTAAAACGGTTCCTCGCTGAATCTGCTAAAAATAAACCCGATACTGATACAAAACGACCCCCTTTTCTACGGTAGCCTTGGATTAAATTTTAGGTTGTATTGATTAACAAACATGAGGATTTTATTAGTCGAAGATGATGAACGAATTACAAAAGCCTTAGCTGAAGCCTTCATGGATCATCATTATGTAGTGGATGTTGTTCATGATGGTCAGATGGGGTGGGAGTTTGTGGAATCGGCTGCTTATGATGTGATTATATTAGATGTGATGTTACCTCGACTCAATGGGATTCAGTTTTGTCAACAATTAAGACAACGAGGGAATACAACACCTGTATTGATGTTAACAGCCAAAGATACCAGTGCCGATAAAGTATTAGGGTTAGATGTGGGGGCTGACGATTATGTGATTAAACCGTTTGATTTACAAGAGTTATTAGCTAGAGTTCGAGCTTTATTAAGGCGAGGAAATTCCGCTTTGCCTCCTGTATTAGAATGGGAAAATCTTCGCCTAGATCCCAATAGTTGTGAAGTAACATATTGTGAAAAAATTTTATCTTTAACGCCTAAAGAATATGGGTTGTTAGAATTATTTTTGCGAAATCCTGGACGAGTGCTTTCACGAGAAATGATTTTAGATCACCTTTGGTCTTTTGAAGATATTCCGGGTGATGATACAGTTAAAACCCATATTAAACGGTTAAGGCAAAAACTGAAAATAGTGGGAGCATCCTCTACATTAATTGAGACAGTATATGGCTTGGGATATCGACTCAAAACGCAACGTGATTAATCCTGAATTTAGATCTTTAAGCTGGCGGTTATTACTCTCCTATTTAGGGGTGATGATGGCAATCTCTGCAACTTCAATGATTGCTGTCTATGAATTTTTTTCCTTTAGTTTATATCAACAACTAGACCGTCAATTACTAACCTTAGCAGATGCAGCTATTCATAGTTTAGCAGAAATAAAAGAACAGAAAATAAATATTAAAGAGCCTAATTATCTGCAATTAGATAATGATGGGGATTTAGATATTCCTTGGCAAAATATTCAGCAACCGAGTCAAGGAGTTGAATGGTTTGATCAGAACCGCCAACGAATTGCTAAAGCAGGGAAAGTTTTTCCTCTTATTGATTTATCCCATTATAATCAAACTTATACCGTCAATAATCAGAAAATTCGTACCCTAACTTTACAAGTGAACCAAGAACCCAAAGTACAAAAAAAAATTATGGGTTATGTCCGAATCAGTGAGTCTACAGAATCTATTGAAATGGTACTCAAAAAATTAAGATTAGGGATGATGTTGGGGGGAATTTTAGTATCAGGATTAACAGCTTTTGGAGGAATGTGGTTAACCAAACAATCTTTAAAACCCATTGAACGAAGCTTTGAAAAACTCAAACAATTTACCGCCGATGCGTCCCATGAATTGAGAAATCCTTTAGCGGGAATTAGAACTTGTGTAGAAGTTATGCAAAGTCATCCCGAACGCATTCATCCGGCTGATATTGATAAATTAAAAGCCATCGCTAGTGGTATCAATCAAATGACAAGCTTAGTAGAAGATTTATTACTCCTAGCGCGCACAGATCAACCCTCTATTTCTATCAGTACAAAGTGGATAATTATTCCTCTCCATGAACTGTTAGAAGATTTAGTCGAATTTCTCTCTCCTAAAGCTGAACAAAAAGAAGTTAAGTTAAACTTAGATATTCAGAGTGAAGTCAACTTAAAAGGCGATGGAAATCAACTTTGGCGATTATTCCTAAACTTAATTGAAAATGCAATTTATTATACTGATACTGGGGGAAAAGTTATGGTATCATTAGAAAAAAGAGAAAAATGGGTTTGGGTGTGCATCAAAGATACGGGAATTGGGATTTCTTCTGAACATTTACCCTTAATTTTTGATCGGTTATGGCGTGCTGATCAAGCTCGAACTCGACGAGAAGGCGGATGTGGGTTAGGATTAGCGATCGCTCAAACTTTAGCCCAACATCATCAAGGAGAAATTACCGTTACCAGTGAATTAGGAAAGGGTAGCTGTTTTATGGTGCGTTTTCCCAGTCTACCTAATCCCTAAAGCTCTATAATCATCAGTAAATTTAATGGGTAACTTCTGAAGTCGTCACCAGTTTGTCACTTTTTAGGTTTATCTTGAAATTCAGGGTTAGAATCATCGTCTTTCTCAATTTTATCGTAAAAACCCTTTTGATTTCATCTGTTAACCTTGAAAGACGAAAAATTTTACCTTCCTACAATCCTATCATGATTCAGGTTAATCATAATGCAAAATCTTCAATTTCGGAAATTTCATCGTAAAATTGCACCGATTGTATTTATTCCTTTATTTTTAACAGCCTTTACCGGAATGACTTATCGTTTGGGCAGAAATTTGATGGGGCTGTCAGAAGAAAAAGCAGATTTTTTACTGATTATTCATCAAGGGGAATTTCTAGGAGAAGGGTTAGTTCCGATTTATGTATTATTGGTAGGTTTGGGACTCATTGCTATGATTGTCACCGGATTAACAATGGTTCGGTTAGCACAAGAAAAACGTAAAAATGCCCCAAAAAACTCACCTTTAAATGCCAGAAAAATTCATCAAATATTAGCACCAATTGTATTCTTACCTTTATTTTTGAGTGCATCAACGGGCATTTTGTATCGACTTGGGGATAGTTGGTTTCATATTCCCGATAAGATTTCTGAACTCTTATTAAGAGTTCACCAAGGTACTTATTTCGGCTCCTTTGGAAGAACCATTTACGTTGCTTTAATAGGTTTAGGATTAATTGCTATGTTAATTACAGGGCTTAATCTAACCGGAATTTTTCGTAAAAAACGGGCTAAAATTTCAGAATAACCCGAAGTTTAAACGGAATTAGAAATCAAATTTTTTACTAAAGAAGGGAGTTGTTCGGTTAGGGAACACGATTTTTAATTAGTCTGATCGCCAACAAAATAACACCAACGATTAACACAACTCCCGGCGGAGGAAAAGTTAAATTTTTGTTAAAATAGCGATCGCAATTAACCAAATTCCCGCTCCCATCAATGACGAGCAATTCCAAAATCAATTAATACAGGTTCTAAACTATTATCTCGAATAATAATGTTTCTTGGCTTTTTTACATCTCGGTGTAATATATGTCTTTCGTGAACTGTCTGCAATGCTTCACCAATGTGTCGAATGTAACGTATTGCTTCAAATTCTGATAAAAAGTTAAAATTAGCCCAAAACCCAGTATTTAAAAACACCCGGTTAATCTCAGTTCCGTTAAAATCACATTTGTTGACCCAAATCGAGAGGATTGAGAAGGTCAGGAACTATAATGAAAAACTGAACTCAGGTTTCTCAAACACTCATAGTCAGTCGAAATCAACCTCAATTCAGGGTTCAGATGAGATTGAAGAACAGAAACCTTAGTCCAACTTTAAAACTCCCTCTCTGTTTGTGACATCGTGATTTTTTCCAAGTTCCTAAACTTGAATGGCCGATCCTTTCAATCACAAGGGTTCCCAACTCAGGAATAGAATCTTAAAAAAGCGATGATAAGGTTGTTAGGGATCAAGAGTAACGGTAGAGGCAATAATCAAGGCAGCTATACAGTTCACTGTTGATAACTCAGGGTTGACTGCCAACGTGTAAACGCTCCCGACCGATCATCATCACCGTGTTACGATGGCGACAGAGAGAGAATCGTGGAAGAAGAAGGAAGATAAAATACATGGAAGAGATCATTAAGTCAATATCCTTTGATGGACGGGATATTAGACTCAAAATAGGTTTACTTGCGCCACAGGCAGGTGGAGCCGTTTTAATCGAGTCTGGAGATACATCAGTTTTAGTGACTGCGACTCGCGCCGAAGGCAGACCTGGAATAGATTTTCTGCCCTTGTTAGTAGACTATGAAGAACGACTGTATGCAGGGGGAAGAATTCCAGGGGGATTCTTACGTCGGGAAGGTCGTCCGCCGGATCGGGTCACTTTGACGAGTCGTTTAATTGACCGTCCCTTACGTCCTTTAATTCCCCATTGGGTCAGGGATGATATTCAGGTTGTCGCCACAACATTGTCCATGGATGAACAGGTGCCACCGGATGTGTTAGCCGTGACAGGTGCTTCTGTAGCCGTCATTTTAGCTAAAATTCCCTTTTTCGGGCCGATGGCTGCGGTACGAGTCGGATTAGTTGGAGATGATTTTATTATCAATCCCACCTACCGGGAAGTAAAGAACGGGGATTTGGATTTAGTCGTGGCGGGTTCCCCCGATGGCGTAGTCATGGTAGAAGCCGGGGCGAACCAACTGCCCGAACAGGATATCATCGAGGCGATTGATTTTGGTTATGAAGCGGTTTGTGATTTAATCAAAGCCCAAGAAGAATTGATGCGAGACTTGGGGATTGAATTAAAACCCGGAGAACCCCCGGAAGGAAATACGGGTTTAATCCAATTTATCCGCGATCGCGTGACTCTCCCGGTTAAACAAGTTCTCCAACAATATGACTTGGATAAAACGGCACGGGATGCCCACTTGGATGAAATTAAGGAACAACAAATAGTTACCCCCATTGAGGCGTTACCCGAAGATGATCCACTGCGGGTGGCGACAACCGAGGATTCTAAATTGGTAAGTCAGATTTTCAAGGACATTACCAAGGAATTAATGCGTCAGCAAATTGTCCAAGATAGCGTCCGGGTAGATGGTCGCAACTTAGATCAAGTCCGTCCGGTATCTTGTAAGGTGAGTTGTTTACCGAAACGGGTACATGGAAGTGCCTTGTTTAATCGGGGTTTAACTCAGGTGTTGTCCATTGCGACTTTAGGAACGCCAGGGGATGCTCAGGATTTAGATGATTTGCATCCCCAAGAAGAAAAACGCTATATGCACCATTACAACTTTCCGCCTTATTCCGTTGGGGAAACAAAACCCATGCGGGCACCGGGACGGCGAGAAATTGGTCATGGAGCTTTAGCAGAAAGGGCCTTAGTTCCTGTGTTACCCTCTAAGGATCAGTTTCCCTATGTGATTCGGGTCGTATCAGAAGTATTATCGTCCAACGGCTCAACTTCAATGGGTTCGGTCTGTGGATCAACATTAGCGTTAATGGATGCCGGGGTTCCCATTTCCAAACCCGTAAGCGGGGCGGCGATGGGGTTAATTAAAGAAGGGGAAGAAGTTCGGATTCTCACCGATATTCAAGGAATTGAAGACTTTTTGGGAGATATGGACTTCAAAGTGGCAGGAACCGATAGTGGAGTCACCGCGCTACAAATGGATATGAAGATCACTGGGCTACCGATGAAAACGGTGGCAGATGCTATTTATCAAGCGAAACCTGCCCGACTGCATATCCTGGAAAAAATGTTAGAGGTCATTGGCAAACCTCGTTCTGATTTGTCTCCCTTCGCGCCTCGGTTGTTAACCTTAAAAATTGATCCTGATTTGATTGGTTTAGTCATTGGCCCTGGTGGGAAAACCATTAAGGGGATTACCGAAGAAACCGGAGTCAAAATTGATATTGACGATGATGGTACTGTGACAATTGCTTCAACCGATAGTGAGAATGCCGCCCGTGCTTATCAAATTATTCAAGGCATGACCCGCAAACTGAATGCTGGGGATGTGTATGTGGGCAGGATTACGCGGATTATCCCGATTGGAGCCTTTGTAGAATTACTTCCGGGTAAAGAAGGGATGATTCATATTTCCCAATTAGCAGATTACCGGGTTCCTCGTGTTGAAGATGAGGTTTCTGTCGGGGATGAGGTCATTGTCAAAGTTCGGGAAATTGACAGCAAAGGTCGGATTAATCTGACTCGTCTGAATATTCATCCTGATGAAGCCGCCGCTGCCCGTGCTGCCGCAGTGAAATAGTCAGTCATATCAGTTATCGGTTTTTAGTTTTTAGTTCTGGGTTAACAACTATTAACTGACAACTGACAACTGATAACTGATAACTGATAACTGATAACTGATAACTGATAACTGATAACTGATTAAATCAGTTGAGATTCAAATGCCCCAATGTCAATGATATTGTTAACAATCCGGGTAAAGTTAGGCCCCCGTTGGTCAAATAGTCCGGGGTCTGTATAGGGGATAGCAAAGCTATTATTTCCTGCATTAATCGCCAAGCTAGTGCTGTCTAAGGCTAAAGTCGGTGTGGTGCCCCCATTATTTTGTAAAGGACTCAGTAATGGATCAATGGGGGTAGTGCTACTGCCTACAATATCATTCTTAACCCCATTGACTAAGCCTTCCCCTCCAGTTCCGTCTCCAATTAAGTTGTTACCACCACTATTGAACGCAAACTCAATAGAGGCTCCCACATCAGGATCAAGAGGAGCCTTGTTACTGGCAATGATCGTGTTTTTCAGATTGCTGACCCCCCCAATATTTCGGACACCGCCACTATTTCCGGTCGCTTGGTTGAAACCTACCGTGCTATTAGTCATTGTCAACTCCGCCACAGAGTTAAACACCCCACCCCCGATGTTAGCTGTATTGTTAGCAATGGTGCTATTAATAATTTGGACTTGACCATCAATAACGATAACACCGCCCCCGTTACTACCTTTATTATTGCTAATAGTGCTGTTTTGGATGGTCAGTTTACCGGAGTTGGCGATGGCTCCTCCGTTATTAGCTTGGTTTCCATCTAGCCAACTATCAATGATCTGAACATTACTCGTCGATGAAGTAATATTAATTGCACCGCCTCGGCTGCCGGTGGTGGTACTGGAGCTACTGGGTATGGTTCCCGACGGGAAGCCATTGGTGAGTTTCAATCCATCAATCGTGACATTGCCTCCATTGACGTTAAAAATGTTATAGTCCCCTCCCGTATCCCGACGAATCGTAAGTTGATCTGCTTCTGGGCCGTCGAAAATGATATCGCTGTTGAGGGCAGGTAAAGCACCTGTGAGGTTAATCACCCCCGATGAAGCGTTGTCAACAAAAGTAATCGTATCTTCTCCAGTGAGGGATTCAGCATTCAGAATCGCTTGACGTAAGGAACCTTCTACTAAAGCATAATCTTCTGGTGCTTGACTGGTGGTATCACCGAGTTGGGTAACGGCGGTATCATTGGCTTGAATCGTAACCGTTGCAGTGTTTTCTTTCGGACTAATCTTGTAATCCCCTTCCGCCAAAGCCAAGGTCAAGGATTCATCAGCTTCTGCGGGAATATCATCAATCGGAGTCAGGATAATATCGATGCTGGTTTGGTCATTGGGAAGAGTAAGAACGGCGGTAGAGTCATTGTTAATCGTGATGGCTTGCCCTGTTGAAGTTGTCAGAGTGTAGTCGTTGGCAGTGATTTTATCGGGTGTCAGCGCGAGATTAATTGTTAAATCTCCATAAGTATCAGGTGCGCGACTAATGCGATAAATTCCGTTTTTGGGCTTTTCATTTTCGACTTTCGTGGTGGTGGGTTCGGTCGCAATAGCTTCTACAGTCGTGAGACTCAGGGTAGCCTTATCATCATCATTAATGGTGACAACGGTTGTGGGGTTGTCGTTTCCAGCTTGTCCATTTTTATCAAAATTAGCAAAGGAAAGTTGCAGGGTTCGGTCAGGCTGAACCCGTACATTGCCAATAATCTCAATCGGAACCGTTTGCTTATCTTGATTGGGAGCAAAGGTCAGTGGTATTGCCCCAGCCTTGAAGTCTGTACCGGAGATAGCAGTACCACTGGTCAACACTACATCAACGCTTGACTGTTGACTAAGATCTCCTGAACGAGCGACTTCAACTTGATTAAACTGACTAGACGTATCCCCTTCTTCAACCTCATAGTTGTTCTGTACGAAATTATAGGTGGGCGGGGAATCATCATCTGCAATAGTCAGAATAGCGTCGGGTGCAGTTGTTCCGGCTTGGCCCTCATTATCAAAGTTGGAAAATGACAGAGCGATCGCTTCATTAGATTCAGATACTTCGTCTCCTTTGATAGTAATTTGTAGGGTTTTGCTGGTTTCTCCCGGTTGGAATTGTAGGGGGATTTCAGAGGGGGTATAGTCTTGTTCTGGGGTAGCTCCGTTGGGGGAACCTGTATTCAAATTAACTGTAACTGATGAAGCTAGATCAACTTTTCCTGAACGAATTACGGTGACTTCACTGTAGGTAATGTCGGTATTATTTTCCCGCACTTGATAAACATTATTCGTGAAATCATAGGTTGGAACATTATCGTCATCAATCACCAGTAAATCCGCAGTGGGATGGAGATTTCCAACTAAACTGCCTGGAGGAACACTTAAGGATAGATTAATGGTTTTGTTCTGATCAGATCCAAGATCCCCTATAATCGTAATTGGAACAGTTTGGCTGATTTCTCCGGCTTTAAAATTAACCGTGATTGGCCCTGGAGCAAAGTCTACATTGGGAACAGCATTAACTCCGGTCAGATTAACATTAACAGAAGAATCTAGATTAATATCCCCAGAACGCTCAATTTTAACAACCTGAGTCACATTGGTTGAGTTACCTTCGAGGGTTTGGAAGAATTTGTCGGCGAAGTCATAAGTAGTGGGGCCATCATCATCGTTAATATTGAGGGTGGCTTGGGGGTTGATAGTTCCAGGTTGTCCACTGGGTTGAAAGTTGTCTGGATCAAATGACAAGATAATGACTTCGGACGGCTCAATGGTGTTATCCCCGATAATAGGGATTTCAAATGTTTTTTGACTCTCGCCTTCAGCAAAATCTAGGGAGATTTCCGTCGGTTCCACGTCAATGCCCGGTGTTCCGCCGTTTTGTAAAGCAGGAGTCAGGAGAATTTTGACACTAGATGCCAAATCTGTATCAAAGCTGCGGTCAATGGTGATACTAGCTTTCTGAGGAATGTCTGGATCACCTTCAAAGACGGAATATTCAGCCTGACTAAAATTATAAACTGGAGGTTTGGGTGGAGGATCTTCGCTAGTGATGGTTCCTAGAGCGGTGGATTCTTGGGGATTGGCACTGTACAGAAAGCCGGATTCTACCAAAGTCAGATCAATGGTTTTTCCAACTTCTTCAAATTGATCATCATTAATGGGAAAGATTGTAACTGTTGCGGTAGTGACGTTTGCTGGGAAGGAAACACTGCCTTGGGTATCGGTAAAGCTACTATCCCCAGTAACGGTATAGTTTTCTCCGAGTTTAGCTGTACCCCCAACACTGAAGTTAACATTAATCGGCAAATCTAGTGAGCCACCCTGACGGGTGAAGGTATACACTAAGGGTACTTCGGAGTCTTCTGCAACTGTATCAGGAGATAGAGACACACTAATGGTGGAGGGGGAGGGCGGTAGGGGAATGAAGATAGGTGATGTCGTTGGGAGTGGGGAAGAAGATGAACTGACATCATTTTCTGTGATGGTGACAGCTACTGCCTCAGATTCTCCAAGGGTTGCACCACCTTTCGGGTTCGATAAGGTTAACTGAAAGCTTTCATTGGGTTCGGGTTGCTGATCATCGACAATATTGATCGGAACGGAGACAACCTTGAAGGTTTCATAAGGTTGAAAGATGACTTCAACGGCTTCTAAACTGACATCGCTGGATGTGGCGGTATCGGTTTTTAAGCCAAGGGTGGCACTAACCGTATTTAAAGGAGAACCAGCCCGTTGAACATTGACTAATAGGGCTGAAGTTTCACCTTCTTGAACTTGCAGGGGAGTGGTATTGCTAAACTCAATAATCGGCGTACTGCTTTCAATAGATTGAGTAAAGTTGGCTTGATTATTGAGGGCTGTGGCTTCGATTTCTTGAACTAGAATAAGTTGTTGATTACTTAATTTATCTTCAATAACGGTATCGTTGCCGACTTGTACGAACCGTAAATCGCTAAATTTTAAGTTATTGGTTAATCCAATTAAATCGACTCCAATCCGAAAATCAGTCACAATATCAAGTTGACCGTCGAGCAGTTCTCGACCAATTACAAATACATCGGAACCTCCACCGCCGGTAAGTTCATTGACTCCGGTTCCACTATAAAGTAGGTCGTTTCCTCTATCTCCAAATAGCAGATCATTGCCACCACTATCAAATAAGGTATCGCTGCCTTGTCCACCAAATAGCAGATCCGCACCTTCACCGCCATTGAGTTGATCATTTCCAGCATTGCCATAAATCAGGTCATCTCCTGAGTCTCCTTCTAGGGTATCGTTGCCAATATCCCCAAATAGAAGATCATTACCGATACCCCCAGAGAGCAAATCTTGATCTTGGCCTCCGTTGAGGGTATCGTTTTCGGCTAATCCTTGTAAGGTGTCATTTCCAGCAAATCCTAGGATTTCATCGGGTTCGGGTGTCCCGGTTAATAAATCGTTGCTGGCTGTGCCAATAAGTTGTGTCATATCCAGAAGCCCCATTTATGTTGGTGATTGATTTTAAGTCAGGAATGGGTTAAACCGTATATTTTTCTGTATCGTAAAATACAAAATATCTTAGTAACCCTATTCGGGTGTATCCTATCCCTGGATCGGTTAGTCCTGTGCTAAATGTTTAGCTTAAGTAGACGGTCAAAATATTAAGGAAAAATTTAATTAAGCTATACGTCTTTTCCAAACTGAGAACGGGTTTTTAGAGTTTTCATTTTTTTATGTCCACTGACTGGCATAGAAATACTCCTAATATTAGATAGTCTACCCATGAGTTTTGCTCCCGTTAACAAAGTTCAACGCTGAAATTACTGAGGGTTAGACTTTGGGGTGTATGTTATCTTCCTTGATTTGTAACGAACTGTAAAGATCATCCCCTAAACGATTAAACTTCGTTACAAGATGATTCAGTCGTACAAAAACCGTGATACCTTACCAATGACGACAAAACACTGTTCTAATGAAGGGAGAAAAACCTGTGAAGTTAGAGATGGGATACTCAACAACTTCTAATCATCAAGGCGTTAGTGCCTATGTAGCAGATCTACAACTGCACATGACGTTACAAGCTCGTAACTTAGTTCCCAACCTGACTCAAGCGCGTGATTCTCGCGAGCAAATGCTCCAGCAAACTCAGGCAGACCTAGAAAAATACATTTCTCGGCAAACTCTCTAGTCCAGTTTGGTTATCCACCGGGAAAACTAACAGCAGACAGGGGACGAAGCCTAATATGGGGTATGGGGCGAAGAAAAAGGGGATCTTTCTCCTCAATCCCCAATTCAGATCAATTGCGGGATTTCAATCACATCATCAATCGAGAGAACCTCAGATGTGAGGTTGTTTCGGATGGCGATTAAATCGCAATAGTCAAAATCGTCTCGCCCTAATGTGTTGAGGGTAATTTTTTGTAGGGTATCTCCGGGTTGAACAGGATAAGAAACCCAGAGGTAAGATTTTCCATCTAAGGGGAATTCTGATGATTTTTTTAACCAGTTTTGATAGTTATTATCTCGATTTTTAGTCAGGCGAGACTCTGTTTGTTTAAGGGCAAATTGCCAAACTTTGTAACCTTCTAGGCTGAGGTGTAAGCCATCGGTGGTTAACTCAGGGCGGATATTTCCCTGATTATCGGTGAATCGTTGATGAAAATCTAAATAGATGAGCCCTCGATTTTTAACCTGTTGAGCAAGATTTTGATTCAGTTCTCGAATTAAAAGATTAGGAATCGAAAATGTTAGGGCTTCTGTGGGTAATTTTGTTGGAAAAATAGATTGAACTAAAATTTGCGTCTCAGGATATTTTTGTTGTAGATAATCTAAAATTTTTTGATAATTTCCTAATATTTCTTTCACAGAAACCTTATTTTTTAAATCATTAATTCCCGCCAAAATATAAATTGCATCGGGCTGAATTTGATCAAAAATATCTAAACGTTGCCAAATTCTGCTTGTTGTATCCCCTGAAATTCCTTGATTTAACCATAATCTTCCTGATGGTAATAAAGGATTAGGAAACCACATACTTAAGGAATCTCCTAATAAAATATTAAGGCGAGATAAACCTATATTTTCAGAACTTTCCGTTTTAATTAAATTAACTTCCTGCTTTAATATATTCAGCCAATCTTGATAAGTGGGTTGATAAATCTCTCCTGATAAACGAGTATAAATTTGGCTTGTATGCAAAGCAAAAAGCCGTTGTTGGTACATTTCAAGTCCTGATTTTGGGGTCATAAGCGATTACTTTATTCTCTGGTTTCCAAATAATAAAAGCGAGGAATAAAATAATCCCTCGCACTTCAATCGATTAGAACGAGACTTCTTGAGAACGTTACTGAATCAGTGTTGATTTATGCAGACATCTGATGAAATCTATAAACTGATTTAGTAAGTTTCAACGTGCCAACGCTCTGCTTTTTTGAGTTGTTTTTGATAGTCACTCCAGTTGACATCAAATTTACCCGCAGCCGCAGACATTCCTTCGTCAATACCACCTTCCATACCTTTAAGACCACAAATATAGGTATGGGTATTTTCTTTCTGAACTAACTGCCACAATTCATCGGCGTTTTCTTTAATCCGATCTTGAATGTACATTCTGCCACCTTGGGGATTTTGTTGTTCACGACTGATGGCATAAGTTAAGCGGAAGTTATCAGGAAATTCCCGTTGTAATTGTTCCAACTCTTCTTTATACAGAATATTGGCAGTGTAGGGAATTCCAAAGAATAACCAAGCTAACCCTCGGAATTTATAATCTTGATGTTGTTCTTTGAACATCCGCCACAGGAAAGCCCGGAAGGGTGCAATTCCTGTACCCGTTGCCATCATCACCACAGTGGCTTCTTCGTCATCGGGTAATAACATTTCCTTACCCACTGGCCCAGTAATGGCAACATCCGCCCCCACTTCTAAATTACACAGATAAGTCGAACAAACCCCATAGACGGTTTCCCCGGTTTCAGGATGTTTATATTCCAGTTGACGAACACACAAGGAAACGGTTTTATCATCCAGTTTGTCACCATGACGAGTGGAGGCAATTGAATACAGCCTTAACTTGTGGGGTTTACCTTTGTTATCGTTTCCAGGGGGAATAATCCCAATACTTTGACCTTCGAGATAACGTAAATCTCCGCCGGAGATGTCAAAGGTGAGGTGACGGACTGTACCTAAACCTCCTTCACCCACCAGTTCATAGTTCTCGATACATTGCCCCATATAGGGCTTGTTCGGACGGTAGATATTAATAGGAATATCTGTTTTAGCCTTGGCGTGAGTCATGGGCTTAGTTTTTTCTTCAGATGGTTGGCTCTGTTGTCCATTTACGGGAGCCACGGTCGTTGCAGCATGAGGTTCACCTGCAGGGCGAATACTGACAATTTTTCCTCCCATCCGGGAAATGCGACGCATTTCTTGATTCATGCGGTCATAGGGTACAGTCAGGTAAACTGCACCACTGCGACGAATTGGAAAGTTGAGTTTGTCTGTATTCTCCCCTTGTCGCATTCCCTCGACTTCAAAGATAAAGACGCGGCTATTGGCTCCTGTCTTTGTTGCAACACCAGTTCCACTTGGACGATACATTCGTTTCTTCTCCCTTAGAATACCGAAGCTCTTAACTAACAAAATGTGACTAATACATCACTTCAGGTTTTTTTAACGTGCAATTGACAAAAATAGTCAAACATACCTATCCCCTCTCACGCTGGGCCAGGGGTCGTTGCTGTTACCAATTTGCACTTTGCACTATTTTACAGCGTAGTGTTCATCGGCTAATCTCAATTGGGAAGAGCTTGACAGAGGGGGAACTCAGAACTGAGGGGGAAAAAATTATGAGACAATAAAGTTCACCCTTAAAAGTTGAGTGCAAAACGTACAGCTTAAAACTTCTTTTGAGGATTGTTATGATGGGAATTCTACCTTGGGTTTTATTAGTAGCACTGGGACTAACGGCTGGAACCGCAGCAGGATTATTGGGAATTGGGGGAGGGATGTTGGTTGTTCCAGGGTTATTTTATATTTTTAATTTAATGGGGTTTCCGCCCAGTTTGGTGATGCACGTTGCGATCGCAACTTCGATGAGTATCATGGTTTGTACAGCAACTTCTTCTATTTTAGCCCATCATTCTAAAGGAGATGTGCAATGGGGAGTATTTTGGAAAATTGTTCCGGGTATTTTATTGGGTGTTTTATTGGGTGCAGCCTTAGATAATACTTTATCAAGTCATTGGCTAAAAATTATTTTTGGATTATTTTTATTGTTGATTTCTATAAAGCTATTGTTGGATTTTAAACCCCAACCCAAGTCAGAAACCTTACCAAGATTAGCAATTATTAATGTGGTGGGTTTGGGAATTGGGTTTAAGTCGGGACTTTTAGGGGTGGGAGGCGGTGCAATTAGTGTTCCCTTTTTGATTTATTGTGGATTACCGATGTATGAAGTGGTGGGTACATCATCATCTTTTAGTTTACCGATTTCGATTTTAGGAACCCTTGCATTTCTGTTATCTTCTCAAGGGGGTGCTTCTCTTCCTGGATTTACAGGATATATTTATTGGCCGGCTTTATTATTAATTGCTCCCTTTACTATTTTAGGAGCTTTTTGGGGAACAACGCTATCCCATGTTATTTCAGGGGAAAAACTACGAACAGCGTTTGCTTTATTTCTTTTATTAATTAGTTTAAATATGTTATTTTTTTAAACCCAATTAAAGTGTGGCTATCCCAGCGCCAGAATCATCCCATTTCACCCCTATTTTTATTCATTTATAAATTCCGCTTCACAGATCGTTGACTCCCGTTGTTCTAGGTCTTCCGTATCCCATAAACCATTGAGAAAAGTTGTATAAAAATATTCTCCTCCTTGTTGAACGTCAATTTTAGGAGCATTTTTAGAATAGGGAGCGTGATCGGAAATTCCCCGTTGAGCTTGATAATGAATATAGGTATCTGAGTTCACGCACATGACATGATAAAAATCTTTATTTGCACCGGATTCATCCCCCAATTTATAACGAGCTAATCCTCTGTTTAAATAAGCTTTAATAAAATTAGGATCAATATTGAGAACTTGATCAAAATCAGCAATTGCTGATTGATATTCTTTTAAACTATGATAAACACAACCTCGGTTATAATAGGCATAAACATTATAGGCATCTATTTGTAAAGCCCGGTTATAATCTCGAATAGCTCGCTCATGATTTCCTAATTGATGATGACACAATCCTCGATTAATATAAGCTTTAATATAATTAAATTCTAATTCCGTTGCTTTATTAAAATCCTCCACTGCTTTTTCTTTATTTCCTAATAAATAAAAGGCTCGACCTCGATTGTAATAGGTTTTATGATTGTTGGGATTTAGACTAATGGCTTGATTGTAATGATTAATAGCATCTTGATAACTTCCTGATTGGGCGATCGCTAATCCCAAATTATTATAAACTGCATCACTTTTGGGATTAAAATTTAGAGCCACCTTAAAGTCCTGAATTGCTTTATCATATTTTCCTAAATGTCGCCAAGCATTCCCCCGATTTAGATAAGCATCAGGTAATTTTGGTTCTATTTCTAAAGCTTTTGTTAAATCATTAACGGCTTGTTGATACTCTTTCAAATAATAGTAAACTAGACCCCTATTATTATAAGCGTTGGCATAATTTGGGTTTAATTGAATCACTTGATCAAAATCTTTCAAAGCACCCCGATAATTGCCTTGGCGTGCTTTTTTTAAGCCTTGTTCATAAAAACGCTTAATATTATTAAACATGAAACTTCCTCTTGATTGATTAAGCTCTATTAGATGTTGGAAAATCATGAAACTCTATTAAAATCAACAAGCTCGACTCAGGATTAGGATTTAGGTTTTGAGCTTGATGAACTCATCCATTGATAATAAAGAAGTCTAAACACAACCAGAGACTTCTTTACCCTTTCAGGGATAGCCCTACACACTTTCTATGATATCAAATTAAGAATTTAGGTGGGAGCCTCGCTGAGATCCAACTCATGATTAACAATCTTGACACCAGTTTTTAATTAAAGGGTCAATTCAAGAAGTGTCCCCTTGATACCAGCGCTAAAACTCAATATCTGATAAGCGGTTACGCCGAATTTGCTTAAAGGAACAAGGAAAAGGAAAGAGGGAACAGAACAGAATTTGGGTTGGAGTTTGATCATATTTCAAGATGCGGTTTAAATGCCTATGACCTTATTTAATTTATTCCCAATAAAAAACCCCCAAACCGGAAAAGTTTGGAGGAAAATTAAGATAATCGATTAAGTTTCTGGGTTAAGCAACAACAAAATTCACTAATTTCCCAGGGACAACAATCACTTTTTTAATGGTTTTGTCGCCGATATGACGTTGACTGACTTCAGAATTTCGGGCATATTCTTCTAAAGTTTGGTGATTAGCTGCTGCTGGGACTTGAAGCGTACCGCGTGTTTTACCATTAATTTGAATCACTAAGGTAATTTCATCAACCACTAACGCTTCTGGGTCATACTGAGGCCAAGTTTGAGTATGAATTGAACCTGTTTTACCAATCAGTTGCCATAATTCTTCGGCAATATGGGGGGCAAACGGTGCTAATAATTTCAACAGCGTTTCAATTCCTTCTAAATAGGTAGGAGACGCTTTACAATCGGCTTCAGATAAGGCATTACTAAGTTTCATTAATTCTGAAACCGCCGTATTAAATTGATAGTCTCCGTCTAAATCCTCGCTGACTTCTTTAATTGCAGTATGAATCGCCCGTTTTAAGTCTTTTTCGACTTTACTTAATTCCCGATTCTTAGGTTTAGAAGTTTCAACTTCAGCAAATTCAGTCACAATTCGCCACACCCGATTTAAAAAGCGAAATTGTCCTTCAACATCAGCATCATCCCATTCTAAATCTTTCTCAGGAGGAGCTTTAAATAAAATAAACATCCGGGCGGTATCAGCCCCATATTTACCCATGACTTCCAACGGATCAACGCCATTATATTTCGATTTAGACATCTTCTCAAAGAAGACTTCTAACTTTTCTCCGGTTTCAGGATCTTGGGGATTACTAGGACTCACTTGTGAAGGTGAAAAATACTTTCCAGTATTACGATTTTTATAGGTAATTCCCTGCACCATCCCTTGAGTTAATAACCGTTCAAAGGGTTCTTTACAATGTAATAATCCGCGATCGCGCAATACTTTTGTAAAGAATCGAGAATATAATAAATGTAAAATCGCGTGTTCAATTCCGCCCACATATTGATCAACACTCATCCAATCATTTGTAATCGCTGGATCGAACACTTGTTGATCATTGTTAGCATCAGGATAACGCAAGAAATACCATGAGGAATCAATAAACGTATCCATCGTATCGGTTTCCCGTTTAGCAGGAGTTCCACAGTTCGGACAAGTAACATTAACCCAATCTTCTAATTGCGCTAAAGGAGACGGCCCCCGACCACTAAATTTAACCTGTTCAGGCAATTTTACAGGTAAATCTTCATCAGGAACAGCCACCGCTCCACACTTCGGACAATGAATAATCGGAATCGGTGTACCCCAATATCGTTGACGAGAAATCAACCAATCTCTTAAGCGATATTGAATAATTCCTTTGCCATATCCTTCATCTTCTGCATAGTTAATAATGGCTTGTTTAGCGTGTTCAGAATGTTCTCCACTAAAATTACAGGATTCGACTAAAATTCCCGTTCCGGTATAAGCCATTTTAACTCGATCATTTTCCTCATTATCATTATCCGCATCATCAGGAACAATCACCTGTTTGATGGGTAAATCATATTGAGTGGCGAATTGAAAATCACGGGTATCATGGGCGGGAACCCCCATGACCGCGCCTGTTCCATATTCATATAAAACATAATCCGCAATCCAAATCGGAATTTCTTCCTCATTAAAGGGATTAATGGCTTTTCCACCTGTAGGAACACCTCGTTTGGGTTTATCGTCAGAGGTGCGATCCGTGTTACTTTGATTTTTAACCTCTTGAATAAATGCTTCTACCGTTGCTTTTTGTTCAGGGGTTGTAACTTGAGAAACTAAGGGATGTTCTGGGGCTAATACCACATAGGAAACCCCGTAAACCGTATCAGGACGAGTGGTAAAAACAGCAATGTTTTCATTTAACCCAATAATCGGAAATTCTAACTGTGCGCCAATAGATTGTCCGATCCAGTTGGCTTGCATTAATTTAACCCGTTCTGGCCATCCGTTTAAATGTTCTAAATCGTTGAGTAATTCGTTAGCATAATCGGTAATTTTTAAGAACCATTGCCGCAATAATTTCTGTTCAACAATTGCCCCAGACCGCCAAGAACGTCCTTCATTATCAACTTGTTCATTAGCAAGTACCGTTTGATCAATGGGATCCCAATTAACTGCTGCTTCTTTTTGATAAGCCAGTCCGCACTTATAAAATTGTAAGAAAATCCACTGTGTCCAACGGTAATATTCCGGGGAACAGGTGGTTACTTCTTTTTCCCAATCAATCGAGAACCCTAATTTTTGCAATTGTTCTCGCATTTGGGCAATATTTTGATATGTCCATTCCGCCGGAGGAACTCCTCGGTCAATGGCAGCATTTTCGGCAGGTAGTCCGAAGGCATCCCACCCCATCGGATGTAAGACACGATAGCCTTGCATCCGTTTGAGTCGGGCGATCACGTCAGTAATAGTGTAGTTGCGAACGTGACCCATGTGTAGACTCCCCGACGGATAGGGGAACATGGAGAGTGCATAAAATTTGGGCTTGTCTTTGTCGGTTGGGGTTTTGTACAACCCCTGTTGTGCCCAGGTTTGTTGCCACTTTTGTTCGAGGGATGCAGGATTATATCGGGACTCCACAGCCATACTTCGTGCCGGATACGTTTTCTTGTTTCTTTATCATTTTTGCATATTGTCGGGTATTGGGTGTTGGATGTTGGCTGGTGCGTTGCTGAGGCATCCTACAGTTAGGGATTTTTCGTCTATGATGGGTCAAAAAAGGGAGGAATTTGAGTTATGTTAATTCGAGAGAAAATGCAAATGCAAACGATACAGTTAAAAACAGTGCTTGGGGAGGATGGAATTTTACAGATTCAGATGCCTCCTGAATTGAAACATAAAAGTTTAGAGATATTAATTGTGTTTCAGTTTTTACTTGATAGTAATTCTTTGCATAGATGGTTTAAAGATTGAAGATTGGCAGGATAGTTAAAGTTGAGTTGGGTTAAAAATCGTATTAGAGTATATTGGCTAAGGTAATTTTTTCCCATACTAGGTTAGAGAAGCTTAATATTATTACAATAAATTGCTAGGGATTGAAAACAATTATGGATAAATTTGAAGAAATTTTAAGCTTCTGGTTTGGTCATCCCCATGACCCCAACTATGGAAAACCTAAACCTGCTTGGTTTATGACAAATCCTACTTTTGATGAAGAAATCAGGACTCGTTTTCTGACAACCTATGAACTCGCAGCGACAAACCAACTTGATATTTGGCAAAATTCACCGTTAAGTTGTTTAGCGTTAATTATTACTTTAGATCAATTTCCTCGCAATTTATTTCGCGGAACACCCCAAGCCTTTGCCACCGATGAAAAAGCATTAACCATCGCGAAGTATGCCCTTGATCAAAGATATGATCAACAGATGATCAGGGTACAACGGGCTTTTATTTATCTTCCTTTTGAACATAGTGAAAATTTAGCCGATCAAACTCGTTGTGTAGAATTATTTGAAACTTTAAAAGGTGATCCTAATACTGCATCCATGTTTGATTATGCGATCGCTCACTTTAATATTATTCAAAAATTCGGACGCTTTCCCCATCGTAACGTGATTTTAAGCCGTCCTAGCACTCCTAGTGAACTAGAATTCCTTACCCAACCTAACTCGTCATTTTAAGCTGATTAACAGTCAACCGTTAACTGTCAATACCCCATCACCCTCTTCCCTGCTACCATGACATTGATGTTGATAATTCGGCCTAATGCCTGGAAAATTGGGCCATTTTCCCGAAACGTTAACTTCATGGTGACTTGAAGGTATTTAACAAATATGCACCTAAGCGAAATTACTCATCCAAATCAACTACATGGTTTGTCGATCCATCAACTCGAACAAATTGCCCGCCAGATCCGCGAGAAACACTTAGAAACCGTTGCCGCGACTGGAGGACATTTAGGGCCAGGGTTGGGTGTGGTGGAACTGACGTTAGGATTGTATCAAACCCTGGATCTTGATCGAGATAAAGTTCTTTGGGATGTGGGACACCAAGCCTATCCTCATAAATTAATCACCGGACGTTATCAAAATTTTCACACGCTAAGGCAAAAAGACGGCGTTGCAGGCTATTTAAAACGCTGTGAAAGCAAATTTGATCATTTTGGTGCGGGACACGCTTCTACCAGTATTTCTGCTGGGTTGGGAATGGCTTTAGCACGGGATATGAAAGGGGAAAACTTTAAAGTCGTTGCCATTATTGGAGATGGGGCTTTAACGGGAGGAATGGCATTAGAAGCCATTAACCACGCCGGACATTTACCTCATACTAATTTAATGGTGGTTCTCAATGATAACGAGATGTCAATTTCGCCCAATGTGGGGGCAATTTCTCGTTATTTGAATAAAATGCGACTGAGTGATCCAGTTCAGTTCCTTACGGATAATTTAGAAGAACAATTTAAACATTTACCCTTCGTCGGAGAAGCTTTTACTCCCGAAATGGAACGAATGAAAGAAGGGATGAAACGTCTTGCGGTTCCTAAAGTTGGGGCGGTGTTTGAAGAATTAGGTTTTACTTATGTTGGGCCTGTAGATGGTCATGATTTACAAGAATTAATTAATACGTTTCAACAAGCGCATAAAATACCGGGGCCTGTGTTGGTTCACGTCGCAACGGTGAAAGGAAAAGGCTATGCGATCGCAGAAAAAGATCAAGTCGGTTATCATGCTCAAAATCCCTTTAATTTAGCCACGGGAAAAGCGATTCCCGCCAGTAAACCTAAACCTCCGAGTTACTCTAAAGTATTTGGAGAAACCTTAGTTAAATTGGGAGAAAATGATCCTCGAATTGTCGGGATTACGGCGGCAATGGCAACGGGAACTGGGTTAGATATTCTCCAGAAAAAACTGCCCAAACAATATATTGATGTCGGTATTGCGGAACAACACGCGGTTACAATGGCGGCGGGTTTAGCAGCAGAAGGAATGCGTCCGGTTGTGGCAATTTATTCCACCTTCTTGCAACGAGCTTATGATCAAATTGTCCATGATATTTGTATTCAAAAGCTCCCGGTTTTCTTCTGTATGGATCGAGCCGGAATTGTGGGTGCAGACGGCCCAACTCACCAAGGAATGTATGATATTGCTTATCTGCGGTGTTTGCCCAATATTGTGATTATGGCGCCTAAAGATGAAGCCGAATTACAACGGATGTTAGTAACTGGAATTGAGCATACAGATGGCCCCACTGCGATGCGTTATCCGCGTGGATCAGGGTTAGGTGTTCCGTTAATGGAAGAAGGCTGGGAACCTTTACCCATCGGCAAAGGAGAGATTCTCCGCAATGGCGATGATCTGCTATTAATGGGTTATGGCAGTATGGTAAATATGTCAATGCAAGTCGCTGAAATTCTCAGTGAACATGGCATTGAAGCCACCGTAATTAATCCCCGTTTTGTTAAACCTTTAGATATCGAATTAATTGCGCCTTTAGCTCAACAAATGGGTAAAGTTGTCACGATAGAAGAAGGCTGTTTAATGGGCGGTTTTGGTTCGGCTGTTGCTGAAGCTTTATTAGACAATAATGTTGTGGTTCCTGTGAAACGTTTCGGGGTTCCTGATATTTTAGTCGATCATGCTGAACCTAATGAATCTTTTGCTGATTTAGGCTTAACCAGTTCTCAAATTTCTGAACAAATTTTGGAAGCCTTTTTTAGTCAGAAACAACAACCCTCTAAAGTCAGTTAATTTTTTCAAAAATCCCAATTTTTGAGATAGAAACCCTAGAAACCTGGTTTCTTGAACAATACCTTCGCCAAAATGTAGAGAGGGCTTTCTGTAGTAGAGTTGTTGTCAAGCAAAACCTCAACTTTATTCTACTCCTTCCTAAAATTGGCGAAGGTATTGAATGAATCAAGACACAATATAATTAATACAGAACAGTTGCAGGTTGACGAGATGGCAATTCTACATGGAAGTTGGTGCATTACGCCGAGTCGGTCTTTCTTCCTTTGGGGAGAAACCTGGCGACGAGTTACGTCGGAGTCCCTTGCTTCAGCACCCATTCTTCCTTATCCCTTTGCGTTAAACGATACAGAACTCTTAACTCAACCTATTTTACAAAATATTGGGTTATCAACGACTCTCCCTAATCTTCTATCCCCGAAAATTCTAGCACTCCCAACAGATATTTCTGAAACAGTTGGAGAACTCACTCCAATTTATTCTACTGCAACGAATAGTCCTCAATCTCATCTCTATCCTTGGCAAATTAATGGGATTTCTCTTAATCCTAAACAAGCCTTTCAATTTTTACAATCTCTGCCTTTAAGTACCGTAACAACATCAGAATCTAACTTAGGGGAAGATTTACGATTTTGGTCACATCTTGCTCGTTGGAGTTTGGATTTATTGGCTAGATCTAAATTTTTACCCCAATTAATTCAACAATCTGATAAAACGATTATTGCACAATGGCAACCGCTTTTCGATAGTGCCATTGATCAAGCTCGATTATTAAGATTTTCTAAACAAATGCCAACGGTTTGCCGAATGTATCAAGAGTTAATAGAAAGTAATTTTATAGCTATTGATTTACCCTTATCTGCTCAAAATATTATCATTGATTTTCTAGGAACAATCATTGATGCACAAGTGAGAACTGTTGCTGAAGAAGTCGAAACAAAAGCTAGTGCTAATACAGTTTTATTACCCTCAACTCTGCAAGCTTGGTTACAAGGATTAGGGAAAGAAGAAAATACGATTCAGGGAGAATTAACAGAAATAGAATCCTTAGAAATAGCCTTAAAAAATTGGACTTCTCCGCTACAATATTCTTTATCGGAACAAAATCTATTTTCAACAGCTTTTCAGTTACATCCTCCCACAGAAGATGATCCTAATTGGCAGTTAGAATATTGTCTACAAGCTATTGATGATCCTGAATTTATTATCAATACTCATATTATTTGGAGTCATTCAGTTGAGTCCTTTCCCTATCGAGGGAGAACAATTAAACATCCCCAGGAAACGTTGTTAAAAGGCTTGGGTTTGGCTTCTAAATTATATCCTGTTATTGAATCCAGTTTACAACAAGCTCGTCCCCAAAGCTGTAGTTTAAATCCCTTACAAGCTTATGAATTTTTGAAAAGTTATGCTTGGCGTTTTACCGATAGTGGATTAGGAGTAATTTTACCGCCTAGTTTAGCAAATCGAGACGGGTGGGCGAGTCGATTGGGATTAAGTATTAAAGCAGAAACGCCTAAATTAAAAACAAATGAACGGTTAGGATTAAAAAGTTTATTAAGCTTTAAATGGCAATTATCCATTGGTGGACAAACGATGACGAAGGCGGAATTTGATCGCTTAGTTTCTAAAGAAAGTCCGTTAGTAGAAATTAATGGAGAATGGGTTGAGTTACGACCTTCGGATATTAAAGCAGCCAAAACATTTTTTAGTCAGCGTAAAGATGAAATGACTCTTTCTTTAGAAGATGCGTTACGGTTATCAACGGGAGATACTCAAATGATTGAGAAATTACCTGTTGTTAACTTTGAAGCAGGAGGAAAATTACAGGAATTATTAAATACTTTAACCAATAATCGGAGTTTAGAACCCATTCCAAACCCCCAGAATTTTAAAGGGGAATTACGACCTTATCAAGCCAGGGGTGCAGGTTGGTTATCCTTCCTTGAACAATGGGGGTTAGGTGCGTGTTTAGCGGATGATATGGGATTAGGAAAAACAATAGAATTTATTGCATTTTTACTGCATTTAAAAGAACAAAATAGTTTAGAAAATCCCGTATTATTAGTTTGTCCAACATCGGTTTTAGGCAATTGGGAACGGGAAATTAAACGGTTTAGTCCGAATTTAAAAGTGATGGTACATCATGGCGATAAACGTGCAAAAGGCAAAAATTTTGCTAAAATAATTCAAGATAAAAATTTAGTGATTACCAGCTATCCTCTAACCTTTAGAGATGAAAAGGAATTGCAGGGGGTAACTTGGCAAGGACTGGTATTAGATGAAGCCCAAAATATTAAAAATTCTGATGCAAAACAATCTAAAACTGTTAGAAATATTAACGCATCCTTTAAAATTGCTTTAACGGGAACTCCGGTGGAAAATCGCTTATCAGAATTGTGGTCAATTATGGATTTTTTAAATCCAGGGTACTTAGGACAACGAACATTTTTTCAACGACGGTTTGCGATTCCGATTGAAAAATATGGAGATACGGACTCTTTAAAAATATTGCGATCGCTAGTTCAACCTTTTATTTTACGTCGGTTAAAAACCGATAAAGATATTATTCAAGATTTACCCGAGAAACAAGAAAATACTGTCTTTTGTCCCTTAACCACTGAACAAGCAACCGTATATCAAAAAATTGTTGATGAATCTTTAGAAAAAATTGATGATGCGGAAGGAATTCAACGCCGAGGAATGATTCTAGCATTATTAGTGAGGCTGAAACAGGTTTGTAATCATCCCGTTTTAATTGAAGCTAAAGTTAAAAATAGTAAAAAATCAGACAAACAAGATTTAATTAAAACCCAATATTCAGGAAAATTACAACGGTTGACAGAAATGCTAGAAGAGGTTTTAGAAGAAGGTGATCGCGCTTTAATTTTTACTCAATTTGCAGAATGGGGAAAATTATTACAACCCTATTTAGAACATCATTTTCACCGAGAAATATTATTTTTGTATGGGAGTACGTCAAAAAATAAACGGGAAGAAATGATTGATCGGTTTCAAAACGATCCACAAGCTCCACCGATTATGATATTATCTTTAAAAGCCGGAGGAGTGGGTTTAAATTTAACCCGTGCTAATCATGTTTTTCATTTTGACCGATGGTGGAACCCAGCCGTCGAAAATCAAGCTACGGATCGAGTTTTTAGAATTGGTCAAACTCGGAATGTACAAGTGCATAAATTTGTTTGTACCGGAACATTAGAAGAAAAAATTCATGATTTAATTGAAAGTAAAAAAGCCTTAGCCGAACAAGTCGTGAGTGCAGGAGAAGATTGGTTAACGGCTTTAGATACCGATCAACTCAGAAATTTATTAATATTAGATCGAAACTCAATTATTGAGGAGGAAGAGGAATAGTTTGAAAGCTCAAAAAATTGTTAATAAAAGGAGTAATTTTATGGTAGACTATACAATAGACGCAAACAAAGAATGGTGGTCACAACAATGGTTAGATTTATTAGATAAATATCGGTTTAAAAAACGGCTTGAACGAGCGAGAAATTATGCCAGACAAGGGAATGTTTTAAACATTGACTTTAAAGATCAAAAGGTTTTAGCCCAAGTTCAAGGAACTCAACCCGAACCTTATACGGTTTCCTTGTGGTTAGATATATTTAGTGATGAAGAATGGGATTATATTATTGAAACTTTATCGCAACGAGCTATTTTTAGTGCTAAATTATTAGCGGGAGAAATGCCACAGGATATTGAGGATGTATTTGCTGCTAATGGGTTAAGATTATTTCCCTTTTCCTTGGATAATGTTCATTCTGAATGTAGTTGTCCTGACAAAGCCAATCCCTGTAAACATATTGGTGCAGTTTATTATATGTTGGGTGATCGCTTTAGTGAAGATCCGTTTGTTTTATTTCAACTTCGGGGAAGAACCCAAGAACAAATTATTACAACGTTACGTCAACTGCGGGTTCAAAGTGAAGAAGATATTAACGTTTCTACCACAGAAACAACAACCATAAAATCTAACCCCCATTCTCCTAAACTCAATCAATTTTGGAATTATTCTGAACAACTAGACCCAGCTTTAGTTGTGATTACACCTCCTCCAGGGAGTGAAACCGTGCTAGATGTTTTAGGTACAATTCCATTAGCACCTATTGCTGTAAATTCTAATAATCGTTCTGCTTCATCGGCTACCGATATTGTGATGCAATATTTACAAACAGTCTATAAAAATGTTAGTCAACAAGCGGTTTTAGTTGCACTTAATCGCGAAGAAACCTAAGAAAACTGTTCATCATCTCAATGAGTTATTAACGTGAGTTCGACGAAACCAAAAATAGGTAAGCCTTTTTTAGTCCGTCAAACTCGCATTTTATCACTATTTCCAGCCGGCGCGATCCATAATTTGAATCGCCTCTGCATTAAATTTGCCATAGGCTGCAACATTCATCGGATCACTTTTAAATGTACCATAACTGGCTAAAACTGGAGAGACAGGAACACCCGCAACGGCTGGATATTCAAAAGCACTTTGAGCAAAAATCTTTTGAGCTTCTGGACTTGCTAAAAACTCTAAAAATTTAATCGCTCCCGCTTTATTAGGAGCCGTTTTAATCACCCCTGCACCACTAATATTGGTGTGGGTTCCCTGAGCTCGTTGGTTGGGAAAAAATAACCCAACTTTACTTGCAATTGCTTTATCTTCAGGTTTTTGAGACCCTGCTAAACGGGCTAAATAATAGGTATTTGCTAAAGTTAACTGTCCCACACCCGAAGCCACAGCCTTAATTTGAGAAACATCATTTCCTTCCGGGGGTCTGCCAAAATTAGCCACAAATCCTTTCACCCATTTTTCTGCATTGGTAGTTCCACTTTCTCCAACCATTGAAGCCACTAAAGATTGGTTATAAATATTATTAGAAGAACGAGCCAGTATTTTTCCTTTCCATTTAGGATTTGCTAAATCTTCATAGGTAGACAATTGAGCCGGATTGACTTTAGCTTTATTATAAACAATGACTCTCGCCCGTTTAGAAAACCCAAACCAATTCCCATTAGGTTCTCTTAAATTAGCTGGAATGGCTTGATTTAAAATCGCAGAAGAAATAGGTTGAAAAATTCCCTGTTGTTGCGCTCTCCAAAGGTTCCCAGCATCAACAGTAATTAAAATATCTGCTGGACTATTGGCTCCTTCACTTTTGATTCGTTCGACTAATTCCTCGGCTTTCCCTTCAACAATATTGACTTTAATCCCCGTTTTGTTTGTAAAACTTTGATAAAGCTGATTGTCACTATCGTAATGACGAGCCGAGTAAACATTAACAACTTGGGGGTTAGCTTGACTACGTTGCATCGGGGTAAGTCCTCCAACTGCAACTACAGCCAAGGCTGTTCCAAGGGTGAGGAACCCACGTCTAGTGATATTTTTCATGGATCTGGAAAGGGTCTGTTTTAATGCAATAGTTTTTCAAGAAGACAGTATAGCGTTAATGCTAGTTATTCTCAATAATTGTTTTTTGAAAACAACTATGGTAATATAAGCGTTTTTTTATCCAAGAAGGGAGAAACCATGAATTGAATGGCAAATCACGGCTTGCTGAAGGGCAGCAGTTACTGAAATCTTTGGGTAAAGCTCGTTAAAATAAATGATGGAAGTTCCTAATATTGAGGTTTCAGGAATAGAAAAGTATTGCAAATTATCATCAAATATGACAAAGCAAAAAATATCCCCAGTGTCCGAGGACGACCAGGGAGATGAAACCGGAAACCCAGTTTTTTAAGGGATTTTAGCCCAATCGGGTTTAATCACAATCGAGTGTATCGCGGGTATTGCGTCCTGTGACCGGGTTGGTTCCTGTCGCTACCTTGCAGAGGGTAAGTTGATCATCCCGGCTTAACATCACATCGGTAAAATCAGCCCCTTCAATGATTGCCCCTTCAAATTCAGCGTTATAGGCATAAGAGCCTTCAAGGATAGCGTTTTTGAGGTTTGTCCGCCTCAAACGAGCCATATCCAAGGTGGAATTTCTCAGATCCGCACCTTCGAGATTCACATCTTGGAGTTTAGCTCCAAATAAACTGACGCCATGTAAATCTGCATGGCTAAAGTTACTTCCGCGTAAATTTGCAAAGTCAAATTCTGAGTCTGTTAACACTTGACCCGAAAAGTCTGCATTTAATAAAGTGCGCTTTTCATAATTTTCAGCGAGGGCGGATGGCGTTTTCAACAGGGCCAGAAGCATCCAAACACTCAGTACAACTAAAGCCCCAAGGGTTTTTAGGGGTGAGGAAATCCTCAAATTCATATTTTCTCCCGATGCAAAAATTTACTTCATATAACTTAATATTTTACGGAGAAAGGGGATAGAATATTCACGAATAACCAGCAACCGACATCTATGTCTAAAACGATTGGTTCTTTAGGGGAACAATGGGTCGGCTTTTGGTTAGAAAGCCAAGGTTGGCAAATTTTGCATCATCAATGGTATTGTCGATTTGGAGAAATTGATTTAATTGCTTTGTATCGGGGACAGGGGACTGTTCCAATTTTGAGTTTTGTTGAAGTTAAAACCCGTAGTCAACGGAATTGGGATGAGGGGGGACTTTTAGCTATTACTCCGGGTAAACAAGCAAAATTGATTCAAGCAGCGGAATTATTTTTAAGTGATCGCCCGGATTTAATCGAATATCCTTGTCGGTTTGATGTGGCTTTAGTGCGTTGTGATCGCTATCCAACCCCTACCCCAATCTCTGCGGACAGCCCCCCTTTTCCTGATAGCATAAAAGTCGGTCAACCTTTTTTCCTCAAGGGCTACCGACTTCTATTACAAGATTATATTGAATCTGCTTTTAGCTAAATCTCGTTAACTGTCAACTCTTAACATTAAGCTAATGCTTCAGGACAATAACCTAACCCTCTAACAAATTGGGTTTTAAAAGATTCAACATCTTCACGGTTAGGAATACCATGAGACACCACAGCAACTTGGTAACGGCGCATAACACTGAGAGGGGATTGACCCGTTTCTAAGCCCCAAAGGGCCATTAAAATCCGCATATCGGGTTCGTAGGGAACACCCAACTCGTGCATAAAAGCTCTAAAGTCCCCGTGTTCTTGTGGTGTCAGATATTGACGCATTTTAATTTTCACAATCCAGCCATCTATTTGGTGAATCACCGTAATAAACTGAACGGGGAGGGAGTGATTTGAGCATAAAAAGTCTATCACTCTCAGCGTAAGGCTTGTATTGGCAAGGTAGTAGAGGTATTCCATCGGTCATCTCCTGCATGATTGTCCCGCCTGTTTGTTGCTTAACTCCAGCCCGGAACCCTGCAACAAAGAGTAATAGGGGCGGTGTTTTTGATTCTGCTGTAAGGCTCGTTGATCCCAATCTGAGGTCAAAACAAAGCCAAAAACAATGCGACCTTTCCGTTGGTAGGCAGCATAACCCTATATTTATATACTGCCAAGATTAACGATGATAAGATAGGGGAAAAGCACCCGATTTGGGATGGGGGATTCTACCCAAATTTAACCCCAGCAATTCCAGGGGATCACACGGTAGCCTATTAAGATCGATAGGGGGATCTCTAAAGATTAGTCAGCCGCTCATCGGATGGCCGAGTAAAGTAATTCATTGGTGAAGGACATTTCAAGAGAATGGATCAGTTAGATTATTGGTTAGAAAGCTACAATTATCAACTCCCAGAAGAACGCATTGCACAAAATCCTGTTGTACCCAGAGATCATTCCCGTTTGTTAGTCGTAGATTCTCCAAACTCTCATCGTCATTGTCTATTTAAAGATTTACCTGAATTTCTGCGACCGGGAGATTTATTAGTTCTGAATAATACCCGTGTTCTTCCCGCCCGTCTTTATGGACGCAAAAGTAGTGGGGCGGTGGTAGAAGTGTTATTACTCGAAGAAAAATCCCATCAGACTTGGTTAGCATTAGTTAAACCGGGTAAACGATTTAAATCGGGTTCTGTGATTGAATTTGAGTCTATTTCTGATTCTACAACAAATTTCAATCCTAAACTATTACGCGCAATTGTTTTAGAAACGGATGAGGAAACGGGAGGACGATTATTAAAATTTGAAATTCCCGAAGAACAGTCTTTAATTCCGCTTTTAGAACAGTTTGGAAATATTCCGTTTCCGCCCTATGTTACGGAGACAGAAGCATTACCGGAACAATATCAAACGATTTATGCCAAACACTCCGGGGCTGTCGCTGCGCCTACAGCCGGGTTACATTTTACAGAAGAATTATTTCAACGTTTAGAACAACAAGGCATTGACAAAACGTTTTTAACCTTACACGTTGGAGTAGGAACTTTTCGACCTGTGGAAGTAAATCAAATTACTGAACATCAAATGCACGGAGAATGGATTGAAGTTCCGGCGGAAACTATTGAGAAAATTGAGAAAACGAAAGCTTCAGGAGGTAGAATTATTGCAGTGGGAACAACGGTGGTACGAGCTTTAGAAGGAGCCGCGATCGCCCATTCTTCCAACTCGGGAACCTCAACAGAAAACTCGAAAGAATCTGCTCTTAAAAGTTATTGCGGAAAAACGAATATTTTTATTTATCCCGGATATCAATGGCGCGTCATTGATGGATTAATTACGAATTTTCACTTACCTAAATCCAGTTTATTAATGTTGGTTTCAGCCTTAATTGGGCGAGAACGGTTACTGAGTTTATATCAAGCGGTATTAGAAGAACCCGCCAATGATTTCGGACGACAATATCGATTTTATTCCTTTGGGGATGCGATGTTTATTTTACCAGAAGCAACATTAAAAAGGGAATAGGGAACAGGGAACAGGGAACAGAGGGGACAAGAAAATAGGGAATAGGGGATAGGAAAAAGTGATGAGCAACTGGATCAATTATTGATAGCAAACATTAACAAACATTAAAAGATGGAATATAACAATCCTAAATTGGCTGGAGACTGAAAACTCAGGACTCCTGACGGTCGGTGGGTGCGAGTCGCCGCCTGAACTTTACTCCCTCGTTGCCTGCGTTATAAAAATTAATGGGTTAAAAGTGCGATCGCCAAGCATCAAGGCATTTTGACAATTCAAAGAATATGTTATCGTTTTTGCAGGTTTATTAAGAAGTTATGGGGCATAGGTGATGAAACATCACGTTTGTATTGCTGTTGGCATTAATCAATATCAATATCTGCAACCCTTAAATTATGCCCAAAAGGATGCAGAAGCTATCTATGAATTTTTGGTAAATGGTGCTGGATTTCCTCAAGATCAGAGTTTATTGCTCACCGATAACTCACCCCAGGTATCGGGGATGTCCACCTACCCGAACCAAGAAAATATTTTAGATTGGGTGGAGTCCGTCTGCAACGAGCAATTGGGCCATGAGGATGTTCTGTGGTTGTTCTGGAGTGGCTATGGGTTTAGTAAAGAGGGAAAAGATTACTTGCTCCCCATTGATGGTAACCCAGCCCAGCTAGAAAAAACGGGGATTCCCATTGAAAAGTTGTATGACGCTCTCAAGGCGGCTCCAACGGATAAAATTTTAGTATTGTTGGATATTAACCGAAGTCAAGGAGCTCACGCTGGGGAAAGTGTGGGAACTCAAACGGTGGAACTCGCCCGCCAAAAGGAAATTCCTACAATTTTATCTTGTCGTCGGGAACAGTTATCACGGGAAACTTCGGCTTTGCGACAAGGGTTTTTTACCGCCGCGTTATTAGAAGGATTAAAAACGGGAGAATGTTCGACATTAGACCAGTTAATCCATTTCTTAGGGGAACGTTTACCCGAACTGACCGAACAACATTTAAGACCGAGACAAAAACCTGTCTTTGCCGTTTATCCAGCAATTAAACTCCAACAGGTACTTTTGCCTGAAAGCCGTCAGGTAGCGAGTGTTAGCCTTTCTAATGGTATGAGGGAAATGAATATGGCGACTGTAGAACCCTACCAAAATGGTACTGTTCCTTTATCCGAAGATCCTCTGAAATTGTCTACATCCTCTGATCCAGGGACTGGAGATCTGGGTTCTCAGACGAATGAACCTGCTGAACACCCTAAAACTTCAGCAGAGGATTTGTCCTCCAAGGCTTCAACTTCTGTACAGCAGACCTTACCCCAACCTCCTGCAAATTCAACAGAGGATACTATGTCAGATAGTTCATTTTTACAACGGTTAATTCTTTGGAGTGGAGCAACGGCACTGGTATTGTTACTGGGTGTTTTTCTCACGAATAAACCGATCTTTTTAGGTGAAAAAACGGCTAAGTCTTCTTCTGGAACTTCAACGGTTGTTAACAATTCAAAACCAACATCAGCAACGGTTGGAACCGGAACCCCGACTACACCGGAAACGCCTCCCACTCCTCAAGAGTTGTTGCAGGAATCAAAACTACTGTTGAAAGATACTTCTGCTTCTGGTTTTAGCAAAGCGATCGCATTAGCTGCACAAATTCCCCTCGGTGATCCTCAGTTTCAGCAAGCACAAGCTAATATTGAACAATGGAGTCAAACCATTCTCGATATTGCAGAAGGACGCGCTGAAAGTCAAAATTTAACTGGTGCTGTTGATGCGGTGAAATTAATTCCCGATGCTAATCCTACGGTTTATAAACAGGGACAAGAAAAGCTCAAAGAGTGGCAAGCTCAATTGGCGATCGCAGAAAAAAATCAAGCCATTTTGACTCAAGCCAAGGGTTCAATTAAGCCCGGTCAAGCGTCATCTTACAGTGATGCGATCAGCAAAGTTGAACAAATTTCGGCGGATCAACCGGGATATTCAGAAGCTCAAAAATTGATTGATCAATGGGGAAATAAAATTTGGGAAATTGCTCAATCTCGTGCTAAGAAAAAACAATATAGTAATGCGGTTGAAGCGGCTCAGTTAGTTCCTGAAAAATCATCAGCTTATGCCGATGCTCAAAAAGCGATCGCTGAATGGGAAACGAAAGTTAAGCAGAAGAAATAATCTACAGAGTTGACGGTTAACGGTTAACAGTTAGCCGTCAACTGATACCTGCTAACAACTCACGCTTGAACCTGGAAGTTTGACTTTTGTTCCGCCTAAACCACAATAACCATTAGGATTTTTGGCTAAATATTGTTGATGGTAACTTTCAGCGTAATAAAATTCGGGTGCATCCAGAATTTCTGTTGTGATCGTTCCATAACCCGCTTGTTTTAGGGACGGTTGATAAGCATCGCGTACAGTTTCAGCAAGTTGGCGTTGTTGGTCGGAATAAGTATAAATTCCTGAACGGTATTGGGTTCCCACGTCGTTACCCTGACGCATTCCCTGGGTTGGGTCATGGCTTTCCCAAAAGACTTTTAGTAATTGTTCATAACTAATGATTTTGGGGTCATAGACGACTAGCACGACTTCGTTATGTCCTGTTAACCCGCTACAAACTTCTTCATAGGTGGGGTTGGGGGTAATTCCGGCTGCGTAACCCACGGCGGTACTAAACACTCCCTCCTGCTGCCAAAATCGACGTTCTGCACCCCAAAAACAACCCATCCCAAACATTGCCATTTCTAAGCCTGGGGGAAAGGGAGGTTTGAGGGGATTACCATTGACATAATGTTTATCGGGTACAGGCATCGCTTCTGTCCGTCCGGGTAAGGCATCGGAGGGGGAGGGCATTTTCAGTTTTTTACCAAGTCCAAAGATATACATGATTGAGTAGATTTGTGAAGGATAGCTTTACGTTCCTTAATATTAGCGTTTTTATCACGGTTATTGCTGACCGAGAAACCCATTTTTTCAGGTTTGATGATTAATTTTTTGATGAATAGCATTAATAATTTGTTCTTCATTCGGGGTGATAACGTCTTCTAAATTAGCAATTTTCTGATATTTAGCTAAAAGTGCAACGGCAAAATCTGGATTAATTTGTTCAATTAAAAGGTTTAAATCCGGTGGGGAATTAAGGGTTTTAGAAATGACTTCTAAAGAATTCAGACTCAAAGGAGCATTTTGGATTTTAGGGAGAATTTTTTCAAAGGTTTGATCAGGATTTCGAGTTAAAATAATATGAATTAAAATTTGATCTATAATCGCTTCTTGAGCGATCGCAGTTTCTAAATATTTTTTACTTTCAAACTGGACTGTTTCTAAAGTTGTACCCTTTTTATCTTGATATAAATTGGATTCATAAAAGCGACAAGCTGCATATCCCAAGGCATAAAGTATTGCAGCATTGGTACTGACACTAATGATAGTCCCGGCTAAAGGCACATCTTCTAATAAACCTAATCCTAATTTTATGGCTTGATTACTTCCTAAAGCTAAACTAAAAATTGCTAAAGCTTCATCTTTTCTAATTGGGTCATAAAGATCGAGATCATAAGCAGAAGCAATTTGATAAATCATTTCAAATTCTAAGGTTGTGTTGTTAGAAAAATCGGCTCCCATTAGAGTCGCTAATCTTTCAGATACAAGCTTTGACGCGATTTCAGAACTCCCCAAAGTCAGAACTTTTTCCACCATAATTCGATGGCTAATTTGGCTAGAAGATTCATGAGGATATTGAGTTTTTAGCTGTTTAACTTCTGTTTCTACTTTCTCTAAATCTAATTTTTCAATAATCTCTAATATTTTATCTACATTTATAGTTTTGATTAAGGATTTAAGCAAAAGATTATTACTCATAAAATCCAAAACACCCGATGTAGGGGTGGTTTTCGAGGTTGGATTTTTTACTTCTTCTTTAAAATTAAAAATATTCTTAACATTAAAAATATTTTTAACTGCAACTTTCCCTCCCTGCATAACGGTATTGCTAATATTTTCAACGCTATCCTTAATATTAACCGCAGTTTCAATTACAGATTGTCCGGCTTGAGTTGTGGTATTGCTAACGGTTTCCGTTACAGTATTTTTAACTTGCTCAGTAGCGTCTGAAATAGAATTAAATAATAGCCCAAAATTCATGAATTTTGAGGTAATAGGTTCGGTTAAATTCTGAGATTTTGAAGAATCAGGGTCGTTTTCTAATAACTTATGGATGGAATTTAGAGCAATTTCTTCTTGCCAATCTGGAAAATCATGACCGATTCTTTTATTATAAATAATCACCTGTGTAATAGAATCTGAAATAATGTGAGTTAGAAGAGAAGCACACAACCATTCTACTAAAATTTTTTGGGGGATAATCTTTTCTGCTTCAAACATTAATTTGAGGCAATTTTTATTTAATGTAGCTTTTACTGTAATTCCTTTCGAGTCTAAATGACGATTGAGTAAAATAGCGATCGCTTTTGGATTTCCCTGTTTAGCGAATTCTAGCAAATTGGGTTTGCTGGTTTCTGTTTCAGTCATGGTGAGGAATAGAAAAAACGATTTTAAGTTTAAGTTAACAGGTGATGATTTTAAAATCCACCGTATATTTACGGATTTTTTAAAAGTTTGATACAATAAGTTAGAAGCATAAAGAATTAGTTTAAATATGATGTGGGATCAAATTGCAGAGGACATTAGTAAAGCAACAGGAGAACGTTTTCAAATCAGCGATCACCGTTCTGTGGGTGGCGGATGTATTAATCAAGGATATCAAATTAGTAATGGTTTTCAGTATTATTTTATTAAACTTAATCAAGCCTCTGAAGTTGCTATGTTTGAAGCAGAAGCGTTAGGCGTTCAACAAATTGGAAAAACCCAGACTATTCGAGTCCCACAACCGATTTGTTGGGGAACAGTGGGAAATTCTGCTTATTTAGTTTTAGAATGGCTGAACTTGGGAGGAAAGACTAATGCTTCAGCTTGGGAAGAAATGGGACAAAAGTTAGCTTTATTGCATCAATGGACACCTCCACAAAATTATCCCGGTTCTCAAAATTTTGGATGGGATATTAATAATACCATTGGTTCAACACCTCAAATTAATACTTGGGAAAAGAATTGGGTAGAATTTTGGCAAAAACATCGCATTGGCTATCAATTCAAACTCGCTAAACGACGGGGAGGTTATTTTGAACAAGCCGAAAAGTTACTAGAAACAATTCCCCAGCTTTTAAGCGATCATGATCCGAAACCTTCTCTAGTACATGGAGATTTGTGGGGAGGAAATGCTGCTGTGACGGCTGAGGGAGAACCTGTTATTTTTGATCCAGCGACCTATTTTGGAGATCGAGAAGTTGATCTGGCGATGACTGAATTATTCGGTGGTTTTCCAGCTATTTTTTACCAGGCTTATCATCAAGTCTTTCCCTTAAATCCGGGTTATGAACATCGCAAAAAGCTTTACAATCTCTACCATATCTTAAATCATTTTAACCTATTTGGAGGAGGCTATGCAGCCCAAGCGAATCAAATGATTCGGGATATTTTACGCTAAACTGTGGGTATACTAACTCTATAGGTTCAATTCGTTGTATTGTTCAGTTGACTCTATTAACCAGAAGGAATACCTGAGATGATAAGAGATGAATAAAATTAATCATTAATTCATCTTTCCAAGTAAACCTTGTTAAAGATAGCATTTTTAGGTAAGGTGTAAAAGTATTTACTCCTTTTTGGAGTCAGTTTCTTGTTGTTATTAAAAAAAATTACAACTTCAATAAAAATACTATTTCAAGAAAATCAGGGTCGATTATTTGCTCCTATCATTGATCAGATTTTTTGATTAGGGTTAAGACTCTTAGAAGTTAAAGCATCATTTGTTGAATCTTTGTTTCTGAACTTATACGGCTTGAGCAAAAATTGGGAATTTATATTATCATTGTAAACTATGTTAAACACATCTATTTCTTACCAAATTGTAGAAAAGATTTATGAAAGTAATAATTCCTTAATTTATCGAGGTTATCGTGTTGTTGATTATCAACCTGTAATTCTCAAAATGTTAAAGGATGCCTATCCCTCCCCTAAACGGGTGGCTTGGTTTAAACGAGAATATGAAGTTACTTATCAATTAAATTTACCAGGTGTTATTAAGGTTTATAGCTTTGAAACCATTAATAATAACCTAACGATTATCTTAGAAGATTTTGGTGGGGATTCTCTAACCTTATTAGGATTAGCAGGACAATTAGAGTTAGAAGATTTTTTAAGATTAGCGATTTCAATTACTGAAATTTTAGGACAAATTCATGCTCATCATATTATTCATAAAGATATTAATCCCAGTAATATTGTTTTCAATCGTCTCCTCGGAAAGGTTAAAATTATTGATTTTGGGATTTCAACAGTTCTTTCTCAAGAAAATATAACCTTTCAAAATCCAGAAATTTTAGAGGGAACACTCTTTTATATTTCCCCAGAACAAACTGGACGAATGAACCGTTTAATCGATTATCGAACGGATTATTATTCCCTAGGTATCACCTTTTATAAATTATTAACAGGACAGTTACCCTTTGAGGGAAACGATGCTTTAGAATTAGTCCATTGTCATATTGCGAAAGAACCCGCTTCTCCTCAGTCAATTAAACCCACAATTCCCACTGCATTATCGAATATTATTTTGAAGTTAATGCAAAAAAATGCAGAGGAACGTTATCAATCTGCCTGGGGATTAAAAGCTGATTTAGAAGAATGTTTATCTCAACTACAAACCCAAGGAAGAATTGCCATTTTTCCCCTGGGACAACAAGATTTTTCTCAGCGATTAAGCTTACCTCAAAAATTATATGGTCGAGAACGGGAAGTTGAAACTTTATTAACAACCTTTCAGGGAGTTATTGGTAAAAATCAAAACTTTTCTTTAGATTTAAAGGCAGAAATAATTCTGGTAACAGGTTATGTGGGAACCGGAAAATCAGCTTTAGTTCGAGAAATTTACAAACCGATTACAACTCAACGGGGATATTTTATTTCAGGAAAATTTGATCAATATCAATGTCATCTTCCTTACTTTGCTTTTTCCCAAGCTTTTAACGAATTTTGTCATCAGTTATTGAGTGAATCTGAACTGAGTTTATCTCAATGGCGAGAAACAATTTTAACGGCGGTGGGAAGAAATGGCAAGGTTTTAATTGATTTAATTCCGAATTTAGAATTAGTCATCGGTCAACAACCTCCTGTTGCCCAAGTTGGTTTTCAGGAAGCTGAACATAGATTGAAAATTCTATTTAGAAAATTTGTAGAAACTATTTGTAAGCCTCAACATCCGTTAGTCTTATTTTTAGATGATTTACAATGGTCTGACCGAGCTTCATTAAACTTTTTACAATTGCTCGTTTGTGAAGCCCATATTCAATATTTATTCATTATTGCAGCCTATCGAGAAAATGAAGTGGACGAAACTCATCCTTTCAATCTTACCTTAAGGAAAATTCAAGCTGAACGGGGAGAAATTGCGAAAATTCATCTCACAAATTTAAGTCAAGTTGATATTAATCTCTTGATTTCAGAAACTTTAAACTGTTCTTTAGATAAAATTCAAAGTTTGGGTAAATTAGTCTATGATAAAACCTATGGGAATGCTTTTTTTGTGCGAGAGTTCTTCAAAAAAATTTATCAAGAAAACTTATTAAAATTTGATCCGGTTCATCATCAATGGACGTTTGAGCTCGAAAGCATTCAAAAACAAACTAAAACTGATAATGTAGTTGAATTGATGGTCGATAAAATTTGCCATTTATCACCCTCAACCCAAACTTTATTAAAACTGGCATCTTGTATCGGTCATTCTTTTGATTTATGGACATTATCACGCCTTGCTCAACGTTCTCCCCATCAAACATTAGCAAGTTTATGGAATGCGCTACAGGAAGATTTAGTTTTTCCCGTTAATTTTCATTATAAATTATTTTTAAATGAAGTTATTAATTTACAAGATACGTTAGATGTAGAATCGGATTTAACATTAGATTTAGCCTGCAATTTACAAGATCAATTTGCTCAAGACGTTCAACTTCAGTTTCAACATGACCGCATTCAACAAGCTGCTTATTCTCTTCTCGATGAGTTTCAACGACAAGAAACCCATTTAAAAATCGGGCGATTATTACGGTTAACTATTCCGGCTGAACATTTAGAAGAGCATCTTTTTAATATTGTTAATCACAATAATCAAGGTGTAAATTTAATTTTGGATTCTGAAGAAAGAATTCAGCTTGCTGAATTGAACTGCAAAGCTGGCCAAAAAGCTCAAGCTTCTGCGGCTTATCCTCTCGCTATCAGCTATTTTAATATCGGGTTAAATTTTTTACCTGAAAATAGTTGGGAAACTTATTATGATTTAACGTTTAATATTTACCAATCTTTAGCTCAAGTTACCTATCTGAATACGGATTTTGAGATAGCACAACAATATTTAAACAAACTTTTAGACCAACCCAAAACAAGTTTAGACACCGCGAAAATTCTCAAAATTCAGATTTTAATGAATATTGCTCAACATCACATGGATAAAGCCATTGAAACCGGATTACAAACCTTAAATTGTTTAGGAATTGAATGGTTAAATAGCCCTCCAGTGTTATACCCCATTGCCACTTTAGAACAATTGCCATTGATGACCGATGAAAAGCATAAAATGGCTTTGGAAATTTTAATTACTTTATTTGCTCCTTGTATTGTTTCCAAACCGCAATTATTGCCACAACTTGCCTTTACAATGGTGCATCTTTGCCAACAATCGGGTCATTCTGACCGGGCTGCTTTTGCTTATAGTTTTTATGGAATGTTATTGTGTGGGTTTTTATCGAATCTTGACTCCGGTTATCAATTGGGTCAATTTGCTTTACGGCTTTTAAAACAATTTGAAGTTTCCGATGTTAATTGTAAAGTTCATGATTTATTTAATGTTTTTATTCGTCATTGGAAAGAACCAGCCCGCAATACCCTAGAAGCTCTCGGACAAAATATTCAAAGGGCTTTAGAAACGGGCAATATTGAATATGCTTGTTATTCCTCTCTTAACTATTGTGCTAATCTTTTTTTAGTCGGAGAACCCTTAGAATCTGTTCAACAAAAACAAATCCCGTATATTCAGTTAATTCAAAGATTTAAACAAGATTTTCCCCTTGATTTTGTAAAAATTTGGGGACAACTGGTTCAAAATTTATTAAATTTAAGTCCAAATCCACTGGTATTAACCGGAAATTTATTCCAGGAAATAGAATTAATTGCCCTTCAGGAAAAAAATAACTTAACAGCCCTTTATTGTTTTCATTTAGGGAAAATGATTCTTTATTATTTATTTAAGCACTATTCAGCAGCCGTAGAAGCATCTCAACAAGCTAAACGTTATTTACCTGCGGTTACGGGTGCTTTACCCAGTGGACAGTTCCCCTTTTATGCCGCTTTAGCTTTATTAGGGCTTTATCCCACGGTGAATTCCCTAGAAAAAAATCAAATTTTATTAGAGGTGAAACAGTATCAACATCAATTAAAACAATGGGCTAATGATTCCCCTCTAAATTATCAGCATAAATATGATTTTATTTCAGCAGAGAAAGCTCGTGTTTTAGGAAAAAAATGGACAGCAATTCAAGACTATGAAAACGCTCTTAACGGAGCAAAATCTCAAGGTTTTTTACAGGAAGAAGGGTTGATTTATGAACGAGCTAGTGAATTTTATAGGCAGCAAGGCATGGAAGAAATTGCTCAATTATATTTAACAAAAGCCCATTATGCTTATGTTCGTTGGCAAGCCGTCGCTAAAGTTAAGGATTTAGAGATAACATATCCAAATTTAATTATACAACGCGATCGCGTTATTAATGAATCGAGTAGTAGCTTATCTCAAACCACAGGACAAACCAGTTCCTTAAATTTAGATTTAACCAGCATCTTGAAAGCATCCCAAGCGCTTTCTGAGGAAATTGTTTTAGAGAAATTATTAGATAAGTTAATGAAAATTGTTTTAGAAAATGCCGGAGCCGAACTAGGCTATCTAATTTTACCGGATAATTTCTTATCGGGTAAAAATTATGAACAAAGTTCTGAAATCAAATGGGTCATTGAAGCAACGGGCAGTTTAAAAAACAATCAAGTTAGTATTTTTCAATCTATTCCTATTGAATCTAGTTCTAATTCATTCAATACAGAAATTTTGCCTAAAACCTTAATTAATTATGTTATTCATAAACAAGAAAGCTTGGTTTTAGATAATGCAGTTGAAGCAGAAAATTTTAGGTATGATTCCTATATTATTCTTAATCAACCTAAATCAATTCTCATTACTCCCCTCCTTTACCAAGGGAAACTGAAAGGAATACTCTATTTAGAAAATAACTTAATTATGGGGGCGTTTACTGCTGAAAGATTGCAGCTTTTAAATGGGTTATCAGCCCAAATCGCTATTTCTTTAGAAAATGCCAGTTTATACAATCATTTAGAACACAAAGTTCAGGAACGAACCCAAGAATTAGAACAGGAAATTCGAGAACGAAAAAAAGCCGAGGAAGCCGCCCAATCAGCGAACCAAGCCAAAAGCTTATTTTTGGCAAATATGAGTCATGAACTGAGAACTCCTCTTAATAGTATTTTAGGATTTACTCAATTAATGAATCGGAGTCCCCATTTATCACCCACAGATCGAGAAAATTTAGGGATTGTGAGCCGAAGCGGTGAACATTTATTAAGCTTAATTAACAATATCTTAGATTTATCTAAAATAGAAGCGAATCGTCTAACAATCAATTTAAATAATATTGATCTTTATCGTTTATTAGGCGATTTAGAAGAAATGTTTCAACTCAAAGCTGATGATAAAAAGCTACAACTGATTTTTGAGCGTTCTGCGGATGTTCCTCAATATATTCAAACCGATGCACTCAAATTAAGGCAAGTCTTGATTAATTTACTCAATAATGCTTTAAAATTTACTCAAGAGGGGGGTGTTTCCGTTAGGGTTGGACGGGGACAAAAAGTAAACCCAGAAAATCAGTCTTGCTGTTTTCTCCGGTGGGAGGTTGAGGATACAGGCTGCGGGATTGCAAGGTCAGAATTACAACATTTATTCAAAGCCTTTGTACAAACTCAAAGCGGTCAACAATCTCAAGAAGGAACTGGTTTAGGATTATCCATTAGTCATCAGTTTATTCAATTAATGGGAGGAGAACTTACCGTTAGTAGTAAATTAGGACAAGGTACACGTTTTCAGTTTGAAATTCCAGTGAATATTGTCAATGCTAATGATATTCTAACATCCTCTCCTAGTCGCAAAATTATTGCCCTAGAACCGGATCAACATTGTTATCGAATTTTGGTTGTGGATGATAAATGGAGTAATCGTCAATTGTTAATTCAACTCCTAAGTCCTTTGGGATTTGAACTACGAGAAGCCATTCAAGGTCAAGAAGCGATTGAAATTTGGGAGACTTGGGAACCTCACTTAATTTGGATGGATATGCGAATGCCTGTGATGGATGGTTATGAAGCTACAAAACAGATTAAATTGACTACAAAAGGTCAGGCTACCATCATTATTGCCTTAACCGCCAGTACCTTAGAAGAGGAACGAGCCGTTGCTTTATCAGCAGGCTGTGATGATTTTGTGCGAAAACCCTTTCGAGATCAAATCATTTTAGAAAAGCTGGCTCAACATCTGGGAGTACGCTATGTGTATGAACAAGATGTAGTATCAGCCCCGGATTTTACAGAAACCCCCCTAATGGAACTGAAGCCAACAACTTTAGCTTCCCTATCGTTAGAATGGTTAACTCAACTTCATCAAGCTGCGAAAGCTGTCAATGCCAAGCAAATCTTGAAGTTAATTGACCAACTCCCCCCGAATCAAACCTTAATTATCAATGCTCTGCGAACTAAAATCAATCAATTTGCATTTGAAGAGATTGTAGAACTAACCGCAAAAGCATTAACTAATCACTGATAACTGATAACTGATAACTGATAACTGATCACTGATGAATGACCCTCAACCCGATAACCCACTGGCTAATATTTTGATTGTGGATGATACCCCTGATAATTTATATCTGTTGTCAGCAATGTTAACAGAACAGGGGTATGATGTGCGCTGCGTAATTAATGGTTCCGCAGCTTTAATGGGGGCAATTGCTGACCCACCAGATTTAATTTTATTAGATATCCGTATGCCTCAAATGAGTGGGTATGATGTTTGTAAGCAATTAAAAGCCTCAGAACGTACCCGTGATATTCCGGTCATTTTTTTAAGCGCTTTAAACGAAGTTTTTGATAAAATCCAAGCTTTTGAAGTCGGTGGGGTAGACTATATTACAAAACCCTTTGAAATTCGAGAAGTGTTAGTTAGAATTAAAAATCAACTCAATTTACAAGCAGCAAAATCCCAAATTCAACAGTTAAATACAGAACTAGAACAACGGGTTAAAGAACGCACAAGGGAACTAGAACGAGCGAATTTACGATTGCTACACATGGCATCCCATGATGCCCTCACGGGTTTACCCAATCGAGTCTTTTTTATGGAACGGTTGATGGGTGTTTTAGCTTATACTCACACCCATCCTGATTCTCAATTTGCAGTGTTATTTCTTGATTGTGATGACTTCAAAATGGTGAATGATTCTTTAGGTCATTTAGCTGGAGATCAATTGTTAAAAGCTGTAGCAAGGCGATTATTGGCTTGTATCCATCCGAATTATACCTTAGCTCGATTTGAAGGCGATGAATTTACGGTTTTGTTAGAACAAATTCAATCTGTTGATGAAGCCACCTTCTTAGCCCAAGCTATTCAACACGCTTTAAGCCAGCCTTTTTTACTGTATCAACACGAAGTTTTTATTAATACCAGTATTGGCATTGTTTTAGGAACAGTAGATTATCAACAACCGGAACATTTACTCCGAGATGCAGATACAGCCATGTATCAAGCTAAAGCATTAGGAAAAGCCCGTTATGAAGTCTTTAATCGGGATATGCACACCCGCGCCTTAACTCGTTTACAGTTAGAAAATGACCTGAGACGAGCCATCGAACGTCAAGAATTTATGGTTTTTTATCAACCCATTATCTGCTTATCCACAGGTCTAATTAGTAGTTTAGAAGCTTTAGTTCGTTGGAAACATCCTCAACGGGGATTAGTTCGACCTGATCATTTTATTCCGATTGCAGAAACAACAGGTTTAATTATTCCTTTGGGATTATGGGTTTTAGAACAATCTTGTCTTCAATTAAAGTCTTGGCAAGAACAAGCCCTACAACGCCAAGAAGTTTTTGATATCAGCATCAGTGTTAATTTATCTGTCAAACAATTTTCTCAACCCGGTTTAATCGAATACATTGATCAAATTCTTGCTCGTGTCGATTTAGATAGTAAAATTTTAAAATTAGAAATTACTGAAAGTGCAATTATGGATAATCCAAAATTAGCATCGGAGCTATTTGAACAACTGAAATTGCGTAAAATTCAATTAAGTTTAGACGACTTTGGAACCGGATATTCTTCCTTAAGTTATTTACATCAATTTCCTTTAGATATTCTTAAAATAGATCGCTCTTTTATTAGCAATTTGGATTCCCTAGAAAAAAACTTAGAAGTTGTTCAAGCTATTCTAAATCTTGCCCATCATTTAGGCATGAGTGTTGTGGCTGAAGGCATTGAAACCCAGGAACAATTATCGTTACTTCGGCTTTTGGGTTGTGAATTGGGCCAAGGTTACTTATTCGCTCAACCCCTAGATGCAGAATCGATGGAAACCCTGCTTTTATCCCATCCCCAGTGGTAGTAAAACAGGGAAAGCGGGGTTGTAGGAGGAAGAGTGCGGAGTGCGAGTCAGGAGTGTATGATTTCCTCACCCTCTCTTCTTCTCCCCAAACCCTACACTTCTCTTCTTGCTACGGTAAACATTGCCAAGCTTGAGTGACGACTTCGCTTAACCACAGCCGTTGTTCCCAGTTGAGCAAACTATCATCCGCTAGAACCTCAGCTTTGAGATCCTCTAAAGATTGTTGACGAGAACGAGCAATTTTAACGACACCTGCGATCGCTGTTGCTACTAACTCATCAGTAACCGGTTGCTGTCGCAGAGCCATCATTTCTTGAGGACTTGTCGGAATTGGATAGTTCATGGTATGAGGGGGCGTTAAACATTAAACACAGGACATAGAGCACAGTTGAGGTCAGAAGTAGATTCTTCGGGTTTGGCAGTGGTAATTAAAACAAAAATAACAAATTTCTAAAAATTATAAACTTTTCGACAAAATTCTTAGCACAAATCTCAGATTAAGTTCTAGGGAACTGCGATTTACTGGGAACAGGGAACCGTAAGGAGTGAATGAGTTTGCTAGATTTAGAAGTGTCCTAGCCTTAATTGTAGGTCAAGCAGCCCTGGTTATTCGTCAGGAAACCTTAGATTGATATCCCCAGTTAAATTCTGTGCTACAACAGTTAGAAGGTAAAATTTCCGCGAAAGAAATGCGACAATTAGATTATAAGGTTGATGGAAAAAAACGATAAGATTAAGAGGTCATTTAATGTTTTTTAATCGCTAATCCTTGTGAATCTACGCTTGATTAATAATATTCCACCCTTAAATGTTGGCTACAAATAATTGCTAGGGTGGCTAATGCCTTTTTCCTATCCCTTATTCCCTATTTTCCCCTCTGTTCCCTGTTCCCTTACCATAAGGATTTGACCCTATTACTCATTACCCATTCCCTCCTTTATTTATTGAATTTGGCTCAACGATATGCCAATCTTAATCGCCCTGAGAGTTATTTTATTAAGAATTATTCGCCTTTTAGCCTCGATTATGATTGAAGCTTGGATTTTTAAGAAAAGCTTTAATTTATCCCCCAAAGTGAGTGTACAATATGCGATGGTTCTTAACCTATTAGCAAATGCCTGTGAGTGGGTTGTGTTTTTAAATGCAGAAACTCTGTTACCCCCAGAAGCTCGAAAAGAATTAATTTATTATTTGCTGATTGAAAAAATACAAGAAACTTCCCCTTCTATTTTTTTATTAACAACTTTTAATTTTACCTTAATCCTGTTTATTAAATGGATAGGATTTGAATCTTTAAAAGTTGCCTTGAGTGGAGATATATCTAAGATTACTAAAGCCTTTCAAGAAAATTCTGAAGGAAATATTAAAATGAGTGAAGAATATCGTGATTTTAGAATTATATTAATTGCTCATGCTTTAAGTTATTCTTTGTTTTTGGGATTAGCCTTTACATTATTAATTTTAGAATAATTAAATTAACACTATTTTCTGCTTTAAAACAAATTAAACACTCACCAAATAAGGTTGTTATATATGAATAAATTCCTGAAAGCTTTAAATGTTCTTAAACCGGATAAACCCTTAGAATGGAGAACTTTTCTCCTCATCAGTCTGACAATTTGGATTGCTTCTATTTTAGGGACAACTGATGAAGAGATTAGAAATCAATTAGCTGTTTTAAGTTGGTTAGCCCTCACAATAGCCATTGGGTTCAGAACCAGTCAACCTCCCTTTATAATTGGCGGAATTCCCTTAAGTCCTTGGGTCATGGCACTATCACTGTGTTTAATGATTTATCAAAAAACAGAAGCAACCCGACCTTATTTCGCCTTAAAATTATGGCCCTTAATCGCAGCTTGTTTGGTTTTTATTCTGGAATTTATTAGAGATAATTTTAAAATCCAGTCCCCTCCTCCTTTAGTTCGCTTTGGGTTTATTATTATTTTCCTGATTCACATTAATATTTATTGCTGGATCGAATTTTCCATTCGATTTCAGGACTGGTTAGAAAATGTTCCCGAAATTATTCCGAGGCAGGAGATTTTTAAACCGGATTCTGCTAAAATAAATCAGGAGTTTCGATCCTCTTCTTTTCGGAGAATTGATCAAGGATAAAAATATCCCTACTCCTCCATAAACTGCTTTCTATATCCTATTGGGGAAATCACAAATGAATTTAAAACGCATTCTAACCATTTCTAGTAACGTTTTTTTAGAAGTTGTGCGCGATCGCATTCTTTATATTATTGGTGTTTTTGCTTTACTGTTAATGGCTTCTGTGCGTTTACTTCCTGAAGTATCCGCCGGGTTAGAAAATAAAATTATTCTCGATTTTGGCATTGCCATGATTAGTTTTCTCAGCTTACTGATTACGGTTTTTGTCAGTGCAAACCTCATCAATAAAGAAATTGAAAAACGAACCGTTTATCTCTTAGTTTCTAAACCCGTTAGTCGGGCAGAATTGATCATCGGGAAACATTTAGGGATCTCAGCATTTATTGCTATTTTAGTTCTGGCGATGACCCTGCTATATTTTGGAATTCTCAGCTTTAATAAAATTTCCTATCCCTTTACCAGTTTGACCATTACTGTTGTCTTTCTGTGGCTTAAATTATCTTTAATTGCAGCCGTCGGGATTTTATTAGGAGTATTTACCAGTTCCCTATTGGCGAGTTTATTAACCTTTGGGGTTTATATCATGGGAAGTTTAAGCCGCGATTTATTGGCATTAGGGAAATTAAGTCAAAACCCAGCTTTAGAACAAATTATGAGCGGACTTTATATCATTTTACCTGATTTAGCCCGACTCGATTTAAAAAATGAGGCTGTTTATGGTTACTTACCCGCCTCCTCAGTATTAATTAGCAATACCGTTTATGCTATTCTTTATATGACGCTTTTGTTATCTCTGTCCATTGTTATTTTCTGGCGAAGAGAATTTTAATTGTGTTGAAAACCCCAATAAAATATACACCATGACAGTAACAGAAAAATTACAACAAATTCAAGCTTTATTTCAAGAGATGGAACAAGCATTAATTGCCTATTCAGGAGGGGTAGATAGTACCTTAGTGGCTAAAATTGCTTATGATGTCTTAGGCGATCGCGCCTTAGCTGTCACCGCCGTTTCTCCCTCCTTATTACCGGAAGATTTAGAAGAAGCTCGCCTTCAAGCTGCCGAAATTGGGATTCAACATCAGGAAATTGAAACCCAAGAAATGCAGAATCCAAATTACACCTCAAACCCAATTAATCGTTGCTATTTTTGTAAAAGTGAACTGCACGATACCTTAAAACCTTTAGCTCAAAAATGGGGATATTCCTATATTGTCGATGGGGTAAATGCTGATGATTTAAAAGATTATCGTCCGGGAATTCAAGCCGCCAAAGAACGGGGGGTGAGATCGCCCTTAGCGGAAGTCGGTTTAACGAAACTGGAAGTTCGAGAAATTTCTAAATTCTTAGGGCTAATCACCTGGGATAAACCCGCCCAACCCTGCTTAAGTTCCCGCTTTCCCTATACAGAAGAAATTACTATTGCTAAATTACAACGGGTGGGAAAAGCCGAAATTTATTTAAGGAAATTAGGCTGGAAAAATTTGCGCGTTCGTTCAGAAGTTGATACCGCCCGCATCGAATTACCCCCCGAACAAATCCAAGAATTTGTATTGAAAACCAACCTACCCCAACTTGTTCAAGCGTTTCAAAGCTTTGGGTTTGTTTATGTTACTTTAGATTTAGAGGGGTATCGAAGCGGAAAACTCAATCAAGTTCTACCTTCAGAATTATTAGTTCCGTCCTCAACCTAAAACATTGCTATTATTTACCCTCAAAAAAAATATCCCCACCATTAATGGTAGGGGGCGAGGACAGTCAAACGCTATTAAATTTTATTGTGCCAGCACTTTAGCAAACTGAGGCTTGGGATTGTGACGATTTTGAGAGTGTCCATCCCCCTATTCAGGTAGAACTATCTGCGATCGCTTAAAATCAAGTTAAACTTTAACTAAACCGAACCCTGAATTTCTCCTCATTACGTTTCTTGGGAGTCACCCCAAAGGGTTGGAATGTCAATGCAACTGAAGCCAAGATTACCCGCCCCCCCCTAAAACCCCGACCCATTCCCCTCACCACCGAAACGAAAACCCTACGTTTGGACTTAGCCAAAACCGCTCTAATTATTATTGATATGCAGAATGATTTCTGTTATTCCGATGGTTGGTTGGGTTATATTGGCGTGGATATCACCCCGGCTAGACAACCTATTGTCCCTTTAAATACCTTAATTCCGGTGTTACGTTCGGTACAGGTTCCTATCATTGGGTTGAACTGGGAAAACCGTCCTAACTTACTCAATATTAGTACAGGTTTGCATCACGTTTACAACTCTACTGGAGAAGAGACCGGAACCCATATTATTAAAAATACAGGTTCTACTTGCTTATAAGCTTTATGTATTATGGTAAAGTAAATTATATTTAAGGGTTTATTATGGAATAATTCCTATAAATTGGTTAGGTTTGGGAGATTGAGGACATGATAGATACGATTGATAAAAACTCCAGTACCCAAAAATATAGATTGAATCAATTTAAGCTCAGAGGTCAAATGCTGTTGGGTTATGCTGTTCCCGTATTTGTGTTTGCGGGTTCTACCTATGTTGTTTATACAAATGCGAATAAAGTATTTGAGGCATTTAACCAGGTTGAAAACGTCCAAAAAACGATTATTGAAGTGGATAGAATGGCATTAGCGGGCAGCAATATGGTTGCTAATAATCGAGCTTTTCTTATCGTTGAAAACGAACAATTTTTACAACTCTATCAAAAAAATTGGCAGACGTTTCAACAAGCGAGCGAAAATTTGAATCAAATGATTAACCTTGCTGATCAAAAGCAACGATTTGATCAAATGCAAGAAATTGGGAGACAGTTTAATCAATATCAACAACAGATGGAAGCTTTAATTAAACAGGGGAAAAGAAAAGAAGCTATTATTGTTTTTAATACAGGTATAGGTCAAAAGTTACTTTCAAATTTTTTGAAGCTTAATTATGAATTTAATGATGCCGAAACTAAAAGACTAGCTCAAGAAAATAATCAAGCTAGAAATATCCTTCAAAATGCAGTTAATTTATTAATTATAGGTTCAATATTTTCTGCTTTTACTGCTTTAATTATTGCTTGGTTAATTTCTTCTTTAGTCAGTCGTAAAATAGGGCAAGCGATTAACGCGATTGATAAATCATCCTTAGAAATTAATATTGCTGTTGAACAACAGGAAAAAATTACCAGGAGTCAAGCCGTTTCTGTTAATCAGACCACCCGGACAATGGATGAATTAGGATTATCAGCTAAACAAGCAAGTGACCAAGCAGAAACTTCAACTCTAGGGGCTAAACAAGTTTTAAACTTAGCAGAAAATGGCAATGAATTAGTCGAACAGACTTTAGCTGAAATGAGCCAAACGAAGGATAAAGTCAGAGCCATTGCTGAACAAATATTACGTCTGAGTGAACAAACGAATCAAATCGGAAGTATTTCTCAAGTCGTCGGGGATTTAGCCAATCAAACCAATATGTTAGCCCTCAATGCTGCGGTAGAAGCTGTTCGAGCCGGAGAATATGGAAAAGGGTTTTCTGTCGTCGCCTCTGAAATTCGTAAGTTAGCAGATGAAAGTCAAAAATCTGCTCACCAAATCAATGCTTTAGTAGCTGAAATTAAACAAACTAATAGTTTAACCAGTCGGGTGACAGATGCGGGAATTAAAAGTGTAGAAATGACCGTTGATTTAGCTCAAAAAACGGCTAATTCTTTTAGTAATATGTCAGGAGAAATCAATACTATTGTTCAGGGTTCTCAGCAAATTTCACTCAACGCAAAACAACAAGCTATGGCTATTCAACAAGTTGTAGAAGCCATGAATAACCTTAATAATAATGCCCAGAGTAGCAGTAATGGCATGACTCAAATTAAGTTAGGCATTCAAAAGCTCAATGATGCAGCATTTGATTTAAAAGATATTGTCCAGGAAACATCAGAAGCCGCTAAAAAGGAACGAAAAATGAGAAGCTATATCAATTAAATTTTCTAATTTTTGGTTCTCTATTCTCTATTTTACCTATGAATATACTTCAAGAAACAGCCTCTCTCATCACCCGTGATAACATTCGACTCGATGCAGATATTTACCGACCCCAAACCGAAGAAAAATTACCCGTTTTATTAATGCGACAACCCTACGGAAAAGCGATCGCATCGACCGTTGTTTATGCCCATCCTAAATGGTATGCTCAACAAGGGTATATTGTGGTGATTCAAGATGTTAGAGGGCGGGGAACTTCAGAAGGAGAATTTAAACTTTTTACCCATGAAATAGAAGATGGATTTGATACCGTTAATTGGGTTGCTCATCTTCCCTATAGTAATGGTCAGGTGGGAATGTATGGCTTTTCCTATCAAGGAATGACCCAAATTTATGCCGCTTCAACTCGTCCCCAAGCTTTAAAAACCGTATGTCCGGCGATGATGAGTCATGATTTATATGCAGATTGGGCCTATGAAGGGGGTGCTTTTTGTTTATATGCTAACTTAGGATGGGCGATACAAATTTCAGCCGAAACAGCCCGATTAAAAGGGAACGAAACCGCTTATAATATACTTTATCAAGCGTCTCGAAATTTACTATTTTTTGATGCCATTCCTAGCAGTCCAGAGGTGTTAAAAATTCATGATCCAGATTCATTTTATCACGATTGGTTAGCTCATGATCAACCCGATGAATATTGGCAAAACCTATCTCCAAAATTAGAGAATTTAGATTTACCCATGCTGCATATTGGGGGTTGGTTTGATACCTATTTAAGAGGAACCATTCATTTCTATCAAGCAATGGTAAATCGCAGTCAACACCCCCAACACTTAATTATCGGCCCTTGGGCTCATCTTCCCTGGGGGCGAAAAGTCGGGGGACTCAATTATGGCTTAACAGCATCAACCTTTATTGATACGCTACAAATTCAATGGTTTGATACCTTTTTAAAAGGCAAAGAAAATCCTATTTTTAATCAAAATCGGGTTTGTTTATTTGAAATGGGGAGTCAAGACTGGCGAGAATTCAAACATTTGCCGTCCTCTTCTTCCCTGGTATATTATTTATCAACAAATGGACTCGCTAATTTACGAGAAGATGCTGGAATATTAACTCCTAATTGTCCTAAAAACCCTCAAGAAGATGTCTTTGTTCATGACCCTTGGCGTCCGGTTCCAGCACTCGGAGGTCATGTTATGTATCCAACGGGTTCCTTTGACCGTTCTAATTTAGATTGTCGCAGCGATATTGTGACTTATACCTCTGAACCGTTGAGCCAAGATTTACATTTAACGGGAGATTTAACAGCAGAAATTTATTGTAGTGCAGATAAACCCAGTTTTGATTTATGTGCAGTTTTATCGGAAGTTAAACTGGATGGCAGCGTTTATAATTTTAGTCAAGGTTATCAACGAATTAACCTCGATAACTCTACCGAAAATTCTGTATTAAACCGAGAACAAAATATTAATTTATATCAAATAAAACTGCAACCTACTTGTATTAAAATTCCGCAAGGTCATTGTTTACGTTTAAGTGTCAGTGCGGCTTGTTTTCCAGCTTATCCAGTTAACCCAGGAACAGGAAAACCGGTTAATCAAACTCGTCTAATCGATTATCAAATCATCACATTAACAATTTACTCTGGAGATAGTTTCCCTTCAAATATTAGAGTATCAACTTCTGCCTAGGGGAAGGAACGAAATCAAAGCCCCTCGTCAAGTAGGAGAGGGGTTTGGGGAGAGGTCACTTTTGCAGAAGATGCTGTAAGCAGTGGTTCATACAGTGTTAAAGGGACTCTCTACAGTTTAAGAACTTAATACAAAATCACTTTGATTAATATTAGAAATTCCGGTTAATATGGCTAGCGTTTTACCTTGATTTTGAATCTGTAAAGCTCCATTATTAATCGTGAAATTCAATTGTTCAAAGGTTAATCCAGCCGTGAGAACTAAAACATCTTGACCTTGTGTAAAATCAGTAATCAGTTGTTGACCCTGAACCTCAATTAAAAACAGATCTTTTCCTTGACCTCCCGTTAAGGTATTATTGCCATTTCCTCCCCATAAAATATCATCTCCATTCTCGCCAAAAATCCGATCATTTCCTTCCCCACCGATTAATGTATCTCCATCCAAACCACCATGCAGGGTATCATTTCCCCCCTCTCCATGAATAATATCCTGTCCTTCATTTCCACTCAGAAGATCATCCCCATTTCCGCCACACAATTCATCATTATCTTCGCCATTAGTAACGGTGGTTTTCGTTGTAGTCCCCCCATAAAGGGTGTCGTTTCCCTCTCCCCCACACAGCGTATCTTTCCCTAAATCTCCATAAAGCTCATCTGCATCCTCATCCCCAAAAACTTGATCATCTCCTTTCCCAGCATTGAGTTTATCGCTTCCCAAACCGCCACTGAGGGTGTCATTATTTCCATTTCCAAACATGATATCAACTCCCTCTCCTCCGAATAGTAAATCTTGTCCGGGGGGGTTCTCAAATTTAGGTTCGTTAGTATCACCAATGACGGTATCATCTCCTAAGTCTCCCAACAGGGTATCATTTCCTAAATCTCCATAAATTAGATCGTTATTTTTCCCCGCAAAAATAGCATCGTCATCTTTACCGCCATAGAGTTTATCTGCACCTTCACTGGCGTTAACATAGTCTAATCCTTGATTTCCAAATAGTACATCTGTTTCATTCGGTTTCCCGGTGCTACTCTTAATTCCTTGACCACCATAAACATTATCATCCCCATTTTTTCCATAGACTTCATCACTTCCGACCCCCCCAAATAAAACATTTTTTTTGTCATCTCCTTGTAATTGATCATTGTTATCACTGCCATTAATAGTATCTTCCCCAGCATTGGGAATAATATTATTAATCGTTGGAGGAGTTAAGCTATCACAACCACAGTCAGGATTGAGATTTAAGTTAATATTAGGAATGGGTTCGGGTGTTGGTGTTGGTTGTGGTGTTGGTTGTGGTGTTGGTTGTGGGCTGGGTTCTGGGGTCGGTTCTGGTGTTGGGGAGGGAGAGGAATTCGGATTATTAATGAGTTGGGAAACAACCTGCTGAACCCCGAAGGATGTTGCATTATTGAGACTGGATAAATCTATAATAATGCTTTCATTTTCTTCGCGTAAATCATCATTAATGGTGGTTAAGGTTATGCTTCCACTGGTTGACCCCGCCGGAATTACAATCACATCCGATGAGGCGGTATAATCAACATCTTTTTTGGCAGTTCCCAGAAATCCTAAATGAATACTAACATCCTGATTTGTAACTGAAGATAAGACTGCTGATACCGTTAAAGTTTCGTTTTCTGTCAAAGACTGTGGACTAATACCGAGATTAACAAAAGGTAAAATAGTATTAGGTTGAACAATATCTAAAACAGCCGTAGATTGAGAACCTAATGCTATACCATTACTAGGATTTGCTAAGGCTAAATTAACGGTTTCTGTGAGTTCAATACTATCATCTAAATTAATGGGAATTTTGATATTGGCGGTGGTTTGATTGGCAGCAAAATTAACAGAAATTGGAGTATTATTATAGTCAATTCCTGTCGTTAGGGTTGTCCCTCCGGTGGCAGTTCCATCACTTAAAATCACATCAACGCTGGCGGGTTGGGTTGCATCTCCACTGCGGTTAATCGTAATTTCTGAACTGATTAAACTTCCATCTTCATTAATTTGATAGGTGGGTTGAGAGAAACTAACAGATGATGTTGTATCAGTGGGTAAAACGGTTCCTAATGCACCACTTTTGAGAAAAACAGCCGAATCTAATGAGCCATCAGAGACATCTTGAATCTGAATTTTTAAGGTATTTTTGCTATTGGGAATAACATCCCCGGAAAAGGTTAAAACCTTTGTATAACCATCTAATTTAGTTAGGGTATTAGGGCTACTAGGATTATTGATATAATCAGGATGAAAACTGCTAGAATCCTCTCCATTGGGAACTAAATTATTAATCGTAACTGTTTGACCATCACTCAGTTTCGCGAGATTATTTCCGTTTAATAACAGTTCAAAGGAATCATTAAAAATGTCTCCTCCATATTCTACAAATTCTTCAGAACCAAAGACATATTGAAAGAATAATTGTTTGGCTGTGTCATTCGCATCAAAGGTAATAGTTAAGGTGACTGCATCTCCCGCTACACCCAAGTCTCCCAAATCGGTACTTAAATCGCTGCCCAAACTAGAGGTGGTATTAACACCCGGAATTTCTACCGTATTTCCGGTACTTAAAATAATTCCCGACGTTAAACCAAAAGGATCATCTTGAAACAAACCAATGGCATTGGGATCTCCTGTAATTTCTAAGAAAAAATTACTTAATCCGCTTGTATTTCCCAGGAGAGTATTGAGTAAATCCTGGGAATTATTATTGGTAGTAACTGAAAATGCTAATTGGTGATCATAGGTGCTTAAAATTTGAGGTTTAAAGGCAAGTTCAGCCTTAATGATTCCAGTTTTAACGGTAAAATCCCAATAGCCTTGACCCAGTTTTTCCGTTGTCGCAGCAATGTGAGTTTGGGTAATTTGACTGAAAGCTTTAACAAAGGCTTTTCCTTGCCAACCTTCGGCTACTTCACAAGCGTAAATGAGTAAGTTGGCTTGGGGATTTAAGGCCTTTGACCACTGTTGCAACGATTGAATATAATTCGATAAATTCGATAAATTTAAACTACTATTTCCGAGATAAAGTTCTCCCGGACTGCCATGACAAACTAAATGAATGGCTTCTAAATTTTTAAACTGGCTCAAATGTTCAGTAATTTGAAGAATGCCATCCATTTCATCCTTCAACAACACTGGGTAAATTCCCGGTTTTATTCCTAATAGTAAATGTTGATAATCCGTAACGCCCGAATCAATGAATAAAATTTCAGTAACGACTTCAGAACTTGGGGAAAAGTCCGAGGAATTACGGGTAGTGATGAAATCTAACCCAAAATGAAGCAAGGAAGTAAAAACAGTCATGGTAGATCGGATTATATGATGAAAGCGATTCAAGGGGTGAATCAAATCTGGCTTAATCCTATTAAGTTCCCTGGGGTTAGTAATGCGGTAGAATAACTTAGTATAGCGTTTTTTTCCCCAATGTAAACGCTTTCTTAACGCTTTCATCAAGGGTGTTCATCTCGTTCAACGATTCATGCCTCTGTCTTTTCTTCAATTTTCTTTAAAAATCTATACAATAATTGAGTTGGAGTTGATATTAACTAAAGGGATGGGAACCTACGGAATTGTGAGTTAATCTCAATTTCTGGAAGCGCTTATGGCACAATTGATAGAGTATTAGAGACGCTCAGGTAATTTTTATGACTAAGTTTGTTTTTATAACGGGTGGAGTGGTATCCAGTATTGGCAAAGGAATTGTTGCTGCGAGTTTAGGACGCCTCCTCAAGTCCCGGAACTATTCCGTCTCTATTCTTAAGCTTGATCCTTATATTAATGTTGACCCTGGAACCATGAGTCCCTTCCAGCATGGTGAAGTTTTCGTCACTGAGGATGGGGCGGAAACCGATTTAGACCTGGGACACTATGAACGCTTCACCGATACCTCTATGTCCCGTCTCAATAGTGTCACGGCTGGCGGAATTTATCAAGCTGTGATTAATAAAGAACGTCGAGGAGACTATCAAGGAGGAACTGTTCAAGTCATTCCTCATATTACTAATGAATGTAAAGAACGCATTCATCGAGTGGCAAAAAATACGAATCCAGATGTTGTGATTACCGAGGTGGGAGGAACCGTTGGTGATATTGAATCCTTACCTTTTTTAGAAGCGATTCGTCAATTTCGTAAAGATGTAGGACGCAAAAATGTTATTTATTTACACGTTACCTTAATTCCTTGGATTGGTGCTTCCGGGGAAATGAAAACAAAACCCACCCAACATTCGGTTAAAGAATTACGATCCATTGGCATTCAACCGGATATTTTAGTGTGTCGTTGCGATCGCCAAATTCCCCTGGGAATTAAAGAAAAAATTGCCGGATTTTGTGATGTAGAAGCTGATTGTGTGATTACCTCCCGTGATGCCAATAGTATCTATGAAGTGCCTTTACTTTTAGAACAAGAAGGACTTGCAGAACAAAGCTTAAAGCTGTTACAATTAGAGCAACGAGAACCCAATTTAACCGCATGGCAAACTTTAGTTGATCGGCTTTATCATCGAGATCTCAATACAAAATGTCCACTCCCCCATCCCAACATTAAAATTGCCATTGTGGGGAAATATATCCAGTTAACGGATGCCTATTTATCCGTTGTTGAAGCCCTACGTCATGCAGCCGTTCAAGTGGGTGCAGAATTAAGTTTAGAATGGATTAACTCAGAAGATATTGAAGGCAATAGCCCTGAAACTTACCTCAAAAATGTGCAAGGGATTGTCGTTCCTGGAGGATTTGGGCAACGCGGAACCGATGGTAAAATTGCAGCCATTGAATATGCACGGGAACAAAAAATCCCCTTCTTGGGATTATGTTTAGGAATGCAATGTTCAGTGATAGAATGGGCGCGTCATCAAGCTAGACTTGAACGAGCCCATAGCTCTGAATTTGACCCGGAAACCCCTAATCCTGTCATTCATTTATTACCCGAACAGCAAGACGTTGTAGACTTAGGGGGAACCATGCGTTTAGGGTTATATCCCTGCCGTTTACAACCGGATACTTTAGCGTTTAAACTGTATCAGAAGGAAGTTGTTTATGAGCGCCATCGTCATCGTTATGAATTTAATAATGCCTACCGAACATTATTCTTAGAATCTGGCTATACGATTAGTGGGACTTCCCCCGATGGTCGTTTAGTAGAAATTATTGAATTTCCCAATCATCCTTTCTTTGTTGCGACCCAATTTCACCCCGAATTTCAGTCTCGACCTAATAGCCCTCACCCCCTATTTCAAGGATTTGTGGAAGCAACAACCCACTTATTAAAAAAAACCCAAACCTTAACAACTCAACCTAGCAACGGGCAATTAAACCCAACCGAATTACAGTCTCCTTCCGTGCTTAATTCTCCGGCGGAAGTATCCTAAAATTATCAATGTAGTTGTGAAAAAAGACTAGGGGCATCCATTTCTAATCTGAAGGAAAATTTTGCACTCACCCGATCATCCTGATTTTATAACCGGGGAAAAGGGGTGAGTGATGATTTTCCTAGAAGTCTGTTATCGAATTTATTGAGTAGGAAACGAGTTGAGTCCCGGCAAGGATTCACAAGTCTGAGGAGGTCTTGTGGCTTACTGGATCAAAATGAATTATGAGCGAGAAACATATCTAATTGATCTGGATAGTATTAGTGCGTTTGCATCTGGATTTAACAAACGAATTACATTTTGGTTGCCAGATAATGGCAAACCTATTATTATTAACAATAACAATAATCCTAAAACCTATGAAGATATTTTAGCTTATATTCAAAGGATTACTATTCATCCCATCGGTAACTATTGGGTTAAAATTGTTTATGATCGGCATGAATATATTATTGATTTGAATCGTCTGAGTACCTTTGTATTTGATTCCAGTCAACGCATTATGTTTTGGCTTCCTGATGGCAAAGAATCTATTATTATTAATCCTCAAACTAATTCCGAAGCTTATTCTAAAGTCCTAGATTTTATTAATCAAAAAACGGGATATTCTGTGCCGTAGAGGAGGGAGAAGGGGAGAAGGGGAGAAGGGGAGAAGGGGAGAAGGGAATGAGTTTCATGATTTAGGCTGTCCTAACTGTAATGGGTAGTGCTATATTTTCTATTCCCTATTTCATGTTCCCTGCTATAAAATAAACCCAGGCGGAACTTAACGTTAAATATCGTCAATCATTATCTAGGAATATGCAGGGAACCACACTGGGCGGACGGTATCGGATTGTGCAATCATTAGGGGGTGGAGGATTTGCCCATACCTATATTGCTGAAGATCTGCAACTGCCAGATGGTCATCAATGTGTGGTCAAACAACTCAAACCCCAAGTAACGAACCCAGCAACTCTACAAATTGCCCGACGTTTATTTGAAACCGAAGCTCAAGTTTTATATCGTTTAGGACATCACGAACAGATTCCCCGATTATTTGCTTTTTTTGAAGAAGATCAAGAATTTTATCTCGTTCAAGAATTTATTGAAGGGCATGATTTAAGTCAAGAATTAACCCCAAATTTTCCACTGATTCAAACTCAACCGCCTCACGCTCCTTCAATTCATTCTAGTACAACTCAAGTTTTACCCAATCTTCCCAAAGGACGATTCAACGAAGCCGAAACTATTATTCTATTGCAAGATATTTTAACAATATTAGATTTTGTTCATCAACAAAATGTTATTCATAGAGATATTAGTCCTAAAAATATCATCCGCCGTAAAATTGATAATCAATTAGTATTAATTGATTTTGGGGCTGTTAAACAAATTACAACCCAAATGTTAAACTCTCCTGATCAAAGTTTGGTGAGTGTTGGCATTGGTACCCCCGGTTATATGCCGAGTGAACAAGCGAGGGGAAATCCTAAACCCAGTAGTGATATTTATGCAGTAGGAATGATTGGCATTCAAGCCTTAACTGGAATTGCCCCCCATCAATTACCAACTCATCCTGATACAGAAGAAATTATTTGGCAAAATCAAGTCACCGTCACCCCAGAATTTGCTGAAGTTTTAAATAAAATGGTGCGCTATGATTTTCGAGAACGATATACTTCCGCAACAGAAGCTTTAAATGCGATTAAAAGCTTAAATCAAGCTCCAGTGGCTACAATTCCTGCCTTTCAATTTTGGCTTAAACCTTTAAAAATTCAACCTTCAAAGCCTAAATTTTATGCTATAATTTTAGCAATCTTAGGGGTAATGGGATTCGCAACTGTAACAGGGATTTATTTATGGTATTCTCTCAAATCTTATAATGCAACAGATCTCTATAATCAAGGAAACACTTTATATCAATTAAATCGGTATCCAGAAGCCTTAAAACGGTATGATCAAGCCCTGAATTTAAAACCCGATTATCGAGAAGCTTGGAAAGAAAAAGGTAAAATCCTATATCAATTAGAACAATATCCCCAAGCCCAAGAAGCTTATGATAAGGCGATTCAAGTTGACCCCAATTATCCAGAAGCTTGGATTGGTCGGGGAAAAGTTCTCAATGCATTACAAAACTATTCTGATGCTTTAACCAGTTTTGAACAAGCCCTTAAACAAAATCCAGACGCGATAGAAGCTTGGCTCGGAAAAGGAGACGTTTTACTGAATTTTAAACGGTATGAAGAAGCCATTCAATCTTATCAAGAAGTGATAGATCGAGTTCCTTCTTCCTTTGAAGCCTTCTATAAAACGGGAAGGGCTTATCATTATTTAGAAGATTATGAACAAGCGGTTAAGGCTTATAATCAAGCTGTTAAAATTAAACTTAATGATCCGAATGCCTGGTATCATTTGGGCAATGTTTTAATGCAATTGAAACGTTATGGCGACGCAACGGAATCCTATGATAAAGCCATTCGTTTTAATCCTAATTTTTATCAAGCTTGGTATAGTCGAGGGAATGGCTTAGGAAAGGAAGGGAAAGAAAAAGAAGCCGTTGAATCCTTTCGACAGGCGGTTAAAATTCAACCCACTTATTATCAAGCTTGGTATAGTTTGGGATGGTCATTGCATCAACTTAAACGTTATGAAGAAGCTTTAATGGCTTATGATAAAGCCTTGGAAATTCAAAAAAAGGATTATTTAGTGTGGTATAATCGAGGAAACGCTTTATATAATTTAGGTCGTTATCAAGATGCGATCGCTTCCTATGATGAAGCCATTTATCAACAAATGAATCATGCAGAATCTTGGTACAGTCGGGGGAATGCTTTCGTCAATTTAAAGCAATATCCAGAAGCGATTTCATCTTATGACAAAGCGTTACAATATCATCCTGATTATAAAGCAGCAATACAGGCGAAAGAGCAAGCTGAAAAACAAATTCAAGATGTTAATATTAATCTGAATTCAACTTTTGAGTAGCTTATCATAGTCAGAATGGGAACCAATCCAAAACCAGATGATTGTATCCGAATTTTTCATAACTCCTACGGCACACCAACCGACTCCCGCCCTGACTGAATATACAGGCTCTGTTGTATTTAGCTTTTTGAATTCTAATCATTCTCAATATCCTCAATTAGCTGTGCAGCTAGTTCATCTTGTAAATAATCGGGTAGACTTTGGGACTTTTTGAAGCCTTCTGTGAGTAAGTCAGTCATAAAGCTCATGATCATCAGCGTGATTCTTTATCATTATATTATATTCTAGTTTATCATTACCTCAAATTGATCAAATATGTCTCTTTCCTTAGAACAACAAATTAACTACTGGACTCAATATCGACCTTCCCATCCTGATGATGTTAGAGGATATATCCAACGGGGAATGGTTTATTTTAAATTAGCAAAAATTGCTGAATCAATTCAAGACTTTGATCACGCTGAACAATTAAATCCGACCGTTAAACCTTATCTTTGGCAACGGGGGTTATCCTATTATTATTCTCAACAATATCAACTCGGTGCAGAACAATTTGAAATTGATTTAACCGTTAATTCCCAAGACGTTGAGGAAACGGTTTGGCGTTATTTATGTATTGCCCAATTTCAAGGAGTTGAAGCCGCTAAAAATACCCTGCTTCCGGTTAAAAATGATCCCCGTCCTGTCCTCAGAAGCGTTTATGATCTTTTTGCGGGAAATTGTACCCCGGAAGATTTATTAAAAATTGGGCAAAACCAAGGAAAACGCGGAAATTTTTATAGCCATCTTTATTTAGGATTATATCATGAAGCGGAACAAAATATAGAACAAGCTAAAACCTATATTAATCAAGCTGCAACTGAATATAAAATTGATGATTATATGTGGAATTTAGCCGTTGTTCATCAAAATATAAAATTTGGTGTTGAGCTTTAGCTCCACCCGTTGTTGTGCTTTAGCACATCTTCTCCATATTAATTCAACACCATCTATCATTCGACTTCAATAATAAATGAATTGCACTGAAGCGCAACAACGGGATTATTTGAAGCGTTGTAAAGGAACCGTTTTCGGATCAAGAATTTTAGGACTTAGACTTCCAAATTTAATCGCTAAAGACAATTTATCTTTATTAGAGAAAACGTGCGTTACTTCTCCAATTCCAAAGGTACGATGAAACACTTTATCCCCCACTTTCCATTGTTTTACATCGGATTCTAAGTTAACATTTTTTGCAGGTTGTTTAACCTCAGTGGGTGATTTGGCTTCTTTTTTAGTTCCCTTACTTTTAGCTGCTTTGGGTTGAGAGGGAGGAATATACCCATGAATTAATCCTTCGGGTAATTCCTTCAAAAACATTGAGGGGATACAGGGTTCTAAATATCCCCATAACCGCCGTTGACAAGCATGGGTTAAGAATAATTGTTCTTGAGCGCGAGTAATACCAACATAACATAAACGTCGCTCTTCTTCAATGGATAAGGGATCATTTAAACTGCGATAATTCGGGAAAAGTCCCTGTTCTAAACCGACTAAAAACACAATGGGAAATTCTAATCCTTTAGCCGCATGAAGGGTTAATAAAGAAACAGCTTTTTGTCCTTCTTGTAAATTATCTAAATCGGAAGATAAGGACGCACTGGCTAAAAATCCACTTAAGGTATTATCTTCATATTCTTCTTGAAATTGAGACACCGCATTACTCAATTCTTTAATATTTTCTAAACGGTTTTCTGCCTCATCAGTTCCTTCTTTTTTCAAGTCTTGAATATAACCTGCATCTTCTAATATTCCTTCTAAAATTTGCAATGCAGAATGGTCTTCTAGGCGTTCTTGCCAAGTTTTAATAATTTGGGCAAATTGATTGACGGATTTTGCTGAACGTCCGGCTATGGTATTGACTGAATCTTCATCAGTAATCACTTCCCAGAGGGGAATTCCTAACTGTTGAGACGCATTAACTAACCCATCAATGGTGGTTTTCCCAATTCCTCGACGGGGGACATTAATAATTCTGAGTAAACTCACACTATCGGCGGGGTTCGCAACGACTCTTAAATAGGATAAGGAATCTTTAATTTCTTTGCGGTCATAAAATCTTAATCCTCCGACAACGGTATAGGGAATATTATGTCTTAATAACACATCTTCTAAGGCGCGAGATTGAGCGTTGGTTCGATATAAAATGGCAAATGCCCCATAATCTAATTCGGGATTTTGTTGACTAATTCCTTGAATTTGTGATAAAATAAAATTAGCTTCATCGATTTCATCATCTGCCTTATAACAATAAATCGGCTGTCCTTCTCCTCGCGTTGGACGCAGAATTTTATCAATACGTTCTGTATTTTGTTGAATTAAATGGTTAGCGACTTGGAGAATATTTTCCCGTGAGCGATAATTTTCCTCTAATTTAATCATAGTACGGGTATCGTCATCGGGTAAGCGATCGCCAAAATCCTGTTGAAATTCTAACAAGATTTTATAGTCTGCCATGCGAAAGGAATAAATCGATTGATCCACATCTCCCACGACAAAAATCGAGCGATTTTGCCAATTTTTGAACGCTCTGGGGTTTTCGCCATTGGTAACTAATAATCGAATTAAATTATATTGGGTACGGTTGGTATCTTGATATTCATCGACTAAAATATGACTAAATTTTTGATGCCAATAGGCTAAAACCTGTTCATTTTGACTGAGTAAATCAACGGTCACTCGAATTAAATCATCAAAATCTAAGGCATTATTGGCAGCTAACTGAGATTGATAGGCACTATAAACCTCTGATACCACTCTTCCATAATAATCCGGGTTTTCCTTGGCATATTGTTGAGGGGATAACCCTAAGTTTTTGGCATTACTAATAGAATATCTAATTTTTTTAGGCTCAAATTTTTTATCGTCTAAATTCATTTCTTTGAGAACGATAAATTTAACCAGTTTTTGAGCATCATCTTCATCAAAGATTGAAAAGTTTTTATCCCACTTTCGCCCACTTTCATCTTGATATTTATTAATATCATATCTCAATATTCGAGCGCATAAACTATGGAACGTTCCCATCCATAGATGCTTAGTAATACTGCGATAAACCTTTGATTTAAGGCGAGTTTGCTCATCAGGGGCTAAAGCCGACAAGGGTTTTTCAAATTCGATTTCTGCTTGTTGTTGAGCAAAAATGGACTCAACTCGTTCTTTAATTTCCCTAGCGGCTTTATTAGTAAATGTCACCGCTAAAATATTTTCAGGATGAACCCGATAACTGCGAATTAAATTAGCAATGCGATAGGTTAACGCCCGTGTTTTACCCGAACCCGCCCCCGCCACCACCAGCATTGGGCCACAAAAATGCTCAACCGCTTGACGTTGGGACGCATTGAGATGACTAAGGAAATCAACAGTTTGAGTCATGGCTAGAAAAACACGGGAATTCAACACTTTCTATTCTATTGTAGGATGTCCATCGGGGCGAGGTCTTCTCGCCCAAACCTCAAAATAATTTAAGAATTATTCTAACTTCCTGAGTCAATTCCTACACCATTCTGATTAAATTCTATCACTGTTTTTTCTGATAATTCATGGGTCGTCATGGCGGTTAAAATTTCCAAAGGTAATGTTAAATGATAAGCCCCAGCTTGCAAAGTTGCAGAGGCTTCTTCAGGAGATTTAATACTGGCTGCTAATATTTTGGTCGGACTTCCATCTAATATATTCGCCATGTCTTTAACTAATGCAATTCCATCTCCTAATAATCGCGTTGCACGATTAACATAAGCGATCGCATATTTTGCCCCTGCTTCCATTGCAACGGCGGCTTGAGCAGCACTATAAATCGCAGTAACAGAACAAGGAATTTCTGGAGATAAATTAGCAACAACTTGAAACCCAATGGTTGTGGCAGGAATCTTCAAAACCGTTTGTTCTCCTAATAATTCAAAGGCTCTTATTCCTTCTCTAACCATTTCTTGAAAATCCGAAGCGGTTAATTGATAATAAATTTCTCCCGAAATTAAATTTTTTAACTGAGTTAAGGTTTCTTCTGGAGATAATTCACTCTTTGCTAATAAAGTCGGGTTTGTGGTAATTCCCTTCACCCATCCCCACTCTTTCACAATTTGTGCTTCCGAAATGATTGCAGAATCTAAATATAAAGCCATAAATTTAATCGTGTTGACTGTTAACTATTAACCCTTATTAGTTACCTGTAATCCCTTATCAGCGTCAGAGTCAATTTACTATCCACTTCTTAACTGATAACTGATAACTGATAACTGATAACTGATTAAGACATTCCTTCAAACGGCCCTAAAAAAGTCGGTTTAGGACGAATAATATGGATTTCGAGAATCGCTTTAATGACGGCTAAAACTTCCCGTTGGGTGTAAAATCTCATGGAATCATCCTTGAATTTCCCCCAGTCCGGTGTTCCTAGACCCACTGCTTCTATCCCCAATTGATTACAGGTGTAAACAGCACGGGGAAGATGATATTTTTGGGTAATTAAAACCGCTCTTTCTACCCCAAAAATAACTTTAGCACGATAACAACTTTCATAGGTACTAAATCCTGCATAATCTAATTTAATATCTTTACTGGGAACCCCTAAACGTTCTGCATATTGCTGCATAGCCACCACTTCATTATATTCAGGAGTGCCATTATCTCCCGTCATTAATATTTTATGAACTCGCCCTAAACGATATAATTCTACCGCCCCTTCTACCCGATCAGCTAACATTGGTGTGGGGGTTCCATCAGCCCAAACTCCCGCCCCAAATACAATTGCAACAGGTTCATCAGGGACTTGTTCAACTTTGAAATATCGGCGATTATTCGTAACTGTTTTAATATAAACTGTCAAAAGAAATGGGGTTAATATTGTTCCCAAAGCAATTAATAAACATAGAAAACGCCAGTGCAACACAAACCATTTAGGCATAAAATTGAAGCTGACCGTAGCAGGGACAAAGTTTGACTCAAAAATAGGGTATCAGGTTTTTGACGATTCTGAGTTTAAAGGCGAACCCAATTCGGTCAGGTTCAAAACATAACCGCCTGTCACCAGATAAACACGGTTGGCGATCGCCCCTAAATGACGAACTAACGCCCCTAAGCGATCGCGAAAGGTTCGACCAACGGGATAAGCGGGAACAATTCCCCATCCCGTTTCTTCTGCTACTAAAATGACATTTCCTGGGATTTCATGCAAGGTTTGTAATAATTGTTTTTGAGTATTTTCCCAGGTTGTTTCATCTTGATCAAGAAGATTGGCTAACCACGTTCCCAATGAATCTACAAGAATACAATTATTTTGACAGGATATTTTTTGTAATGTTGCGGTTAATTCGATTGGAATTTCTAATAGTTTCCAGTTTTTCGGACGACGTTTTTGATGTTTTTGAATCCGCATTTTCCATTCCTCATCTGTTGGATCATGCTGAGAAGTTGCAATATAAATGACTTGTTTTTGAGACTGTATTGCTAAGGTTTCCGCCCATTCACTTTTTCCTGAACGGGATGGGCCAGTTACAACAATTAAGTTAGAGGAGGTCGATCCAGAATTCAGCATAAAATTAGGTTTTCCAAAATAATTTTAATCGAGTACATAAACTGACAAATAATGCTATAATTAAAGTATAAGATAATCCTCTTAAAAATCCCAGAATAGGGGTATTTGTTAAGGCTTCAATTTTAGGAGTCCAGCCTTGTAATTCTAAAATAGGCCATAACAAGTTGGCAAAGGCTAAATAACCAATCATTGGATTTTTACCCGTATCGATGAATAACTGAAACCAGAGAGTTTGGTGAAAGCTATCGATGAAAATGGTTAATATCATTAACAGGAAAATAGTGATCGCCAGTGTTATAAAAAAATAACTCATTGTTGTAGGGTCTTTTTTAATTCCTCCTTGATAAGGTTCAAAAGCTAATCCTAAAATTAATCCATACAGTCCCCATTGATACATTTGATTTAGTAACTGTTCTAGGGGATGGCTAGGATTTTTGAGCAAGAAATAACTAATAATTAATAAAATTACACTAATTCCGGTGGTTTGGGGGAGCAAACGAGATTGTAAACCAATGACTAAATTGAAAATCATTAGTAACATTAAAATCACAATTCCCCCTAAGCGAAATCGGTTCCAAGTTTTCGGCATATATCCATCTTCAATTTGGGTATAAATGACGATTTTATCGCCAATTATAGTTCCGGGGATAGCAATAAATAAATATTTTAAATATTCAAATCGATATAACCAAGGAATAGGAGAAATAGATAACAGATTGCTCATCCATCCTCCGGCTGATTTTGATAAAATCAAGGCGAATAAAACCCCCATTAACCCGACTCTAAATTGGGGATGATTGCGGGTAAATAACCAAATAAAAGAGGTAAAAACAACAATATTTGTTAATACCCATAAAATAATATCACTTCGATAGAGAGAAAATTCAGGGAATTTGGCATTATAGGGATATTGAATTTGAGTTAAAATAGCGATCGCAGCCCCCCAACCCATTAAATTCACCGCTAAATTAATCCATTTAGGAATAACCCTAGGTAACTGAACAAACATTAAAAATAAGATTCCAAATCCCATTAACGCGAGTTGCCATTTTTCAGAACTCGGTTCAGGATTAATAACGGTTGGGCGAAAATGTTGTAAAACAATAGCAAAAGTTCCTAATAAAAAGCCCCGTTTTATAATTCCTAAACTGATTTCAAGATTTGTCCATCCTTGAGATAAACGCCGAGATAAGGCGATGGGAATAGCAGTTCCTAATGAAAAAATAAAGATGGGAAAGACTAAATCTACCCAAGTCAGTCCCGCTATTTTTGGATTAAATTGATGAGTTGGTGGCGGAAATTGAGCGTGATACATCCAAGCAGGTAAGGTTCCATTAAAGGGAATTACACCGGATAATACCATTGCTAAAACTGCAAGTCCTCGCAACGCATCTAACGCATCAACTCGTTTAGTCTTTGTAGAAGGAGAGTTGGCTAATTGCATGGGTTTAAATCTGACGTTTTGCTAAATCTAAAAGACCAGAGTTAGCTCAGTAATTCGTGAGGTCAGACAATATCATTGAAAGGGGGTACGGATGAAATTTAAAGTTAAAATCAGCTAATATTATTCATTAATTAAATTAGCCAATGCCTCCAGAAACAGCCAAAATAATTGCTGCAATAAAACCGATTACGATAAAAATTAAGGCAATCATAAACAGCCAATATTGCAGCGTATAAAGTTTACGCAGTTGACCCAAAGCACCTATCAAGTTTTCAATATCATTGCCTTGAGTTTCTACAATTAATTTGAAAGCTTTTGAAGCATTAATTGTCCAAATTCCCGTTACCAATAAAACGACTCCCTGAACTATCCCACCAAATCCTCCTTGCATAATTGCGATGATGCCACTAATAGCCCCCAATATTCCACTGGCTATTAGGAAGTAACTCACAAACAGCATTTTTTTAGACAAATCCAAAATCAGTTGATTCTGGGATTCATTAAACTCATAGGTTTCGGTGTCCATAATTTACCCTGAAAAAATACGTTAATTACAGCTTAATTTTACTCCTATTTTTTGAAATGGCAATCATTTAGCCGAAAAATACTTGCCCCTCCTGGGGTTTGTGATAAAATTTGGGCAAATGCTTAACCCATTCCCAAGCCCTAGGCTTTGAACAGGTTGAGCAATAATACTAAAAAAATGGAGTGAGGATGATGAACCTTAAAGTCTTAGCATTGTCTGTTATTCTATCTACACTAGGATTTGCCCCCGTTGCTCAAGCAGAAAATGAATCCGATTTACAACGATTAAGAACGACAAATCGTTGTCCTGAATGTGATTTAAGAGGAGCTAATTTGCAACAGTTTGATTTGCGAGGGGCAGATTTATTTAAAGCGCAATTACAAGGTGCTAATTTAAGAGGAGTTGATTTACGCAGTGCGAATTTGAATCAAGCTAATTTATATAAAGCTGATTTAACTCAAGCTAATTTAGCAGCGGCTAATTTATTTGATGCGAATTTAAGGAATACTATCTTAGAACGGGCTGATTTAAGAGAAGCGGATTTATCCCAAGCGGATTTAGCTCAAGTCAATTTGATTAAAGCTAATTTAAGAGATGCCAGTTTAGTTAGTACAAATCTGAGTGAATCCTATCTTAACCAAGCCAATTTAGAAAATGCTGATTTGCGTCAAGCCTTTTTATTTAATAGTGATTTAGAAGCAGCAAATCTCACCCGTGCTAATCTTTTAGGAGCAGATTTACGCAGAGCAAATCTGGATCGGGCTGCTTTAGAAAGTGCTAACTTAACGGCTACAATTCTAGCAGATACTAACATTGATCGGGCAGAATTATCTCAAACTATATTAAAAGGAACGGTTTTACAAGGAACGGATTTAGCCCCTGTTGTTTGTGTGGTTAGTAATGTTGTTAATTGTGTGATTTCTCCCGCTTCAAAACAAGCTGAAGATTTATTCTTTCAACCGGAAATAGAAAACCCCCGTTAGGCATTTAAGATGAGCTACGCCCATCACTTACCTCTATTTAACTTACATGGGGTTATGATGGGCAGAACTCCTCCGACGGAGTTTTAAAGTTTTGTAAAAAGATGTAGTAATTATGGAAATTAATCCTGACAAATGATTAAATAAACATTCAGGATTTCAGGAAGGGTTAAAATTAAGAATGGATGATTTATCAATAGGATTGCAACAGATTATTGTAGAGACTTGCGCTCATTATCAAGGGTATTTTTATCCTTAATTTTGTAGTTTTCCAGAGTTTTAAATTATGGGATATGCCACTGGAGGAGATTCTATTATCTTACCAATTCCCCAAAGAAACCGACGCCTAGCTCAACGCTTTTCTCAACATCAACCTACCCTCGAAAAAGCCGAACAAGTCTTTAACAATACCCTTGCAGTTTTAGTGGTTTATGATTTTTTACAACTGTTAGGAATCGAAACAGATTTACTTAAGAGTGATAGTTGGAATTCCGTTGTGAGATTAGTGGCAAATAGTGCCGATTTATTGATTCCTCATTTAGGAAAATTAGAATGCCGTGCGGTTAAAATGGGATCTCAAACTTGTCCTATTCCGATGGAAGTTGGGTCAGATCGAATTGGCTATGTTGTTGTCGAATTAGATGAACAGTTTAAAGCAGGAAAACTCTTAGGATTTATTGAACAAGTTAAGGGAACAGAAATCCCCCTGTGTCAATTACAACCCCTGGATGCTTTACTCGATTTGATTAATTTAAGCCTGAGAAGATTCTAACTTGCTTTGAATTGCAACTTCAATTATAATCAAGCATTAACTCAATCCATTAGGAAACAATTTCTGATTAAAACCGCTATATGAAAAAAAATCTGTTTCGTGCAAAACTGGTGCAAACGATGATTGTGGGAATTATTCTTTTATTCCCAACCTTTGCCCGATCTCAAAATGAATTACCGACTGCTGAGGAGCTTCGAGGTAAACCCAATGAAGCAGAACAGCAACGTTTAGATAAAAAGCAAAGCCGACAAGCTGCACTTCGCCAAGGAATTCAACTTTATAAAACTGGAAATTATGCAGCTTCTGAAACTATTTTTCGTCAATTAGTAGAAGCTCAACCTGAAGAAGCCAAATATCATTTTTATTTCGGAAATGCTTTGTTTTATCAACGCAAAATTGAGGAAGCCACTCAAGCTTATCAAGAAGCGATTCGCCTTAATCCTAAATATGCTTTAGCTTATAATGCTTTAGGCTTTTTACAAGCCACTCAAGGTCAATGGGATGAAGCGATCATACAGTATCAAAAAGCCTTAGAAATTAATGCTGACTATGCAGAAGCCTTAAAAAATTTAGGGGAAGCGTTCTGGAAAAAAGGGAACATCGCCGAAGCTAAAAATGCTTGGAATAAAGCCTTAACTTTATATACACAACAGGGAAATAATAAAGCCGCACAACAAATTCAAGAAGTCTTAAATCGGACGGCTCAATAATTTTTAAATTCAAGAACCAACTCGATTAAAGGGAGAAAAATCTTAACATGACAACCCAGCAACCCACCCGCAAAGAATGCGATAGTATGGGAGAAATTGAAGTAGTGAGCGATCGCTATTGGGGAGCCCAAACCCAACGCTCTATTTATTATTTTAGCATTGGCAATGATTTAATGCCCCAGGAAGTAATCACTGCCTTTGGTATCCTTAAAAAAGCCGCTGCAATTACGAATCAAGAGTTAGGAAAACTCCCCGCAGACAAAGCAAAATTAATTATTCAAGCCGCCGATGAAGTCATTGCGGGTCAACTCAATGATCACTTTCCCTTGCGAGTTTGGATGACCGGAAGTGGAACCCAATCGAACATGAATATTAATGAAGTCATTGCGAATCGAGCTATTGAAATAGCCGGAGGAATTTTAGGCAGTAAAAATCCGATTCATCCCAATGATCATGTTAATATGTCTCAATCTTCTAACGATACATTTCCCACGGCAATGCACATTGCAGCAGCCATTGCTGTTACACAACGGTTAATTCCCAGTGTCAAAAAAATGCGGGATGAATTACACAAAAAAGCCGAAGAATTTGCCGATATTGTTAAAATTGGTAGAACCCATTTACAAGATGCAGTTCCCTTAACGTTAGGTCAAGAATTCTCCGGTTATGTGGCGCAATTGGATGGAAATTTAAAGCGGCTGGAGATGATTTTACCGGATTTATATGAATTAGCCATCGGGGGAACAGCCGTTGGAACTGGCTTAAATACGCCTCAAGGATTTGCTGAAAAGGTATCCGATCGCATTAGTCAATTAACCGGATTACCCTTTATTTCTGCCCCGAATAAATTTGCAGCTATGGCGGCTCATGATGGCTTAGTGATGGCAAGTGGAGCCTTAAAAACCTTAGCTTGTTCTTTAATGAAAATTGCTAATGATATTCGATTTTTAGGCAGTGGCCCCCGTTGTGGTTTAGGAGAATTAATATTACCTGAAAATGAACCCGGTTCGTCTATTATGCCGGGGAAAGTCAACCCCACCCAATGTGAAGCCATGACAATGGTAGCCGCACAAGTGATGGGTTATGATACCGCGATTAGTGTTGCGGGTTCCCAAGGACATTTTGAGTTAAATGTATTCAAACCCATGATTATATTTAACTTCTTGCAATCCGTGGCTATTTTATCAGATAGTTGCCATAACTTTACAGATTTCTTGTTAATGGGATTACAAGTTAATCGTAAAAAAATTAATAGTTATGTTGAACAATCTTTAATGTTAGTGACGGCTTTGGCTCCTAAAATTGGCTATGATAATGCAGCCCAAGTTGCCCATATTGCTTTAGAAAAAGATCTGACGTTAAAAGAAGTTTGTCTGGAATTAGGATATATTTCTAGTGAAGAATTTGATGCCATTGTAGATCCTTATAAAATGGCATATCCTAACCTTTAAAAAGCGGGAGTAGGGATGGGTCGTTCATCAATAATAGCCTTTACCCTATTTCCTTTTATCATCCTGTTATTTTTTTATTTCAGAGAAGATTAGCTTTAATTTATTTAAAGATGAGTCTGCTTTTTTCTATTCACCCCTTTTAAAAAAAGGTATTGAATTTACGAAAATAAGGATCTATAGTAAATGTAGACTATACTAAAATTTACTCGCTAATCACAATCACGTCGCCTAAATCAAACAAAAACCCTGAAAACCTAGGATGTGAGTCGAGTTTTGACACGTTATCAAGCCCAAAGGATAAAAATTTTAACTTTAAGACTTAAGCTCGCCATTAGAGTAAACCGATCAACCCAAACGATATTGTTGATCACCTCAGAACAATCTAAACTAGCGAGGAATCAAACTTGAATTTAAAACTCATCTATTTTTCAACTCATTATCAACAAAATTTCTTTTATTAATAATGTATTTATTATGTCTTTAAACCCAACTTTTGTCCCTAGAGATACAATTGAATTTCCTGATCGTCCACTTCCTTTAGATTCTAAATTTTATATTCAACGCCTTCCTTGCGAAAATTTAGGCTATGCAGAGATTCAAAAATCGGGGAGCTTACTCCGACTAAAAGCTGCTAGAAAAATGGGGAAGAGTTCTTTTATTTTGAGACTCCTAAACTATGCTGAAAGTTTGGGATATAAGACGGTTTCAATTGATTTTCTCCAAGCGGATAGTGCCATTTTTGAGAATCCTAATAAATTTTTGAAGTGGCTGTGTATTAATATCGCTCGACAATTGAAAATTGAACCTCAATTAAGCGATTATTGGGATGATGATATTGGGAGTAAAGTCAGTTCTACAGTTTATTTAGAAAGTCATATTTTTCCCCAAATCAATTCCTCTATCGTTTTGGCTTTTAATGAATTAAATCGAGTTTTTGAGTATCAAAATATTAGTCAAGATTTCCTCCCTCTGATTCGATTTTGGTATGAGCAAGGAAAACAAACTCAACTTTGGCAAAAGGTTCACTTTATTTTAGTTCAGTCCACAGAAGTTTATGTATCTTTAAATATTCATCAATCTCCCTTTAATATTGGTTTAGCGATTGAATTACCTGTATTTACCCTTGAACAAGTTAAGGACTTAGCACAACGTTATCAACTGAATTTAACAGATAATCATATTAAAAAACTATCCAATTTAGTCGGAGGACATCCCTATTTAGTCCATCTTGCGCTTTATCACTTAAGCTATGATCTCATTAGCATAGATGACTTATTAAATACCTCTCCAACCTTAACAGGAATTTATCGAGAGCATTTGCAATCTCTCTCGTTGAGCCTTCAACAAAAACCTGAACTTGCTATTGCCATGAAACGAGTAGCAACAACAACAGAAAGTATTCAAATTGAACCGCTCATTGCCTATCAATTGTATAGTTTAGGTTTAGTCAATTTACAAGGAAATTATTGCCTATGTTCTTGTGAACTTTATCGTCTTTATTTTCAGTGGCAATTGTTAAATGAAAAGCCAGAAAATACCAATAAATTACGAAAACTTCAACAAGAAAATAAATTTTTAAAAGCTTTAGTTTATGTTGATCCTTTAACAGAAGTCGCTAACCGTAGGCAATTTGATCACTGTATAGATATTGAATGGAAACGAATGATGCGGGAAATTGCTCCCTTATCTTTAATCTTATGTGATATTGATCATTTTAAAATTTATAATGATACTTATGGTCATCAAATGGGAGATGAATGTTTAAAAAAAGTAGCTCAATCTATTCGTAATGTTGTTCAACGTCCGGGGGATTTAGTGGCTCGTTATGGGGGTGAAGAATTTGTGATTATCCTTCCGAGAACAGACGCAACAGGAGCGCTATATATTGCGGAAGCAGTTCGTGAGAATCTCAAAACTTTAGCGCTTCCCTTTGACACAGAACAATTGCCCAATCGTCCAGCACCGATTGTTACAATTAGTATCGGCGTAGCCAGTACAATTCCCGGTGTTGATACTAATGATATTGGCTCGTTATTTTTAGCCTCCGATGAAGCCTTATATGAATCTAAAAGAAACGGCAGAGATCAAGTGCAATTGAGTTCATTTTTGCAATTTAGATATTGATTAAAAGAATGACAATCTATCGATATCGTGTCGGCGGTAGTCTCAGTAATGATGATTTATTTTATGTGGTTCGCCAAGCGGATACAGAATTATATGAAGCCTTAAAAGCGGGAGAATTTTGTTATGTTCTCAATGCTCGACAAATGGGAAAATCTTCTTTATTAGTCCGAACCTTTTATCGGATGAAACAGGAAGGTTATGTTTGTGCAACGTTGGATATGACCCAAATTGGGAGTGAATCTGTAACGCCGCTTCAATGGTATAAAGGAGCGATCACTAGCTTATTATTAGGATTTAATTTATTCAACACATTTAATTTTAAAGCCTGGTGGACAACTCAGGAAAACGTTTCATTTTCCCAACGATTTAGCAACTTTTTAGAGCGTTTATTATTTGAATTTTTTCCTCAAAAAAGAATTATTATTTTTATTGATGAAATTGATAATATTTTGAGTTTACCATTTTCCGTTGATGATTTTTTTGCTTTGATTCGATTTTGTTATAACAACCGAGCCATTTATTCTGAATATAATCGTCTAACCTTTGCAATTTTTGGAGTCGCCACTCCACCGGATTTAATTACCGATAAAACTCGGACTCCCTTTAATATTGGCAAATCAATTTTTTTACAAGGTTTTCAATTCCATGAAGCTCAACCTTTAGCCCAGGGATTAACGCCCTATTCTGAACGACCTCAAGCGGTCTTAAGCGAAATTTTAAATTGGACAAATGGACAACCCTTTTTAACTCAAAAATTCTGCCAATTAATCCAAACGATTAATCAAAGTAGTAGCTCTCAAAAAATCATTATTCCCGCCGGACTAGAATCCTTTTGGATTGAGTCTCTAGCCCGAACTAAAATTATTGAAAGTTGGGAATTTCAAGATGAACCCGAACACTTAAGAACCATTCGAGATCGCCTATTTTTCTATCAAAATCGCATCGGTAAATTACTGGGAATGTATCAAAAAATTCTACAAGGAGTTGCTATTCCCTGCGATGGAAGTCAAGAACAAATTGAACTACTTTTATCTGGTTTAGTCATTCCTGAAAATGGATTTTTAAAGGTTAAAAATTGCCTTTATAAACTGATCTTTAATTTAGAGTGGGTTAATCAACAATTAAGCAGCCTACGCCCCTATTCTCAATCCCTAGAAGCCTGGGTTGCCCAGCAAAAACAAGATAATTCTCGTTTGTTACGGGGACAAGCTTTGATTGAGGCTCAAAATTGGGCAAAAGATAAAAGTTTAAGTGATTTAGATTATCAATTTCTCAATCAAAGTGAAGCTTTAGATCGACAAGAAACACAAAAAAGTTTAGAAGCACAACGGGCAAAAGCTGTGGAAGCTAAAATAGCTGAGGAACGTAAAACTGCTCAACTACAACGGGTTTTACTCGGTGTGGTTACTGTAGGGTTAATAACCGTTCTCCTCTTAGGTTTTGAAGTGTTAAATAACTTTTATACTGCCAGAAGTAACGAAAAAATAGCGAGATTGAATGAAATTAAAGCTTTAATTTCTTCTTCAGAAGGAAAATTTGCTTCGGATCATCAATTAGATGCTTTAATCGATGGAATTAAAGCCAAAAAATATCTGCAAAAAATTCCAGAAGTTGATCCTCTATTTACTGCTAAAGTTGAACAATCTTTGAGACAAGTAGTGTATGGTACAAATGAATTTAACCGTTTAATTGGACATCGCGGAGGGGTATTAACCGTTGATATTAGTTTTGATGGTCAACTGATTGCCACAGGAAGTAACGATAAAACAGTCAAACTGTGGAAACGAGATGGAACTTTACTGAAAACCTTAAAAAATGACGCTACTGTACATCGGGTGGCTTTCAGTCCTGATAGCAATCAAGTTGTCGCCGCCACTTTAAACGGTCAGGTGAACCTTTGGCAAGTAGATGGAACCCTCGTTAGACAAATTAAAGCCCATTCAGCACCCGTTTGGGGGATTGCTTTCAGTCGTCAGGGGGATGTGATTGCTTCAGCCAGTGGCGATGGGACGGTTAAATTATGGTCGGTTGATTCCTTCCAACTCCTACACACCTTCAAGACCCAACAGCAAGCCGTGTGGAATGTCGCTTTTAATCAAGATGGTCAAACTCTGGTGAGTACGGGATGGGATGGAACCCTGCAACTGTGGAGTCGAACCGGAAAATTACTCCACACCCTCACCGGTCATCAAAAAACCGTTTGGGATGTGGCGTTTTGTCCCCAGACTAATCTGTTTGTCTCCGTGAGTTCCGATCACACCGCTAAACTGTGGAATGTTGATGGCACCTTAATTAAAACTCTCGTGGGAAATAATGTCATGTTGGGGGTGGATTGTAGCGAAAACGGTCAATATATTGTTACCAGTGGTAAGGATAATGTGGTTCAACTGTGGAAATCCGACGGGACTTTTATTCGTACCTTAAGAAAACATCAAGCGGTGATTCGAGATGTGGCACTCAGTGGCGATGGGTTGATGGCTGCTTCCGCCAGTGATGATGGCATCGTGAAACTCTGGCAACGCAATCTTTATTTATTAAAACCGCTCTATGGACATCAAGATACGGTTTGGACTGTGCAGGCTAGTCCCAATAATCGCTGGATGCTTTCAACCGGAGCTCAGACTCTGCGATTTTGGTATCGGGATGGAACCCTAATTCAGGTTTTGCGTGAAATGATGCGGGGTGCGTCCTTTAGTCCCGATAGTCGTAAGATTGCTGGCGGGGGAACACCAGAGGTTAAGTTGTATGAAATTCAGGACACTGACCCCCCGACCCTAAAACGATTGAGAACCTTCAAAGGCCATCAATCCCTTGTGATTTCAACGGTGTTTAGTCCCGATGGCAAAATGATTGTTTCTGGAGGGGATGATCACACCCTGAAATTTTGGGATCTTCAAGGGAAACTGCTGCATAGCGTGGATGCTCATACGGAAAGAATTTGGAAACTTGCGTTTAGTCCCGATGGTCAGATTCTCGCTTCTGCGAGTGAAGATGGAACCGTGAAGTTATGGACACCGGAGGGAAAAGCTGTTACCACCTTAAAAGGACATGAAGGGGCCGTTTGGGGTGTAGCGATTAGTCCCCTGGGAAATTTGATCGCATCGGTGAGTCTGGATGATACTCTGCGACTCTGGAAACGGGATGGAACCCCCATCACCACTATTCCGGGTCAAAGTCGAGGGTTAACACAAGTGGCGTTTAGTGGTGATGGACAATTTCTAGCCACCGGAGGTATTGATAATACGGTTAAGTTATGGAATTTAGTCGGGGAATTAATCATAACTTTACCCGGACATCAAGGGATTGTTGATAGTGTAGATTTTACGGCTGATCAAAATGCCGTGATTTCAGGAGGAGATGATAGCACTGTTATCCTCTGGGATTTAAAAAAAATTCGTAGCCTCAACGAATTACAATATGCTTGTAATTGGGTAAAAGATTATTTAAAAACTTCTCCTGAAGTTGAAGAAAGTGATCGAAGCTTATGCGACTAAAAAAGTGCTTGATTGCCAAAAGTATCATTGTTAATTATGAAAATAATTAATTTTTTTAAACCCGCTATTTCTGTAATTAATCAACTTAAATATCCTCAAAAATTTGTTTTGATTAGCTGCATTTTTATTATTCCTTTAAGTTTGATGATGTATTTGTTAATTTCTGAAGTCCAGACTCGGATTGATTTTGCGACTCAGGAGCAGTTAGGAACTCTCTATCTCCGTCCTCTACGGCAACTTTATCCTAAAATCTATCAAGCTCAATTATTAATGGCTAACCCGAATTTGAGCGGGAAAGATCAAGCTCAATTAGAACAACTGAAACGAGACATTACAGATCAGATTAAAACCTTAGAAAACCTAGATAATAAAATTGGGAATAAATTATTAACAACGAATTTATTTAAAGAGCTTCAAGACAGTTGGAGAACCTTAGAAGAAAATCAAAAACTGTGGAGTTTACAAACTCAAAAAGTCTATTCTTCTTTGATTTTAGAACAAATTAATCAACTTCGGTTTCAAGTGGGAGATCAATCTAATTTAATTCTTGATCCTGATTTAGATACCTATTATTTAATGGATACAACCTTATTAAAATTACCAGAAATTCATAAAATTTTAGTCGATATTCTCTTGATCAGTCAAGATATTAGCCAACGAGATCAACAACAGTTAACTCCAAAAGAATATTGGACGATTACCACCCTTTCAGGATTATTAACGAATTATAATGAAAAACTCAAGCGTTCCCTAGAGGTTTCTTTTAATCATAATCCGGCGGGAAATCTCCAACCTAAATTGGGAGAAAAATTAAATTTACTCACCGATAATATTCAAACCTTGAATAATGGGCTGAGTAATATAATTAGAACAGGGGATACGACCAACATACAACAATATGCCCAAAATGCTGAATTAAATATACAACAAAGTTTGAGATTGTGGGATCTGACCATTGATGAATTAGATTTCTTATTACAGCGTCGGGTTCAGGGTTTTATGGCTCGACAACTGTTTTTAGGGATCTTAGTTTTAATCCCATTATTAATCGTGATTTATTTATTTATTGGATTTTACCAATCCGTGATGCAAACGGTCAATAGTCTTAGTATTGCGTCTCAAAAAATGATTGCGGGGGAAATGAATGAAACCCTATATCTGGAGAATCAAGATGAATTAGCAGATGTCGCTCAATCCTTTAATAATCTGGCTGTGGCTTTAGTGAAAGCCAATCAAGAAATTACCTCCCTGAATCAACAGTTAACCTCAGAAAATCTTCGCATGAGTGCGGAGTTACAAGTAACTCGTCAACTGCAAAAAATGATTTTACCCAATGACCGAGAACTGTCAGAAATTGTCCATTTAGATATTGCAGGTTATATGGAACCAGCAGATGAGGTGGGGGGAGATTATTATGATGTTTTATATAATAATGGGATGGTTAAAATTGGCATTGGAGATGTTACCGGACATGGGTTAGAATCGGGGGTTTTAATGTTAATGGTACAAACAGCAGTCAGAACGTTAACTACTAACAATGAAACTGACCCCATCCAGTTTTTAAATACCTTGAATCGCGTGATTTATGATAATGTTCAACGCATGAAATCCGATAAGAATTTAACCTTTTCTTTAATTGATTATTATAATGGATTTCTCAGCATTTGTGGTCAACATGAGGAAATGATCGTTGTGCGATCGCAATTGCAACCGGATAGCAAATATCATCCGGTTATTGAAAGAATTGATACCATGGATTTAGGATTCCCCATTGGTTTAGAAGCCGATATTACTGATTTTATTGGTTCTATCAATATTAAATTAAACCCAGGGGATGGCGTTGTTCTCTATACCGATGGAATTACGGAAGCTGAAAATCATCAAGGTGAATTTTACTCCTTAGAAAAACTCTGTGAAATTGTCAAACAACATTGGCATTTAACCGCCTCAGAAATTCGTAAAGCGGTGATTAATGACGTGCGATCGCACATTGGTAAACATAAAGTTTATGATGATATTACCTTGGTGGTTATGAAGCAAAAATAGTAAGAGTTATAACGGATAATTCTGTTGTAAAAAGGCTTCCGCAGACGTGCGATCGCAGACTTCCCCATCTAATGTTGCTGTTAATAAATCATCTAACATTTGTTTAAATTGACGACCCGGTTTATATCCCATGGCTTTTAAATCATTCCCATTTAAAGCAGGTTTAATCTCCCGCAATTGGATTAAATAGTTCCAAATGTGTCGTCTAACTTTTCGATCTGAATGAATAGCGATTAAAATTAACATCGGTAAACTATAAAGTTTAAATAACCAGAAAAATTGACTATTTTTTTCAGCTTGAGAAAGGGTTTCCAAAATTTTATCTTGAGCAGGTTCTAAATTTTTTAACCGTTCAATACTTTCAATCTGTAATTGAAGAGTTTGAGCTACTTTTTCTCGATATTGGGGAGATAAATAGGCAATTAACACTTCTAAGCGAACTTCCCAATGGGTTAAGGTTCGTTGGGAATCAAACCGTTGTAAACAGCGATCTACAGAGCGAATTTGTTGCCATAACTGGGGACTTAATTCTAAGGTTGGATGAATACACCGTAAGGCTTTTAATTCTCCTAAAAGTTGTAAAGATCGCTTCCAATAGTGAGACTGTAAAATATATCTTAACTCACTTTTTAAACGGGTTTCTAACGCCGGAACTCGACGATTTTGATCAAAGGATTTATTACTTTCTTCCCGTTGTTTTTCATAAATTCCACTACTAATGGCATAACGAATATATTCTTTGGTTTGAGTTTCAATTTCAAATCCTAAACGCACCGCGAACCGCACCGCACGATAAATTCGAGTCGGATCTTCAATAAAACTATTAGAGTGTAAAACTCTAATTTTTCGTTGTTCTAAATCTAAAACTCCCCCAAAAAAGTCTAATAATTCTCCAACCAGGGGAGGCGTTAACCGCAAAGCTAAGGCGTTAATGGTGAAATCTCGTCGATATAAATCTTGACGAATTGAACTCGCTTCTACCTCTGGATTTGCCGCCGGATAGGGATAAAATTCGGTTCTCGCAGTAGCAATATCAATCCAAAGAGAATCTAAAATTGGATCATTATGCCATAATAAAGCAGCCGTTTGAAATTGTCCATGAACATCTAACCGCGCAGCCGGATAATGCTTTTGTAAATCCATGGCTAATTCTACGGCGGGAGAACTGAAAGATAGATTATCTCCATTATAATTCGTATTTCCATAACATCCATCCACCACAATATCAATATCACTTAATACCACCGTTGTTTCGGGTTCTGCTAATAGTAAATCCCGTACCGCACCGCCAACTAAATAAACCTGCCAGCCCCGTTTCTGTGCTAAAAAAGACAGATGATTTAATAAGGTTAATAACGGCGTTGCTAATCGTTCTTGTAATAATTCTTCTAAGGTGGAACAAGTTACCCCCGGAATACACCCTTTTAAGGGGGATTTTTGCGGACGTTGCTGTTGATGGAGTAACCTTAAAACATCAGTTCGGGTGACAATTCCAACTAAATTTCCTTGATCTAAAACTGGCAACCGTCCAATATCATACGTCACCATTAAATATTCGATTTCGGGTAAAGTTGTATCCGGGGTAATGGTTTTTAATTGCGGGGTCATATATCCCTTAACAGGTGCATGACTAAACCCATGATGTAAGGCAATATCTAAATCTCGCCGGGAAATAATTCCCACTAATTGATCTTGTTCATCAACGACTGATAGACCGGAATGACCATAGCGTAATAAAATTCGATGGGTTTCTTCTACAGAAGTATCAGGACGAATGGTTCTCACCGGAGAAGACATTAATTCTTTTGCTGTTGGTGGGTGAGGAATTTGTGCTTTTAATTGTTCTACTAATTGATTTAAAATTTCCGAAAAATTACCGTCTTTTAAGCTAACTGAAGCAGCACGGGTATGTCCTCCACCGCCATAGGGTTTAAACAATTCATTGAGATTTGTTTTCTCAATTCGAGACCGTCCAATAATACTGAATCGATCCCCTTCTCCTTTGCCATATTGATGTCCTAAGAGTAAGGCATCGCTTTCAGTTAAATCGATTAATTCAGACGCAACACTGGATAAACCGGGCACATATTCATCGGTTTTTAATAATACCCAAGCAACAGTATATCCTCGAATGGTTGATTTTTTTAGTTGGTCTAATGCCAGGGTTAATAAATCTTGTAATTTAGGCGGTAAACCCGGTTCTACATATTCTGAAATCACAGGTAAACTTGCCCCTTGCTGCATTAACCAAGCTAACGCCATGGCATCTCTCGCAGTGGAATGGGGGAAGGTTAAAGACCCTGTATCTAAATGAATTCCTAACGCCATTACCGTTGCTTCTGCTGTGTTTAAAACCACCGGTTGAGCAGAATTTTGAGCGAAGATTTGTAATTGTTCAACAATTAAAGTTGTGGTGGCACCCACGGCTTCAATATAGGTTTCTGTAGCGGGAATATCGGATTTGATATCGGGATGATGATCATAAATTCTAATGGTTGATAAATTGGCTAATTTAAACCATTCTGCACTTTTTCCTAAGCGATCGCAACTTTGGGTATCAACCACAGTAATTGAATGAATTTTATTGGGATTAACTGACCGACGTTCAATTAAAGGAAATTCATCTCGATAAAACGCTAAAAAATCTCTCACCGCCGGATGACTTCCCCCGGACAATACTATTCGACTTCCGGGATAAATTCGAGTCAGTCCCACCGCCGCACCCAAAGCATCAAAATCAACAGTTGTATGGCATAAAATTAAGTGCATAAAATTAGGAGTAGGGTGTGTGGAACAGGCATCTTGCCTGTTAAGTGGGGTGGCGGATGTATTTTAATTAAGTTGGCTCTTTCATTAATTTTACCATAAAAAATCCATCCATATTCTGTCTATGGGGCCAGATTTTAATCCAGCCTTCTGGTTCAGGAGAAAGGGTAAAATTCCCAGGAGGAGGTAAAATTTTCCAATTAGAATGTTGGCTTAAAAAGGTTTGAATTAAGGTTTCATTTTCTTGGGGATGGAGGGTACAGGTAGAATAAACTAAACAGCCTCCCGGTTTAACCCAAGTTTGGGTAATTTCTAATAACTCCGATTGAAGTTGAGACAACTCTTTAATATTTTTAGGATCATGTCTCCAGCGTCCATCCGCCCGCCGATGTAACGTTCCTAAACCCGAACAAGGTGCATCTAATAATAGCCGATCTGCAACCTCAAAATAACCTTTTAACTCCCGAATATCTCCCTGTTGAGGATGGATAGAATTGAGTTGTAATCGGGTTGAATTTTGCTGAACTTTTTTTAATCGAGATTTAATCGAATCAAAGGCTAAAATTTTACCTTGATCTTGCATTAATTCAGCAATATGGGTGGTTTTTCCTCCGGGGGCGGCACAAGCATCAATAATGACTTCTCCAGGTTTTGGATCTAATAAATAACTCACCCATTGAGCACTACTATCTTGAATTGACCACCACCCTTGATCATAACCGGGTAAATTTTGAATTGCACCGACACTTCCCGTTAATCTTAATCCTAAAGAAAGTCCAGAAATTCGATGAACTGCAATTCCCCTTTCTTTAAATTCAGATTCTACTGTTTCTAAGGTTGTTTTTAACAAATTAATTCTTAAATCAAGGGGGGGAGATTGATTAAACCAAGTACAAAGCTGTTTTGTTTCTTCTAATCCTAAACTATCTAACCAAAATTGAATCAACCAGTCAGGAAAACTATAGAGAATTCCTAATTTTTCGATGGGATTTTGGGGTAACTCAAAACAGGTAAAAATAGAATCAGGTGTTTCTAAAGGACAATTTCCTTGCTCTCGAATATAATGTCTTAATATCCCATTCACAAAACCACTAAAGTGCGTTAAGCCATTTTGTTTAACTAATTCCACACTGGTATCTACCGCAGCCGAATTGGGAATCTGATTGAGATAGCAAATTTGATAAAAACCAAGATGTAGTATAGTACGAATATCCGGGTGCTGTTGATGGGATTTTTTAGAAGCTAAGTAATCGATTAAGGTATCGAGCGATCGCCTTCTACGAACACAGCCATAGACTAATTCGGTGGTTAAGCGTCGGTTAATATCCGATAAATCAGATTGACGAAGCCATTGATCTAAAACCACATCAGCCAGCCCACCCCGTCGGTTAATGTCTCGGAGAGCTAAAAATGCAACTTGGCGCGGATTATTATTCACAGTTATTTTAACACTCAATTCAACTTAATTGGACAATAATTTATCCCAGATAGATTGTATTGAACTCATAGCTGAAACCCCAAATAAACCATGACTACAACTGACTCAAGACTATCAGAAATTGGTGCATTTATTCAAACCAACCTCAAGAAGTTTTCTTCAAATTTAGCTCCAACTAAAGCTCAAACTTATGACGATTGGCGAAAGCATTTTCTTTACCAACGTTTAAGTTTAGGTTTTACTTTAGCTCTGATTTCCTATTTTACCTTTACTCTTTCACAAATTAACAATTTTTTCTTTGATCCCGACCATTTCCAGCCGTCCTGGTTAGCCACACAAGTCGTCGCTGAGTTAGGTTTAATTATTGGTTTAGTCCTGCTGCGAACTCCCTTGGGGATGAAATATCCGGGGTTAATGTTTCTGTTATTATCTTGGGTCGTCACAATTACCCCGCAAATTCGAGAAAACCTAAACGGAATTGCTACTGCTTCCATTATTGAATGGCCGTTAATGTTTTTTTCTCAAGCTACATTAATTCCGGTTTATTGGCCTTTACATTTAATTTCTCAATTAGGGGTTTTGATCTATTATCACGGAAGCCAAATTTTATTTAATTTAAAACTGGTTCTTCCAGCCCCTTGGATGACAGCAGAGTTCTTATCTCTGTATTTATTTTGGATTTGTTTAATTTGCAATCTTTCAGTGTATTTATATGATCGGTTAGCGCGTTCGGAATTTAAGTCTCGTCAAGCCTTAGAAAAAGCTTATGATCTAGTTAAAGAAGAACAGGAACGCTCCGAAAGTTTACTCTTAAATATTTTACCCCATTCCATTGCCCAACGGCTAAAACTACAACCTAGTACCATTGCCGATAGTTTTACCGATGCAGGCGTTTTATTTGCCGATATTGTGGGTTTTACGGAACTTTCAGGACAGTTTAATCCGGCTGAATTAGTTAATTTACTCAATCAAATCTTTTCGGAATTTGATCATTTAGCCGAATTACATGGGCTAGAAAAAATTAAAACCATCGGGGATTCTTATATGGTGGTTTCCGGTTTACCCATTCCCCATGATGATTATGCAGAAGCGATCGCAGATATGGCTTTAGATATGCAACGAACCCTGAAAGAATTTAATGTCAAAACTCAACAAAATTTTCATATTAGAATTGGAATTGCAACCGGGCCAGTGGTGGCGGGAGTCATTGGAATTAAGAAATTTATTTATGATTTATGGGGAGATACGGTTAATCTAGCAAGTCGGATGGAATCTCATGGACTTACCGATGAAATTCAAGTCACAGAAACTACTTATTTAGCCTTGAAAAAACAATACCAATTTGAAAAACGAGGGACAATTTTAGTTAAAGGGAAGGGAGAAATGACCACCTATTTATTAAAAGGGAAAACAGACTCAAGGGGTTCGGGTTAGCATTCATTAACCCTTGAATACATAAACCTATCCAGATCAGACACTCAGGATTAGGATTAGAATTTCCGAAAAACAGGTCTTGACGGTTGTGGTTATTCTTAGAGACAATCAGAATTAAGACTATTAATCTGGTTAGAACAGAATGGACTCAAACCTATGAAAGCAACGCTATTAGCCTTAACTCTAATCCTGTCCTTGAGTATGGGTCAGATTGTTCAAGCTAAAACCCTAACAGAAAATGAAATTTCGGGTTTACAAGACTCACCAACGGTAACTGAAATAGCCCAAAATACTGCATCAATTACCATTGGACAAGCCGCCGATCTAGTCACACAATGGTTAAATGCTAAATCCAGAATTTTTGCTTCTCCCTTTGACCGTGAGATTGTTCTAAATTTAACCACAGGTAAGTTATGTGCTGACACTTTAAAAGCGATTGATTTTTTAATTCAAAATAATTCTCACTATGAATATGGAGTGCAGAAAGTTGAATCCATCGAACAATTTGCAGCATCGGGAAATAAAGCTACCATCCAAGTTAAAGTGACAGAAGATACGACTTTATACAGTAATGGTAAAGTTTCCGAAAGTAGCTTTAATACCAAAACAGTTCGTTATAATTTAGAGAATTGGGATGGGATTTGGAAAATTGCTAACTCTCAAGTTCTGAATTAAATCCTTAAAAAATAGCGATCACCAGTCATTAATTATGGTACAAGAACTCAGTGATTTAAGGACTTGCATCGAAGAACAACGCTATGAGGAAGCGTTAATCATTATTGATGAACTTGAGGGAATGAGTCGCAAATCCATTTTAAGAACGATTAAATCCTTTTTAATTCGGTTAATCATTCATTTAATTAAAAACCAAATTGAACAACGATTAACTAATTCTTGGATTGCGTCTATTTCTGATTCTATTATCCAAATTCAAGATCTGAATCTACAAGACAATAAAAAATCCCACTATCTAAAAATAGAGGAATGGGATGATTTATTAGATGAAGCCTTTGCTGCATCCATTCGTCCTGCGAGTGTTGAAGTGTTAAATGGAACCCTCAAACCTCATCAATTAATCGAACAAATTGATAAAACTCAAATTCTGGAAATTGCAAAACAGTTAATTCTATTAACCTATAACTCTTCTTCGCGTAATTTACCGGATAGTATTGATAATAATTTAGCTCAATTACCCGGAGCAGAAAATTGGTTTTCCGATTAATTATTAAAATCAAGGAATCCCTTGGAAAGAAGGACATTAAATCTCCTGTTAAGAAACCGGGTTTCTCATTGTTATCTCAGTAAAAACAACAAAATTTCTATTAAAAAACCCGGTTTCTGTGTTCTGTGATTTACCGTTTATTCATCTTCTGCATAAACATAACGGTAAAGATCTTTTGGATCAGGTTCAGGACTACTTTGGGCAAATTCAACCGCATCATCAATAGTCGCTTGAACTTGTTGATCAATTGCTTTTAATTCCTCCTGGGTTGCTAAATTATGTTCCGTTAAATACGCTGCAAATTTTTTAATCGGATCACGAGCAAACCAAAATTCTTTCTCCTCTTTATCCCTTAATTCATCAGGATCTGCCAAAGAATGTCCTCGAAAACGATAGGTTAACGCTTCGACTAAGGTTGGGCCTTCCCCAGCGCGAGCACGAGCAACGGCTTTTTTAGCCACTTCTCGAACCGCTAAAACATCCATCCCATCGACTTCATAACCCGGCATTCCAAAAGCAGGGCCTTTTTTGTAGATTTCGGGGTCAGAAGTTGCCCGCTCATGGGCCATCCCGATCGCCCATTTATTATTTTCGACCACATAAATAATCGGCAATTTCCATAATGTTGCCATGTTCAAACATTCAAAGAATTGACCGTTATTACAAGCTCCATCGCCAAAGAAACACATGGTTACTTGATCTGCATTGGGATCATTCATGGCTTCCCGACGGTATTTACTTTGAAAAGCCGCACCTGTAGCAACTGGAATTCCTTCAGCAACAAAGGCAAACCCCCCTAATAAATTATGTTCAGAGGAGAATAAGTGCATCGAGCCACCCCGACCCTTAGAACAGCCTGTAGCCTTGCCAAATAATTCCGCCATGACTTGACGAGGGGGAACTCCCGCGCTCAACGCATGAACGTGATCCCGATAGGTACTACAAACATAATCTTCATTTCGGCGACCGGCGCGGATCATCCCCGTCGCAACGGCTTCTTGACCGTTGTACAGGTGGACAAAACCGAACATTTTGCCCCGATAATACATCTCAGCGCATTTATCTTCAAACAACCGCCCCAAAACCATATCCTCATACAGCATTAACCCTTCATCACGGGTTACAGCCGTTGCATCCGCCTTAAATGTCGGTAACGTGCGTTCCTGTACCATTGTTTCCAATCACCTTTACCAATTTGAATTTATATTTTACCAGGGCTGTTTCATCTTCAAGTTAAAAAGACTAAAAAAAGAGGGCTGGGACTAGCCGTGCTTTTTGGCGCATCACTATTTAATAAAATCGAAAGCCAGGGCGATACCACTACCTATCAGTATAGCAATTTTTTTATCAAAAAACAATACCCAATTCCTGAATTGTATATTTGTAAAAAGTTAATCAATTTAGAGTATTTAAAGTCTGATTCCCCGAAAAAAAGAAGATGATAAAACAAAACCTATAGCGCTACTTGAAGAGGGGACAGGGAACAGTAAGAAGTGAAAGGGTTTGAGAATTCAGAAATGTCAAACACCGTAATGCGTAGTGCTATATAAAAAAGTGTTTTTTATAAAAATCAATAATTTCCAAAATAGCTTTCGGGCTTTCTAATTAATCGTCCCCTTTTCTGCTATACTTTTAAAACATGAAACCCCTCTGGGGAGAAGGCGTAGTGTTACGTTTTCTCTTTTTTGCCGACAGTCAATCGCTAACAGCCAACCATTCATGACATTTATATCTGTTCTCTACGCACTATTTTTATTAATTCTATTAATATTTTATTGGATTCTTCCGTGGAAGTTTTGGCGACTTTTTATCCTATTAATAGCGAGTCTAATTTTTTATAGTACATTACAAATTCAATATATTCCTTTACTGTTGCTATGGACAGTATTTAACTTTGGTTTAGCCTTAACCATTGTAGAACCCCAAGAATGGGAAATTCCTCACATTTCTTGGAATCGTCGTCGCTCTTTCTTGTTAACCCTAGGTATTATCATTAATGTTTTAATTTTAGTTGGGTTTAAATATTTACCCTTTATTTTCAATATTGTAGGAACCGCGTGGAATCTTCCTGTGATTATTAATACAGGGAATTGGATTGATCAATATGTCATGGCGCCTTTAGGGTTAAGTTTTTTCTGCTTTGAACTCATCGCTTATTTAGTTGATGTTTATCGAGGTGCACCCGCATCTACTTCTCTCCTCGAATTTGCCGCTTATAAAATATTTTTTGCTAAACTAATTTCAGGGCCAATCACTCGTTATCATCATCTGAATAATCAATTTAGAACCCTAAAATTTCCGGTTCCTGAACAAATTGCTGATGGGTTATGGTTACTCGCTAGAGGTGCAATGAAGAAAGGACTGTTAGCTGATAATTTAGGGATTTTAGTAGATCTCAGTTTCAGTAATTTACAACGAGCCGGAAGTGGGGATTTGTGGTTAGCAACCTTTGCTTATGGATTACAATTATATCTTGATTTTAGCGGTTATGTTGATTTAGCCAGAGGCACAGCATTACTCTTGGGATTGAGTTTACCTATTAACTTTGATGCACCTTATTTTACCACCAGTATTGCCGATTTTTGGCGACGTTGGCATATAACATTAGGCGATTGGTTACGGAATTATTTATATTTTCCTTTAGGTGGTTCTAGGGTGGGATTATTTCGCACTTGTCTGAATTTAATCATCGTCATGTTAATCGCTGGAATTTGGCATGGTGCGGCTTGGGGATTTGTCGTTTGGGGAGGATTACATGGTTTAGCATTAGTAATTCATCGCCTCACAGACGCAATATTTACGAAATTATCTATAACCTGGATTTGGAAAAGTTTACCTGGTGTTTTTATCGCTTGGTTAATCACTCAATTAATGGTATTTACCGCTTGGATTTTCTTTAGAATTCCCAATTTACAAGATTCTGGGTGGGTTATTCATCATTTATGGGGTCATACGGCTGATGTACAGTTTGCTCATAAAGTTTATGTTGAAGCTTTAGGTTTAGAACGACACAATCTTGTCATTGTATTAGCTTCTATTTTTGGATTAATGGCTTTGACAACGTTCTTAAACCGAGGGTTAAAATTAGAGTTAAATTGGACAGTCAAATTAGCCTTAGTCCCCCTTAGCTTTTTTGCGGTTTGGCTATTAGCACCTGAAGGCGGTTTACCCTATATTTATTTTGATTTTTAATTGTTATAAAAGGCAATAGGGAAGATTTTAATCCATTTATACTCCTTCAAGCAAAGTCAAAAATTGCTGAATATCAATTAAAATATCTTCAGAAAAATTTCGAGGATAGGTGAAACGATGCAGATAGTATCCAGGAAGAGTTTCGCCAATATAATAATAGTAATCTAATTCTACTAAATTACTAATCCACCAATAGCAATGATAAACATAATTCGGCGAAAATAATTCAATCACTTTCGTTCCCGGTTGACAAAATACTAAATTCGTTAAACCACTCCCATGAGGCGCAATAATCAGTTCAGCTTGGGAAAATAAAGCGGCTTGTTCAACAACGGACATTGATTCTAATTGAACAAATTCAACTCCGAAGAGTTTTAAAATAGTTAATAACTCATCCTCATTCAAAATTCGACGGCTTTTAGCCGAATTCCGACTAATATAAATTCGCTTAAAATTAGGTGAATTTGAAATCAAATCTGGAATCAAAAATTGTTGTTTTAAGAAATCGCACGTCCATTTTGGCATCCAAGCGACACAACCGGGAAAAGAAGGGACAATTAACTCTGTGGCTTGAACATGATGAAGGTTATGAATATTGATTTGTTGATTTTCAGTAATTCCTAATAACTCTAAAGTTTCCTGCTGAAAATGACAACGATTATCTACAATAAAATAATCAATATTATCCCAATTAATATTGCTTTTTCTCAATAATTCAATTCGCGGTAACACATCTAACATCCAGTGAAAATAAACAGAATTTGAAAGTCCTGCTAAAACCGAAACAGTTCCTTGAATCTGATGAATAGGAGGTAATTTCTGAACAGATAAAATGGAGTGATGTCTAGGATGTTTTTCAGGATGACCTGGACTCAATAAAGGAAATTCAGGGGAAAGATCGCCTAAAAAATGCTGTTCACTGGTCAAAATTGCCGATTGGGTTTGATCAGAACTTAACCAAAACCTTCCTTGTGATAATTGAACCACAAAAGCAGACGGAAGTTGAACGCTTTGACCAAATCTAAAACTAAAATGAATAGAATCATCCAGGGATTTAGGCGGTTTTAAATCGACAACCGTTTCAGAATAAATTTGTTGATAATTAAGTTGATTTAAAGCATGAAGCTTTACCCAATCTTTGGTTAATTCATCAAACTGAGTTGGTGGGTTAATAGCTTGAACTTCGGAAAAATTAAGATTAGGGTTCAGTTTTCCAGCTTGAAATAAATGGTTCAGTAAACTATCAACTAAAACTGCCATTGAGGATTCTTTTTCTAAAGCTTTTTTTAAATAAAACAACCCGTGTTCTGTTTGATAATTATAAACCAATAAAAACCCAAAATATCCTAAATATAAAGCAGATTCTGAATCTTCTTTTAAACTCTGTTTTAAATAGTAAATTGCTTCTTGAATTTCTCCGGTATTAAATAAAGCTTGAGCTAAACCATAATAAGCTTCAGCTAGATTAGGATGATAATGAATTGCTTCTTTAAAATGGGTGATGGCTTTTGAAAAGTGTTCTAATTTTAACCAACATTGTCCGACTTTTAAGTGATACCTGGCTTTTCTATCCTCCAAAGAAAGTCTACTCCCCGGTTTTGCAATTGTATTGATACCGGATAGAGAACCTGATAAATTTGCAGCCAAATAACACTGAACAGCTTCTAAATAGTCTTGTTTATGCTCATAAAATATATCTCCAAAGGTTAAATAAATTTCAAAATGATGAGGATCAATTTCTTGTGCTTTTTGCAGTACCGTTAAGGCTGAATCAGGATCAAAATTTGATAAAATTTTTCCTAAATAAAGATATAAATCTATCGGTATTTCTGAGGGAAAAGATAATAAATTTAAAAATTGAATCGCCCGTGAATTAATATTAGGGGTGAATAGAGTTTGATTTTGAATCTGTTGAATTAAAGCTTGATAAAATTGAGGCTGTTTTTGTATCCCTTGCTTGAGGGCATCAATTCCTGATTCTAATAATCCTTCGATAATTAAATTAATTCCTAAATCACTATAAGCAGGTGCATAATTGGGTTGAAGTTGAATTGAATTTTGAAACGCATCAATAGCGAATTCCCAGCGTTTAATTTGAGTAAAACACAGTCCTAATTGATAATAGCTTAAATAATCTGGGGAACGCTGAATCACTTCTTGATAACATTGAATCGCCTGCTCAAATTGTTCTAATTTTTGATAAAGAATGGCTTGATTAAGATAAGCAGAACAGTGATTGGGTTGCAATTCAATTCCCCGTTGCCAAACCTCAATTGCTGTTTCTAAATCTCCTTGAAGCGCAATGGCTTGACCTAAATTATCATAAATTTCAATATCTGTCTCACACCAGTCTAAAATAGCCTCATAAATCTGTTGTGCAAATTGAGGATATTGAGACGATAAATAACCCTTTGCTTGATGTTTTAAAAAATTAATAAATTCACTAATTTCAGGTGCTTCTAAATCTAAATTAAATTGAGTAAAAGCCGAAAACCAAATCGTTTGTGCTTGAAATGAATCTCCGTATAATAACCAAGATAATCCTAAATACCAATAGTTAGAAATAATATCAGGAAACTCTAAAATACACTGTTCATAAATTGAGACGGCTTCTAAAAACTGTTGTTTGTCCAAAGAACGATTTCCTTGTTCTTGGAAGGACGCCATAGAATTTAATAACTCATCTTCCCCTCCCAAAATGTGGGAAGAAAGGAAGGTTTCATTTGAGTCTGGATTTTCTGACATTGAACAACTTTTTTCTCCGTGATCTTAATTTGATTGTACTTCAGCCTCTAATATTTTTTGAATCCGATCATGAGTTTGTTCTAAATGCGCTAAGGTATAAGCATTCATCTTATCCTTTTGTCGCTTTAATGTTGTTTCTAACTGTTGATTTAACTGTTGAAGTTCATACCAAGCTAAGGTTTCTGCATCTTCAGGAACGGTAATTTTTCGTAACACCATCTCGCTCAAAATTTCCAGATGCTCCCGTTGTAAAGAACGCCGAATACTGGAAATCTCAATAGTGCCATTATTCACTGAAATTTCTGACCAAATTCCATTTTGAACCGTTTCAAATAATTCGGGTAAAGTTAACGCATTATTGGCTGTTGTTTTTAATTCTAAATCCCGGAGCCGAAATAACCGAGTTGAAGCAAACAATTCGTGTAAAATATAACGCTGAAACCAACTAATTCGGCGAGTAATGGGATAATCCAAATAACTATTTTGATCAGGATTTGCCCAATCTGACCAACGAGCAGGTGCTAACTGATTTAAGAGATTGGGAGAAAACTTAAAGATTTTATCGGTAAAAACATAGGTTTGCAAAAGTTTTAAAGCATCCCGTTGTTTTTTAATTGAAATAGGTTCAAAAGGTAAACGATGATCTCCTTCTCCTGCTCTGGTTCGATTAAAGGATTGTCCGCCAATATAAAGGGTTAAATTAATCGCTTGACTAGAATAATAATCAAAAATTGTATCGAACATTTTCCGCATTTTATCATAGCCTTCTCCATCACGAGGGGTATAGCTTTCTAACCGTTTCCACATCTCAACAGAATTATCTAATTGCCATTGAGAATACTTCAACATATCATTACTTAAATCTCTGGTATTTGTAGCGGGGTCAAGAAAAACTCCCCAGAAATCTTCATCGGTTGCATAAGCTAATTCTGGTTGAGTTGCTCGTTTAGCAATGTCTTGTAATGCTTGCCATTCTCCTTCAGGGGTTGTACTAGCAATAGGCTTATAACCATATTCAATTGCCCATTGATCATAAGGCCCTATTTGGGTGGGAAAATAATCTCCCTGTGGTGTTCCTTGGGGAGCTAAATTCACCGGAAGATAATCCATAACGGAACTAACTAATCCTTTCGTTTGAGTAATTTCAGGATTATTTAATTCCTCTGGAGATAGAAGGGTACTGCCTTGAAAATTATGTCTTAATCCCAACGTATGCCCGATTTCATGGGAGATTAAAAGACGTAAATATTGCTGAATATAGGCTTCCATTTTGGGGCTATTGGGCATAATATTTTCTAATAGCGATAAAGCTGTTGTACCAATCATTAATTGTTCATTGAAAGCACTGCGAAAACAAAATTCTTCGGCAATATTACTCTTTTCAGCTTGGGATTTTTTCATCTGGGAATAGGCATATAATCCTATTGGGCAAGGTTGATTAACGGTAGTTAATGATGAATTATTATTGTCGTCTCCTTCAGAACTCATTGCAGAATTTGAATCTAAAAAGACTCCAGCCCCCTCTTGTAAACTTCTTAGAGCACTGCTTTCGATAATAATATCTGCATCTAAAATCTCCCCGGTAAACGGGTTAGTATGGGAGGGGCCATAACCATTAAAGGAAGATTTAAAGGAGGTAGACCAACGAATTGTATTATAACGTACATCTGCGGGATTCCAGGGAGCATTGTCGGGCATTTGTTCCACTTGAATCGCATTCAAAAATCCAGCTTGTTCAAAGGCTTTATTCCAGAATAAAATTCCCTCTCGAATTCCTTCTCGATATTCTAAAGGAACGGTGTTTTCTATCCAAAATTTAATCGGTTTAATCGGAGGAGAAAGAGCAGCATTGGGGTCTTGTTTTTGTAAATTCCAGCGATTAATATAACGAACAATCGACGATCTATCTGTGCGTCCCGATAAATCTTTATAGGTTGTGGTAAAATATCCGACTCGTTCATCGGCTAACCGAGGACGATAATCATTATTAACAGGAACAGCTAACAAACTATAGCGAACTTTTAAGTTAAAGGTGCGATTATCGGGTAAGGACGGAATTGATCTAGCCTCCCCATATTGTCCTAAAGAAAATCCAAACACAGATTCAATTTCAACATTTTCAGGAAAGGTTTGAATTTGAGAAATATAAGACTTACTGGGATCAATTGCATACTTATTGTTTAAAAATTCCGAAAATTCAATCATCAATCCGGGTAAATCACTTTGACTATTCAATAAATCACTAATTTCTATTAATATTGTTTTCCGTTCAGGATGAATACCTAAAATAGGTAGAGTTTGTAAAACAGATTCACTAAAGGAACGATTAATTGAACGAGTTTGGGGATCATTTTCTTCAGTGCGAAAATTAATATTAGGAACAACCACTTGAATTTTATTCTCTACAGACCGGAATTGAAATAGGAGATCCCTAAGATTCGTTCCACTTACAATTCCTTCTTCTCCAATACCCGATTCTAAGGTAGCAAACGATAGAAAATTTTGATTCAACTGTTCAGGTTTTAATTCCAGATAAACTTTACCCGATTCTTTATTATGATAAATTGTAAATAACCCTTCTAATTTTTCACTTCCTTGAATCACTTGCTCAAAGGGTTGTTGAGTCACTTGTTGAGCTACTAAATAGTCTTTGAAATCCGAGAGAGAAACCTCTTGAGCATTAACTTGAGATAATCCTACTGTTATGATTAAAAATGACATCAAGCTCAACAAAACAAAGCGTTTTGCCTTTCTAAATTTTGTCATTATCCGCGCTATCCCTTTTGGCAATCTGGTTTTCATCAGTTATCAGTTATCAGTTATCAGTTATCAGTTATCAAGTATCCGCATCGTAGAGACGTGCCATGGCGCGTCTGTACTCAAGTATCCGCATCATCAGTTATTGGTCTTGAGTTTTTAGTTTTTAGTTTTGAGTCAACAACTGCTTACGACTCAATCCTAAATCCTCAATTTCAACGATTAACTCCTAACTCTTTCACTGATAACTGTTGACTGATAACTGATAACTGATTACTTTTTACTTTTTACTGGTTTCGGCCAAGAAATTTGATCAAGTTCAACTAATTTTTGAGAAACAGCAACTGCACCATATTGATTTAAGTGACTGGGATCAGAAAAATAGTGATAATTTTGCAACCATTCTCTGGATAAATCAATAAACATTAGTCCTGTTTCTGCACTGATGGATTTCATCAGATTTTGAAATTTTTCTTCATAGGCTGTGCGAATCGGATCAAGATAATCTTGTGTTAGTGGCATATTGACAAACACGATATCAGAATTTTTAGATTGCACATATTCAATCAGATTTTTTAAGGCAGTGGTTTGTTTTCCCTCTAATTCAAACCCTTGATAATCTCCATCATAATAACCTGAAACTTGAGAATGAGTCTGATAATAAGCTTCAGGACTAAATTGAATGGATAGGGGTAAAAATCCATTGGCTTGAAACTCTGAGGTTTCTAAGTCTTGAGCATTTGAAGGTTCCGCTTCATCAACCGGGGATTTAACCTGCGGTTGAAAGGCTTGTCCCTTAATCACAGACTGTAACAAAAATTTCAAGCGATCGCGTTGTTCATAACTTTTTGAACCTCCAACAAACTGTTGATTTAAACTGGTTTGAAACTGGTCAAAACTTAATTCTCCTTGACGAACTTTTTGAGCAAAATCCCCTAAATTATATTGCCAATTCCGGCTAAAAGGTTTTTCCTCCTCGATTTGAGACTGGATCTGAAACGTTCCTTGAGCAATTTGTTCATAACCTTCCGAGGTTGAGATCGTTTCATACGTCCGATCCACTCGACCACTATTGAGAGCACGAACCCCATCGGCTAGGATAATCAACCTCGGCAATTGTTCAGGAGGCAAAATCTGACGAACAATCAAATCAACGACCTGCAAGGTGGCACCATTCACCCCAAAGTTATAAACTTTTAACTCTCCATAACCTTGTGATCGTAACTCTTGTTCTAAAACCCCCGGATCAATGCCCCGTAATGCTCTGGAACTTCCAATTACTAGAATATCAGGCGGTCGTTTTTCCGTCAAAATAAAATGTTGATATCGTGCTAATTGCTCATCTAATTGGGGGCTTTTAAATGTTGGATAAAGAAATTGAGCTAACTTACACGCTTCTAACCCTAATTTTTGATTAGATAAACTACATTTTTTTGTTTTTAGGGTCGATGAAATAAAATCACTGGCATTAAATACACCATTTTCCTTGGAATTATTCTGATTTCGAGGAAGATTGGAGGCAATAACAACCTCTGATGTTTTTTCCGCTAAATTACTTTCATTAGAAACGGTTATTGCACTGTCGCTCACCCCATCCATCGGAATTTGTGCTAATCCTTCCCCTAATATTCCATCCAGTTGTACGACCAACAACCCTCCCAAAGTCCCCCACACCAAAGCTAAGGCGATTTTTTGATATCGGCGGGTTCTGAGATCTTGCACAGAAACCATCATCGCTTCCCGCGACGCAAACACACGGGTCGCCACCAACCCTTGAGCCATAACCTCAACACTGCGGTCTAAAACCTCTCGCCAATTGGGATAAATCAGGTTTCGAGGTTTGGGAGCATCTGTCTCAAGAGTATCGAGGTTTAAATCAGGACGGAGAACTAAACTCCCCGGTTGTTGTACCAGGGTTTCAGCTTCCTCCGTCGGAGTGACAAAATCTGGTAAAGCCGAAGGAGTTGTATCCGGTTGAGTGGTTTTCAACCTATAGCCATAGCGCCATAAGGGCAGTTTCTGTCCCGAACGACGGCCATAAATTCGGACTCCCGCAATGCCACTAATGCGATGGGTGCGTAAAAATTGAGCAATAACCGGAGCAATCTGCGACTGAGACGGACAGGTTGCCGCTTCCGTCATAACGTGGAGTAATTCTCCTTTCTGTAATAACAGGACACGAATTCCTCCGGTCGCCAGTTTTAACTCTAAATCGGGATTAATTAAACGAGTAAGAATAAACCGTAAGGCGGACAGATTGCCCTGTTCCGCTAAGGTTAAGGCGGTAGGTTGTAAGTCCGAATGGTGGGCACCGGGTAAATTGAGCCAATCAATCCAGATGGGAGTCCCCGGTTTAGCGTGGGTTGCAGTGGTTTCTAAACCATAAACCGTTGCCGCACAAATTCCTTGCGGCGTCAGCAGATCTAATAGGGGGGCCACGATATCCATGACCGTTTGTTTATCAGGAACTTGACGTTTTCGAGTTTTCGTTGTGCAGTGACAGAATAAATGCAGCGTTGATTCTTTTAAAGTGGTTCGGACTTCCACCTCAAATTGACTGAATTTATCATTGAGCAAACGGGTGATTGCTTGTTCATCCCCCCAACGTCCCCACTCTTTGAGAATTTTGTCCGGTGGGGTTAAATCAATCCGTAACATCCAGTCAGGAGTTGATTCCCCCTGGACTTGCAACAAAATACAAGCATCCCGAAATCCTTCCAGATGCAACTGTCGTAACCGTTGAGCAATGGGTTGAGCCAGTAAGGACGGATCAGGACTATAAGCCGATTCACACAACACCCACAGCCGCCTCCCGGATAGCTGTGTTTCCTCTAGGGATTGTTGTTTATCGGTTTTTTTGACTTTAGCGGCTTTTTCCCGAATCGTAACTTTGACCCCAACTCCCAAGCTGCCTAAAATTTCGCTGAGATAACTAGCGATCGCATCAGGATAACCCTGTCGTGCCAAACTTTCCGTCGAGACTTCAATCCCGCTTGATTGCTGATTGTTGACGGTTGGCGGTTTGTTATTAACCGAGGACTCAGAAGTTAATAAAATTCCCCCCCTCTCCTCTCCTTCCCCTGCTCCCCCAACTCCCCCTGTCCCCTTGTCCCCTTGTCCCCTTGTCTCCCCTGCTCCCCCAACTCCCCCTGTCCCCTTGTCCCCTTGTCCCCTTGTCTCCCCAACTCCCCCTACGGTCACTGAGCTTGTCGAAGTGTCAGATATTGCACTAAAAGCAAGACCATCATCTGCAAGTAAGGAAAAAGGTAAAGTGTCTGGTTCAGTCGGATATTGCTCACGGGGTTGGATTTCTAAATCGGGTTCCGGTATTTGTTCTGGTTCGGGTTCCGGCTCCGGTTGGGGAAACGGTTGAATCGTTGAAGGGGGCGTTATTTCCTCTAGTTTAGGGCGTCTGAAAAATCTGGTAATTTTTTCTAAAGGGTTGTGTCCCGGCTCAGGAACAGGCTGTGGATGCTCTTCTACTGGGGGACTTTCACGAAGATGGGCAGACGCCTGAAATTGTAATTCTGTGTATTCGAGTTTAACTGTCCAATCCGGTCGTTTGGCTGCAATACTCCGCCCCGATAAAAAGATTTTATAGATCGGTTGATTGGGGGGAAGTAAAGTTGTTAAGTTGGTGTGGGTTAAGGCTTGTGAAAGGTGAGATGTTGCAATTTTTTCATCAGGACTGACAACAGATTCACACAAAATGTGTAAATGATTGCCCCGCAAACGGATTTGAACCTGCACATCCGCAAGTCCAATCGCTTGTTCTGCCCATTGGGTTAAAGCTAAACCCTCGACCGTTGAAACTGTTTTATTGCCCTTCAACACCACTCCCTGCCCGTATGTACAGACGTGCCATGGCACGTCTCTACTTGTTTCGACTATAATTTTGGCATGATTCGCCAAAAATTTGGATCAAGATACACCGAGAAGTAGAGACTTATCAACCCTGAATTTCGACCTCCTTAACGCTAACAATATTAACTATGCAATCCCCCCAAACCGATCAATCCCTGCCTAAAAGTGCGTCCAGCGTTGCTATTCCTCAAAACTGGTTATTAAGTTTAGCGACAACTCCGCTATTAATCACGGTATTAGGAACAAAAGCTCTCCATGAGATGCTTCTCAATCTCAGTTCCAACAGTGAAGAAATTTTCCGAGGCGATCGCCTTCCCGTTCTCCATTTTCCCCCATCAGAGGAATAAGCTAAACAACAGGAGAGGGAGGAAAAATCCTGAACTTCTAGCACCGTACTCTACGATTAGCCCTTCTGTGTCAACCCTCAACCCCCTGTTTATGTCATGAAAGGATTAAATTTACCTTAAAGAGTCGTGGATTTGACTGTAACGTTCCGTGTTTTGGGAGAAATTAAGCCATACAATAAATTGGATATTCTTGCCACACACCGAACAGACCATTATGAGTTCACTGCTCCAATCCTCCGAACAGGTTCCAAACACGGTCGTTTCATCAAACCCACCCACTACCACGTCGGATTTGTTTTTGCGGAATCGTCTCAAAATTATAGAGGATGTCTGGGAGTCCGTCCTCCGCCAAGAATGCGGTCAACAACTGGTGGACTTACTCCATCAGTTAGCGTCTATGACTTCACCCGAAGGACAAGCCGCAGAGTTTCAAGGATCAGACGTTCTAAAATTAATTGAACAGCTTGATATTAACCAAGCCATTCGCGCAGCGCGAGGGTTTGCATTATATTTTCAACTGATCAATATTGTTGAGCAGCATTATGAACAACGGGAGCAACAACTGGCTTATTCCCAGGGAAAAGGGAAAGGAAAGTTGCCGATTTCCCCTGTTAAATCAATGTCTACTTTTGAATCTCGGAATCAACGGTTTTCCGATGAAGAAGAAAGTCCAATTCCGGGCGCGAATGTCACGAATTACACCGAACAAGATCGGGAGTTAGCAACATTCCATTCTCTGTTTCCCATGCTGCGACAGTTGAATGTTCCGGCTCAAAAGATCCAACGGTTATTAGATCAACTTGATGTTCGCATGGTGTTTACGGCGCACCCGACGGAAATTGTTCGCCATACCATCCGCACCAAACAGCGTCGGATTGCCACGATCTTAGAACAATTAGATCAAGTGGATGAAAGCTATGGTGGCTTAAGAAATGAAGATTTAGGAGAGTCTTCCATTTTCTCGGAATGGACAGAAGAACTCCATGAAAAATTGACGGAAGAAATTCGGTTGTGGTGGCGGACGGATGAACTTCATCAATTTAAACCAACGGTTCTCGATGAAGTAGACTATTCCTTACACTATTTCCAGGAAGTTATATTTGATATCATTCCTCAACTCTATAAGCGTTTAAAACACGCTCTGCACGTTTCTTTCCCTTATCTGAAATTACCTAAATATGATTTCTGTAAATTTGGATCGTGGGTGGGTGCAGACCGAGATGGAAACCCATCGGTGACACCAGAAGTGACCTGGAAAACGGCTTGTTATCAGCGTCATGTTGTCCTAGAAAAATATATTGAAGCCGTTAAACGCCTCAGTCGGGTACTCAGTTTATCGTTGCATTGGAGTGATGTTCTTCCTGAATTATTGGAGTCTTTAGATCGAGATCAAGGTCAATTACCGGACATCTATGATCAAACGGCGATTCGCTATCGTCAAGAACCCTATCGTTTAAAACTATCTTATGTTCAAAAACGATTAGAAAATACTCGCGATCGCAATTGGCAAATGTACAATAATGCTGAGTTGTCTCGCATTCGAGAGCGTTTAGTTCCTGACCATGAAGCGAGTAAATTGTACCGTTCCGATGAGGATTTCTTAGGGGAATTAAAACTAATTCAACGCAACCTGGAAGAAACGGGTATGACCTGTCAAGAACTGGAAAATCTCATCTGTCAGGTGGAGGTTTTTGGATTTAGTTTAGCTCGGCTGGATATGCGTCAGGAGTCTTCTGTTCATTCGGGTGCCCTCAACGAAATTATTAGTTATCTGCAACTTTTACCCCAATCCTACAACGATCTTTCAGAAGCGGAACGATGTCTTTGGTTAGCAACGGAACTCCAAACTCGGCGCCCTTTAATTCCGGCAGAATTGCCCTTTTCTGAAAAAACCTGCGAAACTATTAATACTTTTAGAGTCATGCGGGAGTTACAGCAGGAGTTTGGGCCTCAAATTTGCCAAACCTATATTATTAGTATGAGCAATGAAGCCAGTGATTTACTGGAAGTGTTGCTATTGGCAAAAGAAGCGGGACTGTATGACCCGGCGACGGGGATAGGAAACGTGATGGTGGTTCCTTTGTTTGAAACAGTAGAAGACCTCAAACGCGCTCCCCGTGTGATGACAACTTTGTTTGAGTTACCGTTATATCGGGCGATGTTAGCCGGAGGTTATGAAAAATATCAACTGGTGCAGAATGATCCTGACCAATCTTTGCAAGAGATTATGTTAGGGTACTCCGATAGTAATAAGGATTCGGGTTTTTTAAGTAGTAACTGGGAAATTCACAAAGCCCAAAAAGCTTTACAAAAGGTTTCTGAATCTTATAAAGTCGGTCTTCGCATTTTTCACGGACGGGGAGGGTCTGTCGGTCGAGGCGGTGGCCCAGCTTATAAAGCGGTTTTAGCTCAACCGGGTAAGAGTATTAACGGGCGGATTAAAATTACTGAACAGGGGGAAGTTCTCGCGTCCAAATATTCCCTCTCTCAGTTGGCTTTATTTAATTTGGAAAGTGTGACAACGGCGGCAATTCAAGCTAGTCTGCTCCATAACGGGTTTGATGAGATTGATCCCTGGAATCAAATTATGGAAGAGTTGGCAACCCGCTCTCGCAGCCACTATCGGGCATTAATTTATGAACAACCTGATTTAGTGGAATTTTTTCATCAAGTCACCCCCATTCAAGAAATTAGCCAACTGCAAATTAGTTCCCGTCCCGCTCGTCGCAGTGGCGATAAAAAGAAAGATATTTCGGGTTTACGGGCGATTCCTTGGGTGTTTAGTTGGACACAAAGCCGCTTTTTATTACCGTCTTGGTATGGGGTGGGAACGGCTTTACAGGAATTTATTAATGAGGAACCCCAAGAAAATCTAAAACTGTTGCGGTATTTCTATGTGAAATGGCCGTTTTTTAAAGTGATGATTTCTAAAGTGGAAATGACCTTAGCCAAAGTAGACATCGAAATTGCTCATCACTATGTTCGGGAGTTAAGTCATGCTGATGATAAAGAACGGTTTGAGGTATTATTCCAACAAATTGCAGAGGAATACTATCTGACGATGCAATTAGTTCAACAAATTACAGGACACCAACGACTTTTAGATGATGATCCAGTTTTACAACGTTCCGTTCAGTTACGCAATGCCACCATTATTCCGTTAGGTTTATTGCAAGTTGCCTTGTTAAAACGGTTACGTCAACATGGAAAATCCGTTGCTTCTGGTGTCGTTCATTCCCGTTATAGCAAAGGAGAATTACTCCGAGGTGCGCTATTAACAATTAATGGAATTGCTGCGGGAATGCGAAATACAGGCTGATATTTTCAGTTATCAGTTATCAGTTATCAGTCTATCTTTAATCAAAAAAGAAGAAGAGTAAAAAAATCCCCCAGCATCAATTCCGGGGGATCAATAAAAAAAGGCTTAATATTATAAGGAACTGGAATCCAAACTTTTTGCTTCTTCTTCGGTTTGGGGTAAATGTAAACCACATTCTTGTTTCAAACCTCGGAAACGAGTATCCCGTTCATTTTCATCCGTTGCCATTAAAGGACGACTGGAATGCCAATCTCCGACGGTGGTATATCCGAGATCAAAATAGGGATGGTAAGGTAAATTGTAGGTTGTTAAATATTGATAAATATCCCTAGAATTCCAAGACAGAATCGGATGGACTTTGTAATACCCTGATTGTTGAGCTACTCGATTTAAGGTTCTCCGATGACTGGTTTGATCTGCCCGTAATCCGGCTAACCAAGCCATTGCTTTTAATTCTTTTAAAGCTTGTTGCATCGGTTCAACTTTACGAATTTTATCGTAATAATTTAAGGCTTCAACATCATTTTTTTCCCATAATCTGCCATGTAAAGCTTCCATTCGCGCTGGACTGATGGGAGATTGATAAACTTTTAAATTCAGGTTGAGGCGTTGTGTTAACTCTTCAGCAAAAATATAAGTTTCTGTCGGTAAATAACCGGTATCAACCCAAATAATCGGAATATTAGGAACAATACGAGTCACCAGATGCAGCATCACAGCCGCTTGAATTCCAAAGCTGGTACTCATGACCAAACCATCCCCAAAGACTTCCGCCGCCCACTTGACAATAGTAAGGGCATCCGCATCAGCCAATTGCTGATTTACGGCATCTAAATCGAGTTCGAGTGGTTGAATGACTTGAACTGCCTTATGGTCTGAGGATTGATCCCGATGATCACGCTGCTGTTGGGAAGGGGTGTGACCGTTGGCAACGGAAGAAGAAATAGAGCTAAGATTCCCGTTACCATTGGGATCGATCAGATTCAATTGCGGCATAGTTTTCCTGGTTTCCCTTGTTATCGATATTGAGTGTAAACCATGAAGGGCTTTGGAGGTTGGCTTAACACCGGACGAAGTGGGTTAGTCGCTTTCTAACCCTTTGCAACACAACTTAAGCTAACCAGACCCTTATATTTCAGATTTTGGGGGTTCTCTACTAGATTTTACCACAACAACTCGATCTAAAATTTTGCCATCGGGGAGCAACATCTCCCCAATAATACCCCGCCGTTAAAAATTTAAAGGTTTGAAAAACCAGAAAAAGAATAATTATTGTTAACTAAAATCAGTTTTTTGTTGGGCTTTAGTCCCCAGATTTAGAGAATTAAAGCCCAGTAATAAACTGATTTTTTGATCGGGATTATTAAACAACAGCACTAATCGCTTCTACCGGATAACCAACAGCTTGCCATGCTGCTAAACCTCCGATGATCTCAGCGACTTTTTTAAATCCAACTTCACGCAGTTTCGTAGCTGCTTCAGCCGTTTGTTCATCGCTTTCACCGTAAATGTAAATATCACGATTTAGTTCTAAATGTGATAAAATCTGTTCAGCAAGATTCTCAAAGGGCGTATGAATTGCACCTTGAATATGGCAATGATTGAAGCTATTTAAGTCGCGGACATCAATAATCGTTAAAGCGGGTTCGCCCCAATCCAGACGGGTTTTGAGGTCATAAACCCGAGATTTTGCTGTTAAGGGAGGAGGTGTAGGAATGAATCGAGAAAACATAATTAAATATCCGTTAAATTTGCTTACAAGAAACATCGAATGTAACAGATTATTGCTTATTTCATTAAGTTTTGTTACCATCCTCTTGACAGATTTATTAAGATAAATTCCTATTCCTTCTGATTCTAGGATCACTGATCACTGATTACAGTCAACAGCCAACACCCTAAGTGATCAGAAAAATGGGTTTTAAACCCCGTCCCATTCGACAAGTTCAGGGCAAGCCTTCTAGGACGGGTTTATTGAGGTTGTCATTAACATTTGATCGTGCTACGATTTTCGGTAGCAGGAAAGGTAAATAACCTGTCTAAAAACCTAGTTGCCTAACGGCAAAATACGCTCACCTTGGCAATTGAATCTATAGGGTTCTACTGCATAGTTCTAGTTTCCCCAGCAGTGGGTAAATGATTCGTGGGTACTAGACAACCAGTTTTTTGAAACAAAAAAGAACTCGCAGGAATGCGAATAGGGTAGGGCATACCCGAATTTACGCTTGGGGAGAATCCCACCTCTGGTTAAAGCACGGCAAGGTACTTTGATTAAGTGGTTTCGTTGAACCAAGAATCCACACGCCTTCAGGCTGAGGAGTGTCAAGCTGGTGTTACCCCTATATGCTCATCGTTGATGTATGACTAGCACCCTAACTTCTGTTCCCTTTGTGGATTTGAGTTTTATTCACGATCCCCTGAAACCTGAAATTCAAGCTGCAATCCAGGCTGTAATAGACAAGGGGGACTTTGTTTTAGGTCAAGCTTTAACCGAATTGGAAATTGCTTTTGCTCAGGCTTGTGGGGTTCAGTATGGAGTAGGAGTCGCCTGTGGAACGGATGCGATCGCTCTAGGTTTACAAGCCTGTGGAATTCAACCGGGGGATGAAGTTCTAATTCCTGCTAATACTTTTATTGCCACATTGATAGGAGTTTTACACGCAGGAGCCACTCCAATATTAGTGGATTGTGAACCCCATACCGCCTTAATTGATCTCAATCAAGCCGACAAACTTGTTACCTCAAAAACCAAAGCAATTATTCCAGTTCATCTCTATGGTCAGATGGTTTCTCCCCATCAACTCTTTGCCTTTGCCGCATCCCATAATTTAATTATTTTTGAAGATGCAGCCCAAGCGCATTTAGCAGATCGGGAAAGTTATTGTGCGGGAAGTATTGGGTTAGCGGCTGCCTTTAGTTTTTATCCGGGTAAAAATTTAGGAGCTTTTGGCGATGGCGGAATGGTGGTGACACAAAATGAAACCGTTGCTCGAAATCTGCGAAGTTTACGGAATTATGGTGCTCCGCAAAAATATTTCCATACCGAACGAGGAACCAATAGCCGTCTTGATACGTTACAAGCTGCCATTTTAAAAGTCAAGTTACCCCATTTAAACGGTTGGAACCGCGACCGCAATTTTGCCGCCGAAAAATATGATGCGTCTCTTTTGTTACTACGAGAAAAAGGGATTATTCCAATTGAAAATCAGAGTGCAGATGGTCATGTTTATCATCTTTATGTCATTCGTGTAACAGAAGACTGTGCGATTAGCCGCGATACCCTGCAAAACAAACTGACTGAACAAGGAATACAAGTTGGAATTCACTATCCTATTCCTTGCCATCTCCAACCGGCTTATCAAAATTTAGGCTACAAAGAAGGAGACTTTCCCCAAACCGAAAAACTCAGTCAACAAATTTTATCTTTACCCATGTATCCAGGGTTAACGACAAACCAAATTAATCACGTTCTAACAGCCATTCAGTCTGCTATTACGGCTTAGAAAAATAGGATTTTCAGTCAGGGGCTTCTCGCTTAACAGTTAACCGTCAATCGTCAACAATAATTATGCAGTTCAACCGTAAAATTCCGTTCGCCATTGAACAAGATCTATTAAATTGGGTGATTGTTGTTTTAATGGTGTTGTTGTATGCACCGATTTTAATTCATTGGTATGATGGCTGGCTCAATAAGAATATTGGGATTGAGCATGAATATTTTAGTCATGGTTTAATCGGTTTGCCTTTTGCGGCTTATATTGTGTGGACAAAACAGCATCAGTGGAAAAAGTTACCGAATACTAGCCATCCTTTAGGAATAGTGCTCATCCTACTGGCGAGTCTTTTTTATGGGAGCGGTTTAGCAGATTTAGTTAATTTTTCTTTTCCCATAATGTTAGCGGGACTTTGCCTACAATTTAAAGGAATACCCGGTTTAAAATTACAGGGAATTGCATTAGTCTTTGTCTTGTTAGCAACCCCCAATCATTTACCCTTTTTAATCGAACCTTTAGCCTTACCCTTACAGACGTTTATTGCTCACGTTGCTGGATTTATTCTCACCCAATTTAATTTAGATGTCACGGTGGAACAAATTTACCTGTTTGTCAATGGTCAAATTGTAGAAGTTGCTCCTCATTGTGCCGGGTTAAAAATGCTATTTACCAGCCTTTATGTGGGATTAATGTTACTGTATTGGACAGGACTTTTAGCCTCAAGAACCCTCAGTATTTTTTTCTTACTGAGTGCAGCTTTAATCAGCATTATTGCTAATATTATTCGGAATACGCTGTTAACGCTGTTTCATGGAACTGGTCAAAATGGGTTATTCGCGTGGCTCCATGAAGGGTGGGGTGGAGATTTATATTCAGCGTGTATGCTGGGTTTATTGGTGGTATTAATTAATCAGTTATCAGTGATAACTGATAACTGATGACTGATAACTGATGACTGATAACTGATAACTGATGCGACAGCAACAATCTAAAATTCTGATTGTCATTGTAATGACAGCATTGTTAATTGGCGCGGCACTTCCAGGCTATATCAACCAGAAATGGTCATGGATTGATATGCCTCAACTCAAAACTTTGCCCCAACTGCAAACCATTAGAAAAGAAGGTTTAACTCTTTCAGGATGGCAAACCGTTAAAATTGAACCGATCCAAATTGGAAATCAACAGTGGTTAAAACAGGAGGTAAAACGTGACAAACAAACAGCAATAGTGTTGTTATTAACCCAAAATTACTATAAAGATCAGCCTCAAGTTGAATGGATGGATGTGACTGGATTTCTAGGATGGAAAACTGATGAGGAGCAACGCGATCGCTTTTCGGTAAAGTCCACCTCTGAAGACTTAGATCCTGTTGAAGTTGAAGTCAAATTTTTTAAAGCTTGGACTGCGACTCAAACCTATGCAGTGGCTCAGTGGTACGCTTGGCCAAATGGTGGACATCCGGCTCCGAGTCATTGGTTTTGGGTAGATCGTTGGGCACAACTGAGTCGAAATCGAGCCCCCTGGGTGGCGGTTTGTCTTTTGATTCCGATTAAACCTTTGGGTAATATCCAAGACGCTTGGCCGGTGGCGACCGCTTTGGGTGAAAGTGTACAAGCGTCCTTAATGGCAGAAGCATTAGTCACAACTAAACCTTAATAGCACTTAATAGCAAGAGTTGGCTCGCAATTGGTAATTCGTAATTCGTACATGAATCAGCGTTACAACAAAACCTGGGCTTCCCTGTTTCTCTCTAGTTTGTACTCCACAAGTTGGATTATTTCTTTTGTGGCATTGTTGTGGGGATTTCCAGCCCAACAACGGGTTTTAGCCCAAACCGTTACCCTTCCAGAAAAATGCGTACTTCCCCAGGAAATACCCAGCCAACCCTATCCAGGAGCGCAACTACGACCGCCAGCTTTTCCCCAACCAACTTGGCCCCAACTCATCCAACTCTTTGAACAAGCTGGGAATCCAATTTTAGATCGCTCAGGAGCCATTCCACCGCCGATTGATAATACGTTTTTCAAACGTTTGAGCGAAAATCGAGGCGCCAATTATCGTCTGGGGCCAGGGGATCAACTGTATATTGATGTCTTTATTAATGGCCAACGTTCTAATGATTTAAGCGTTCCCACCACAACCGTTACCCCCGATGGTGCGATTCTACTGCCTTTAATTGGGGCAATTCGAGTTCAGGATGCAACCCTAGAACAGGTACAGTCGAGTATTGTAAATCGTTTAAATCCCTATGTGAAAAATCCGCAAGTCAATCTTTCATTATTAACTCAGCGTCCTGTACGAGTCACGATTACTGGGGAGGTGGCTAGACCGGGGTTTTATCCGTTAACCAGTCCAGAACTCCCAGTTGCGTTAACAACAGCCCAGGGAACGACAACGGCGGCAGATTTGCGGATGGTTAAAATTCGTCGCACCTTAGCGAATGGTCAGGTTGTGGAAACTGAAGTGGATTTGCTAACTCCGTTGTTGCTGGGGGTGAGTCCGGCGGATGTGTTACTCGAAGACGGTGATGTAATTGTCGTTCCCTCCCAGCAGGTTCGGGCCTATCAAGGGCCAACCCGAAATATTTTAGAAACCTATAGTTTAGCCGCAGCCCCAACGGCGGTGAATGTCACCATTGTTGGAGATGTGACTCGACCGGGATTTTATCAACTCCCCCCTGGAGGTGGACAACTAGCAACGGCACTTCAAGCTTCAGGGGGAGCGAGAATTACATCGGATTTACGGTCAGTGCTGATTTGTCGAATTACTGTTGATGGTCGTTTAGTCGAAGATATTGTGGATTTGTATACTCCAATTAAGGAAGCAACGGCTTTACCGAATGTGTCCTTACAGAATGGAGATGCGATTATTATCCCGAAACTTCAGCCTGATGAGAAGGAAGGTTATGATCAACGTTTGATTGCCACCTCAACTTTAGCCAGCCCTCAAATTACGATCAGGATTTTGAGTTATCCTATTAATGCGGTGGGTGCGGTGGTGTTACCCAATGGTAGCAGTTTTATTGATGCCTTGAATTCCGTTCCTTTGAATTTAGCAGATTTACAGGAAATTGCTTTAATTCGTTATGATCCTGAAACTGGGAAACCTACAAGACAGATTTTAAATGGTAAAAATGTATTAGCCGGTGATGCAACTGATAATGTTTTGTTACAAGATAATGATGTGATTGTTGTAAATCGTAATTTAGTTGCTCAGGTGAGTTATGTTTTAAATAATTTTACTCAACCTTTCCGCGATATTCTCGGATTTATTCTATTTTTCCAACAGTTACAAGCAGGGGTAGAAAATTTGTTTAGTCCGTCTGGTTCTAGCAGCAGTGGCAGTAAAAATAGTAGCGGTAGCAGCACCAAGAAATAATCAATTAAGTTATCAGTTATCTGTAAATCGCAGTTCACTATTCCCTTTAATCCTGTTCTTACCTGTTCCCTGTTCCCTGTTCCCTATTCCCTATTCTTATGACTTTACCCATTATTAAACGATATTTAATCGCTTTTGAAAACTATAAATTAGCGGGTTTTGCAACCTTTATTGTGGCGTTAGGGGCATCAGGAGCCGCTGCAATGTTGATGGAAACCCCTCCAACTCCTCCCTATAAAGCTACGGGTTTGATGACAGGTCAAAGTAGTCCTGTTATTTTTTCTAAAACCGGTGAAATTATTCAACAACAAGGACAACAATTATCTTCGGAAATGTTGCTTCCTAGGAGTGTGATAGAACCGCTTCTTAAAGAATTTAATCTTGTCCCGGATGACTTGAAAAAAAAATTAGCGATTAAACTAGAGCCAGGCGTTCCAGGAGGGAAAGATGCTCCCGGAACTCCGATGAAAATTACGATTTCTTATCAAGATCCTAAACGAGAACGAGCCGTAATGTTTGTCAATACCCTGATGAAAAAAATGCAGGAACAAAGCCGGATTATTAATACTCAACAATTGAATAGTATTATTACAGCAATTCAAGAACGATTAAAACCATCCGAAGCAGAACTGAGAAAGGCAGAAAAAGAGTTGGAAAATTATGATAAGCGCGAAGGGGCAACAATTTTAACATTAGAAAGTGGCTCTTTACCTGCCGCTATTTTAGCAAATGAACAGCAGCAAAAGGATATTAAATTACAGCTAGAAGCTCTGAATGCTCAACTTGCTAGTTTAGAATCTCAATTGGGTTTAAATGTTGATCAAGCTTTTGTTTCCCAAGCCTTAGCATCTGATCCAATTATTGCTCAATTACGGGTTCAATTGTATGAAATTGAATCCCAATTAGCCGTTTTACGCAAAGATTATCGAGATCAACATCCCCTAGTAGCGGACTTAGTAAAACGTCAACAAGCTGCTGAACAACAGTTACAAGAGCGCGCCGCCGAAGTGTTAGGAGGAGATGGAATTGCAGCCCCTTTACGACAAGTTGATCAAATTCGAGTCGATTCCTCTCTCGATCCCACCCGTCAACAATTAGCTCAAAATTTGATAGCCCTTAAAACTCAAAAAGAAACCTTAGAACAACAATTAAAAGCCTCGATCAAAACCGGAGAAGATTTAAAGCAAAATTATGCCACAATTCCCAACAAACAAATGGAAAAACAACGCCTAGAACAGCAGGTTGCTTATAAAAAAGCATTGTATGATCAAATGCAAGCCAAGTTAGTGGATGCTCAAGCTGCTGAAGCCGAAACAACCAGTAGTTTAGCGATCGCTAAAGAAGCAGAAGCCCCCGATGTGGAAACCCCCAAAGCGATGAGTATGGCTTTAATTTTGGCAATGGGAGGACTTGGTGGTGTTCTAGGGGGTGCGGTGATTATTTTTGTCTTAGGAATGCTAAGTGGAAAATTCTATACTTGGGAAGAAATTCAGGGGGCATTTAAAGAACGTGAAGTTCCCCTTTTGGGTGTGGTTCCAACGGTGTTTTTATTCTCAGAGGAAGATCATCTCCCTTTATTATTGAAACCCCATTCTGCTTATCTGGAATTTTATGAAAAAGTCCGTAGTAATTTGCAACGGGCAGGAAATAAATCTCCAAAAATAATTTTAATTACCAGTGTCGGAACTTCTGAAGGAAAAACGTTAAGTGCTTATAATTTAGCGATCGCTTCGGCTCGTAGTGGTAAACGCACGTTATTAATTGAAGCCGATTTTCGCTCGCCTTCTGAAGTCAATTCCTTGGGATTAGCTCTTGATCCTCAAAGTTTCATTGAACCCTTGCAATATTATGGGGATTTATATGGTTGTATTCGTTTAGTTCCTAATGTCAGTAACTTGTCTGTGATTCCTAGTCCAGGGCCAGTGCGTCAACCCTCAACCCTTCTCGAATCAAGTGAATTTCGACGTCTTTTGGAAGAGGTGCGTTATCGATTTGATTTTGTGGTGATTGATAGTCCTTGTTTCAATGGTAATAATGATGTCTTAACGTTAGAACCCTATACCGATGGCATGGTGATGGTCGCTCGTCCCATTTATACCCCATCGGGGTTATTAGGAGAAATCACAGACAAATTAATGGATACCGAGGATGAAGATCCTAAAAAATATCGTCCGCGACTCTTGGGAGCCATTGTGAATGGGGCTGATATTTACGTTGATGACCATACCGAAGAAAACACCTATGAAACCGAACAAATGATCAAAGATAAACCTCCTGTGCAACCTGCACTGAAGTCGAAAACACCTTCTCCTCAGAAACGATTACCGGCTAAGGTACGGAATTGAATAGGGAATAGGGAATTACGAATTACGCTTATGGAATAGAGTGTGCTGGATTTAGTAGAGACGTGCTTGGGCCGAGCAGGTTCATGCCGTCAGGCTATTGGCACGTCTCTGAGGAAGCCTTAGCGACGTTGTGTTGGTAATTGCGGTGGGGTTTGAAGGTTGAGATCGGTATAGGAGGGTTGGGTGAGAATTGAAGTGTTATAGGGATTGATCATATCGGGAGTCCGAATAATCGGATCATTGCTGACTTGGCGCAACATGGCTTCCCGATATAATTGATTCACAAGTCTGGCATCATTGGTCATGACCGTTTCAGGAAAACCATTGATACCATTAGGCCAAGGGAAACTAATCCCTAAATAAGTAGACATTTGACCCGCTAAGGATTTGTTTTTAAACACATCTCCAGAAGTTCTGGAGGCGGCGCGCATAAAATCTTCCGCAAAGGGTTGATAGGTGGTGGGATAATCATTAAACATCGGTTCTGCTTTCACTGTCGAGGCAAACACCGTTGATGCGATCGCCCCAAAAACAGCATAGCTCAAGGATTTCAATTGTTTAGTCATAATCTTAGTTGCTTGATAACTCGCTTAAATCTTAACTTGTTTTCACAGTGAGACACCCAAGGCCGGAAGTGATCCCCCCCAGATGTGAACTTTTTTGAAGCTTATGCTCATTTCTGTAACGAGATTGCCTATCCCTGCGTAAAATATGAGCTTAATAACTGCTACAAGTTCTTCAATTATTACAGGAGAAAGAAACCCCATGGCAGAATTGATTAAACCCTATAACGGTGATCCGTTTGTCGGCAACTTGTCCACTCCGATTAGCGATTCTGATTTTACCCGTGCATTTATCGGGAACTTACCCGCTTACCGTAAAGGCTTATCTCCTTTACTGCGTGGCTTAGAAGTCGGTATGGCACATGGTTACTTTTTAGTCGGGCCTTGGATCAAACTTGGGCCATTACGGGATCATCCCAGCGCGGCTAATTTAGGGGGATTAATCTCAGGCATTGCGTTAATTCTAATTGCCACGATTTGTTTATCTGCCTACGGATTAGTTTCTTTCCAAAAAAGCAGTTCAGACTCCGGCGATTCTTTGCAAACCTCTGAAGGTTGGAGTCAGTTTGCTGGCGGTTTCTTCGTCGGTGCAATGGGTGGGGCTGTTGTCGCCTTTTTCCTGCTGGAAAACTTTGGCATCGTTGATGCGATTTTCCGGGGCTTGGTCAATAGCTAAGTTTCCTTTGAATTCGGGGATAACATAAAATCCCATCACCCAACGTAACGATTTTCTAACATCCAATAGGAGAATTTGATATGACCGGAGCATACGCAGCTTCTTTTTTACCTTGGATTTTAATTCCTGTGGTTTGCTGGTTATTGCCAATTGTGGCAATGGGTTTATTATTCATCCACATTGAAAGCGACGCCTAGATTTTACCGTTGAGTCGCTCCAATTCTCCACCCCAGGGTGGGGATTTTTTTTGTTAATTTAAAAAAACCGGATTTTTTAGGTTACATTCATGTCTCCCGCCGACACCCCTAAACCTCAACCTGCTCCAGCAAAACCCCCTGAAGATAAAAAACCTTCTCCACCACAATCTCCAGACTGGGGAACATTAGGGGCTTTAATTCTGGCCTTGTTTATCTTAATTATCGTGGTGGGAAATGCAACTGGATTTGGAGATAGTCAAAATCGACCCTTGACGGATTCTAGTTTTGAGCAAACGGATTAACAATTTTTGTCTATAGCACTACTTGAAGAGGGAACAGCTTAACTGGGAACACCGAACAGTAAGAAGTGAAAGGGTTTCAGGATTGAAAAATGTCCTAACCGTCAGGCGTAGTGCTATAGGGTGAGGGATGCCAAGCTGATGCAGGAACCTACTCACCCTAACTTAGGAATTCTTAACCAATGGTTAAGGCTAAATCTGTAGGAGATGTAATCACAATTCCCGTTTGTACAACGCTCGGTTGAACATTTTTAACAACGCCTAAAATACCCGAATTAGCCACACGAATTACTGTGTCATTTCCTGATGCAGTAAAACTCAAGTTAGCCAAAGGAATTGTATCAAGGATATGAATTTTATCTCCTTCTGCAACTTTAAAGTCTGTGATGATATCGGCTAAATTGACATCAAAAACTTTTGTTGCTTCATCCCCCCGCAACATAAAAATATCAGCCCCCCCTTCTCCGGTTAAAGTATCTGTTCCTAAATCTCCGATTAGAAAATCATTGCCCTCATTTCCATTTAAGCTATCATTATCCTGTCCACCTCGAAGAAAATCTGAACCAGCCCCTCCAAAAATCGTATCATTTCCTCGATTTCCATTCAAAATATCATCCCCTTTTCCTCCTGTCAGACTATCATTATCTTTTCCTCCCAGAATATAATCATTTCCATCATTTCCATTGAGAGAATCATTGCCTTGATTGCCATTAATAACATCTTGTGCTGTGGAACCTGTCACCAGATCATTCCCCCCTCCAGTTAATAATCCACGAGGATTATTTTGGGTAATTTCTGGGGTCATTGTTATGACATTATCCGCATCCAAATTACGAGGATAGGCATAACTTAAAGGCAGACTTGCACGATTGATGGTATTAATAAATGCGTTGAGAATATTGACATCGTTAATCACTCCAGAAACACGACTCGGTATAATTCCATCAACCACTTCTGCGTCTAAAAGTCTATTTCCTTGTCGAATTTGTGTGACGATATCAAAGCCTTGAACAACATTTCCAAATACGGCATACTTCCCATCTAAATTGGTGGAATTATCCGCTAAATTAATATAGAATTGTGATGAAGCCGTATCGGTTCCTTGCGCTCGCGCCATGGCAATAGAACCTTGTACATTACTTAATACTGGAGGAACGGTAATTCCTGCTTCTTGAAAGGTTTTACTATACAGAGGTTCTGTAGCCCCTTGAGGTTTAATTTCTAAGGGAATATTTCGGACTTGACCTGTGGTGGGATCAACAAAACCTCCCGTTCCTAAAACACTGGGATCAACATTCGGATTTTTACTTTGGGGGTCGCCACCTTGAACAACAAAAGGTTGGGGTTCTAAAACAACACGATGAAAGATGGTGTTATCATAGACATCTCGTTCAACTAAATCTACAAAATTTCCAGCCGTTATGGGTGCATTAGCACCATCAACTTGAATGGTAATAGGTAAACCTTCAACTACCATAATCACGGTCGCCGAACTGGTTAATTTGGGTTGATCAGCCATAATAAAATAATGAGTTAAAGTCTCTAAACTGCTGGGAAAAATAAGGCAAAATTAACCTGATTTTCTCTTGATATTTTACAAGGAAAATTGCTCTTTGAGTTAAAGATTGCCAAGATTGAGACTTCTCAATGCAAAATTAAGTTCCTGATTGTCCTGAGATTGTGTAAACTTATGTAAAGAGTTGTGATGATCTCGAACTATGATATCTCGTCGTTTATTTTTCAGTTTCCTTTTATCTGTCGGTTTAGCGGTTTTTAGTTTGAACTCTACTTCGCCGGCTTGGGCGTTAGGAGGGAAACTTCCCAACTTAAATCAACCGGCTCCTAATTTTACCTTACCCACCAATAGTGGAGAAGGAAAAATTTCTTTATCAGATTATCACGGACAATGGGTTGTTCTCTATTTTTATCCGAAAGATTTTACCTCTGGCTGTACTTTAGAAGCCCGTCGTTTTCAACAGGACTTACCTAAATATTTCGCTAAAAATACACAAATTTTAGGGGTGAGTGCTGATGATATTCAATCCCATGCTGAGTTTTGTGACTCGGAGGGGTTAAAATTTCCTCTACTGGCAGATGTTGATGGAACTGTCAGTAAAGCCTATGGTTCTTGGCTCAATTTTATCTCAATGCGTCATACTTTTATTATCGATCCTGATGGGATTTTAAGAGAAAGATTTCTAGGCGTTAATCCTGCTATTCATAGTCAAGAAGTTTTAGCTCGGTTGGATGAATTACAACAAACAATTTAGTTAAACTTAAAAAGGGAGGGAAAAAAGAATAACCCGCCCTTTTTGTTTAAAAATTATTCTATTTGTTTTTTAAACCGGGTTTAAGCCTAACATTGCGCGTAAGGTAAAAAAGGTAAAAGCAAAAACACTAAATAGTAAACTAACGAGTGCAATTGCTGTTACCGGACGATTTAAAAGGGGTTTTAGGCGTTCAAACAGGAAAAAGAAAATTCCCAGGGTGAAGGTAATAAAATAACGGGGATAGCGCGAAATGTTTTGAAAAAAGTCTTGCATTGTCGGGGTTGGAATTAACTTCAGATTAAAGGTTTTTCTAGTTTAACAGATTCAGTCCTGTACTGGGTTTTGGGGTTAGGGAAGGGTTGACAGCCCTTGAGGGAAGTGATATTAATTAGGGAGCCTAATATTTAGGAGTCCTAATAAAAAAAGGAAGAACTGACATGACATTAAATGTTGATGCCTATGCTGTGATTACAAGCCTGATGCTAGAAGGTGCTAATTATCCAGCCGAAATCCTTAAACTAGCCCAGATCTAACACTCAGGTTCTATCTATTTTCCAGCATGATGCAGACTGGTTTTCTAGTAGTTTTATGGCAACGCTGCAAGCATCAGTTATCCCTACTTTCCGTCTCCAAAAGTGATCAAGAACTGATTCAGGGAAAGCCATCAATCCGTCTTCAAAAGGGCGTTTCTAAGTTTTTAGGTAATACTAGGAGACATCGACGGTTGAGAGTTTATGTCAGGCGATCGCATAAATTGGGTTGTGCCTATCAACCTCGGTTTTCCTATATTCAAGTGTTACTCTCTTGGCTCGGCAGTTTTGTGGGAATCGCAGCCCTGGCTTATCTTTCCACCTATAGCCATTATCCATTGATTGCAGCCCCGATGGGCGCGACGGCGGTTTTGGTGTTTGGAGTGCCGGATAGTCCCTTGGCTCAACCGCGAAACGTGATTGGGGGTAATTTTTGGGGGGCATTGGTTTCGATTTTATCGGTGCAATTTTTCGGTACGGCTCCTTGGGTAATGGCTTTAGCCGTTGCAACGACGATTAAGCTGATGAAACTAACGCGAACCATTCATCCGCCGTCGGGTGCGGTGGCGTTGATTGGTGTGATGAGTGGTGTATCGTGGAAGTTCTTATTCACTCCTGTATTAGCGGGATCGGTTATTATTGTTCTCTGGACTTTTGTGTTTAATAACGTTGCACCAGGTAGAAGTTATCCTAAACACTGGCTCTAAGCCTTAAATTATTTTTAAACACTAGACATCAATAGAGGGGTCTGGACATGATGAATCATTCTGATCAGGGCTCAACAGAACAACGTATTCTTGTCGGGCTTTCTAAGATTAGTCTAGCCCTCAAAAGTCAATCCTGGCAGGATGCTGGACAACATGGAGTTTCACCCACCCAAGCCCAAATTTTATCGTTGTTACAAGCCAAAGGCGATGAGGGAATGCGTTTGGCTGCTGTAGCAGAGGGTTTAGCCGTTACCCCAGCGACTGCTAGTGATGCGGTGCGGGTATTGGATGAGAAAGGTTTGGTGCAAAAAATGCGATCGCCCCAGGATGGACGAGCCATCACGATTACCCTCACTCCAAAAGGCCAAAAGCTGGCTGCACAAACGTCTTGCTGGTCTGATTTATTGTTGGATGCGGTAGGAGAACTATCGGAACTCGAGCAGACCGTTTTCTTACGCGGATTAATTAAAATGATTCGTAAGTTGCAAGAAGCAGGTCAAATTCCGATCTCCAAAATGTGTGTAACTTGTCGATTTTTCCAACCGAATCGTTATCCGGGAAGTGATCAACCCCACCATTGTGATTTGGTCGATGCACCCTTTGGCGATCGCAACCTGCACCTGGAATGTTCTGAGCAGATTGAGGCTGCTGTAGATCGGACAACATTAGATAAATCAGTTAAAAAGAAATGATTGATTTTGTAATTTCTTTGATTTTTCTTTAATTTATGGATATTTTAATTGTTGAGGATGAACCCGAAATTGCCCGATTAATTCAGCACACCTTAGAAGCTGAAGGATTTTCTTGTCAAATTGCGAATAATGGATTAGCCGCTTTACAAAAATTTCAAGAATTGCAACCGGATTTAATTATCTTAGATTTAATGATTCCGGGGTTAGATGGATTAGAAGTTTGTGCTAGAATTCGCCAAAAACCCGGACAAAAAGATCCGTATATTTTAATGTTAACGGCTAAAGGAGAAGAACTGGATCGAATTATTGGTTTATCGACCGGGGCGGATGATTATTTTGTAAAACCCTTTAGTCCGAGGGAATTAGTGGCTAGAGTCAGAGCTTTATTAAGACGAAGTTTGCGCCAAGGGGGTCAACAAAATCAAATGTATCAAACCCCCCATTTTTTAGTCGATTTAGATCAAAGAAGCGCCAGCCGTCAATTAGAATCAGGGGATACGGAAAATTTAGATTTAACCACGTTAGAGTTTAATTTATTATCTACATTCCTAAGTTATCCGGGTCGGGTTTGGAGTCGTACCCAACTGATTGATAAACTTTGGGGGGATGATTTTTTTGGCGATGAACGGGTTGTCGATACCCATGTCGCCAGACTGCGTAAAAAAATTGAACCTGACCCCTCCCACCCCAGTTTTATTAAAACTGTCACGGGGGTAGGATATAAATTTGAAGATGCCAATTAAGCGCAAATTCAGCTAAAATAACTCAACCTTCTCTCGGAAGATGGAGTGATTTTAGGCAAAGTTAAGTTATAATGTTATTAGGATTAAACGTGTTAACAATGAGTCAAGCAAAACCCCTCACCGACCTAGAATTAATTGATTGTGCAAAAGCTAATGCTAAACAAGGCGTTGCTAATGCGGCTAAACTCTCTGGTTATGGCGATGATGTGGATCAGTTTATGGATGCACTTCAAAGTGCCTGTCAACGAATTGGAGTTAATATTGATTCTTTATCCGATTTAATTACAGAACAACAACAAATGAGACAAATACCAGGATTAGAAATTGCTCCTGACTCAGAATCAAGTTTATAACAGCAATACTTCGGTTAGTTTTTGAAGATGGACATGAGAAAACAAATTCATATTATTTATTAAGATTCCGTATAAAATCTTAATAAAGTTATTCATGGCAACAGAGTCAAGACTTACGCACAAGACCTAAGAAACCAGGTTTCTAACCTGATGCTTTAAGCTGTTGAATAATATCCTGAAAATTTCTTCCATAAACCGCTTGGTTATATTCCAATAATTGTGTTTCTGACCATTCCAATCGTTCTAAGGTTGCTTGTTGAATTTTAGCCATAAAAGGACGGCGAAATTCTTCGTAGGTTTGAAAACATTGTGTGATTTTATCAGAATGATTCCAATGATTATTTTTAGCTAATTGCTCAAGTAAAGTAACAATTACTAAAGCATCTTCAAATCCCTGATTAACGCCTTGAGCCGCAAAAGGCGGCATTCCATGAATCGCATCCCCAACTAATACGACTCGTCCTTGACTCCAAAAAGGTTGTATTTCTACATCAGAATCAGGAACATAAAGATGAGCAGATGAGGGAAATTTGGGTTGATTAGAAATTGTAACTCGATGAATATAATAGGGACGTTTGTATAGGGTTTTCAGGGAAGATAAACTCACTAACTTTTGAAGACTATCGGGGAAATTGGCTTTTTTTAAATCGGTTATGGCTAAATTAATTAATGAATTTCCTGAACTTTTTTCCAGAGTATCTAAAGGTAAAGCAGCATGGAGAAGATAGCCGATTTCACCCGTTGGTCTATTGAGCAAAATCATTCTAGGTTTGTCTAAACTCTGACAATTTGGAGTAATTTTATCCTGAATTACGGTAACAATTCGACAATCAGAAAAAAAGGTTTCTTCTAGTTCTGTTCTTAAGGATGGGGGAATGTCAGTGATGTGTGTACATCCAATCGCCGAAAACCCAGAATATTCAGGTTTAGCGACAGGTTGGTAGGGTGTATTCTCATATAAAACTTGACGAATCCTAGAGTTAATTCCATCCGCAGCTATCACAATTTTTGCTCGAAATGATTGGAGTTGACAGGATGGGTTTAACGGTTCTAAATCTTCAGAACTAAGATGATTTTGAGGCTGTTCTTTTTCCCAATGAGCATAGGGATTGGCTTCGATTTTTCGATCACAAATACTATTTATTCTAACACAGCCTAATTCTGGCTCATCTACTACATTAACACAACGATGATTGACTTTAACTAGATTTTCAGGAAGCAAGTTTCTTAAACAGGTTTGTAACTCATACCAAGCCATAGAAACTCGACCTTCTCCATAGAGATTAAACCAATGTTCAAAACTTAAGGGAATTGCTGAAATCCGTTCTCCGTTGGTATTTTTTTGTACCCATTCTGGCGAAATTTTAGGCTGATTATTGGGACTAAAATTCGCAGGCGAAAACCTTATTCCGGCTGCTGCTATGGCTTCATAAGCTTGAGCTTGAATACAATTTAAGGCTTTTAAACCATTAGGAAGAATATCTAAAACTTGACCCACCGGACGAAAATTATGAGTTTGATCAATGACTAAAATATTGTGAATTCCTCGTTGACGCAAACCCAGTGCTGTTGCTAATCCAACTGGCCCAGCGCCGACAATTAAAACATCATAAATTTTAGTAAAATTTACCATTTTTTCCCTCTAATTAATGTAATTCAACAAGAATAATTTTAAACCTTAGAAGCGCGTAATTGTCCACAAGCTGCATCCGCCTCTAATCCTCTGGAATAACGCACACTCACCGCTATATTACGCTGTTTAAGGATATCCATAAACTCATGAATGCGTTGGGTATCCGGTCGTTTATAGTCAACTTCTTGAATCGGGTTATAGGGAATTAAATTAACATGACTTTGAAACCCTCTTAATTGACTCGCTAATTCAATAGCGTGTTCGGGTAAATCATTTAATCCCGCTAACAAAATATATTCAAAACTGATTCTTCTTCCGGTTAATTTTACATAGTCTCGACATTCAACAAATAATTGAGATAGAGGATAGGTTTTGGCGCTGGGGATTAATTGTTCTCGAATATTTTGATAGGAAGCGTGTAAACTAACGGCTAATGTGACTTGTAAATCATATTCTGCTAATTCTCGAATTTTTCCTCGTAAACCCACCGTAGAAACCGTCATCATTCGTTGTCCAATTCCCACATCTTGATTGAGGGATTTAATCGCCGCAACGACATTATTAATATTTAATAACGGTTCTCCCATTCCCATAAACACAATATGACTGACTCGCCGTTGAAAATCTTCCTGGACGGTTAACACTTGATCAATAATTTCATAAGCTTCTAAATTGCGAGTAAAACCGCCTTTTCCCGTCGCACAAAAATCGCACGCCATCGGACAACCGACTTGGGAAGACACACAAACTGTTAAGCGTTTTTCGGTGGGAATTCCTACAGTTTCAATAATTTGACCATCGGCTAATTTTAATAAATATTTAATGGTTTTATCGGGAGCGATCGCTTTATAATGAATATTAGATCGACCAATCTCAACATTACCAACGGTCTCGCGCCATTGTTTCGGAAATACGGTAATTTCCCCTAAAGATTTCGCCCCTTTCTGATAAATCCAATCATATAATTGCTTACCCCGATAGGCGGGTTGTCCCTGTTGTTGTACCCAGTCGGTGAGTTGTTCTAAAGATGACCCTAATAGGGGAGTTAATGTCGAGTTTACAGTAATCATAACCGTTAATAATAAAAGGTAGGGGAGAAAATTAATCAACCCAAAAAGAAAGGGTTGGTTAAGCGATTAACCTCTATTCTATATTATATCTAATTTGTTAATAATTTTTCTGTTAATTTAGACTTTACAGTTACCACAAGAGATTGTAGTATAGATAGGGATTTTATAATGATGACAGATTTTGAGAATGAGCGATCAACACACTCTTAAAGAAAACTCCGATCCCCTAGCTCAATTAGATTATATTCCGTTATTGGATTTAATTCTCCAAGAACTCAAGAATAATTTTCCCATTTTTCAACTTTCTCCCGATCAAAATCGTCTTCTAATTGATGCGTATCGTCTAGCATATAAATTAGCGACTCAAAACCAAAACCTCAATCCTTTAACTCAAACCCCAGGAATTCGGGCGGCTACAGTTAATTTTAAATCAGATAGTCATTTTTATGCTAAAATCAAAGAAATTCACACTTTATTAAAACAACGGTTAAACCAAGTCTGTAAAAATCAAGCTCCTCAAGAAATTATCCGAAATATTTGTCAAAATATTACTGAATTTGATAGCGATAAAGCTTCCCTTCCTTTTCAATATCCTTTGAAAAGAAACTACTCTTTTAATTCCCAACGGTTAATCATAGAAAATAGTTTTACAGCGAATCGTAGTCCCGGTGGTGATTCAATTATTAAAGCGCATCATTTGAATGTGCGGTTTACAGGTTTAGGAAATTTTGAGCAACATTTATCAGAAAATATTAAACGTTATATTGAAACGATTACTGAGGATAACTCCAGGGACAGACAGGAACTCAATGCGTTACTAAATGAATTATCAACTCGACCCAACTCCAGTTTATTTAAACTCAAAAGTATTATTGATACCGAAGCATTACCTCGTCTGCTGCGAGATCTAAAAATCGATTATTTAGAATACTTAAAGCAAGGATGGAAAAGCACTCATTCAGGTTCAGAGTCTCCTGAATTAAATTTTTTACAAGCTTTGATTAACCGTTTAAAAATTGTCATTGAATATATTAATAATCCTGATTTAGATAATGCTCATTATGAAGTCACTTATTTGGGAGAAACTGTTAATTTAAGAACAGCTTTTTCCCAAGCGGATGCTTTTGATATTTTACCGATTATTCCTAATTACGAAGGAGTCATCGGTGAAAGTTATAATCGCAACAATGATAATTTTAAAGAATTTAATTTAGGCGTGCGTTTAAAACTGAATGGTGCGGTTAATGCTTATCAGGAACAATCTTCCTTAGATTATCATATCACAGAAATTGATCCCACCAGTCCTCGACATCAAGAAACCTTACAAAATACGGGAAAAGCAAAAAGTTTTAAAAGCAGAGTCTTAAGAACTGCTTGTCTTTATTATCTGATTTTTGCTGTTGATGAAACCGGAGAAATACCCGATGAGGATTATAACCCGATTTCTGCATTTGAACAGAACGTTTTAAGAATTTTTCAATCTCATACTTCAACAAAGGAAGATATCAACGATCTTTTGTTAACAATTAAAACTAAAATCGCTAATTCGTCTTGGAACGTCAGCCAAAAATTGAATCGATTAAAAATATTTTTACAGAGTTTACTGAAACAAAAAAGCGTTCTTACCTATTCCCCTAAAACTGTTAAGTTGCGTCTACATCGAGACTTATTACAATCTAAAGCCACGGATATTATTAATGATCAAAACTTTTTTGTAATTAATTTAGAAAATACTGATCCTATTCGTTCAAAAGCATCTGCTAGAGAAGCATTAGCCTATTTAGAAGTTCAAGAGAATCAACTTAGTGAAAACTCCTTAGCTTCCCTAGAAGTAACGTTCAATTTTAATGATATTCGTTATTTTACCTTGGCGGAAAAACAACAATTCGCCCTTAGATATAATATAGATGAAATTCAAGCGTTACCTGTGGTATTTTATCCTATTCGACCTTTTAAAGCTCAAGAAAATCCCCAAGCTGGAGAAAAGTTTAAAGCTCATCATATCTATGAAAACCATTTCAAAAATCAAAAAATTATTGCTGTTTATTACAACATTAAAGAACTGAAAGAAACTATCTTTAACAATATTCAATCTCCCGCAGCCAGAATCTACCGTCAAGTATTTAGTTTATTAACTTACTTGTGTATTAATATTTGTCAAAATACCCTCAAAGATGAAAATTTATTTATTCCCATTTTCCGATTTCACCTAAAATCCCTAGAAGATAATAGCGAAGATGAAAAATACTTAAATAGTCTAACTCGATCTTTAACTCATATTTTACGACGAGATTGTTTAGCTAATGATCAAGGATTAAATGTTGCTGATACTGAAGGTTTTGACTTTCGAGTCAAAAATGCCTTATCTTCCCTTTATTCTCTGCTTCCCAAACGGTTTAAATTTAAAAGTGATTTCAAACCTCAATTGGATAAATTAGCAATTATTATTGTTTCCAGTTGGTTGAGTGATTCAATTTGGAATGAACCCGATCAAACCCATCGGATTTCTAATATTTATGGTGAGATTGTTTTAATTGAAAAAGATCCGAATACCGACGATGTGATTCAAATTAATAACTTTAGAACCTTTTCTGATAATCAAAAGCATGAAGAATTGTATCAAAAACCCAGCGTGATTCGGGATGCGATCACAACATTGTATGAACAACAAGGATATCGACACTTTTTATATATTGCGAAAGCACCCTATAGTAGACGTTTAGGCTTAATTCAATCAGAAACTGATCCCGATTCTTTATTTTTTATGTCGGAAACCGTGATTCAATATCTCAAAAAAGATAAACCAGAAATTAAACTGTATCCTGTGTTTATGGATACCTACCCCGCCTTAAATTTGAAAGACAAAAATGTAGACTCTTTCTATATTCCTGATGTTGAAGAATTGAAGAAATTGTCAAATGATCCTAGTCAAAGAACAAAAGTATTTTTAAATTTATTTACAGGAGTAACAATTGATCCCAAAAAATCGTTTTTTAATAGTGTTGTTTGTTATAGCACTTTGTTAAATATTTATGATGATGCTCATACAAAAGATATTATCTCAGGGTTATTAGACTCAGAATCTCCTCTACAACAAACAATTTTAAACTATATTCTGTTGTTTCATTTTTCCCGCTATGAAAAAAGTTATGAACTCCAAAAGAATAATATTATTTTAAAACTAAACCCTTATGATCAACTCATTGGAGATCAAGGAATTGGAACAATTTCGACGTTTGCTTACTCAGAGAAAAATATTAAATTTAATGCTTTAGCATTTTTAACCCATGTCAGGAGTGCAATTTATGAGTCCTAAATTAGGAATAGAATTAGGTCGAGTCTTTGAAATTGGGTTTAATCTGGGAATTTTAACTTATTTTAAGCAAACTCAATTCAAACAATCCTACAGGGATATTTATCGAACTCCCCTCAGCCAATTATATTTATATCAAATCAGTCAAAAACTTGCAAATGAAAATTGTATTTTGGATCAAGCGGATCGAAATACAATTGCGATTTGGGTGAAACTGTTTTTACAAAAAGGTTGGACATCAGGAGTCAGTTTTATTCGAGAATATCGAGAAGCAACGGGATGGAGATATTCGCAAGAAATCGAGATTCTCTATTTTCAATGTGATTTTTATAATAATAACTGCTTTAATCTGATTGAAAAAAGTGAAGCCGATGCTTATCGAGAAATTTTAGAAACTCAAGGGTTTAAAAATGTTGATATTTCTCGATATAAACAGACCGGGGAATTTTTAAAAGCCGATACCTTATTATTAACACGTTGTTTTGATGAATATCGAATTTTAGTGGTAGATTTGTCCACGTTTACGACTTCCGCTATTTATTCCATTCAAAATATTAAAAATATTGAGACCCTCAAAGATCTCTTAAAACAAGAGTTAAACTATATTCGATCTAAATCTCGGTTTTGTGGATTAGAAATTGATACGGGATCGCCCAAAAATTACAAGGTTTATTCTCAAAAACTAGAACGCTATTTTTCTGCTTTTGCGACGAAGGATAAAGAAGCTGTGAAAGTCATTCAAGCTTGTAGTTATGCTTGGAGTTTTTATCAGTTTCTCTTAGACGAACAGTATTTAAAATCGGATGATCCGGTCAAATTTAACTGTTTTGGATATAGCGATCGCCTGATTAATGGAATTTCTTTAAATACGGATGAAAAACCAGGTAAAGAATCCTTAAATATTTTAAAAATCTGTCATAAAATTTATCAAAATAAAGGAAATTCAGAAATCAAAGAAAACCGCAAAAAGGTGTTAAAGGTGATTCAGAGTAACGCCGCCAGAAGCTTTAAAAATGGAGGTGAATTTGTTGATAAAATCCTTCAAGCAAAACCTAATGTGATTACAGCCATTCATCATCAAGAAGTGTTAAATGTGGCGGAATCAGATTTTTTTAATACCGCCGATCAGATTTCTAATTTGTTACAACGATCGCTTAATTTAACTCAATCTAACTTATCGTTAAGAGATGCTCATGCGGCGTTAATTCAGCGATCGCTTTCTGACCCGACAATCTCTTATCTATTCCTCACAGGAAATCCCGGAATTGGTAAAACTACTGCTGTTGCTAATTATATTTTAAACCATTTAGAAGACGGAACTCTATTATTTTATGTCAGTCCTCGGATTCAAGTAAATCGGGATATTGTGGAAAAATTTTGCGATCCTATCACCCATCAATTAAAGGATAACATTATTTGTTTAAATACCAATGCGATGATTTTAAAGGAACAAAAAGGCGGTTGTGCGGTTGAATATGATTATAATCAATTATCGGAAGATTTCAAACGCGGAAAAGTTGAATTTTTAAATGCTCATTTAGAACGAGACTATCGTTTAAATTATTCTCAGAGAATTGATCAAATTTCTGAACAGCTATTAGAAATAACACCGCGAAATCAAGCAGGCGTTTTAGCGAGTTTATCTGAAGCCATTCATACTTGTTTAATTCATCCCGATCAATTTCCAAATAATATCATTGCGACCGCATCAATTCAAGCGTTAAAAGAAACCCGGTCAGGAAATACCTTAAAACATTTAAAACGAATTTTTAGCAGTGTTTATAATTCTTCTACCCGTCGTGTCATTCCTGAAAAAGTTAAACTGCTATCACAACGGTTAAAAAATATTTTTATTATGATTGATGAAATTACCGGATCATCGGAAGGGGTGGCTTTTTTACATGGAATTATAAATTTTATTAAGGAATATGACTTATTAAATCCTGACTATGGGTTTAATATCAAAGTGATTACTGCGGATGCTTCTTTAACCTTAAAGGATGTGGTTGAAAGTCATTTATCCGATCAAAATGTCCAAGGAGATAAAATTTTTGTCCGACAGGTTTCCCCTACCAAAGAACAGTGTTTATGGATCGATAACTTTAATTTTTTAAATCAATATTCAGCAACTTTAATTAATGCAAATTCCTATCCCGCTTCTCAACTAACAATAGATTATCAGGTTTTGATTCACTCAGTCAGTGACCTAGAAAATAACGAAGATGATTCAACGTTAATTAACCCAATGATCGATATCATTAAAAGTGATATTTTGCAACGATTAAATCAAAATAAAGGTCAAATTATTGTTTATATTCAAAATAAGGAAAAACTTAAAAAACTCATTGATATAATTATAAAAGAAATTGCTCAATTTGAAGTCGAAAAAGATTACTTAGAAATCCATGCGAGTCTTTCTGAGGAGGAAATCGCCAAGATTCAACAATTCAAGGATAGCGTTAAGGTTATTTTTATGACTGCTTCCGCATCTCGCGGTTTATCCTTCCCGAATACACGATTTATTTTAGTGGAAATTCCAGGGTTTCAAATTGAACAAAATTTAATGGAAATTATTCAAGTGATCTATAGAGGTCGTGGGGGAAGTTTAGATCAAGGGGAAAAATTCATTAAGTTTTATCTATCGGATAAAGCCATCTATTTTACCCCTAAAGTTGATCAAGATGATCACCCTTTATCTCCAGCAGAATCTCAGGAATTAGCTAAAATTTCTTTACAAGAATCCTGTTTAAGTGCGTTGAATATTCTGATTATTTTAAAAGCATCAATTATGACTAGAATTGTGGGATCGGGTCAAATTGGATTTCAACATTATGTGATGATTCCCATTGGAGGAAAGTGGGTTAAACAAGGAGGGGATAGTTTTTTGGGTTCAATGGTAACTTTATATCAGGAAGTTGTAAAAGAATCTAAAAAGCATCGTCAAGATCAACGCTTAAAGGAGATTTCCCAAGGGTTATTAAATTTATTATCCGCCCAAAAAATAGAAATTTATCGTTCTCCTGTCACCTCTAAAACTCAACAGGAAGTATCTTATTTATCTTTGGGATCGGAAATTTTATCTAAATTGGAAAAAAGTTTAGATCAATTTTTGGATCTTCCCCCCTTAGAAAAAACTTATGTGCGAGGAAGTTTATTGATTATTCCGTTATCGGAAAAAACGGTTAGGGAAATTAATTATATTGATTTATCTCGGATTTTTGCTTTAGGAAATAGCAATTTTATTCAACAATTGTGGGGTTTAATAAAGGGAAATTCCCCGAAACAAATCAAGACACTTGTTCCTTTTGCTTTGGAATTAGCTTATAATTTAATAGAGGTTAAAGGGCGATCACAACAAGTTATGCAAACTTCTAAAAGTTGCGATCGCTATTATGCGTTTCCCATTCAAACTTTTTTAACCTTTCCTGAATTAGAGGAATATTTTTTAAGTCATCACAAGTTGTTACCTCCCACCTTTCAGGAAATTCTAAGACACTGGGTTTATTCTCTCGCTTCTGCGGATAATATCTTACCCATTGATGCTAATTATCAAAATATTCCTTATGTTGTGTTTAATACAAACTCAATGGATAAACTCGGTAAAAATTTGTTTAACGAAAATCAACTGTTTCACTCTAAGGAAATGAATATTTTAAACTTAATTCTGTCTCAAAGTGATTAACAATCTTCAAAAGTTATGATATAATGATTAAAAACTAAACTTTCTCTAAAGGATGCTAACAATTAATTCTCTACAAACTCTTTAAATCTGAGATTGGAAGATTGTCATGATCCAAGAAATTACTATCAAAAATTTTAAATCCATTGAACAGTTAAAACTTCAACTGGGAAGGGTAACGCTTTTGATTGGTGAAAATGGTTGTGGAAAAACGAATATTTTGGAAGCGATCGCGTTAAGTTCAGCAGCAGCAAGTGATAAACTCGATCATGAGTTTTTAGCATCCAGAGGAATTAGAATAACGGAACCTCAATTCATGCGATCCGCTTTTAATTCTGATGATCTTAACCCAGAAATTGAAACATCTTTCCAGTTTCAAAACGATAAGATTATTACCTATAATTTACAACATGATGGGAAACCCTACTCTAGTTGGGTTAGTAAGATTTCGGAAATTTCAGAGGAAATCCCTAAACTTGAGATGATCAGCACGTTATTTTATCAATTTCTTGAAAAGGACGGTATTTCTCCACCAAGTCTATCAAAATCAGATTATGTTAAACAACAGGTAAAAGAGCATATCATGAAAAATCCTGATAATTTAACTTTAAAAAAATTTTTGATTTTTTCTCCAGAGAACTCGAGTTTACAAATTTTTAAAGAAGAAGGTCAAATTCAACCTTTGGGAATTCATGGAGAAGGACTATTTAAACTACTAACAGTTTTAAGTTCGGATAAAAATCAAGATAAAATTAAAGAAATAAAACAAAAAATGCAGCTTATAGATTGGTTTAAAGATTTCGAGATCCCTGATGAATTATTGCTGAATCAAAAAAATATTAAAATAACTGATCGATACTTTTTAGGAAAACAAAAATACTTTGATCAAAATAGTTCTAATGAAGGATTTTTATTTTTACTCTTCTATTTTTCTCTATTTATCAGTGATAATACCCCTAAATTTTTTGCAGTTGATAATATAGATGTTTCCCTAAACCCCAGATTGGGACGTAGATTGGTTCAAGAATTAGTACAGTTAGCAAAAAAATCTGATCGACAAGTTATTTTTACCACTCATAATCCTGGTATTTTAGATGGATTAAATTTGGATGATGATGAACAAAGACTTTTTGTAATTTACCGTAATCGATTAGGTTATACTAAAGCAACAAGGATTTCACCTCCAAAACCTCTGGAGGGACAGGAACCTGTGAGATTATCAGAAGCATTTTTACGCGGTTATATTGGGGGACTACCTAAAAATTTTTAGTTATGACTACTTTTGGATTAGTTACTGAAGGAATTACAGATCAGATTGTGATTGAAAATATTTTAAGTGGGTATTTTGACACAAATGATTTAATTGTTAATCCTCTCCAACCTGAAAGAGATAAGGATAATGATAATAAATCAGATCATGGAGGTTGGACACTGGTTATTAAATATTGTCAGTCCGAAGATTTAAAAAAAGCTTTTCAATATTTGGACTATGTGATTATTCAAATTGATACTGATGTTTTAGACGGATATGAGGGTATTTCTTATCGTGATAAAAATGGAGAATTGAGTCCAGAACAATTAATAGAAAAAGTCAAAGAAAAATTCAAGAGTTTAATAGGGGAAGATTTTTATAGGGAATATTATGATAGAATTATTTTTGCTATAGCTGTTCATTCTACTGAATGTTGGTTACTTCCTCTTTACTATAGGGATAATCGGAAGCAGAAAATAACAGGTTGTTTAGATACGTTAAATAGAGCTATTAATAAGACAGAAAAATTTACAATTGATAAGAATGATAAAAATCTTGAATATTATAAAACCATTTCTAAAAAATACAGAGAACATAAAATTTTGGTTAATAATTATCCCAATAATCCAAGTTTAAAGATTTTTATCCAAGACATTGAAACTAGAAATATCGTGATAGAATTTGATGAATGATTACTGGGATTCTGATTATATCAAATAATTTTGATAAAATGGAGAATTTACTCACTTTCTTTCCTTTATCCATTCTAATTTTAGTCTTTTTCTTGACCGGAATTATTAGTGTAGTCACAGGTTGTACGTCTTTAATTACTGTCCCTGTAATGCTACAAATGGGAATAGAACCCGACATTGCGATCGCTACTAATATGTTAGCATTAACCTTTCTAAGTTTAGGGGGAACTATCCCCTTTATCAAAGAGAAAAAACTGAATACTCAGCGTTTACCGAGTTTGATTCTTTTAACGATATTAGGTTCAATTTTAGGAGCTTTTCTAGTTTTTACGATTTCTAAAAATACCCTATCGTTGATCATTTCTTTGTTGATGGTGGCGATCGCAATTTTTGTATTTTTAAATCCCGAAACCGGAATTAAACCTCATCCAGAACCTGCTTCAAAGTTATCAGAAAACTTAGGATATTTAGGGACATTTTTATTAGGAATTTATGGAGGCTTTTTTAGTGGGGGTTATGTCACCCTACTAACGGCGAGTTATGTCATGCTATTTCATCAAACCTTTATTGAAGCAGTGGCGACGACAAAAGTAATTAATATCTTTTCATCCTTAGTGGCTACTTTAATTTTTACCGCCCACGGAATTGTTAATTATCCCTTGGGAATTGTCCTCAGTTTAACAATGTTTATGGGAGGAATATTAGGGGCAAAAATTGCCCTTAATATGAGTAATCTTTGGATTAAACGACTGTTTATGGTAACCGTTTTAGGGTTGGCCCTTAAAACCTTTTTTTCGGCTCTTTCCTAAACACCGTTAACGGTTAGTTTTTATGGGTTAAAAATTCCCGTAACCGCATTAAATTCATCGTTTGACCTAAATTTAAGGGTAATAGAGAAATTCCTTCTAAACGAGATTGTACCCAACCTTCCCCCCAATACCATTCATGAAACCCATCAATTCCTCGACTCAATAATAGCCTTAAACAATTGGGTTGGGCGACATCAACATAATGTTGAATCGTAACCGGGCCGAGGGAACTGGTAAAGGTTAATCCCGGTTGAAATTGTTCAGGAAGTCCAGAATTAAATTGTTGAGGCCATAACCATTTTTGCAACTGACTCGGACGCATTAAACTGTCTCGAATATCAGTTTCTTTGGCATTGACTTCAATACGGAGACTACTGTGTTGAAACGTACCGAGCATAACAATTTCACCAGTTTAAATAACGGTATGATTCATTTTACCAAAATCATCCTCCACTGACATCCGACATCCAATCCCCACCCTGACCCCAGAAAAAATTAAAATGGGAGCAGGTACAAATTGTTAAAAACTGTAAACATGGCAGATCAACTAATTCGGGCAACAGCCGCAGATGGGGGAATTCGGGCAGTCGGCATCATTACCACCCGTTTGACGGAAGAAGCAAGACAACGGCATAACCTGTCTTATGTCGCAACAGCAGCGTTAGGGCGAACCATGGCTGCTGGATTACTGTTAGCATCGAATATGAAACGGGCAGAATCCAGAGTCAACATCCGCATCAAAGGCGATGGCCCCTTGGGGGGAATCTTGGTAGATGCGGGGTTAAATGGAACAGTACGGGGGTATGTGGATAATCCAGAGGTGGAGCTTCCTCCTAATTCCATTGGAAAATTAGATGTCGGTGGCGCGGTGGGTCATCAGGGCTATGTGCGAGTGGTGCGAGATGTGGGTTACGGCTATCCTTACACTAGCACCGTTGAATTAATTTCGGGTGAAATTGGCGATGATATTACCCATTATTTAGCAACCTCTGAACAAACTCCGTCGGCTTTAGTCTTAGGGGTATTTGTTGATAAAGAAGGAGTGCAAGCTGCGGGAGGATTATTATTACAAATCTTACCGAAAGCGGCTATCGATGAAGAATTGGTGGCTAAATTAGAATCCCGTGTACAAAGCTTATCGGGGTTTACTCCTTTGTTAAGAGCCCATAAAACCTTACCCGATATTTTCCAAGAACTATTAGGAGATATGGGATTAGTTATTTTACCGGAATCTCAACTGGTTCGATTTGATTGTAATTGTTCCTTTGAACGGGCATTAGGAGCCTTAAAAATGTTTGGAACTGAAGAACTCCAAGATATGATTGAAAAAGACAATGGTGCAGAAGCAAAATGTGAATTTTGTGGGGAAATGTACCAAGCAACATCTGACCATCTCGCCCAACTGATTGAAGATTTACAAATGAAACCTGAGCCTCAAGAAGTGCGAAAAAATTCAATTTTATTTTAAGTTATCAGTTATCAGTTATCAGTTATCAGTTACCAGTTTCAGGGGTTAGATGTACTTGGAGCCTACGGTCTGAAATTAACCAGCCACGTCTTTACAAAAGCTAACCCTCTCCCCTGTCTCCCCCTCTCCCCNCCTTGTCCCCTCATCCCCTCATCCCCCTGCCCATCTCCCCTTGCTGTTTAAGCATCGACAATGGTATAACACCGAAGAACCCCCTTGTGTCCCCCCTGCCATTGAATGGGGTTAGAACCTTAGTCTGCTTCAAGCTGTTTGGGTTAATTGTGATGAGTGAAAATCAAGAACAACAAAGTCAAAGTCAATCCCCTAAAACGACTGATACCGGGAATTCTCCCCAAATTCCCATTCGTTCGTTGGTTCGGAAAAGTCGTGCAGAATGGCTCAAGGAACTTTGCACGAACTTGGAGGTGACGAAGACCCAACCCCCAACTTCCACTGAAGTCCCGAATTCTGCTCCACTACCCAGAACAGCCAACCAGATTGTTCTTTATCAACCCCCACCAACCTCATCTTCCCAGGAACCGGAAAAACGAAAACGTTTTGTTTTCCCCAGAACCATTCCGGTTAACTTAGTTCCTCTAATCTTAGCGTTGTTGATTTTAGTTCCCGGTGGAATTGGGGTTTTAGCTGTAGGTCTATTGTTCCGTTTACCCGCTTTACCCAATTGTCCTAAAATTTTCTGGCCTGTAGCCTCCGCTTCCCTGCGGTTATATTGTGCAGAATCTGCTGCTAATAAACAAACCGTTGCCGATTTATTAGTTGCAATTGATTTAGTCAATAGTTTACCGGAAGATCATCCTCTGCGTCCCGAAATTAATCGCCAAATTGAAAAATGGTCAATGGATATTTTGGATTTGGCTGAGGAGATGTTCCAAGCGGGTCAACTCTCAGAAGCCATTGCAGCCGCAGAAAAAACCCCTGAACATACCCCGGCAGCTGCTCAAGTGTCTAAACGAATTGACCAATGGAATTCGATTTGGGACGAAGCGGAAAAAGTTTATGAGGAAACTGAGGATTTAATGCGCCAAGAAAAGTTGAATTTGGCGTTTAAAGAAGCAACATTATTATTGAATTTGGGGAATAATTATTGGGGGACAAATAAATATCAAGAACTCACAGATCGGATTGCAATTACCCGCGAAGATAGCCAAAAATTAGCGAAAGCTAGAAGTTTAATTGCACAGGGCAGTGTTGACAATTTACTGGCAGCCGCCAAGTTAATTGATCAGCTTTCCCCAGAGAGTTATTTAAAAGATGCTGGACAAAAAGAAATTACCACTATCAGCAATAAAATTATGGCGTTGGCGGAAGAAACCCTAAAAAATGGCAATTGGCAAGAAGCAATTAATATTGCCAATAAAATTCCCAGTAGTGCCAATTTACAAGAAAATGTTAAAGATTTTGTTGTTTTAGCTAAAGCTAATGTTCCCGCTTTATTAGATACCGTTGCTGGTTTAAAAGATGCGATCGCCCAAGCCCAAAAAATCGGTCGAGATCGCCCCCTTTATCAAAAAGCCCAGGAGTATATTAGCAATTGGCAAGGATCAATTGCAGATGTTGCCACCTTAGAACGGGCCAGACAATTAGCTCAACCTGGAGGCGTGAACGATCTCAGAGCGGCCATTGCCCAAGTTCAAACCATTCCCGCTTCTAACCCCCGTGGACAGGAAGCTAAAACTGAAATGGTGAGTTGGACACGTCGCATTGAGGAAATTGAAGATAAACCATTATTAGACATGGCCGAACAATTAGCCAGTTTTGGGGATACGGATTCTCTCAAACAAGCCATCGTCCAAGCTCAAAAAATCGGTCGAGGACGCGCTTTATATGATAATGCCCAAAATCATATTGCGGAATGGAGAGATCGCAGTCAACGATTAGAATATCAACCCATTTTAGACCGAGCAGAACAGTTAGCCGCCGAAGGCAATTATGCAGAGGCCATTGCCCAAGCCCAACAAATCTCCTCTGGTATTGTGTTATACAGCACTGCTAATAACAAAATTCGCCAATGGAAAACCCAACTCCGAGATCTCGAAAATCTTCAAAATTCAGAAACCCTAGCAGCACCGGGAACCCCGGATTCCTATGTAGCCGCTATTAATATGGCGAATAAAGTCTCGAATTCCAGTCGATTACGCTCACAGGTCAATCAACTCATTAATCAATGGAGCCAAAGTTTATTACAACTCGGCTTAGATCAATCCACTTATGATGTCCCTGGAGCCATAGGGATTTTAAAGAAAATTCCCCCTGGAACTAGCACTTATTCCCAAGCTCAAGCTCAAATTCAAGATTGGCAACAATGGTTAAATCCTCCGACTCCTCAACCAGAATATCAACCCCCCGTTGAAGAAGTACAGCCCCCCGTTGAAGAAGTACCCCCCCCCATTGAAGAGGTACAACCGTCCCCCGAACCGAACCTACCTCCCCAAGACGCACCCAATGAACCTCCTCCCATTGAGTTAAATAAACCGCTCACAACCCCAGCAACAGGGATTTAAGTTATAGAGCTAGGGAATAGGGAATAGGGTTTCAGTTAGCCGTCAATCTTCAAGAGTTAACATTCAATATTCTATTGAATTGAACCGACCTACTGAGAACAGGAAACCCCTTTCAGAAAGAGGAGTGAATAAGCGGATCAAAGGAAAAAAACACCTCCAAGTTAATCGTATTATCCGATCTTCCCGAAAACTTCACAATTATGATTTAGACTGTTTTACTAATATCACAGATCAGGGTCATTGAGCTTTTTCTACAAAGCGAATTAGGAGTTTAAATGTTGCAGGGTGCAATAGATCTCAGAAAAATTTTAGGCTGAAAATCAGGAACAATAATGCGGAATTCCTCGTTAAGAATATGAAGTAGAACATTAAGGAATCAAGGCAACTTTGACCTCCAAGGTACTCAGTATATCTTGTATCCTAAACTACATTATAGAAGGGGATTTTGGGGATGCGGTTCCATTTAGGATCAGTCTCAATACTGCATAAGTAAAACAGGTGTAGACATACATGAAATTGAGGAGTTACTCACTCCAACATTAAAACTGATCAAGACAGAACGTGGAATCTGAATTGAGAACGAGCTTTATTTGCGTTGATGTCAAATGTGTTTCTGGCTTCAAACTGTAAAATTGTCTCTTAATTTTTACCCAATTTATTCCTAAAGGAGGATTTTAATTCCATGAAAACTATTCAACAGGATGAGCCAGTATTCGGTTGCCGAAATGCCATGGAAGAATTAGTCCTTGAAGAAATTGAACGCCAATTTCGCAATTTACCACCAGAACTGGTTCAATCCATTAATCATATAGACGTGTTAACCTATGCACTCAATCGTCTACCACCTCTATACGCTTCTACAGAAGAGGGATATGAATGGCAACAGCAACAAGCTCGAAAATCAATGAAAGGGTTTATTTATCGGATGGTTAAATTAAGTGTCAAAGTTTCTCAGCGAAAAGCTAAAGTGTTTTCTGAACCCTTAAGAATTTATCCCCAATCAGCTTGGCAAAACTTGCAATTGTTGTCAGAAAATAGTTAAGTTAATGGAAAACTAATCGGTTCTATAAGGATTGAGAATTAGATGAGAAGGGTGCTTGATAGGGATTCCTACTGTCATGTTTTGAGTTGGATGATGGGGAAACTCTTCCAAAATTTGGTTGACTTTCAAACCTATATTGAATGCTGAAGTTTACCCCTATGAATGTCTTTTACCCTGAATCTTCTGCGTTAGCGTATCAAGCTTTAGAGGAATTAACACTTGAAGAAATAGAACAACAATTAGAGAGTTTACCGGATGAAATTGTTGTATCAATCAATAAAACAAAGGCAAGTGCTTATGTACTTAATATTTTAGCTCCCTTGCATCGTTGGGTTGGAAAAGAACACCAGGGACATCCCTATTCCACCCCTAACGTCCTGAAAGAAATGATCTCCGAAGCAGTGACACTTTCGTTGTTGCGACTTCTATGTATTCCCTCGGACAATAGATCAGAGCTTTATTTCTGAAAAAACCCAGAAAAAATGATCTTTTGCTCTCTAAATTTATCAAGAATATCATAGATATTCCATTGGATAGATTTAAGAGAAGAATTCCTGAGTTTTTCTATTTTTTGAGTAGATCTACACCAGGATTGCACGGATTTTATTTGGTCTCCAATTTATCACTATGTTATTTTTCACCTTGGCATTTCAATACTATCTAGTAGTGGCGTTTCTCGTTTTCGTTGTGTTTCTACGAATTTTTTTAAAAGATGAATCTACACCCAAGACTCATATTGAGTCTTGGGTCGTGATCGGATTTTCTGTTATTTTTTGGCCGATTGTTCTTCCCCTTGCTCATTTAGAACGTCAAGCCAAGAAAAATCGAAAAAACCTTGATCTTTGCTGGAATTCTAACTTAGATCAGCCTAATCCTACTTTCAGAAACAATAACACAATTCCTTTTCCTTACTGGCGCTTAAAAGTAGATTCACGGAATCAACGCTGCGTCCATCTATCTCATACCCTGCACGAGATTTCCTCCCATCGAATTCAACGAAAAATCCGATTTTAGGATAGTAGAGTGGGCCTAGCCCACCAAAGCTATTTTATTTTAATTTTTTTCCTGTACTTTTAGCATTTGTAAGTTGTATAAACTGGCATATAAACCATTATGCTGAATTAATTCATCATGACTACCTGACTCAACTAATTGACCTCGTTTTAACACTAAAATTCGATCTGCATTTCTAATCGTTGAAAGACGGTGAGCAATAATAATCGCAGTTCGCCCCATTAACAAACGTTCTAATGCCTCTTGAATTAACGCTTCGGTTCCCACATCTAAATTAGCCGTAGCTTCATCTAACACTAAAATATGGGGGTTACGAATAGCTGCGCGGGCAAAAGCTAATAGTTGTTTTTGACCACTCGATAAATTTGTTCCTCGTTCTCGTAATTCCGTATTATAGCCTTGGGGTAATTGTTCAATAAATTGAGCAACATTTGTTTTTTCTGCTGCTTGTTGAATTTTTTCCAAGCTGTAGGATTCTCCCAGGGTAATATTACTTTTAACATCTCCAGCAAATAAAAATCCATCTTGTAAAATCACTCCAATATGGCGTCGAAGTTCCGTTTGACGTAACTCTCGAATATCAATGCCATCGACTAAAATTCGTCCTTGACTCGGTTCATATAATCGACACAATAACCGAATAATTGAACTTTTTCCGGCTCCTGTTGGCCCCACTAAGGCAACTTTTTCCCCAGGACGAATCGTTAAATTGAGATTTTTGATTACATAATCATCATTTTTATAGGCAAACCAAACATTTTCAAAGCGAATTTCCCCGGTTTGTACAGAATTTTGCTCGTCAGGATTAAAGGCGGAAAGATTGGCAGTAATTTGATCGAGATCTCGAATTTCAATCGGTTCATTGAGAATATTATTAATCCGTTCAATTGCTGTAAATCCTGATTGAATAGCCGTAAATTTTTCGGCAAATTGTCGCAGAGGATCAAACAATCGTTGAGCGTATAAAATAAAGGCGGATAAGGTTCCAAAACTCAATTGATTATCCACAACTTGCTTACCGCCAAACCATAGCACAACAGCAATGGCAATTAAGGCAATCCATTCTAAAGTTGCCGATACCGCAGAATCATAAAAAATAGTTTGATCAACGGCTTTAATATACTGATGATTTGTAACATTAAATAATTCAGAATTATACCGTTCTCGCCGGAAGAGTTGGACAACGCTAATCCCCACCATATTTTCTTGCAGTTGGGAATTGAGATTAGATAACTCATCTCTGGATTTATAATTAGCTTGGCGATATTGTTTTTGAAAGTAAATGATTAGTGCCGTTACCGGAACCATCATTAAAACTAAAATTAAAGCCAATTTCCATTCCAGCGTAAACATTAAAATTGCAATCACGACAATGGAAAATAAATCACTGATAATCCCAATTGCACCTGTCGAAAATACATCCCCTAAAGCATCAACATCACTGGTTAAACGAGTAATTAATCGTCCTACAGGAGTGCGATCAAAAAATCTAACCGCTAAAGAGGTAACGTGTTCAAATAAATCATTGCGAATATCAGTGGTCATTTGTTGACCCACTTTCTGCACCCAATATCCTTGAATTGCTTGGAGCAAAAATCGGACGATAATTGTTAGTAACAGAACAACCGCCAGAAAATTCAATCCATCGGATAAGGGCATTGCCTTGAGGAATGGATAAGTTGTTGGTTCTTGACGAATTAAAGAAATCGCTTGTCCAATTAAAATCGGTTGAACTGCGCCACAAACCGATAAAGGAATGAGTAAAACTAAACACAGAATTAATAAACGCTGATTCCGTTTTGCATACTCAGCAACTCGCATCAGTAACCGCCAGTCTGTTTCGCGCGAATTCTGTTCTTGAGGCGTATTTTTGGGGGAAAATAGGGTAGTCATTCCAACTTGAATTAGGACATTATTTCACTCCCTAAAAGTTTAACACGCTCAAGAACTTTAGACGGTATGGCCCACAGAAAAGCAATCTGGATCGCTATCCAGGGGTCATCAAACTTACTAGCGTCTCCCGTCTCACCTGATTACTGACCCATTAATGATCTGTAGTCAAGATTTAAGCATTTTCTCTTTTAATCAATTCTCCGATACCTCATCCCCGGTAATTGTTCTACTAATCCTAATAATTCTAATTGTAATAAGGCTGCGGATAGGCTTCCGGCTTCTAAATTTAGATTAACAATAATTTGATCAAAAGCAGTGGGTTCTGAAGAAAAAGCTTGCAAAACTTGAGTTAATTCTGGGTCTAAATCGGGTAAGGGTTTTGCAGGTTCAGGTTGCAGGCTAAACAAAGATAATTGTTGAGGTTCATCTAAAGGTGGCATGGCTCCTAATTGCTCTAATAATTCCTCTAAATTAACAGGAATCATACTGGCTCCCCCATTAATTAATTTTAAACATCCTTGAGAATTTTCATCATCTAAACGTCCGGGTAAAACATACACATCTCGACAAAATTCATTAGCAACATGAGCCGTAATTAAAGCCCCCGATTTTTGAGGAGCTTCCATCACAAAGGTTGCTCGACTTAACCCCGCAATAATTCGATTTCGTTGGGGAAAATGGCGGGGATTAGGTTTGGTTCCAGAGGGATATTCACTGATTAATAATCCTTGATTCATCACCCGTTCACAGAGTTGGCGATTTTCTTTGGGATAGACAATATCAACTCCAGTTCCTAACGCAGCAATTGTTCGTCCTCCCACTTCCAAACAACTGCGATGAGCTTCGGTATCAATTCCCGCCGCCATCCCTGAAACAATAGTAAACCCCCGACGGGCTAAAGTCATACTAATTTGACGAGTCCAGCGTCGCCCGTATTCTGTGGGGGTGCGGGTTCCAACAATAGCAATCATTGGGATAATGCCTTGATTTTCCTGGGGTTCAACGATTCCTCTATAATATAAAACCGGGGGAAATGTCGGGATTTCTAATAATAATCGAGGATAGTCAGAATCAGCCGGAGTCCAAAAATTAGGGTTTTTAGCAATATGTTGTTCTAAGAATTCTTTGGGGTTAAATTGCGATCGCTGTTGAATAATTTTATCAACGGTTTGTTTCCCAAAACCATCAACTTCTATTAACTCCTTCTCCGTTGCTTTCCAAGCCATTTCTAAGGTTTTAAAATGGTGTTGTAGACGTTGAATTAAAATTGAACCAATGCCATTAATTTGTGACCACGCTAACCAATATCCTCGCTCTTCCACAATATTTAAACTCCTAGATTATTTTAAACTATCAATAGAATACATCGCTTTAATCGGTTTTGTAAAAATATCAATCGTTCTCTCACCTATAGCAATCCTATTTGAGTTGTATCCAAAATTTCGGTTCAAAAGGGAACAGCTTAACTGGGATAATACTTCTGGCTGTTTCAGATCAGTTTTAAATTATTACAATCTATTTGGGATTGCTATATAAAAATAATACCGCAGGAAAAATTGTATGCTAAACTAATCTAATATTCTATTTTCTTTTCCCCTCTGTTCCTTGTTATTATAGCGAGTCCAAAATAATGTTATTAAATAGAAACCCTTTAAACCCTAAAAAAATTCTTAAAATAACGGCTGTTGTATTGGGGTTGAGTAGTTTTAGTGGTGTCCTGCTGGCTACAACTCAAGCTCAGTCTATATCAACAATTTCCCCGGTCAAAACCAAGCTTTCTAGTTCTGAAAATATTACTCAAAAAGATAATTTAGAATTAAAGTTTGAGCGTCATTTTAAAGAATTAGGGATTGAGGGTTCAATTATTATTTATGACTCTAATCGCAATCACTCCTATCAATATAACCCAACCCGCAATCAAACACCGTTTTTGCCTGCTTCTACGTTTAAAATTCTTAATTCCTTGATTGCGCTAGAAACTAAAGTCATTGCAGATGAAAAAACAGTGCTAACTTGGGATGGAATACAACGCTCTATTCCGGGGTGGAATCAAGACCTAAATATGAGAGAAGCCTTCAAAGTTTCTGCGGTTTGGTTTTATCAAATCTTAGCGCGACGTGTAGGTTATGAACAAATGAAATACTGGGTAACTCAAGCAGACTACGGTAACAAAACCATCGGAAAAGCCGAAAATATTGATCACTTTTGGTTGGATGGAGAGTTGCGAATTACCCCTCAAGAGCAAATCCAATTCTTGCGACGTCTCTACAGCAATGAATTACCGTTTTCTACGCGATCGCTATCCCTTGTAAAAGATATCATGGTTGCAGAAAAAACTCAAGATTATACCATCCGAGCAAAGACAGGTTGGGAGAGCAAAGGAACCCCAAATATTGGGTGGTATGTAGGTTATTTAGAACAGAATCAGAATGTTTATTTTTTTGCGACTAATATTGATATTCACAAGCCAGAAGATGCGGATGCTCGTAAGGTGCTAACCCGTCGTTGTCTTCAAGATCTTTCACTGGCACTACAATAATTTTACTACCTTAACTCGGTTTGACTAAAATTAGATTTCCTTCTACTTTAGCAATATAAGGTTTTAATCCTTGATGAGCAGGGCCTTTCATCAGTTGACCGTTTGCTGTAAATTGAGAACCGTGACAAGGACATAGAAATTCTTCTTTATTTCCTTTCCATTTCACAACACAACCTGCATGGGGACAAGTGGGATTAACGGCAAAAATATCTTGTGAGTTTTTCTGATTATGAATGATTAAAGCGGGAATTTTAGAATTAAAAATAGAGCCTTTTTCATTTAGTTCTTGCAGGGTTCCTACCGGGATAAAACCATCAGGACGAGTGGAGGGATTAGCAGCAGTTGTTGGCTTAGAACAGATAGCTAAAACCAAAGGAAAAAAACTGGCTAAACTTCCGACACCAACCCAAGCTAAAAAAGTTCTACGGTTCATATAGTTTCAACGAACTAGCCTGACGATTATTTATTATAACAAAATTTTTATTTATGTAAAAATTTGATTTCAATTTCTTGAGCAGATAAAGGTTGAGCGAATAAATAACCTTGACCAAATTTGCAACCTAATTCTCGTAACCATCGCATTTGTTGTCCTGTCTCAATCCCTTCAGCGACAATAGCTAAACCGAGATGATGACCTAAATCAATAATGGTACTTACAACTTGATAATTACGGTTTTCTTCCTGCATCTGACTGACAAAAGAAGAATCAATTTTTAAATAATCTACAGGAAAACGATGAAGATAATTAAGAGACGAATATCCTGTGCCAAAATCATCAATACTAATTTCAAGATTTCGCAACTTAATTTCTGTTAATAAATCAATAGTTTTATTGATATTTTCAATGAGCATACTTTCTGTAATCTCTAAAGTGAGTTCCTGACCCTCTAAACCCGTTTCCATTAAAATATGATCAATTTCTTCGATTAAATTAATTTTGCGAAAATCCTGAGCAGAAAGGTTAATACTCATTTTCAGGGGTAGGTAATGAGGAAATTTTATCTTCCAGGTTGCTAGTTGTTGACAAGCTGTAAATAATACCCAACTATCAATCATGATAATTAAACCAGTTTCTTCAGCTAAGGGTATAAATTCTATGGGTGAAATAAAACCGCGAGTTGGATGTTGCCAGCGTACTAATGCTTCAAATCCAATTAAACGATGATTAGAAAGATTAATAATTGGCTGATAATAGACTAAAAATTGTTGTTGTTCAATCGCTCTACGAAGGTCATTTTCTAAATGGAGTCGTTTGATGGCAACCGCGTGCATTTCTCGATCAAAAATTTCATATCGGGCTTTCCCTTGATTTTTAGCACGATACATGGCAATATCGGCATCGCGTAGCAGATCTGAATCTCGAATATAGTCTTTTGTACCCAACACAATCCCAATACTTGTGCTAACATAAATTTCTCTCTCTTCGATGATTAAGGGTGAAGTTAATGTTTTAAAAATACGCTCCGTTACTCGAATTGCTTCTTGAATATCTTTGATTTCATCTAACAGAATTACAAACTCATCACCGCCGATTCTAGCTACAAGATCGATTGATCGCACAATTGACTGAAGCTTATGGGCTGTAGCAATCAATAACTGATCCCCTACTAAATGTCCCAAACTATCATTAATTACTTTAAATCGGTCGAGATCAAGAAATAAAACCGCAAAACGATAACCTTCAAAATTGCGGATGCGGTTAATGCCTAATTTGAGTCGTTCCATCAATAGATTACGATTGGGTAAACCTGTTAGGGCATCGTGTAGTGCTTCATATTTGAAACGCTCTTGAACTAAAATTCGTTCTGTGACATCCCTAGAAGTGGTTTGGATTTGAACGACCTTACCCGCTTCATTTAAAATCGGTTTCGTTAACGTTTCTAACCAAATATAATTACCCGATTTCTGACGAATACGATAGGTTATAGAAATATCATTTTTACCTAAAATTACAGCGCGAAATTCTTCAACAATGCGATCGCGGTCATCAGGATGGAATAAAATATAGGGATCTTTTCCGATTAATTCATTATAACCATAGCCTAGTAAAGATTCGCAAGAAGGACTCAGGTAGAGATAACGACGATCCTGATCATGAAGACAGACTAAATCGTTAATATTTTCTGCTAATAAGCGATAGCGTTGCTCACTTTCTCGAAGGGCTTGTTCGGCGCGTAAGGCGACAATTCCAAAACTCAGGCTATCAGTCAATTGTGTTAATAATTCTACTTCTTTGGGGTTAAAAGCATAAGCTTCGGCTGAGTAAATATTTAAAGTACCAAATACTTCACCATTATTATTAAATAGAGGAAGCACTAAAGATGACTGATAGCCTCGTTGTTGTGCGGCTTCGCGCCAGGGGGCAAAATTGGGGTCATTCAGCATATTTTGACAAGCTACCGGATGTCCAGAACGAATCACCCGTCCTGTGGGGCCCCTACCTCTCTCGGTATCCGCCCAGGTAATATTAACATTTTCTAAGTAATCGGCTTCATAGCCCGCCCAAGCCATCGCTTTGACACTTTTAGCCTCATCATGGCAAACGTAAGCCACCCAAGCCATGCGATAGGCTGCTTCTTGGGTAATTAACTGACAAAGGGTTTGTAGGAGAGTGATTTCATCAGTAGCGCGAATGACGGCTTGAGTACAAGCACTTAATACCGCCAACGCTCGGTTAACAACCTGAAAATCTAACTTCTGTTGTTGCACTTCTGCTTCTGTTTCGTTTTTCAATCCGATACCCTCCTATATTTTCCTTAATAGGTTGTAATCATTTAAAATCGATATGAAACAGCTAGAAGTATTACCCCTGTTACCAGTTAACCAGTTTCCTTTGGAGCAGAAATTGGGGATACAAATCAAATAGGATTGCTACAGAGGGGAAATTGATTAGTTTTTCTCTTTGGCTAATATTTCTTGAATTGTACTTGTGAGTTGACTCAGTTTAACAGGTTTAGCCAGATAGTCATTAGCACCTGCTTCTAAGCATTTTTCTTGATCTTTTGTCGTTGCTAAGGCAGTGAGAGCAATAATGGGAAGGGTTGCTAATCGGTGATCGCTATCCTCACGAATCTGTTTAATTGCTTCTAAACCATTCATAATTGGCATCTGAATATCCATTAAAATTAAATCTGGACTCTGAGATTTAACTAGATTAATCGCTTCTTGACCATTTTTTGCTAAGATAACTTGGTATCCTTTTGCCTTCAGATAACGAGAAATCGTAATAACATTAGCTTCATGATCTTCTGCCAAGAGAATCACAGGTGATGTTTCTAAGACTTGAGTTGTGGGATTTTGGCCCCCATCTAAATTTGATGATTGGGGACTAGAAGATTTAGGAATTGGGGACGGCAACTGTTTATAAGGTAAACGGAAGCTAAAACAACTACCGACACCAACTGTACTCTTAACTTCTAGTTGACCACCGTGCATTTCCACAATTCGTTTCACCAGCACAAGTCCTAAACCTGTACCCGCATATTGACGATTTAAAGCACTATCAATTTGCACAAAAGGTTTAAAAAGTTTATCCTGATTTTCAGGAGTAATCCCAATCCCATTATCGCGCACAGCAAAACAAATAGAGGGACGACCGAAAGCAGTTTCCGTTGAAGATTCAACTTGAACTGTTAAGGATACTCTACCCCCTTTGGGAGTGAATTTAACGGCATTATTGAGGAGGTTAATTAAGACTTGGCGAATGCGTCTTTCATCTACAAACAAATCGGGGAGATCAGGGGGAATTTCCGTTTGAATCTGAAGGCGTTTTTGTATTGCCTGTTGTTGAATGAATACCAAACTTGATTGGCATAACTCGTTAATGGATGTTGGGGCAGATTCTAGTTCAATTTTTCCTGATTCAATTTTAGCGACATCAAGAATATCATTAATTAATGAGAGCAGATGAGTGCCACTGCTGGCAATGGTTTCTATTGCCTGTTGTTGTTTCTCGTTGAGGGAGCCAAAAATTTCTTCTGTTAAGGCTTCGGACATCCCTAAAATAGCATTCAGGGGAGTACGCAATTCATGGCTCATATTAGCTAGAAATTCATCTTTGAGGCGGGTGGCACGGGCAAGTTGTTCATTAGATATTGCCAATTCTTGATTACTTTCAATCAGTTTTTGCTGGCTTATTTTTCTTTCATTGAGTTCTTGTTGCAACTGATCAAATAAACTGACTTGTTGAATAGCGATCGCTAATTGGTTAGCAATTTGTTGCAGAAGTTGGGCTTCAGACTTTTGCCATACTCGTTTTTCTTGGCAAGCATAAACCACTAAAATCCCCCAGAGTTTGCTAATATTTTTAGCATCAATCCAACGATGCTTGTCGTTGTTAATTACTTCTTGCAAAATAGGCGCGACAATTTTGGACTGGATTTGACCTATGATGTTATATTCTATCAGGCAATCTGTCCAGATATCATTCATTACATCGGGGACAATCCGAGGCAGTCCTTGCCAATAGTAATCAAGGATTTCTTGAGACCATACTTCATTTTGCAATTGGAAATTTTTAAGGGTAACGAATTGATCAGATACCAATTCTTCAACAATTTGACTGCTACCGTCGGCAAAAAGCTGAAACACGATGACACGATCACAATCCAGGATGTTTTTGACCTGCTCAGTCACTTTTTCCAAGATCTGATTAATATCCAGAGATTCTCGAATTTGTTGGTTAATGTTGGCTAATACTTGTTGTCGCCGGAGTTGCTGGGCAATCAGCCTTTCAACTTCCTGTCTCACCAATAGTTCACACTGGAGTTGCTGATATAAACTGGCTTGTTGAATGGCGATCGCTAATTGGTTAGCAATTTGCTGGATATATTCAATCTCAGACTGCTGCCAGTGGCGAATTGTTGCACATTGATGAATGCAAAGCAAGCCCCACAAATCATTACCACAGAGCAAAGGGATAATTAGGTTGGCACGAATCTGAAATTGAGCTAAGACCTCAATGTGACAGAGTGACATCCCACTATTATAAATATCACCCACAGCCTGATATTTTCCATTGGCATAAAGGTGGGAATACTTTTCGCCAAAGCAGTGATCATGGATGGGAATTGCCATGACCGAAGGAAATGCTGCTACAACTGATTCAGCGACCATTTCGCCATCATCAAAGTTAGATTCGGGATAAAACTTAAAAATACTGACTCGATCTGCCTCAATCAGTGAGCGGATTTCCTGACAAGCGGTTTGGAAAATGCTTTGAAGGTCTAGAGATTGACGAATTCGTTGGGTAATTTTTCGTAGCAGTTTTTCTCGTTGTACTTGTTGATTTAGGACTTGTTCAGATGCTTTGCGCTTGCTAATATCCGATAAAATTCCCTGAGTACCAACGATTTTCCCTTGTTTATTTTTAATCGCTGTAGCATTGACTTTTACCCACAGATAATGACCATCTCGGTGCAGATGTCGGAACTCAAGATGGTTCCTTTTTTGGGGATAATCTTTATCCATTATTTCCCGATCATCAGGATGTACGAGATCCAGAAACGATTTACCAATCCATTCACTAGCTTCCCAGCCAAAAAATGTCTCAAATTGGGGTGAAAGATAGATAAATTTACCATCAAGATCACAAGACCAAATTAAATCGCTTGATCCTTCGACTAACCCTCGAAATAGAGCTTCACTCTTGGCTAATTCAGTCTCAATTTCCGGGTGATCGCTAAGATCATGGCAAACACAAATCCATAGCCCCTCATCGGTGATGGTGAGAGATAATTCTTGATCAAAGGTAGAGCCATCTTGACGATTGGCAATCATTTCTCCTTGCCAAAAGCGATCGGATCTTAATCGGGGAAAGATCTCTTTCTCAAATCTTTCTATCTGTTGTTGAGAATACAAAAGCCTCCAAGATTTACCAATTAGGTCTTCAGTTTTTTCGTAACCAAATAGGTTGAGATGAGACGGGTTTACATAGATATAGTTATCTGCTTTGATAATAGCAATACCATCAATCGCAGCATCAAATACTTGTAGTTGTTGTTCAAGAGTTTTTTCTGCTAATTTTAGGGCAGTAATATTAAAGCGAACTCCTAGATAATTCATTGATTGGGTTATTCTCTCTGGTTAATCTGGTTAAAATTGTGTTAATTATAGCAACCGCCAAGGCAGTTAAGATATAGACTGATACCTAGACGGTTAACTTTTTTCCTCCCTGTTCCCTGTTCCCTGTTCCCTATTACCTATTTAATGTAATTTCAAAAATTGATCCTTGAGGTTGATTATTATCAACAGTAATTGTGCCACCATGAGCTTCAACAATCATTTTACAAAAAGCTAATCCTAATCCGATTTGAGAAATCCCCGGTATCAGCGTCCCAATTTCATATTTCTCGAAAATACGTTGTTTTAAATCATCAGTTACACCTTTTCCCTCATCAGCAATCTTAATTTTTACTCCGCCATCGAGGAGATATTCGGCACTTACTATAATCTTACTTTCTTCTGGAGAGAACTTAAGGGCATTAGATAGTAAATTATCTAAAACTCGCTGAAACATCGCTTTATCTATGTTGATAGTAATATCAACATCCGGTAACTGGGTGATGATAGCAATATTTTTTTTAGATGCGTTCAATTCAAAATCTTTAACTAATGTCCCAAGCATATATCCTAGATCAACTTGGGTTATATTGAGCGCAATTTTACCCGATTCTATTCTCGCCATCAGCAATAAATCATTAATTAAGTCTACTAACTTTTCTACTGATGATCTGATATTAACTATTTTATTTTTTCGTTCTTCTTGTTGTGAAAACTTGGGATGAATCAACATCTCCAATCCTAATAAGATACCGCTTAGGGGATTTCTGAGATCATGAACTAACATATTAACCATATCTTCTCGCAATTTAAGTAATATTTGCAGATTGTCGTATTGTTGCTTAATCCGTAGCATTGAATGAACTCTAGCACGAAGTTCCAGACTATTAATGGGTTTGCTGAGGAAGTCATCAGCACCTGTATTCAGACATCGAGCTAGGTCTTCTTTTGCCGTTAATGCTGTCACCATAATAATCGGAATTGACTGCCATTGAGGATTGGCTTTAATCCGAGAACAAACTTCAATTCCATCCATTTCTGGCATCATTACATCTAATAAAATTAGATCGAGTGGTATTATTTCTAGGGATTCGAGAGCTTCTTGTCCACTGGAAGCATAGTGTAACTCATAATTCTGACTGATTAAAAGCGATTCAATCACATCAAAATTACGAGGCTCATCATCAACAACTAAAATAGCAGGCTGATTCATTTGTGATTACTTTATTATAAAATCAAATAATTGATGGGCTAATTGCAACTTACTACAAGCCGCAATTTCTAATTTACGTCCCTGACGACTTAAAAATATAGCTTGATTGGTTTCTTTTCCAAATCCAGCATCGGGTAAATCAATCGGATTTGCAACAATAGCATCTAAATTTTTTTGGTGTAATTTATCTTGAGCAGGCTTCAAAATTTCCCCGGTTTGTGCTGCAAACCCGACTAATTGTTGGTGGGGTTGTTTCATTTTGCCTAATTCTGCTACAATATCAACAATAGGCTTTAATGGCAGTTCTGTGGGTAAAAGATGCTTCGGTAATTTATCCTCACTGTAAATAGCCGGTTTCACATCTCCGACCGCCGCCGCCATCACCGTTAGATCGGCTTGAGGAAATCGTTGTATCATTTCCTCGTACATTTCCTCGCTACTGATCACGGAAACTAACTCCACTTCTGGCAAAGCCGCCAATAATTCCGTACTCATGGGGCCATGAACTAACGTTACCGACGCACCCCGATGAATGGCAGCTTGCGCTAAGGCTAACCCCATTTTACCCGTTGACGGATTCCCAATAAATCTGACCGGATCAAGATGTTCCCTCGTGCCTCCGGCACTAATTAATACTCGTTTTCCGTCTAAATCCCGTTTGCCTTGGGTATGCAATAACGAATCGAGATGAGCTAAAATCTGTTTAGGTTCAGCCATCCGTCCGGCACCTTCAATCAAAGAATAGCCTGTTTTTGTAGCGGGAAGATCACAGGCGAGAATTCCAACCGTCGGGGTAATTCCCTGAAACCGAGGATCAAGTAATAAAGTTTGCCAATTGCGTTGTACGGACACTTGCTTCCACATTTGTCGATTCATCGCCGGGGCGAGTAACACAGGACAGCTAGACGCTAAAACTGTATTGGTCAGTAAATTATCTGCACATCCGGTGGCTAATTTCGCTAAGGTATTTGCCGTCAGTGGTGCAATCAAAAAAACATCCGCCCATTCCCCTAACTGAATATGTAATGGACGTCCGTGAGTCGATTGCCAAAAGTCTTGATCCGTATAAGCCGATTGACGAGAGAGGGTTGCAAAGGTTAAGGGAGTAATAAATTTTTGGGCTGAGTCGGTCAAAATCACCCGAACATCAGCCCCAGCTTTGGCTAAGGTTGAAACAATTTCACAGACTTTATAAGCTGCAATACCTCCACTGATTCCAATTAGAATCCGTTTTTCCAAGGTGGAAGGCGAAATTATTCTCATCTATTAATCCAATTGAAACCTAGAGATTGATTGAATCGTTACGCTTCATCATAGGCTTCAAGATCGAGCAAGTAAACATAAGGTTCCACTAGCTCTGGACGTTGAAACGCAATTGCTCGTAACAAATGCCAATCATTGAGTCCTTCAAAGGGATTATTATAATCATCTCGTTCCAGACGTGCGGCTAATTGTGCCACATCATCAGCCGTGAGAAGCGAAATTTGTTGAGGTGAGGATCGAGTCAAGGTTTCCATGAGTTACACCTCCCGTGAATTGCATTTGTTTTGAGCCTGATAAGCAGGGTAGTCATCAATTGATTTCCCCATTTCTATACTAAGGGCATTTGGGGAATTATGGCATACAATTCATTACAAAACTTCTTATTAACCCTAAAACCTCTGGCCGAATTTCGTGACCCATATTAAATTCTTGATATTCAACCTGAGCACCTAACTGTTGAAAGACATTCCGCGCTTGCTGGGCGGCTTCTACTGGAACAACCGGATCTTGTTTTCCATGAACGATCAACACCGGAGATAAAGGATGATCTAACGGTTCGGGGGAAAAATGTAAATAACCACTTAAACTAATTAAACCCGCTAAGGGAAAATAACGCCCCATATCCAAAGCCATTGCTCCCCCTTGGGAAAATCCGCCTAATATTGTTTTGGATAGGGGAACCCCGGTACTTGCTTCTAAGGATTCTAGCCATTCCTTGACTTGGTTTTGAGTTTCGGTCAATCCCTTATATTCAGGAGTTTCCAAAGCATACCACGCTCGTCCTAGGGGAGCTTGGGGATGGGGAAAGGGGGCTTGGGGAAAAATAAATTGATATTCAGGCAAACGCAGCATTGGAGCTAGAGAAGTCAGATCTTCGGCATTAGCACCCCAACCGTGCAGGATCACGATTAACCCATGAGGCGGTTTTCTGGTTTCCGGTGGAATGGAGATAAACTTTAAAGCCATAATTGCAAGGGATTTTTAACATTCATGGTTTATAAAATAACATGAGAGACTGAAAACTCAGTCTAAGATCAAATTAAACAGAAATTGGACAAATCAGAGGATAAACGGTCAATTCTAGGAATTTCTTGAATTGCTCGTAATGTTGGTTTAGCGTTATTTATTGCTATTTTCAATCATGTACAACAGCAGGTGATTCCAACCTTAATGGCCAATGTAATTTTGGGAGCTATTCTAGGTGTTCCCTACTCGATTTGGAATAAGCGCAAATTAGCCTCAGTACACCCATCATTAAATGGCTTACATTTGATGAGATCTGTGTATTGGTGAAATATATTAAGATTGCAAATTTCTTATAACATGATTTCTCAAATCCTACGATAATCATACAATCCCTGGAAAAATTAGGTATTTATCTCTTTTTTTACTTTTAGGAGACATTAAAAATGACGGATAAAAAACCGAACATTGTCGTTATTTGGGGGGATGATATTGGTCAATCTAACCTCAGTTGTTATAGTCACGGTTTGATGGGCTATAAAACCCCGAATATCGATCGCATTGCCAAAGAGGGGATGCTATTTACTGACTCCTACGCCGAGCAGAGTTGTACCGCAGGACGCTCGGCATTCATTACAGGTCAATGTGTTTTTCGTACAGGTTTAAGCAAAGTCGGGATGCCGGGAGCCGACCTGGGGATGCGTTCTGAAGATCCGACTATTGCCGAACTCCTGAAACCCTTGGGTTACGCCACCGGACAATTTGGCAAAAACCACCTGGGGGACAAAGACGAAATGCTACCCACCAACCACGGCTTCGATGAGTTTTTCGGGAATCTGTATCACCTCAACGCAGAAGAAGAACCCGAACTACGAGACTATCCTTCCGCCGCAGACTTTCCCAACTTCAAGAAAAATTTTGGCCCACGAGGGGTACTTGACTGTAAAGCCAACCCCGATGGAACCCAAACCATTGTCGATACTGGCGCTCTGACGAAAAAGCGGATGGAAACCATTGATGATGAAGTCCTGGCCAAAGCCAAGGATTTTATTGACCGTCAGGTAAAGGCAGGTATTCCCTTCTTCCTCTGGTTTAATACGACCCATATGCACTTCCGTACCCATGCCAAGCCTGAGAGTTTAGGTCAGTCTGGACGCTGGCAGTCAGAATACCACGACGTTATGATTGACCACGACAAGTGCGTTGGGGAATTGCTCAATTACCTGGATGCCCTTGGGATTACCGATAATACATTTGTGATGTATAGCACCGATAATGGCCCCCACATGAACTCCTGGCCTGATGCGGGAATGACACCGTTTCGGAGTGAAAAAAATACGAACTGGGAAGGAGCCTTCCGTGTCCCTAAGTTGGTACGCTGGCCCGGTGTGATTAAGCCCGGTAGTGTCTCGAATGAAATTGTGAGTCATCTGGACTGGTTGCCAACTTTTTTGGCGATCGCAGGTGATCCAAATATTAAAGAAAAACTGCTCACAGGCTATCAGGTGGGTGATAAAACCTTCAAGGTGCATCTGGATGGCTATAACCTAGTGCCTTATCTCAAAGGCGAGGTGGAAAAAAGCCCACGAGTCGAATACTTTTACTTTAGTGATGATGGCGACCTGATGGCATTGCGCTTTGACCACTGGAAGACGGTTTTCATGGAACAACGGGTAAAAGGCACTTGCCAAATCTGGGCCGAACCCTTTGTCGTGTTGCGAGTTCCGAAACTGTTCAATCTCCGCACCGATCCCTATGAGCGTGCCGATATTACTTCAAATACCTATTGGGATTGGATGTTTGATCACATTCCTTTAGTATTGGCAGCCCAGCCAGTCGTTGCCAAATTTATCGCCACCTTCCAAGAGTTTCCCCCACGTCAAAAAGCAGCCAGTTTTACTGTTGATCAGGTGATGGAGAAAATTACCTCTGGTATTGCGAGTCGTTAATTAACTTGAAGGGAAGGTGATTTATTATTTTTAATAAGTACCTTTCCCTGCTCTAAAAAACTTACCCCAATCTAACTAAACTTGTTAATTCAACGTGAGTTCGATGGTTGTGTTGATAGTGTACCGTTAACCCAACGGATGGCTGAGTTAGAACGGCAAATAAAGGAACTGAGAGATTTAGTTAAGAAATAACTTTATTAATAAAAAAAATGAGCGATCGCCAACGGTTACAAGATTTAGAAAGAAACCTGGAAATTCTCTATGAAAAATTGGGAGAGTTTGAGCAGGAGTTAATTATCACTGCACACGCTCCTACAAAATTTGAACTCAGACAGCGAATTAAGCGTGAGATTTCGCCCAGTATCCGACGTTATGAAGCTGAATATTGGGAGCTTTACCCCCAAGAAGCCATTCTGATTTCTGATGAAGAAGCGACAACCCAGTTAGTAAGAGTAGAGCAGGCTGTTGAAGCCATTGAACGTATCCCGCAGGCTGAGTATCCTCCAGAACTCATGAGCCTATTACAAGACATCCGCACTAAGTTAGACGAAGGAGATAAAGCAGCATCTGCCAAGTTAAAAGTCGCACTGCCTTTAATTCCACTCCTTGCATCTTATGAATTAGAGATGGATACCGAGGCAATGATGTACAAAGTTTGGAAGTCAATTAAAGCTAAAGTACGGAGATAGGAAATGTCTGAGGAGAGGTTAAAGCAAGCGCTTAGAAATTGGCAAGATAAGCTGGCTCATTTTGAGTATGAATTGTCCTATACTGCTAGTGCAGAAAAGAAGTTTGAGTTAAGGAAATGTATTGAAGAATGCGATACAGCGATTCAAAGATTAAAAACTACAATCTCTGATTTAGAGCAGGAGCAACAAAAGCAACAGTTAAACTCACCAAATATTCCCCAAATCGTAAAAATTGAACTTAAAAGTGAAAAGGGTGTTGACTACTCTCAACTGCGTGACCTTTTAGCATCAGGAAAGTGGAGAGAAGCAGACGAGGAAACGGCACGAGTAATGTATCTCGCTGCGGGAAGGCAGAAAGAAGGATGGCTGCGAGTAGAAGATATTGATAACTTTCCCTGTGAGGATTTACGCACCATTAACCAACTTTGGCTGCATTACAGTAACGGTAAGTTTGGTTTCAGTGTTCAGAAGGAAATTTACCAAAGTCTGGGAGGTACAAGAGAGTATAATGAGGAGGTCTGGAAAAAGTTTTGCGATCGCGTGGGTTGGCGCGAGAAAGGAGAGTGGTTGAGTTATAAAGACCTAACTTTTGATCCAGTGGAAGCCCGGAGTGGCTACCTCCCGTTTTGCCCGGTAGAGGGGGGGTTTTTGGATTTTGGTAATCTCTTCTCTCGCGCAGAGACTTGTAACCTGTAGGATATAAGAACTCCAGGCTTTTTGTCAAGCTTATTTTTGAGTCTTTTTTTACACAAACATCGGCTTTTTCCTAACTCAATACCTAGCACGGGGCATATCGAGAAAGCAAGGGTTTCCAGTGATGAACTAGCAGCCAGGTTAACCCATTGCTTTGTTCAATCTTCAAGAGTCATTAAAAAATTGCATAGCCACTTTCGGGTCATAGCAATTGGCTAAGACAAACTTTTCAGCAACATCTCGAATTTCATTCTTCGTAGGTTCCCAATCATCCGACAATTGTTGCTAAAATTTGGGGAATATTCACAGAAACAAAAATCATTTTTTTAGACAACAAAAATTGTCTAATAGTCCCCTGTAGAGACGTGCCATGGCGCGTCTCTACAAGGGTTTAGGGTAATAATCTCTAGCACCGATTTAAGGATGGAATATTAGTTGCTTACGGATATAAACCCCGATCCATTAACGCTTGAGCAACACGACCCACGCCTAAAGTATAGGCTGCTAATCGCATGGAAACGCCCCGTAATTTGGCTCGTTCACTCACACGAGAATAAGCTTGAACCATTAGATTTTCCATTTCATGATTCACCCGTTCTTCATCCCAGAAGACAAAGGATTGACCTTGCACCCATTCCAAATAACTCACAACCACGCCACCAGCGTTCGCTAAAATATCGGGTAAAACGATAATTCCTCGTGCTTCTAACATTTGATCGGCTAATAATGTAATCGGTGCGTTAGCCGCTTCAGCAATCATTTTCGCTTGAATTTGATTAGCATTGTCTTCGGTAATTTGATCTTCCATTGCCGCTGGAACCAACACATCACAAGCTAATGTTAATAATTCAGCATTTGTAATGGGTTCACTATCGGGAAATCCCGCTATACTATGATTGTTGTGGGCAGCGTAGGCTTGCAGGGCTGGAATATCTAAGCCATTTTCCGAATAGATCCCGCCAGATACATTGGAAACTGCTAAGACCGTCGCGCCTGCTTCATAAAAGAGTTGAGCCGCCGCCGCGCCAACTTTCCCGAAGCCTTGAATCACAATTGCTACGCCTTCAAGGGTTTTGCCCATTTCTGCTAAGGCTTCCCGCACGGTAATCATCACACCCCGTCCGGTTGCCATATCTCGTCCTTTTGAACCCCCCACAGATAACGGTTTCCCGGTCACAACCCCTAGCACCGCCCGCCCCATATTCATCGAATAAGTATCCATGATCCAGGCCATTTCACGCGAAGAGGTTCCCACGTCGGGTGCTGGAATATCGGTTTCTGGCCCAATATCTTTGATCAGTTCACTGGCATAACGACGAGTGATCCGTTCCAACTCACTTAAACTATATTGATGCGGATCAAAACCAATGCCACCTTTAGCACCCCCATAGGGAATGCCCATTAAGGCACATTTCCACGTCATTAACATGGCTAAGGCGGAGAGTTCTCCCAAGTTCACGGAGGGATGATAGCGTAAACCGCCTTTATAGGGGCCAAGGACATCACAGTGTTGGACTCGATGTCCTGCTAACACCTCGACTTTGCCATTATCGAGTTTGACGGGAATGGAAACAGTCACAACTTTGCGGGGTTGTTGTAACACCACCAGGATATTGTCATCAAGATTTAATTCAACCGCCGCTTGTCCCAAATAGCTACAAGTCCGATCATAGGGGCAAATATAAGCCGGAGTCGGTGCCGGATTCATTCTGACAGGAGAGGATACCATTTGCAGACCTCCATCAGTAATCGCTGAATTTGTCTTCTATCTGTAGCCTAACCTGTGATCCCGAAGAAAAGGTTAAATTTGTAATAATTGTTACAGAATTTTACGTTTATGAGTGATATTGGAGGGAATGGGGAATTACGAATTACGAATTACGAATTACGAACAGGGAATAGCTGATGACGGTTGACTGACAACTGATAACTGATGACTGGTAGAGACGCGCCATGGCACGTCTCTACTGATGACTGATAACTGTTAACTGATGACTGTTAAGGGTTGCACCCAGGAAACCCATTGATCTCGTCCTTGTTTTTTGGCACTGTAGAGAGCTTGATCGGCTTCGGTGATTAAGTCTTGGGGAAGTTGATGGGAGTTGGGAATTTGACTGGCGATGCCTAAACTGATAGTAACAATAGATTTCCCGTTAAGAGTATTGGCATGGGGAATCATTAAGTTTCTAACTGTAGATTGAATTTTGTCGGCGACACGATTAGCTTGTTCAGGATTCGTATTCGGTAAAATAATCGCAAATTCTTCTCCGCCATACCGGGCTAAAAGATCCGTCGAGCGTAGGATTTTTTGAACCGATCGGGCAATATTAATTAAGCATTGATCTCCGATGGGATGCCCATAGAAATCGTTAAAAAGTTTAAAATAATCAACATCAAATAAAATTAACGTTAAATAGTGATTCTTCTCTTGAGCAGCTTTCCAATTTCGATGAAAAATGATATCAAAATAACGACGATTAGCAATCCCAGTTAATCCATCTCTACGAGCCAGTTTTTCTAATTTTAAATTGGCGGTTTTCAGATCTTGCAGGGTTTGGCTTAATTTCTCGGCTTGGGAACGAGTTTGGGCTAATAAATCCGAGTGGCTAAGGGCAATACTAAACTGGGCTGCTAATTGTTCTACAAATTGAAGTTCATTGTTTGTCCATTCACGGTAGCGATCGCATTCATGAATACACAGTAACCCCCAAAGGATTTGACCATTCATTAAGGGGGCGACAATTTGAGCTTTAATTTGAAATTGTTCTAATAATTGAAGATGGCAATCTTTCAGATTTGCTTCATAAATATTATTTAAAACTTGCATTCGACCTTTTTGATAATCCATCGCATATTTTTCTCCAAAACATCGATCATAAATTGGATGGGCTAATGCAGAATCATAGACCGGTAAAACGCTTTCAGAAACAAATTGACCTAAGCAATAATTGGATTCAGGATTAAAGCGGAAGACTCCTACCCGGTCAGCATTCAGGGCTTTGAGAACTTCTCTAGCAGTGGTTTTAAATAAAATATCTAAATCTAAAGATTCCCGAATGGTTGAAATGACGCTTAATAGAATTTGTTGTTGTTCACTGGTTTTTTCTAAATCTTTGGCTTTTTGTTGCGTCTGAGCTAATAATTCAGCTTGCTGAACTGCAAATCCTAAGTGAGTTGCAACTTGAGCTAAAAATTCCACTTCTGAATCGTGCCATTCACGAGGTTTAGAATGTTGATACGCAGCCAAAACCCCCCAAAGTTTGTGTTGGGTAAAAATCGGAGCCGTTGCATAGGCTCGAATTCCAAACTGGAGTAAAACATCAACATGACATTGAGATAATCCAGCTTCAAGAACATCAGCAACCACTAAAGTTTGATTTTCCCGATATCGCCCCCCCTGGTTCTCCTGAAGATAACTATCAATCCAAACGGTATTTTTGCCTAACTTTTCTTCATCAATCCAACCGGATTCAGCAAATTCAAAGTCACTGACAAATTCTCCGCCCCAATCTTCATGGAAACGATAAACAGCAACTCGTTCTGCTCCTAAGAGTTTACAAGTTTCTTTAGTTGTAGTGCGAAAAACATAATCGATATCTAAAGAAGCTCGAATTTTACTAAGCACTCGATAAAGAGCATTCTGCTGTTGCTTCATCTGCTCATTCTTAATGGTTTCTACTTGGAGTTTAGCTTCTAACTCATCCAGGCTTGGTAATCCCAATAACCGATAACTCCAATTCAGGAAGGGACGCAGGATTGTCGCCAAGCCAAATAATTTTTTTTTATACAACATTAGCAAAGCATTCTGTTCAAGAATTTCGATTCTTTTAAGTCTTCAATATACCGCAGAAGCTTACACCCTATCTGATGATTTTTTGATCACATTTCCATTGTAAAACTCAAGGAATTCTATTGAGAGTATACAGACCGGGGAAAGTTTAGTCCTTATGGGGTCAGTTGTCCTGAAGTCAAAAAACCGAAACCCGCATCCTGTCTAGGATTTCAAGCCTGATCTAATATCAACAATCCTCTAAAAAGGGCGTTCGATGTTAGTTCTCAAATCCATTTCAGCGCGGGTTATGCACAGGAATTGGGACTCTGTGAATCAGGGTTTATTTCCCCTAAACTCTCTTTAGAGCGTAAGTTCCAATGGACAAACACAATGACTGTCTTTTAACCATTGTTCTCCGACTTGCTTTAAAGCTACTAAAACAGGTTGAAGTTCTAATCCCTTCTCCGTCAGAGAATATTCTACACGGGGGGGAATTTCAGCATAAACGGTGCGGTGGATTAACCCATGTTTTTCCAACTCCCGCAACCGAACCGTTAGGGTTTTGGTACTAATACCGGGTAACGCCTCTAACAGTTCATGGGTGCGTTGGTTTCCGCGAAACAACTCTCGTAGGATAGAGATTGACCATTTTGTTCCGATTAATTCCAGAATAAACTCAATCGGACACATCATGTCTAGGCATTGGTTACTATTCCACACTTCTGGGGTTTTGTAACATTCCTTAACTTTCATTCGCGCCTCCTAAAAAAACTTAATGTTTTTTAAAATATCTCTCAGAAGCCGATCTGTCGCCATTCTTTCCATTAGGTAACTAAGACTATTTTACCAAGAGGGATGTCGATTTCCAACAGACGCAATAAGATAAAAGTAGGATTAATTAAACGTCGAGTATTCACTCAGCCACCTAAACTCAATCCAATTTAAACTAAATTGAACTCGACGCTTAAACATTAGGGATCAACCATTTACGATTTTAGAGAAAACACTAAATCTGTCTGAAGGTAGATAGAAATAGCCTTTTCTCTCAACAGACTTATTTTGCAATAAAAGTACATAATCACTATCTAAGGATTAGGTAGTTAGTTTGATTTGGAGTTATTTAAACCATGTTAAAAACCTTACCCTTTAAACCCTTATCTCAATATAAAGAACAAGCCTTAATTCTCTGGTTTGATCAAGTCGGAATTGAGGATGTTGGTTTAGTTGGCGGAAAAAATGCCTCCCTAGGAGAGATGATTCAACAGTTACAACCTAAAGGAATTAACGTTCCTCAAGGGTTTGCTATTACTGCTTATGCTTATTGGTATTTCATTACCTATGCCAATTTAGAACAACAACTCAAACAATTATTTGCGGGTTTAGATGTAGAAGATATTAAAAATCTTCGTCTTCGCGGTCAACAAGCGCGATCGCTGATTTTAAATACTCTATTTCCACCCAAATTAGAAGGCGAAATTGTAGCCGCTTATCAAAAACTTTGCGATCGCTATGGTCAAAATACCGATGTCGCCGTGCGTTCCTCCGCCACGGCTGAAGACTTACCCGATGCCAGTTTTGCAGGTCAACAAGAAACCTACTTAAATATTAAAGGAGCCAAAGCCGTCTTAGATGCAACTCGCTATTGTTTTGCCTCTATTTTTACCGATCGCGCTATTTCCTATCGTACCTTAAAAGGGTTTGATCATTTTAATATTGCCCTCTCCGTTGGTATTCAAAAAATGGTACGTTCCGACTTAGCGACATCCGGGGTAATGTTCTCCATTGATACCGAAACTGGATTTAAAAATGCTGCCTTAATTACAGCAGCTTACGGGTTAGGAGAAAACGTTGTTCAAGGTGCAGTAAACCCCGATGAATATCTGGTGTTTAAACCCACATTACGGGAAGGATTTAAACCGATTTTAGAAAAACGCTTAGGCACAAAAGCGGTTAAAATGGTGTATGAACTGGGACAAAAAACTAAAAATATAGAAGTCCCGATTTCTGAACAGAAAAAATTTGCTCTTTCTGACGAAGAAATTCTAAAATTAGCCCAATGGACAGTGATGATAGAAGATCACTATTCCCAAGTCCGACAATGCTATTCACCGATGGATATTGAATGGGCAAAAGATGGCTTAAATGGAGAGTTATTTATTGTCCAAGCTCGTCCAGAAACGGTACAATCTCAAAAAACCGGACGGGTTTTACAACATTATAAATTACAAGGCAAAGGTCGAGTATTAGTCACGGGTCGGGCTGTAGGCGATAAAATTGGGTCAGGAAAAGCTCGTGTCATGACCAGTGTTAAACAGATGGAACAGTTTCAAGCGGGAGATGTATTAGTCACCCATAAAACTGACCCCGACTGGGAACCCATTATGAAGAAAGCCAGTGCCATTATTACCAACTCTGGAGGCAGAACTTGTCATGCGGCGATTATTGCACGGGAGTTAGGAATTCCCGCCATTGTGGGTTGTGTAAATGCAACGGAAGTGTTAAATACTGGAGATAAAATTACAGTTTCCTGTGCCGAAGGAGAAGCCGGAAAAGTTTATCAAGGGTTAGTTCCATTTATTGTTCAAGAAACCGTATTAGACCATCTTCCTAAAACCCAAACTAAAATGATGATGAATGTGGGAAACCCGGAAGAAGCGTTTAAATTGTCTGCTATTCCCAATGATGGTGTCGGGTTAGCTCGATTAGAATTTATTATTGCGAATCACATCCAAACTCACCCCTTAGCGTTAATTTATTTTGATCAATTACAAGATGAAACGGTTAAACAACAAATCGCCCAATTAACGGAACATTATGGTCATAAACCGGATTTCTTTGTTGATAAACTAGCTCATGGAATCAGTATGATTGCAGCGGCATTTTATCCGAATCCTGTGATCGTGCGGATGAGTGATTTTAAAAGTAATGAATACGCGAATTTGTTGGGGGGTCAACAATTTGAACCGCAGGAAGAAAATCCGATGATCGGTTGGCGGGGTGCATCCCGATATTATGATCCGAAATATCGAGAAGCATTTGCGTTAGAATGTCAAGCTTTAAAACGGGTGAGAACTGAAATGGGATTAGCCAATGTTATCCCGATGATTCCCTTTTGTCGGACACCGGAAGAAGGACAAAAAGTGTTAGCAGAAATGGCAAAACATGGGTTAGTTCGCGGGGAAAATGGTTTACAAGTCTATGTGATGTGTGAATTACCCAGTAATGTTTTAATGGCGGATGAGTTTTGTCAAGTGTTTGATGGCTTCTCCATTGGATCAAATGATTTAACTCAATTAATGTTAGGATTAGACCGAGATTCCGCGTTAGTGGCTCCTATTTTTGACGAACGAGATGAAGCGGTAAAACGGATGATTGAAATGGCGATCGCAACGGTTAAAGCTTACAATCGTAAGATTGGAATTTGTGGTCAAGCTCCGAGTGATTATCCTGAATTTGCACGTTTCTTAGTGGAATTAGGAATAGATTCCATTAGTTTAAATCCAGATTCGGTGTTGAGGACAACTTTGGATATTGCTGAGATGGAAGAATCCCGCTAGGGAATGAAAAAATTGAAAAGTGGTGTAAGTTAACGACTGCTTTAGTGAATTCATCCTAAAGCAGTCTTCTCTCAGGGTTTGTCATTACCTCCCAGAAACCGGGTTTTTCTACAAAGATTAAGGTAAAAAAACCCAATTCACTCAAAAACCCGGTTTCTATTTTTTTAGTTAAATTATAGAAAGGGTCAATCCTTAATCTTAAATTTGTATTAAATATCAACAGCGTCAACCCTTGTAACTCAGAACCCTTTATGGAAACTCAACCTCTTCGTTGTGTGTTAATTTGTCAACATCAGTCTTGTCAGCGACAGGGTTCGGTTGCAGTTCTGGAGGCTTTTCAAAATCTTAAGATTTCGGGAGTAACTATAGAAGCGAGTGGTTGTCAAGGTCAATGTAATATTGGCCCGACGGTGCGAGTCACTCCCGATGAAATTTGGTATTATCGCGTTAAACCGGAAGAAGTTCCCCTTATTGTTGAACAACACCTCAAACACGGTGAACCTGTCCAAGATAAACTTAACCCCCGCATTCATCCGCGATATCTATATTCTTAACCTGTTGTTGCGATTTATTAATCATAAAAAATGGATACAAATCCCAGTGTAGGCGTGAGGTAACCTCGCCCCGAAGATTAATTTGGTTTTAATATTAATCTACTGTTCTAATCGTAAATTTTAATAGAATATCATTAGGGGTCGATGAGAGCTTTACAACCCTCACCTCCCATTCAAAACCGTGCTTGCGACTTTTACCGCACACGGCTCCTAGTTTAGTTGACTGTTATCATCAGAGCATCCGGTTTCTTTTGAGTCGTGTGACCCATCAGTTGCCGTTTTAATATCATGACAATGGCGATGTAATAGTTGCAGGTTCTTATATTCGTTTTTCCCGCCTAAAATTGTGGGAAGAATATGGTCGATTTCTGCAATGTCTTCTGTAGTGAAGTATTGTCCACAGAAGTTACATTTACCTTTTTGCTTTTTGAGCAAAGTTGATACTCGTTTAGGTACATCGAAAGATGTTCCTTTTCTTGTACTCCAGTAGGTCCAGTTTCCGTCATAAGGTGATGCTTCAGGTCTTACAGTTACATGACGGGTAATAGGTGTTTCTGCATGGGTTAATAATTTAAAACCATCTTTGGTTTCAAAACTCCATGCTTTATTACCGTTTCTTTTGTAATATTTCCTAAGTTTTTCGTAACTTGCTTTACCACATCTCCTGACTGTCCATGCTCTTAATCTTTGCCATATAATAAAGTCTAAAGAGGAGAATGTTTCTTTGGAAACAACTTTGGAATGGTAGTTACACCATCCTCTTACGACCGGGTTTAGGTTTTTGATTAATGCGTATTGGGGCGCAGTTTTGTGGGTTTTAATCACTTCCTTTACCTTATTCGCATGAGCTTTAATTGCTTTCTTACTAGGTTTTATTAGGGTTTTGAATCCTAATAATTTGGAATTACTTCCTCCGGTTTTTCCAGAATGGTGTTTACCAGCTGGATGTTGTCGGAAGTTCCAGCCTAGAAAGTCGAATCCTGGTTTAACCACTTCTCCATTTACTTCAGTTTCTCTTAGTGTGTGGCAGATTCGGGTTTTTGAGGGTTTAAGCTCTAATCCTATAGGTTTTAACCATTTTTCTATGGCAATTTGGCACTGTTGTATGATTTCTAATTGTGGACTGATGACCACGAAATCATCGGCATATCTGATGACTGTTGCTTGAGAGCGTCCATTCTTTTTAGGGAATATATGTTCTACAAGTTTAATCATTCCATCCAGTGCGATGTTAGCAAGTAAAGGACTAATGACTCCTCCTTGTGGTGTGCCAGCCTCTGTTGCTTCAAATATGCCGTTGTCCATAACTCCAGCTTTCAACCATTGTCTGATTTGGGCTTTTATTGTTGATGGACAATCAATTTTGGACAGTAGGTAATCATGATTAATCTGGTCAAAACACTTTGAGATGTCAGCATCTAGGATGTAATATTCACCTTTGCTGATGCTTTGGAAGATTCGTGACATCGCGTCATGGGCAGAGCGTCCGGGTCTAAACCCGTAACTTTCACCCTCGAATCTGGCTTCCCATTGAGGTTCTAATGCCAATTTAACCAAGGCTTGCCTGACTCTATCTTGTAGAGTTGGGATTCCTAAAGGACGTTTTTCTCCGTTAGGTTTGGGTATCCATTTTCTTCGGAGTGGTTTCGCCTTTTGGTATTTACTCAGGTTTTGAGCAAGTTCTAGTCGTTGCTTGGGTGTGATGGATTTAATGCCATCAACCCCGGCTGTTTTCTTGCCCTGATTATCTTGAGTAACCCTTCTGATTGCTAAGAGTTTGGCGTAATATGACTTAACTAGAAGTTTTTGGAGCTTTCGAGCTTTCGCATTTTGTCCCGATAATGATGCTTGGTAAATTCTCTTTTGCAGCTTAAATACTACCCGTTGGACTTTCGCCCAATTGATAGAATTCCATGCTTCCGTAGTCTTGGTTATACTCGTTTTCACCGTTTTTACTGCTAATTGAAACCTTACCTAACAACTAAACCGGAATCTATCAGCGTATCCTAAATATTACATCTAGGCTTTAGCTTCTGACTCCATCTCTGGCCCTCATAACATACGCTTTAGATTTGTAGCTACCTAACAGTATTCGACCACTGTAGGAGTATATGAGGGGTTTTAACGTTCCTTGAAAATGGGTTTATTGCCTTTAGAATCATCCTGTCTGCCGGGGTACTTTTGGGAGTCTTAGTAAGTGTCATAAGAAAGACCTTACCTTTGTAGATGAAATGAGAAATCTCTACCTTTCCCCTTGTTCTTTTGAACGCAGCGTAATCAAGTCAATTTCGCTACTTACTATTTGCGACAGTTCAAGCCAGATGTTCACTTTCGTTATTCTTGGGCAATTGGCTAGAGAATTACCTTAGATATTGACTTATATCCGATTTCCCGTTATTCCCAGCTTCAGTGTTTTGATAATCAGTCTGACACTGTGGGAATTGCCTTACCCCTTTGGCATGGGTTACTCTACCTGTTTAGGGTTCGGTAATCCGTACCGTTGACTCCGGGGTTGACCTTCCTTTAAGGTCACATTTTCAAAGTTAAGACAGGCTTGATTGGATTTATTGTTGGGTTTGATGTCCATTTACCAATTATCTACACCTATCTCCCTGCTTACGTTTCTGGGTTTATTCCTAGACTTTGACAGGAACGTCTCGCAAACTCATCTATAGTATAGCGCTACGCATTACGGTGTTTGACATTTTTAAACCCTGAAACCCTTTCAATTCTTACTGTTCCCTGTTCCCTGTTCCCTGTTCCCTTGCGCGTAGCGCTATATCTGTTTGGATGGAAGATTGAGGAATTAAATAAATTAAACCTGAAATTAAAGTTAATCCCACAGAAACCCAGAATAAAATTAAAGTGGGAAGTTGCCAAATATGCGGTAATGGTGCAATGAGAAAAGCGATCGCTAAAATTTGACTGACTGTTTTTAATTTACCCCAAATATTTGCCCCAGAAATTTGAGCTTGATTTACCCGCCATCCAGCAATTGTCAGTTCCCGTGCTAACATTAAAAAGACTCCCCAAGCTGGGATTTTTCCTAATTCAATAAAGGCTAATAAAGGCGCAAAAACCAATAATTTATCCACTAAAGGATCAAGAAATTTTCCTAAATCTGTCACTTGATTCAGTTTTCGAGCTAAATATCCATCCAACCAATCTGTACTCGCAACAATCATAAAAATTCCCAAACAAATCCAACGGTTTGTAACGGTTGGATCATGTAAACCATATAATAAAAAGGGGACTCCCAATAAACGGGAAACAGTAATCCAAGTGGGTAAATTCATAAATCAGTTATCAGTTATCAGTTGTAGGGGCGGGGTAACCCCGGCCGTACTCAGTTATAGTTATCAGTAAAAAAGTTTAAAGTTGATTGACTCTTAACTTCTAGCCCTTACACTGATCTGTAATTAATGATAACTGATAATTGATTGAGGTTCTTCCCAAGTTTGATGAGAATTTTGGCTTAACTGGCTTAAATATTGCCGAGTAATATCAGCGCGATCTAAACTTACAAAATAATGGTGATCCACATCTTGATAAAATAATGCTCCTTCCAGTAGTCCTTGATAATCGGGGTTAGTTTGAGATTCCAGAGTTAACCAAAAAGCCTCAGAGGTTGAAGGGATTAAACCTGGGGGTAATGTTCCATTTAAAATTGCTACAATCCGATCTTGACAGGAACGAGTATTGATTCCTCGGTTTTCTAAGAGTTGATTGACTTCTGACAAAGATAACGGTTGTTCTTGAAATACTCGTAAAAGTTCAGCTAAAATAAAATAATCACTGTATTGATGTCGGGATACATCCAAAACTTTAAAATAAAGGGGTAAAACCGCTAAACCCCAAGCTAATCGACTACAATGGGAATAATTATTATCAGAATTCTCTGGGTTCCGGGGGCTATCTTGAGTAATCAACGCATTCGGTAATTTTTGGCGTAACCAACGGCTAAAGGTCGGCCAAGTGCTATTTCCCCCCGTACAAATTGCTTGATTAATGCCAACAGGAGAGATCCCTTTTTGACTAAACAGATGATTGAGTTCTCGATTTAACTGTTGTACAAAAGGCATAAAAATCTTTTGTTCTAAATCCTGTTGAGAAACCTCCAAAGAATAGTTATTTAATTTCAAGGTATAATGATCGGTTTGCTGAAGCTTAAATTTTAGAAGTTCGGCAACTTCTAATAATTTTAATCCCGCTTCAGAACTCTGTAAAATCTGTTGTAAACGATAACGTTTGGTCAAATCAGGATGTCCCGGTTGGGGGGAAACGAAATCAGGAATATCAAAAGTTTGGAACGGTGAACCTTTTGGATGCAGTAAAAGTTGAGTGATAATATCCTGATTAAACGCATCTCCACCATAGGTAATCTGATGACAAACGACCTGGGAAGCTGAAAACTCGGTTAAATCTTGAGGTAGGGTTGCCACCGCCATTTCAGTAGTTGTAGCTCCAATATTCAGCATTAAAATTGTGCTGTTTGGATCAGGAGAATTGAGATGAAATTGATATAATAAGGTGGCGATCGCATCTTCAATAATAAAAATTTGTTCAGGACGTTTTACCAGTCCTGCGGCTAATACTGCTTCTCGAAGATTAAACCGATAAGCTTCTGTGGCTGCAACTGGGCAACCTAAAATTATCCCCCCTAAAGCCATTAACGCTTGTTGAAATTCCTCGCCATCAAGTCCCACAGCACCAAGGCGATAAATATTCGGTAACGCGATAGTGGGACAATTTACCCGGTTTCGTTCTATTAATCGCGAAGTTCCCCGACCCTGTAAAACCCGACTAGGATTTAATGTAGACAATAATGCCGTCCACGCTTCCTGAAATCCTCCCAAAAAAATAGACTGTTGTTGTGACCATTGAATCATGGGAAATGCCCTTAATCCAGAGGAATCATCACCTCGATAATAGGGAATTCCCAAATTTAATAAGGGTTTAAAATGTTGCAAGTGGCTAGGTGTCGCTTCCTCCTGGGAATTTACATAATAGACTTGACATGGAAGCCGAAACGTGAAAGGAAGATCCTCAACCTCCGAGAGTTCCGTCTGTTCCGCTTGCCAATAAATGGGATAAACTTTACGGGTGTCCCGATGAAACAAAGCCGCAGATAATCCGGTTGTTCCCAAATCAATCCCTAAATACCATTGAGTCTGTTGTCTCAACAATTCTAAAGCAGAAATATCCGTCTCAATACCTGAATCCTGAACCATCATCATTAATCATTAATCATTAATCAGTTATCATTAATCAGTTATCAGTTATCAGTTATTAGTTAACTTTAATTAGTGAATTAACTTTTAACTCTTAAAGACAAGCCATAGCCCATCTCTACACTGATTACTGATAAAATTCTTGACTCAACGCTTCCAAACTGAGTGAATTTTCTTCTTCTTGTTCATTATCCAACCGGAGGGGAGTTTCCTCGGCTAGATTCAAACTATTGAAGACATCATCTAATGTTAAATCCGAAAAACTTTGTAGAGATACCAAATTTTCAGCCTCTTCCGATGGGACATTTAAAGGTTTAACACTGAGAGCAGGAACTGATTGCGCTGAACGGGGTTCCATCCCAATATCTCTAAATAAATCTTCAAAGGTAATGACTTCTTCAGGTGAGGATGATTTTGGCACTACTTCTAGGGTTGGTTTTTGAATTAGGGTTTGAGATTTAAGTTTAGGATTCAGGGATTTTTCAGAGGAATTTTTGGTCGGAAAACTGATTTCTGATTTTGATTCTACTTGCTCTAAATTAAACAAATCAGCTTCTAAAAATTCCAAAGTATTGCGACCAATTAATAACCGAGAATCAACTTGATCGCTGGTTTCTTCTAAGGAGATTGGAAGCAAATTTTCATCTGGAGAAGCTTGAATATACTCATCCGTTTCCAAGCTGGCGGTCTGCTTTTCAAGATTACGGGAAGGAGATTTCTGCACAGTTGGAATACCTGTCAGCATTTCTTGAGTTCGGGCAGACACCACACCTAAATTAACAGGGGATTCATCCTCAAAGGTGGGTTCTTCAAAAATATCGCTTAAATCTGCTAAGGTTTCCTCAAAGGGATTAGATACCACAGGAATCGAGAACTCAGCAACAATAGCCTCAGACTCCAAATCCTTAGATTCTTGGGAAACATCTAGGTTCGATTCATTGAACAAATCCAAAGAATTCAGACTGAGAACAGATTCATTTTGTATTGATTCTGTTGTTTTTGAATCCTCTAATACTTCTTCTGTGTCTCTATTAAAATCTGATTCATTCACCCCTGGAAGTCCTTCAGCCTCCGTTGGTGTTTCCTCATCTAATAATAGAGTCTCTATATCTTCGGAAAGATCCTCCTCATCTTCATCAAATTCCTCAAGGATTTCCACATCTTCCCCAAATAAATCGATTTCTTCTGGTTCGGTAATATTAACAATCGGATATTCTTTCTCTGCTTCTAGGGAAACAGCATCTTCCCCAAATAAATCGATTTCCTCTGGTTCGGTAATATTAACAATCGGAGATTCTTTCTCTGCTTCTAGGGAAACAACATCTTCCCCAAATAAATCGATTTCCTCTGGTTCGGTAATATTAACAATCGCGGATTCTTTCTCTTCTGCCCCATTAAATAACGCTTCTAAGTCTAAATCAGCATCAGAACTTTCTGACTCTAACACCGACTCATCCCAAGCCAAGGAAAAGCCTGGTTCCTCCGGTCTTAACTCTAACTCCTCTTCAATAGTTCGAGGAGATTGAACCTCAACGGACGATAAAGGTTGAATCGTGTCCGGTTGTTTCTCTTCTTCCTCTTGTGCTTGCGCCATCTCCTGAGACACGGTAAAACCTACCCCAGGTTGTCTGGGAACTTCTGCCCCCGCATAGGGTAAAAATTCCTCAACTGTGAAAGATAACTCCTCATCAGAGGAAACCGGAGGAGTAATCACAGACTGTACAATTTCCGGTTCTCTGTTCTTTGTTTCCTCTAACCCAATGACTGGGGATTCAGATTCCGTTAATTGTAACGAAGACTGTAAATAGGAAGACGTTTCTTGACCCACCTGTTGAGCCAGTTGGTTAACCAACGTTGTAAACATCACTTCCCCTTGTTTCCCCAAACTGTGCATCCGTTCCAAACTTTGGGAAAGGGAATCAGAATAGGTTTGTAGATTCCGTTGTAACGCTTCAAAGATCACGCTCAGACTTGAATCTAGCGTCATCAACAAATGATCCGATTGAGCTTGCAACTGTCGCATCTGTTCTAAGCGTTGGGCAGGCGTCAGACTCGAAACAGAAGTTTGTGACCCGTCCGAAGGGTTGGAGGGAAGGGCTGGAAGGGAATTAGATTCAGTCAATAAAACCGAATCTAAAAAGCGGTTTTCAATATGGTTAAGCGTTTCAGTAACATTATGAATCAAACTATCCTGTAATCGAGTCATGAACTCCTGCAAAAATTCACGACTGAGTTGTTGTTGATAGGATGGGGGCTGGATTTGTGCCAGAGTTTGGGCTTTTCGGGCTTCTAATTGTTGAATTTCTTGGACTAAACTCCGTTGTTCAGCGCGTAAGTAATCGACCTCCTCTTGAAGAGGTTGAGTCAGATGGGTACGCAGATAAATCATTTCCCGGCGGATAGCTTGCCATAACGGTTCTCGCATTCCCGGTGATTCAGATTGCTGGGTCTCCATCGGCGACAGGAGAGCCCCCTCGTCTACCTGTTGCTGAAGAAAGACCAAATATTTTCGCACACGCTCTAGGACTTGACGGGAGCGTGTGACGGTTTCCCCAAAAACAACCCAAGGTAAACGTAAGTTGGGTTGGCTTAGAACCTCGTCAATTTCGGCGATGAGTGCCTGGATCTGCTCTTTCTGAACGTTCAAGGCTGAACCCTCTCAATAATCATAAAATGGGACTGGTTGATGCGTTCTGTACGTTCCTAACTCCACAATCGCTTGATCTTCAGGATTCCCCAGATTAAAGCAGTTGTTATCTACATAATATGTTAGGCTTCAGAAGCACTCAAGTAGCCAAGTTAAGATTTGGGGTGGATTGGAACATCGCGACCGAGGGGCAAGATTGTTAAAAACTAAACCAGTTTAACTTTTTTGTGTCCTAATCGTTCTAAAATAGAAAGTTGCTCAGTCATTTGTTATTCCTGTTGGAATCAACAGAGGCGGAATCTTAGTTAATATGATAGGGGTAATTTTGGAAGGATTGACACTCTTGAGCAGTAATTCTCCTTACAGGCAATCCACTAAAAACCCACTTTCTTGATTAGCTACTGAAGATCGCGAATTTATAAGTAGTATCACAGCCTCATGGAAGATCGGTATTTCTCCCGTGACAATCAATCTGATATCCACAAGATGATCCTCTCAACGCCTTTCTTTCAAGGGTTGCCCCCAGACGCGGCTGAGAAAGCGACATCTCATATTGTGGGTCGAAACCATCCGGCAAACCAAGTTATTTTGTTAGAAAATGACTGGGGGAGTTCCGTTTATTTTATTTTGGATGGTTGGGTCAAAATTCGTACCTATAATTTGGATGGTAAAGAAGTAACGCTAAATATTTTAGGTAAAGGTGAACTCTTCGGAGAAATGGCAGCCTTAGATGAGGTTCCCCGGTCTACGGATGTGATCACATTAGCTCCTACCTTAATTGGGAATATGCCGGCTCAGGATTTCGTGGAGTTAATTACAACAGAGCCTCGCGCCGGAATGCGACTGGCTCAGTTAATGGGAAGGCGTTTGCGTCAGGTGAATCGACGTCTACGATTGCGTGAATCCGATAGTACCTCACGGGTTGCTGATATTTTACTCTTTCTGGCTGAAGGTCAGGGAAAAACCTCTAACGAAGGAACCCAAATTCCCAACCTTCCCCATCGAGAGTTAAGTGGTTTAAGTGGATTGGCACGAGAAACGGTAACTCGCGTTTTGAGTAAACTAGAAAAGAAAGGGTTAATTCATCGGGAACGAGATATTTTAAGCATTCCTGATGTCCATGCCCTAGAACGGATGCTGGTCTAATACAACTCTATTCGCGATTGCATGAGTGATTCCTCCCCATCAAGATCCCCGGCTTGCTCCTCTGAACCTGAGCATCAGAGTGTTGCATCCGTTGATTGTGATCCCTTCTCTGCTTCAACTTCAAGCTCTGTGCGTTCGGTATCCCCTTCCCATAAAAACGCTCTCATCCTAGTTGAAACCGCTTTTTTGGCGAGTGCTGCGAGCTTAATTTGGTTTGTTAATTATTATTTTCCGATGGGGCCAGTGCTGCGGTTATTTTTCTCTTTACCGATGGCACTGTTATATTTACGCTGGGGAAAACGAGCTTCTGTGATGGGGGCTGTAGCTTCATTTTTATTATTATCAGTATTGATGGGGCCGACTCGCAGTATTGTGTTTTTGATTCCCTATGGGTGGTTAGGGGTGGTCTTGGGAGGAATGTGGAAACGGGGTGCAGCTTGGTGGATGTCTATTTCCATCGGGTCTGTGATTGTGGCGATTGGTTTTTTCTTTAAGTATTGGTTACTGTCAATCCTTCTAGGACGAGATTTGTGGGCCTATGGCACTGTCCAAATCGCTTCCCTGGCGGAATGGATTTTTATTAAGTTAGGGATTTTGGCTCAACCGAGTTTAATGTTAGTTCAAGCGATCGCTGTTTTGATGATTTTTATTAATAGTATTGTCTATTTATTTGTGGTTCATCTGGTATCTTTGCTTTTATTAGATCGTCTCAATAGCCCGATTCCTCGCCCTCCGAAATGGGTACAAGTTTTATTAGATTATGAATGACCTGTTGGAAAATATTTAAAGCATAACCTTCGGTAACTTGATAATAAAACTTGTCCCCTGACCTTCTCCGCTTTCAACCTCAAGGGTTCCTTGATGGGCTTCTGTAATACTCTTGGCTAAAAATAATCCTAATCCCCAGCCTGTTTGATCCTCAGCACTAATAGTTCGACGGAATTGTTGAAATAGGATTGATTGAGCGTCTAGGGAAATCGGCTTGCCTTGATTATGGATAGTAAGGTTAATCTGTGTTTCAGTTTGCTGGAGGGTAAGGGTAATCGGCGTACTCGGATCACCATATTTCACCGCATTAATGGCTAAGTTTTCAATCACTCGTCGTATTTCTTTGCGACTGCAATAAGTCCTGATATCAGCATCAGAAACGACAACAAACCGCTCACCATAAGCGAAGCTTAAATCCTCTGCTACGTCCTCAAGTAATCCCTCTAAATTGCATTCTTCAAATTTCATTTTTAAGCTCTGTCCTGCCCGCAACCGACTCGCATCAAGCAGATCTTGAATCATTAAATCTAACCGATTAACTGCACCGAGCATCCTCGCAGCCACATCAATGTGGGAGTCTCCTCGTTCAAGCCGTCGCAGAGTCAGTTGAGTTCCCAGTTTGACCACATTCAGCGGCCCTCTGAGGTCGTGGGTGAGCGTCACCATAAAGAGCTCTTGAATATCTCGCAACGTTTCGGAGAATTGAGTCGCAGCGTCATTAACGGCTTGCTCAATAGAACCGATAATAATGTCTCGATCTTCTACTCCTAAAGGGGCTTCTTCTTCTAAAACTTGAAAGATGACTTGACGGAGGATGTGATACTCCAAAATGAGGTGACTCATAGAATAGTCAGCATACCCTGCCCGTTCATGCCCATGTTGCTTGCCAATCCGAGTGCTTTCTACCTGGTTGTCTGTGATTTGGGTAAATGTCCTGACCATTCTGTCTGAGAGTGCCTCTATTAGTTGGTTTAAGTACAGAGGTAGGGAATCTTGCAAGACAAGAGAATCTTGATGTGTTGATGCACTGACTTCATCACGAACCCGCTTCTCCCACAGTTGCATAATTCTTTCAGCATTTTGTTTAAGACGCTCAGACGCTTGGTTGGACATCGTTTTGGTTGTGGATAAGTGACTGTTGAGAGAACACACTCTCTCTTCCTTTTATACGGTGTATTGTGGTAGTACAGCAATGGTTATCAGGAACGTACTTCACTCCCAATTCCTCTAATGATCATCTCAACTGATACCATACTGCATCGTTAAATAGCTTCTGCCAAAAGTGATTTTTTACCGAAAATTTGGGTTTAAAGCCCCGCCCTTTAGCGTAGCGGAGGGCGGCTTTAAAATATGTATTGCCAATTTAATATTTAGTGTGCTAGGATAGGTTTATCCGTTGGGCTAGAGCGTAAATGTTTGTTTTAGAATTTAAAGTTGAGGCTAAGACAAAACAATATCAAGCCATAGATGAGGCTATTCGCACCGCTCAATTCATCCGCAATAAATGCTTAAGGTATTGGATGGAAAACAGAGGTGTAAATAAGTATGATCTGTCGGCTTATTGTCGGGTTTTAGCCCACGACTTTAAATTGGCTGGTGAATTAAATTCCCAAGCCAGGCAAGCATCAGCTGAAAGGGCGTGGTCTTCTATCTCCCGTTTCTTTGATAACTGCAAAAAGAAGGTAATCGGAAAGAAAGGCTATCCTCAGTTTAAAAAATTTTCCCGCTCTGTTGAGTATAAAACAACGGGATGGAAACTTATTGATCCAAAAACTATTCATTTTAGCGATAAAAAGGAGATTGGAACACTTAAACTAAAAGGGACTTGGGATTTAGGATACTTTAAACAGTCTGACATTAAACGGGTTAGATTAGTTCGTAGAGCCGACGGTTATTATTGTCAGTTTGTGCTTTCTTGTGACGTTAAAGAAGATGTTAAACCATCAGGTAAATGTATTGGTTTAGATATAGGTTTAACGTCCTTCTATACAGACCATGAGGGTCACCAAGTTGAAAATCCTAAATTCTTGAGAAAATCGGAGAAACGATTAAAACGACTTCAAAGACGATTATCTAAAAAGAAAAAAGGTAGTAAAAATCGTCAAAGGGCACGGGCAAGATTAGCTAAGGCTCATCTTAAAGTAAGTAGGCAACGTAAAGACTTTGCTGTAAAGTTAGCAAGGTGCGTAGCTCACTCTAACGATGTGATAGCTTACGAAGATTTAAGAGTTAAGAACTTAGTCAAGAATCATTGTCTAGCTAAATCGATAAATGATGCGGCATGGTATCAGTTTCGAGAATGGATAGAGTATTTTGGGGTTAAATTCGGCAAGATCACGATTGCTGTCCCACCGAACTATACAAGTCAACACTGTTCAAACTGTGGTGAAACTGTCCAAAAATCTCTATCAACTAGAACCCATCAATGCAAGTGTGGATGTGTTTTAGATCGCGATGAAAACGCCGCTATCAATATCCTTAAGAAAGGGTTAGGTACTGTAGGGCATACAGGAACTTTTGGGCTAGACCCAATAAACGCTTGGGGAGAGAATACCTCTACTTTCTCAGAAGTAATTCTGTCTAAGCAAGTAATCTCCTTGAACCAAGAATCCCCACGCCTTTAGGCTGGGGAGTGTCAACCTCCCACCCTATTTTTATGACCGTTCGCGTTTATACTGAGTTTGACCTAGGAAATCATTGGTTAGACCGCTATCAAGGTTGTTCCCCTGTATTTGCTTGTGTATTGGGATTTACCGCCACCGCTTTAATTCCAGGCATTTCTGCTGCTGGAGCCACCCCAGAGACTCGACAATATACAGCCGTGGCGGATGCGGAGTTTCTCTACAATGGCCCCCAACCCCAAGCTCATTATCCCTTACCTCCCTTAGAGAAGGGAGCCTCTCCGGTCTTAATCTCTCGTGCTGTTCTGGAAGCGTTGGACTGTCCTTTATATGTGTTTAATGGGGGATTATCGGTTTCCCCTTCGGTTCCCACTGTGAATTTAGGGGGCGTTCGGGCCCAGTGTTTAACATCGGGTGCTGCGATGACCTTAGAAACGGTCAAACATCTGTTAGAGCAAGGATTAATCTGGGGAGAACGATTAGCAAAACAAGCTGAAAATAGTTATGTGATTTTATCGGAGTGTGTTGTGGGGGGAACCACAACCGCTTTAGCGATATTGCTAGGGTTGGGCTTTCCGGCTATGGGAAAAGTCAATAGTAGCCATCCCCAATGTAATCATCAGCAAAAATTAGCGATCGCCACAACAGGTTTAGAGCAAGCGGGGTTTTGGCCCTTATCACAGACGGGATTTCAGGGTATTGATCCCTTAAAGTTGGTAGCGGCGGTGGGTGATCCGATGCAAATTGTGGTGGCGGGAATGGCGATTTCTGCCAGTCGTAGGGTTGGGGTATTACTGGCGGGGGGAACCCAAATGTTAGCTGTATATGGTTTAGTGGAGGCGATCGCCATGGCTTTAGACCTGGGATGGGAGCGATCGCAAATTGTGGTGGGAACAACTCGTTGGGTGGCGGAGGATGAAACGGGAGATACGGTTGGGTTAGCGGAAGCGGTGGGAAGGGTTCCCCTGTTAGCCACCCAACTGAATTTTTGGGGTTCCCGTTATCCTCAACTCCAAGCCTACGAACAAGGGTATGTGAAGGAAGGGGTCGGAGCCGGGGGGGCTGCTATTGCGGCTCATTTGGCTCTCGGTTGGGATAACTCCCAATTGCTACAAGCCGTTGAGGGTATTTGCGATCGCATGATTTCTCTGTCTTAATGTCAAATTCGATAATTTTCTGCTATAATACCAATTGGCACAAAAAACGCGGACATGGCGGAATTGGTAGACGCGCTAGATTTAGGTTCTAGTACCGTAATGGTGTGAAGGTTCAAGTCCTTTTGTCCGCATTTCTTGATTGGTTCGTAGGGTGAGCAAGGACTCACCCTCTGATGAATTTAACCTCTCATTTTTTTCGACCAAACGCGAGTCGTTAAACCCCAAACATAAATGAAACCTTCGGCTGCTTTGTGATCAAAAACATCCTCAGAACTACAGGAAGCGGGATTATTTGATTGTCAATTTAAACAATATGGTTGGGAAGATTTAGAACTAGGGGTTAGGTTAAAAAAATTAGGCTTANGGCGCGATTTAGATGTGAAGTCATTGGCGGTCAATATACCGTCATGTATTATCCGGTGAGTCAACCCAATCAAGGCTATGCTTGGGCCGTTCCCAGTAATATGGGAGGAGGATGGACACCCGAACGCCGTTGCTCCGAAATTAGTCGCCGTTTAGAGTCCTATCGTCCCGATGGGTTATCTGAACTGAGTACAGCGATTGAAAACGGTTATAATACATTGTGCGCCACAACCGAAGATGTTCCTCAATGTCGGATTGTGTTAACGGTTCCTCCTGGGGAAGATCCCTTATTTGTGCGCGATCGCATTTTCCAAAACTTGGTTATTGCGGATAGTGGTCAAAACACCCAAGGCATTTATACCCTCGTCGATGAAAAAAGCACCGGAGACATCATTCGAGGAGTCTTAGGCGGTTCTCGAAATCGTCAAGGAATCCCCCTGCGTCAATTCCTCGACCCCAACGATGGTGGCACTGGAACACGGTTAAATCCCCGTTATTTTCCAAAGTAGGCAATAAAACCCAAAACCCATTCGTAATTCGTAATTCGTAATTCGTAATTACCTCCCAAACACCCAATTCTGAATTCTTTATCGTTATGTGTCCCTGACATGGTTAAATTTTCTTTATGCTTTGTAGAGATATTCCAGAGAATGTCTCTACAAATAATTCCCTAGAAGTTTATTGAGTCATGCAACCGCAAAATCTACTGCACCGAACCAAAATAGTCGCTACAATTGGCCCTGCTACACAGAAGCCTGAAGTTCTGCGCGCGTTGATTGAAGCGGGTGCAACGACTCTACGGTTGAATTTTTCCCATAATACCCATGAGGATCATCAACGCAGTATTCGCATGATCCGGCAAACGGCCTTTGAACTCAATCAACCCGTCGGAATTTTACAAGACCTGCAAGGGCCTAAAATTCGATTGGGTAAATTTGAGAAGGGTTCAATTGTTCTCAACCGAGATGATTTGTTTATTCTCACCAGCGAGGATGTCGTCGGAACTCAGGAAATCTCCTCCGTAACTTATCAACCTTTAGCCGATGAAGTTCCAGAAGGGGCAATTATTCTCCTCGATGACGGTAAAGTTGAGATGTTCGTGGAGAAAGTTGAACCAGCAAAGGGACGCTTATATTGTCGTGTGGTCGTTGGTGGAACCCTTTCTAATAGTAAAGGGGTGAATTTTCCAGGGGTTTATCTGTCGATTAAAGCGTTGACAGAAAAAGACCGAAAAGACTTAATGTTTGGTTTAGATCAAGGAGTTGATTGGGTCGCTTTAAGTTTCGTTAGAAATCCCCAGGATGTTTTAGAAATTAAAGAATTAATCGCCAGCGCCGGAAAAGATGTTCCGGTGATTGCCAAAATTGAAAAACATGAAGCCATTGAACAAATGGAAGAAATTCTGGCTTTGTGTAATGGCGTCATGGTAGCACGAGGAGATTTAGGAGTAGAACTTCCGGCTGAAGATGTGCCGATATTACAAAAACGGTTAATTCTCACCGCTAACCGCATGGGAATTCCGGTGATTACTGCTACTCAGATGTTAGATAGCATGGTGAATAATCCTCGACCCACCCGTGCGGAAATTTCCGATGTGGCGAATGCGATTTTGGATGGTACTGATGCGGTGATGCTTTCTAATGAAACAGCTGTTGGCAAATATCCTGTAGAAGCAGTGGCGACCATGGCACGAATTGCGGCGCGAATTGAACAAGATGGCGTGACTCGCAATATTTCTAAAGTCGAAGATACCGGACGTTCTATTCCTAATGCTATTAGTCAGGCGGTGGGGCAAATTTCCCATCAGTTAAATGCCGCAGCTATTATGACCTTAACTAAAACCGGGTCTACAGCGCGTAACGTCTCTAAATTTCGACCCCAAACCCAGATTTTAGCGATTACCCCTCATGTGGAAGTCGCCCGACAGTTAAGTTTAGTCTGGGGGGTGAAACCGCTATTAGTTTTAGATTTACCTTCGGCTGACCAAACCTTCCAAGCGGCAGTGACGGTGGCTAGAGAAAAAAACCTGCTTGCGGATGGGGATTTAGTCGTGACAACGGCTGGAACCTTACAAGGGGTAGCGGGATCTACGGATTTAATTAAGGTGGAAGTGGTCACGGCTGCTTTAGGGAAAGGAACCGCCGTTGGTCAAGGTTGTGTAACCGGACGAGCGCGGGTTGCCCGCAGTGCCGGAGAATTGGGCGATTTTAATGTGGGAGACATTTTAGTCACACCCCAAACCAGTGCTGATTTTGTGGATGCGATGCGAAAGGCGGTGGGTGTGGTTACAGAAGCGGATAGTTTAACCAGCCATGCGGCGATCATTGGTTTACGGTTAGGGGTTCCTGTGATTGTGGGGGTGAAGAATGCTACTCGCATGATTCGAGATGGGGTTATTTTGACCTTAGATATGGAGCGCGGTATCGTGTATTCGGGTGCTACCAGTGGTTCCCTTCCCGATAACCTGTAATTTCGGCTTTGGAGAGAGAGTGGCTGCCATTGTCTTTCCAGTTGTCCTGAAAAAAGTTGACATTTGAGATGAACTTTTGCTAAGATTCAATATTGTGCTGATATCAATTCAGTGCTGCTTTAGCTCAGTTGGTAGAGCGGTTCACTCGTAATGAACAGGTCGTCGGTTCAAGTCCGATAAGCAGCTTTCAAATTTATTAAGGAGCAAAGCGTTAGCTGATCGTGCTTTTACCAACTCCCTGTTCATTAAAAGTGAATCGCTCTACTAACTGAGTTACTCAACTTTCACTCAATCTAACTCTACCCTCCGAATAAAATGAGCCAATCACCCTACTCCCCATTATAGAAATTACAGCGCTCGCTATCCCCCTGAACAAGATTTTAAGATCCAACCGATCACAATTCCTAACCCCCCAAAACGAACGGCTTGCCAAAAAGGTTCCTTGAAACTTCCCCAAGTGACCAAACGACTTTCTAAATTAAATTCTAAAGTTTCTAACTGGGTTTTTAACTGTTTTAATTCGTCTTTCAATTGTTGCGACTTGGTTTGACGAATTTGAGGAATCACTTCATCAATGCGGTTCTTCAATTCAAGTTGACGTTGTTGATCTTGTTGAATTTGGGTTAATCGTGCTTTAAGATCTATCAGAGATTGTTCAACCTCTGCTAAGCCCTGTTCAATGTCTTGATTCCCATCCTCAGTCAAATTATTCGGTGAGGGTGGTTGAGATGATGATTGACTTGGCATAATAATACAAGACCGAATTCACCCCGCCATTAAAATTATCCTTATGACTAACCTCCACTCCAAAACTCCCGACCTTTCAGACCATCAGATGAGTCCCCGCACAGCTAGTCTCAGCGAGTATAGCACATTAGAACTCGCTCAAGCTTTGGCAGAACGATTAGCCATCCCCGAACGAGACTGGCACCGCCTCAAGTCAAATTGCAATGCTCGCGCTGGGGAACATTTAGCCGCCGCCTTAGTCTTTTTACTCAAAAATCAGCCACAAGAAGTGATCCCTCGGTTAAATCAAGCGGTTGGCTGGCTAGAACGAAGGATTACAGCCCCTCCTTGTCCCACCCATGGAACAACTTCCAAAAAACGGTCGTAAGCCTCACCAACTTCCTCTAAGATTCGGCATAAAAACACAAAGACAATTAAAATCAAGGTGAGATCTAAACTTGCTATGAACAAGGTTTTTGTGACTGATTTTAAGGTCTAAAAACGATTACCAATCCTGTTGTTCATAAGGTAAGGTGTTACCATTTTCTTGCATAACGTGAGTTCGGTTCCCGTTCGATTCCATTGCACACGATCAAAAATTTGATAAAGAATATACAACCCTCGTCCACATTCGTGTTCGTCATGGGGTAAATCAGAATCTTGGATTTCGGGTTTATAATCAACCTCGTCCTGTAATTGACATTTACAAGGCGGTTTAAAACCACAACCCTGATCTGATATAATCCACCAGCAATGATCTTGAATTAGACTAAAGCGGACGACGACTGTTTTACTGGGGTCTAGCTTGTTGCCATGCTTGGCAGCATTCACAAGTGCTTCTTGTAGTCCCAGGCGAATTTCGGCTTGCAACAGGTCTGGAATGTCAGCCAGAAGCAAGTCCAAGATTGGACAGAGATACAAGGTAGAAGCAAAGCTAATAGTGACCCAGTTTCGTTTAACCGGACGCGATGTTAAAGCAATCACACGGAAAACTCCCTGGCAACGTGGTGGATAAACCTCACACCCTGCATAGTTGTAAATTCTCTCCTGCTATGGAATTTAATCTGAGTGGGTGAGCGTGAGTACCCGTTCATTCATTAGATTACCAAAAGAATAAGAAAAAACACAATTAATTTTGAAAAATAGTGTATATTTTTGTATTATAAATGAATTACAAACAAGCTCAACCCTAGAGAAATCAAAGGATTTTGAAGAAAACAAGCCAAGAGAGGACTTAGATTGCAGTGTTGATGAGAATGACAAAATAACTCTTCTGTGTTTATCTAAGGAATAAAAATTAGTAGCTATTGATACAGAAGACTAAAGAGTCAATTCTGCTTCTCTGGTTTTTGTTAATATTATTAATGTAACTTAATATTTCTTGATAAAGCAACATGATCACAACCCCAACACTCCCCTCTGACGTGATCCCCGGACAATATTGGCAATGGCGGGATCAATTGATTTACTATGTGCGTGTGGGTGAACGCCACCCCCAATGTCCCTCCCTGCTTCTGGTTCATGGGTTTGGGGCATCTACGGATCACTGGCGTAAAAATATACAAGGGTTACAATCGGATTTTGAAGTCTGGGCCATTGATTTATTAGGGTTTGGTCGGTCTGGAAAACCCCAGGTCGAATATAGTGGTCAACTGTGGCGAGATCAGCTTCAGGACTTTATTACAGAGGTGATCGGTCAGCCTGTAATTTTAGCCGGAAATTCCCTAGGGGGGTATGCGTCCCTTTGTGTTGCCTCCCAATGTCCATCAACGGCCAAAGGTGTTATTTTACTCAACAGTGCGGGGCCTTTTACGGAAACTGATCCCCGTCCTGAACCCCCTCTATGGAAAAAAGTGGTTTCTCAAACGATGCGATCGCTATTTCGTCAAGATTGGGTGAGTTTTTTAATTTTCCAATGGACAAGACGCCGTTCTATAATTCGCAAAACCCTATTGAAAGTTTATCTTGATCCCAATGCGGTTACCGATCAATTAGTAGAAGAAATTTATCGTCCCTCCTGTGATCCCGGTGCGGCGCAGGTGTTTGCATCGGTGTTCAAAAGTCCTCAAGGGGAAAAAGTGGATGTATTGTTACATCAGTTAAGCTGTCCTCTATTGTTAATTTGGGGAGAAGGTGATCCCTGGATGAACTGTCGAGAACGTAGCCACAAGTTTCATCAATATTATCCCCAATTACAGGAATATTTTCTCCAGGCGGGTCATTGTCCCCATGATGAAGTTCCTGAACAAGTGAATGATTTGATTCGGTCTTGGGTGTTAAGTAGGCAGGTATAATTAAATGTCTGATCAGAGGCATAGCCTCTGATTTTAGGTGGCTCTGCCACCCGAATATTATTTCTAGGTAGAACTTAGAAACCAGAAAATACTAATCCCAGAGAGATCGCACTTCTTCAAAAACCTCTACCCTACTTCATGGGATGAAAAGCAGACTTACACCCATCTAAGTATTAATGTCAATCACAATTTCAACCAGACGAATCGCACAACGCTGCCGATATATACCTATAACCTCACTGTTATTCATTAGCCCAGCTTATAGCATTCATCACTAAATACTAAGTGAAAAGACTTTACAAACCGTTACAAAAGCCCTAAAGTAAAGTACATACATACAAAACGTACCTCGAAAACTTAATCGCAATCATACTTAACATGACAACCACGATTCAACAGCGCGAAAGTGCCTCAATCTGGGATCGGTTCTGTAACTGGGTCACATCCACCAACAACCGGATTTATGTCGGTTGGTTCGGTGTTCTGATGATCCCGACGTTATTAACCGCCACCATCTGCTACATCATCGCCTTCATCGCTGCTCCTCCAGTGGACATCGATGGTATCCGTGAACCCGTCGCTGGTTCACTGTTATACGGAAACAACATCATCTCTGGTGCAGTTGTTCCTTCCTCTAACGCCATCGGCTTACACTTCTATCCCATCTGGGAAGCAGCTTCATTAGATGAATGGCTGTACAACGGTGGCCCTTACCAGTTAGTGATTTTCCACTTCTTCATCGGCATCTTATGCTACATGGGTCGGGAGTGGGAATTATCCTACCGTTTAGGGATGCGTCCTTGGATCTGCGTCGCCTACTCTGCACCTGTTGCAGCAGCAGCCGCCGTATTCCTGATCTATCCCATCGGTCAAGGTTCATTCTCTGACGGGATGCCTTTAGGTATCTCTGGAACCTTCAACTTCATGTTAGTGTTCCAAGCCGAGCATAACATCCTGATGCACCCCTTCCATATGTTAGGAGTTGCCGGGGTGTTCGGTGGAAGCTTATTCTCCGCCATGCACGGTTCTCTGGTTACTTCTTCTCTGGTGCGTGAAACCACCGAAACCGAATCCCAAAACTACGGTTACAAATTCGGTCAAGAAGAAGAAACCTACAACATCGTTGCAGCCCATGGTTACTTTGGACGTTTAATCTTCCAATATGCCAGCTTCAACAACAGCCGTAGCTTACACTTCTTCTTAGGCGCTTGGCCTGTGGTCGGCATTTGGTTCACCGCATTAGGTGTATCCACAATGGCTTTCAACCTGAACGGATTCAACTTCAACCAGTCCATCATCGACTCTACGGGTCGCGTGATCAATACTTGGGCTGATGTGTTAAACCGCGCTAACTTAGGTATGGAAGTGATGCACGAGCGTAACGCTCACAACTTCCCCTTAGACTTAGCTTCGGGTGAATCTGCTCCCGTTGCTCTGGTTGCTCCTTCTATCAATGGTTAATTTTTAACCGAAATCATACAAAAAACGCTCTCCGAAAGGGGGGCGTTTTTTGTTGTTCACGATTACCTTAACAAGTCACACCCTGACACCTGAGAGATTTTGATTAATAGATTTAATCAACTGTCCGCCACAGTTTAATAGTTCCATCGGTACTACCACTAACAATCAAACGTTCAGAAGGGCTGTAAGCAACCGTCTCAACAGAACCTTCATGACCTGTGAGGGTGTGAATGGAGCTTAACAAAGTTCCCACCTGTAAATCTGGGCTAATTTGCCATAGCCTCAACGTTTTATCCTGACTTCCGCTCACTAAAGTTTTGCCTTCTGGAGAAAAAGCGAGGGATTTCACCGCACCGGAATGACCGATCAGAGTTGCTAATTCCTGACCAATTTCCAGCCACCAGAGTTTAATCGTGTGATCTTCACTACCAGTAGCAAGAGTCAAACCATCTGGACTAAAAACCACTGACCAAACGGGAAAGGAATGACCCACCAAAAGAGCATTAGAATGCTGGCCATTTAAACTCCATAATCCCACTGTTCCATCTCCACTTCCACTAGCCAAAAACAAACTATCAGGACTAAAGGCCAATGACCAAATCGGAAAAGAATGAGCTTTGAACGCCGGAAGGATTTGATCACGGGTTAAATCCCAAAACCCAATGATGCCATCAAAACTTCCAGCAGCCAGAAGTTTACCATTAGGACTAAACGCTAAAGAACAGATCGGAACCGATAACCCCAAGTCTAAAACCCGATGTTGACCGGTGATCACATCCCAAAGTTGAATATTTTTGTCACATTCAACGGCCAGTATGGGAGAATTTGGACTGAATACTAACCCATAGCCGGGATATTCTCGTTCTAAGTGATCAGCCAGGATCTTAGGGGTGGAAGAGGTTTCCAGATTGTAAAGTTGCAATGTGGTATCATCACTTCGACTGGCAAGAAATTTGCCATCGCAACTTATGGCAACGACTCTGACGGAATCAGTATGGATGGATCGAGTATCACGACATTCCCAATTCAAAAGTTGAGGCTGTAGCATATTGACTATCATCTGCATTTCTCACTTTTGATCTTAAACCTCAGCCGTTCTATGAAAGCCATCTTGATTTTCAAGTTGTGGATATTAGGCTAAACCTGTGTAAATAGGGATTTTAACAAGCGTCAAATAGGAGTTAATGTCTTGAAACTGACAGATTGGATCGGGTTCCTTTGTTTAATCATTGCCCTTATTATTCTGTGGCAGTTTCGACAAATTTTGCTGCTTCTGTTTACTTCTGTTGTCTTCTCGATTGCCATTAATAGTTTAGTGCGTCGGATACAACGGTTTGGCCTGAAACGGGGGGTGGCGGTTCTCTTATCCCTCGCCTTAATTGTGTTCATGGGTGTTGTGTTAATTAGTCTGGTTTTGCCGCCGTTTTTAGACCAGTTTCAAGAATTAATCAAATTGGTTCCTATCGGCTATGATAAGTTGCGAATTTGGGTGAACCAACTAATTGAAAATCCCCCCACTTGGTTGCCTAAACTGGATATTGAACTTCCCAATGTTACCCAACTGGCGCAACAATTTGGGCCTTTAGCTCAAAAATTATTGGGTAATTTCTTTGCGTTTTTTTCTAACTCCATTGCAAATTTTTTACAGTTTTTATTGGTCTTAATCTTTGCTTTGATGCTATTAGCAGATCCCCAGTCTTATCGTCAGGGATTCGTGCGTTTATTTCCTTCTTTTTATCGCCATCGGGCAGATTTCATTTTATCAAAATGTGAAACGACTCTATTACAATGGATGGGGGGTATTGTGATTACCTCTGCTTTTGTTGCGTTTTTGAGTGGTGTCGGTCTGCTGATTTTAGGAATTCCCTTTGTTTTTGCCCATGCTTTGTTAGCCGGAATGTTTAATTTTGTTCCCAATATTGGGCCAACAGCGAGTGTGATTTTTCCGGTTGCTGTTGCTTTATTAGATGCGCCTTGGAAAGCTCTGGTAGTGATTATATTATATGTGATTATTCAAAACTTAGAAAGCTATTGGTTTAGTCCCCTTGTTATGCAAAAACAAGTTGATTTGTTACCTGCAATTACCTTAACGGCTCAAATCTTTTTCGCAACATTTTTCGGGGTTCTCGGCTTAGTTCTGGCGTTACCTTTAACGGTTGTTAGTAAAACTTGGATTGAAGAACTTTTACTCAACGATTTATTTGATAAATGGGGAGCAGAAGAGTAAGCTACAGGGCTGTTAGATCAGGAAACAACCCTGATAGCTAGGGTGGATTTAATTAAGGTTTCAAAACCACCTTAATACAGTTTTCTTGCTTATCCCGGAAAATTTTATAAGCCTTGGGAGCATCTTCTAAAGGCAGTTTATGAGTGATCACAAAGGAAGGATCAATTTCTCCGTTTTGAATGCGTTCTAAGAGGGGATGTAAATATTTATGAACATGGGTTTGACCCGATCGCAATGTTAATCCTTTATTAACAATTGCCCCCATTGGCATCTTATCAATAAATCCCCCATAAACCCCCGGAACGGACACCGTACCCCCCTTCCGACAGGCTACAATTGCTTGTCGCAGCACAAAGGGTCGATCGGTTTCCAAGCGGACGGCCTGTTTCACCGTATCATACAGGGCCATAGCATCGGTTCCGTGGGCTTCCATCCCCACCGCATCAATACAGGCATCTGGCCCCCGTCCTCCCGTCATCTCTTTCAGCGCTTCCCCCGGATCAACTTCTTCATAATTTATAATCTCTGCACCTGCATCTTTCGCCATCTGCAAGCGTTCAGGAAAACGGTCAATGGCGATGACCCGTTCTGCACCCAACATAAAGGCGCTGCGGATGGTAAATTGACCCACCGGGCCACATCCCCAAATAGCGATGATATCCCCCGGTTGAATATTGCAGTTTTCCGCCGCCATGTAACCCGTTGGGAAAATATCAGTTAAAAATAGCACTTGCTCATCAGTTAAACCATCGGGAACTTTCATTGGCCCGACATCCGCAAAGGGAACCCGAACATATTCTGCTTGTCCTCCGGCGTATCCCCCCATCAAATGAGAATAGCCAAATAACCCAGAGGGAGAATGACCATAAAATTTTTCAGCCATCCATTTATTGGGGTTGGAATTATCGCACAGTGACCATAAATCTCGATTACAAAAGAAACAATGACCACAAGAAATCGTAAAGGGAACGACGACGCGATCGCCAATTTTTAAATTTTTGACTTCGGAGCCGAGTTCCACCACTTCCCCCATAAATTCATGGCCGAGAATATCCCCCGATTTCATCGTTGGAATATAGCCATCATAAAGATGTAAATCGGAACCACAAATGGCAGTCGATGTAATTTTCAGAATGGCATCGCGGGGATTTAAAATTTTCGGGTCAGGAACATTGTCAACCCGAACATCATTTGAACTATGCCAACAAACTGCTTTCATCTTAAATTCTCCATGATTTAATTGTTAATGTCAAGTGTTTATTGATCAGTATTTCTTGCAATTTCTCCAGCTTCCATTAACTGTTTAAATCGGTTAAGATCATCCCCAATTTGTTGTTCTGGTTCTTCTCCAAACAGTTTAGCTAAAGTAGTTGTAACCCCACCACCGGGAGGATTATATTCAATCACAACTTTAACTTCTGTTCCTCGGTGTGCGGGTGCAGGTTGAAACCGAACAAACCCTGAATTTCCAATCTCTGCATTTTCTACAGAAGACCAAGCAATTAAATGATTGGGTTCATCTTTAATAATTTCTGCATCCCATTCAACGGTTGTTCCTAACGGCGCTGTTGCCACCCAATGGGAACGATGCTCATCATAAACAATGATAGATTTGATATGTTTCATAAATCTTGGCAAATTGTAAAAATTACGCCAAAATTCATAAAGTTCGTCCACAGAACGATTAATCGTAACCGTTTTTTCTACTCGAATATTTTGGCTTTTATTTAAGCCTAACGCTTCTTGAGCTTGATGAAGGGTGCTTTTATTTTGAGTAGCCTGATACATTAAACCACCCCCTGCAATCGCCATGAGAACGCCTTTTAAGGAGTGTTGTTGAAGCCCCATTAATACTAACGCACCTCCCCCAATTAAAGATCCCCATCGTTCTAAATCACTGGGATTTTCTTCTGAGGGAGGATGATCATATTTTGGAGTTGAAGTTATTTCTTCCATAAAATTTTCCTAGCCCACCTTTTGATTCAGCATAGGAAGAATTCACTTTAATTTACGTCAATCAAAAGGCATAAACAATATTAAATTAAATTAATGATTAATTTATATCTTTTGGTAGAGAGTATATTTCCATTAATTGTATAACCGTTCCAAAGTTAGTGAGGGACGAACAGAAAATGATGACTAACAATGATAACAAACTCTACTCTCGATAAATATTCCTCCGATGTTTACAGTGAAGAACTAACACAGTTAGTATTTTATCATTAACCTCATAACGAACTCGATAGTCACCAACTCTAACCCGGTATTCATTATCAAAGCCTTTGAGCTTTTTAACTCCTATTGGACGAGGTTCTATTGTAAGAGACAAAATTTTTGCAGTAATTCGTTGACGGATATCTTCGGGTAAATTATCTAACTGTTTCTGAACAAGTTTAGGAATGATAACCGTATAACTCATGTTGTTTTTTCAGGGTGAGTTGCAATGTAATCTTGAATGGTTTGATAGTCTCGTCTTTGATAAGCTTGACGCGCCTCTTCAATTTCAGCAATAATTTTGGGGTCTTCTTCTAGTTCTTCTTCTGCTTCAAAAATTTGATCTTCTAAAATTTCTAAAAGCTGACGTTTTTGGGATAAATCTAAGGATTTAATTGCTGTAATTAATGAATCAAAGGAAATATCAACTTGAATCGTTGTTGTCATAATTTTTATCCTACCTATTTCTTGGGTACAAATTAAAACATAAATCCCAGTATAACCGATTCGGTTTTGAGTTTGGTCAAGAGCGATCGCTATTTTTTCTTTAGATGAAGTTAAGCAAATATTGAATTTATCTTAGCTGAAATCAAAAACCGAGAAACCGGGTTTCTGCCATAACTTTTGTGACTCAACCGAGAGATAGGTTAAGAAACCCGGTTTCTGAACCCCCACCGAGTATCGAGAAACCGGGTTTCTGCCATAACTTTTGTGACTCAACAATTCCTCGTTGAGTGGCGATTCCCAACTTGATCATTTAATCCAATCTTTGGGAATAGAGTTACATCCCCATAGTCACTCTCAATCTGCTGATTCTCAAAACTTTTTACAACACCCTGATTCTATCAGTCAGGGATTACACACTGATCCTAATCAGAGTTTACACCATTCGGGTATTGAAAATCAACATCATTTTTCTGATCATTCTAATCCTTTTAATTCAGGATTTCATCACACAGGAATTGAACAACATCCTTTAACTCATTCTGGAGAGAATCATCATTTAACAGATCCCTCAATTCATCCGCTTTCCGATCCGTTCCATCATTCCCATAATACAATAACAGATCCCTTTCATCAAACTAATCAAAATTTGGAGTTAACCGCTTTATCTCATCCAACAGAACATTATTCTCAAGAACATTTATCATTTGCCTATCACCCAGAAAATGCCTCGGCTTATTCCTTAGAACATCAGCCCCAAACGTTAAATTATACCGATTCTGGAGCGATTACACCTAGTGATAATAAATCCATTGATTTTAGTGGAAATACGGTTTGGTGGCATTGTTCAGGATGGGGAAAAGCGGGAACGGTTGATGGACATAAATTTTATCGTAGCGGTGAATATATTGGACGTTTGGGGGCGGATTTGAATGTATATGATGCTGATGGAAATAAAATTGGTTATGTCACCCCTTCAGGAAGTGCTTATACTCCTTCAGGAAAGCTATTTGCTACCGGAGATACAGCGCGTTGGGCGGCAGCTACATTAGTTTTTAATACCTGTACCAAAAGTTAACATAATAGAAACTGAGTTTCTGCGATCGCTTTTCTGATTTCTAGTTTCAAGGTTCTACCTTGAAATCAGATCACGGAGGCTCTGCCTCCTATTCTAACAGGAGGCGGAGCCTCAAAACAGCATTCCAATGCAGAGCATTGGAACGAGGACAAACTAAAAGTTAACTAAAAACCCAAGAAACCGGGTTTCTGGAAGAAACCCGGTTTCTGAAAACCCCAGGAGGAATTAAAATGGTTTGGGATTTTGCACAAGGAATGATAACAGCAAGTCAAGGTTTTTTTGTACAAACAATGATTGCGAGGACGCAAAGACAAAATGTAATTGATCAAATTAACAGTCAAATTTATTTAGAAGAAAATCGCCAAGAATTTCAAAAAAATATAGAAATCTTCAGAAGTGCTTCTCAATTGAACTTACAAGAACGTCAACAAGAATTTCAAGCGTCTTTAGAAGCAGTAAGAATCGATGCTCAAATTGCGATGCAAACGAGGGGGCAAGAATTTCAAGCGGCTTTAGAAGGAGTGCGACAAAAATTTAATCGAGAACTTGAAGACTATCGGCAGTTTTGCGAAAATGCGCGATTGCAAAAACGACAAGATTTTGAAGCCGAACAGTTAGCAAGACGCTTACAACATGAACAACGTTTAGAAGAATACCGTCGGGAAACTCAACTGATTTTATCTCGTGTTCAATTGTTAAATGCAATAGAACTTGCTGATGATAAAGAAATTCGAGACACTTTCCCGCTAAAAACCCCCGCTAGTGTGATCTTAAAAGCTTATAAAAGCTATCAAGATAATTATCGAAATATTCCTTTATTAGTCATTATATCACCCCCTGCATTAGAGTTTGAAAAATTCCCCAATGCTGCCCAAGGTTTTAGTCGGATTGAATCCCGCTTAACCGATGAAGTGCAAGAATTTTGCAAACATTATCCTCTCACCAGTCAGGACAGACCGATCAGATATCAAGGGGCAGATTGGGAAAGCAAATCATCTCATGGCAAAAGTGCAGTGGATGTTCTGCATCATGTTCTCAAATCCATTCCGACTCTCGTTTTAGAATCTAAAATTGATGGGGATTTGCTGCGAATTTATTTAGCAGGTTGGGATATGTTAGAAACCGTCCCCCATTATGAAAAAGTTCTAACGATTCCTTGGAAAGAAGTGTTATATCCCATCGCCCGTCAATATGCTGAAAAATGGCGAGAATACCGAATGATTTTGTTAGATAAAGGCAGAAGTTTAGATGAGATTCAGCGACGGGGTGGGGATGATGAACTGAATTTATTAATTTTAGAAGAGGAGGAGGAAGATCGGGAGTTTGGCTTCACGGGAGATCGAGATTACAAATATAACGTTAAGGAAGAAAAGTATATTCAAGAACTGGCGCAGTTTTTAGGAATTTGCCATTGTATTTTAGTGGGTTTGCTGGCGGATCGCTATCATTTCTCCCATGCTGATGTGCGTCCGAAATTGCCCGAACTGTTGCCGAGTTTATTGGAAAAGGTGCCGAGTGAAAGTTTGAAGCAAATGTTGGTGGGTGAGATTGTTTCTAGTTATCAAAGTCTTTATCAGTTAGCGGGATGCGATCGCCCGCATCTGATTCCCGATTTATATTTAGATTTAGCGCTGAGTTTGAGTCATTTACCCGATCAATCTTGGGCAAGAAAACAGATTGAGTATTCGATACAAGTTTGGCTGATGTTGAGAAATCAGGTTTCTTCTGTTGAAAAACAAAAACTGAGTTTTTTAGACTTATTAGAAGCTGTTACATCAGCTTTGACTGTGTGGGATAAAGAATATGTGGAAAAGCTGAATGGGTGTTTGGCTGCTATTGGGGAAAGTCAACACCAAAAAATGATTTCGGAGGAGATGCAGCGCAAAGAAGCGGAATATAAACGTCAACAAGAAGCCGAACATCAGCGACAACTGGAAGCCGAAGGTCAGCAACAACTGGAAATTGAACGCAAACGCCAACAAGAAGTCGAACGTCAGCGACAACGAGAAGCGGAACGCAAACGTCAGGAAACCGAACGTCAACGTCAACTAGAAATTGAGCGCAAACGCAAGCTAGAAAATGCCTCAGTTGCTTGCACCCTTGGGCATTCTGGCTGGGTTAAGTCCCTCGCCATTAGCCCGGATGGGCAAATTCTTGTCAGTGGTAGTGATGACAACACGATTAAGATTTGGCAGTTGAGTACGGGCGAAGAACTTCGCACCCTGACTGGGCATTCTGACTCGGTTAATTCCGTCGCCATTAGCCCGGATGGGCAGACTGTTGTGAGTGGCAGTAGTGACAACACGATTAAGATTTGGCAGTTGAGTACGGGGCAGGAACTTCGCACCCTGGAAGGGGATGGCTTGATTAATTCTCTAGCCATCAGCCCGGATGGGCAAATTCTTGTCAGTAGCAGTCATACTGTTGTGAGGAGCGGTTATTTCAATTGGGAGTCTTATACTGTTGTGATGGGCAATGATTACAATACAATCAATAAAATTAAGATTTGGCAGTTGAGTACGGGGCAGGAACTCCACACCATGGAAGGGGATCGCTTGATTAATTCCCTCGCCATCAGCCCAGATGGGCAGACTGTTGTGAGTGGCAGTGATGACAACACGATTACGGTTTGGCAGTTAAGTACGGGCGAAAAACTTCGTACCCTGGAAGGGGATGGCTCGGTTCTGTCCCTCGCCATCAGCCCGGATGGGCAAATTCTTGCGAGTAGTCATACTGTTGTGAGTTTTATGGGTGGTGGTAATGACAACACGATTAAGATTTGGCAGTTGAGTACGGGCGTAGAACTTCGTACCCTCACTGTGGATTTGATGTGGGTTCTGTCCCTCGCCATCAGCCCGGATGGGCAGACCCTTGTGAGTGGTGGTGATGACGAGATTATGATTTGGGATTTGAGTACGGGGCAGGAACTTGGCACCCTGACTGGGCATTCTGAGTATTCTGATGAGGTTAAGTCCCTCACCATCAGCCCGGATGGGCAGACTCTTGTGTGTTGTGGTGATTACAACACGATTAAGATTTGGCGGGTAGTGTGACCTCTGACTCTGAGAAACCGGGTTTCTGCAATAACTTTTGTTCCTCAACCGAGAGATTGATTGAGAAACCCGGTTTCTGAGTCCCCACCGAGAGTTCGAGAAACCGGGTTTCTGTCATAATCTTTGTTGCTCAACCGAGAGATAGGTTAAGAAACCCGGTTTCTGAGCCCCCACAAGAGTATCGACAGAACACCGAGAAACCGGATTTCTGTCATAACTTCGTTTCTCAACCGAAAGATAACTTAAGAAACCCGGTTTCTGAGCCCCCAGAGTTTTAACTTCCGCCAACCCGCGCCACATCACGGGAATTGGCTTCAAACGCTGCTGTTAACGCTTCATCCCCTGTTAAACCGGATTGTTCAGCTTCTTTTAAGGCTTCTAAAACCCGCTTATAATCTCGTGGAATCACTTTAACAAACGTCGGAATCATTTCCGTCCAATGAGCCAAAATTTTCAGCGCTTTTTGACTCTTGGTATACTCGGCGTGTTTAGCAATTAATTGGTAAACCTGATTAATTTCTTCTGGGTCTTCCAACTTTTCTAAATCCGCCATTGACGGATTACAACGAGTGGCAAAATCCCCCGTTTCATCCAAGATATAAGCAATTCCGCCACTCATTCCCGCCGCAAAGTTACGTCCAGTAGTACCGAGAACAACGACCTTACCTCCGGTCATATATTCACAACCGTGATCACCCACGCCTTCCACAACCGCACTCACGCCAGAGTTACGCACGCCGAAACGTTCACCCGCTAACCCTCGGATATAGACTTCTCCCCCCGTCGCCCCATATAAGGCTACATTCCCGATAATAATATTTTCTTCGGGGATAAATGTGGATTGAGAAGGGGGATAAATAATAATTTTACCTCCGCTTAACCCCTTGCCGACATAATCGTTAGCATCCCCTTCTAATTCTAACGTTACCCCCTTGGGAACAAACGCCCCGAAGCTTTGACCTGCACTGCCTTGGAAATGGAGATGCACCGTATCTTCCGGTAAACCCTGCCAATGGTTTTTGGTAATTTCATTGCCTAAAATCGTTCCTACCGCCCGGTTAATATTTTTAATCGGTAAGGTAGCACTGACTTTCTCCCCTTTCTCAATGGCAGGTTTACACAAATCCAGTAACACCGTAATATCCAACGATTTATCTAACCCGTGATCTTGAGGAATTTGACAATAACGGCCGATATCTTCCCCAACTTCCGGTTGATACAGGATTTTTGAGAGGTCAATGCCTTTGGCTTTCCAATGGTCAACGGCTTTTTTGGGTTCTAATACATCCGTGCGTCCCACCATTTCAGTTAAGCTGCGGAAACCTAACTCCGCCATCAGTTCCCGCACTTCCTGGGCGATGAACTTCATAAAGTTAACGGTGTGTTCCGGTTCTCCGGTGAAGCTTTCCCGCAGTTTGGGGTTTTGGGTGGCAATTCCGGCTGGACAGGTATTCAAGTGGCACACCCGCATCATAATACAACCCAAGGTGACTAACGGTGCGGTTGAGAAGCCAAACTCTTCAGCCCCTAACAACGCAGCAATTACCACATCCCGTCCGGTCTTCATCTGACCATCGGTTTCGACGGCAATGCGCGATCGCAAATTATTCAACACCAGGGTTTGATGGGTTTCCGCTAACCCCAACTCCCAAGGCAGTCCGGCGTGTTTAATTGAGGTTTGGGGAGATGCACCCGTCCCGCCATCAAACCCGGAAATCAGAACCACGTCTGCATGGGCTTTAGCAACCCCAGCGGCAATGGTTCCCACTCCGACTTCTGAGACTAATTTCACACTAATCCGAGCTTTACGGTTGGAGTTTTTCAGGTCGTGGATTAATTCGGCTAAGTCCTCAATCGAATAGATATCGTGGTGAGGCGGAGGCGAAATTAAACCCACCCCCGGCGTTGAGTGACGAACTTTAGCAATAGACGGATAAACCTTACGTCCGGGGAGTTGTCCCCCTTCTCCGGGTTTAGCCCCCTGTGCCATTTTGATTTGGATTTCCTTAGCTTGGGACAGGTACAAACTCGTGACCCCAAACCGACCGGAGGCGACTTGCTTAATGGCGCTATTTTTCGAGTCCCCTTGTTCGTTTGTCCAGGTATAGCGTTCTGGGTCTTCGCCGCCTTCTCCTGTGTTAGACTTACCACCAATGCGGTTCATCGCGATCGCTAAGGTTTCATGAGCTTCTTTAGAAATTGAACCATAACTCATCGCCCCAGTTTTAAAGCGTTTCATAATGGCTTCAATGGGTTCAACTTCTTCGATAGGAATGGGTTGACGATCTTTGAATTGTAATAAACCCCGCAAAGTGAAATATTTCTGGTTTTGTTCATTCACCAACTGAGCATATTTTTTGAACAATTCATAATCCCCCACCTTCACCGCTTTTTGTAGAGAATGAATCGCTTCTGGACTGAGTAAATGGGCTTCTCCGTCTTTACGCCATTGATATTCTCCCCCCACATCCAGGGTTGGAGTTTGATCACCCGGACGGTCAGGAAAGGCATTGGTATGACGTAAAATAGCTTCTTTTGCTATTACTTCTAAATCAGCGCCTTGAATGCGAGAAGCCGTCCAACTAAAGTATCGATCAATCACCGATTGATTTAACCCAATGGCTTCAAAAATTTGGGCTCCCCGATAACTTTGTAGGGTGGAAATTCCAATTTTTGAAGCGACTTTAATGACGCCTTTTGTTGCTGCTTTAACGTAATTCTTACAGGCGGTTTTATAGTCTACCCCGACTAATAATCCTTGAGAGATCATATCGTGGATACTTTCAAACGCCATATAAGGATTAATGGCACAGCAACCATACCCGATTAAAACGGCAAAATGATGGACTTCTCGTGGTTCACCGGATTCTAAAATAATACCAACGCGGGTGCGAGTTCCTTGACGAATCAGATGATGATGTAAACCAGATACCGCCAATAAAGCGGGAATGGGAGCATGATTGGCATCAACACCGCGATCGCTCAAAATCAAGAGGTTCACCCCGTCCTCAATTGCCTTATCAGCCTGCTCAAAAATCTCCTTCATGGCTGCTTCTAAACCATTTACCCCATCTTTGGGGTTAAACAGAATTGGCAGGGTAATCCCGTGAAATCCATCTTCGTTAACCGCTTTCAGTTTTGCTAATTCGGCATTACTGAGAATGGGGGTTTTGAGTTTGATCAGATGACAGCTTTGGGGTTCGGGTTTTAATAAGTTGCGTTCCGCCCCGATGGTAGTTTCCGCCGAGGTAATAATTTCTTCCCGAATGGAGTCAATGGGGGGGTTTGTAACCTGAGCAAACAGTTGTTGGAAATACTCATACAACAGTTTCGGGCGGTCGGATAACACTGCTAAGGGGGTATCGGTTCCCATCGAACCCACCGCCTCAACCCCATCCCGCGCCATTGGGGTTAACAACAGCCGCAAGTCTTCAAAGGTATAGCCAAAGGCGGTTTGTAGCTGCACCAAAGTCTCCTGTAGAGACGCGCCATGGCGCGTCTCTACGGGGTCTGCGAGGCTCGTCTCTACGGGGTCTTGTAAATTCTCCAGGGTGACTAAATGCTGGTTCAACCATTCCCGATAAGGTTGTTCTGTGGCAATTTTAGACTTAATTTCCTCATCGGCAATGATCCGCCCTTGTTCCATATCCACCAGGAACATCCGCCCCGGTTGCAAACGACCTTTATAGGCGACTCGTTCCGGTTCGATGGGGAGAACTCCGGCTTCCGATGCCATAATTACCAGATCATCCTTTGTTACATAATAGCGGGAAGGTCGTAACCCGTTGCGGTCGAGGACAGCCCCCATCATTGTCCCATCGGTAAACGCAATAGAAGCGGGGCCATCCCAAGGTTCCATTAAGCAGGAATGGTATTCATAAAAGGCTTTTTTCTCCTCACTCATGGACTCGTGGGCTGTCCAAGGTTCGGGGATCATCATCATCACCGCATGGGGAAGCGATCGCCCTGCTAAGACTAACAATTCTAAAGCATTATCAAAAATTGTCGAGTCACTTCCGTTAACGTTAATGACGGGTTGAATTTTCTTGAGATCATCGCCAAACAGTTCGGACTCAAACATCGACTGGCGGGCGGTCATCCAGTTAATATTGCCTCGGAGGGTATTAATTTCGCCGTTATGGGCAATATAACGATAGGGGTGAGAACGTTCCCAACTGGGGAAGGTATTGGTACTGAAGCGAGAGTGAACCAACGCCAACGCACTCTCCATATCAGGATCATGCAGTTCCGGGTAATATTGTCCCACCTGCACAGGCATCAACATCCCTTTATACACCATTGTCCGACAGGACAGACTGGAAATATACCAATAAGGATCAGCACCAGGAACGCGAATTTCGGTATGAGATAATTTACGAATCACATAGAGTTTGCGTTCAAACACCAGATCATCGCTAATATTAGGGTTACGACCAATAAACACCTGCTGCATAAAGGGTTCACTGGACTGGGCGGTATTTCCTAAACTGGAATGATCTGTAGGGACATCCCGCCAACCGAGAACAGTTTGACCTTCTTCGGTAACAATTTTTTCTAAAATCTCCCGACCTTTTTGGCGCTGTTGGGGGTCAGGGGAACTATAAATCATCCCCACCCCATATTGTCCGGGTTCGGGTAAATTAATATTCTCCGCCGCCGCCACTTTTTTAAGGAATTTATGGGGAACTTGCATTAAAATTCCAGCGCCATCCCCCGTATTGACTTCACAGCCACAGGCGCCGCGATGGTCGAGGTTGAGTAATATGGTTAAGGCATTTTCAACAATATCATGGGATTTTTGCCCCTTCTGATGGACGATGAACCCGACCCCACAGGCGTCGTGCTCAAATTGAGGATCGTAGAGACCTTGTTTTTCGGGGAATGCTTGAGTATTCATTGCAATTAATTTAACGTTATCTATGACCAGAGGGATAGGAATGAACCGTTTGTCAGGGTGACGAATGCGTTGTTCAAGGAGGGAATGACCTAAATTATGCTCTATTCTCCAATTAGACAGAGTTCTAATGGTATATCTTAAGGAAAACTTTAAGGAAGTGGAACGGGGATGATTGGGAAAATCATTAAGCGCGATCGCGTCTATCTCCTTTATTGTCGGGGTTGGAGTGAATTATTAATAATCCCTAACAAAACTAAAAATAATTGCGATCGCTTAAACTATCGTTACTTTTGTTTCTAAGTTATTGCTCAAGCCGTGAGTCTTTTCTTCCCTTGAGGTAAATCGGATTCAGAAACCGGGGATTTACAGGAGAGAACTGTAAGTTATTATGAAATGATATTGAGGTAAAACTCGGTAGATTACTAATCCGTTAAAAACCTATGGATAACAATAATAAACAAGTTTACAATTATACCGTTATTCTGCAAAAAGAACCCGAGGTCGGTTATCATGCTTTTTGTCCTATTCTCAAAGGTTGTCATTCTCAAGGAGATTCCTTTGAAGAAGCCATTGATAATATTACAGAAGCAATTGAATTATATATTGAAAGTTTAAATGCTATTTGATTTTCCCTATAGATTTGTTTGACCTCTTGAGCGGAGTTACTATATATATAGCAGTCCTAAATCATTAATAAATGGGGATAAAGAACCTGATGATTTTTTAATTACTTGTATTTTATTTGCTCCTAATGCTCCGCAACAAAATCCGGTTGAAGATATTTGGTTACAAGCGAAAAACTTTTTGAGGAAGTATTGGTATTTATGCAAGTCGTTTAAGATTATCAAATTTTTGTTTGAGTTCTTTACCAAAGAACATAAATTTGATTTTCCCAAAATTCATCAGTATACTTATACATAGAAAATCATTTAGGATTGCTATAGTTATCTTGTGGTTAGGAAATAAACTATTACAGAAACCCGATTTCTATAGCCCTGAAGGGCTTACTACGGGTTTACCAAATTAAGGTTAAATCTAATAAGAATCCGGGTAAAATATCTTCTCCTGATAAGGTCGTGGGATTTTCTAATATTTCGACTTCTTGTTGAGGACGATAAATTTCAACTCGTTTATGTTTCGGATCAATTAACCATCCTAATTTTGCACCATTCTCTCGATATTCATTCATTTTATCTTGTAGGGATTTAAGAGAATCGCTAGATGGACGTAATTCTACCACAAAATCAGGGCATAAAGGCACAAATTTTTCCCGTTGTTGCGGTGTTAAACTGAACCAGCGATCGCTTCTAATCCATGATACATCAGGAGAACGATCTGCACCATTGGGAAGTTTAAACCCTCCAGAAGAATCAAAAGCGATACCGAGTTTAGTTTGTTTGTTCCAGATGCCTAGTTCCACCGCAATATTAAAGTTACGATGGCTGGTTTCTCCCCCCGTTGGTGACATAATCTTTAGCACTCCTGAGCGGTTTCGTTCAAATTTTAAGTCTTGATTTTTCTGGCATAATTCATAAAATTGATCTTCTGTTAAATCTAATGTTAATTCTAAAGGAATGGGTAAATTAATTGTTCTAATATCCATAAAATTATACCCGGATTTTCCTATTCTATTTTAACTTATCAAATCTCTAATTACGAATAGATTTAGGGAAAATACTATCGCTGAGTCATCCCCATCACAGCGTTAACTGTAAGTTCAGGAAGCTCACCCAAAGTTGGCAAAATATCTAAACCTGAACAAACTAAGGGTAATTCATCACCCCACCACACCCAAACTTGTTGACGAGAAATATCAATTAACCAAGCTAATTGTGTTTCGTTACTCAAACAATGCAGAATCTTCTTTTGTAAGTCTAAAGTATTTTGATCTGGTGAGCGAATTTCAATTAACCAATCTGGAGATCCGTTAAATGGCCCATCTTCATCAGCAAGGCGATCGCAATTAATAATAGCAATATCGGGTACAGGTGAGTAGGGAGGAACTAGACAACGTAATTCTTGCACCGCCTCAAACTGATTGGTATGCTGATTAATATAATTAACGAGATTGCGTTGTAACCGTGAATGAAACAGCGTTGGCATTGGTTTTTGACTCGGTTGGTCATTAATTAATTCCCATGCGGGAGAAGCCTCAATATTGGGTTGAGAAAGAAACTCTGCGAGTGAGATTTTTGTGACTGACTTCATAATGCCGCTTCCCAAAATTTCACTTTCTGGCTTAGACAAAACTTTTCTATCCTCTACGATCATACCGCCCAAAGTAGATTAAGGATTTTTAACCGTTGACCACTAAAACGTAGTAAGCCCTGAAGGGCTTTCTGAGAGTCCTAAAGGACTCACTACGAACTAATGACAGCGTTAACCGTAAGTTCAGGGAGATTACCCAAAGTCGGTAAACAGAAACGGGGTTTCTATAGTTATCTTTTGGTTAGGAAATAAACTATTTAAGAAACCAGGTTTATATAGCCCTGAAGGGCTTACTACGGGTTGACAAAATTAAGGTTAAATCTAATAAGAATCCGGGTAAAACATCTTCTCCTGATAAAATTGACAACGGCAATCCCCCAGTTAAGGTATAATAACTTTCATCACGACCCAAAACTGACAGGGTTGGGGTGAATGAGGATAAAAAATTATTCTTTAATGTGTATTGAGATTGAAATGAGGGTGATTGATATGAGTAAAAAGATTTTAGCTTCAATTCAAGGGATGACCAGTTCCCCTACTGTTGCACCAACTCGCGCCAGCCAAACCGTTAATCAACCCTATCCGAATTATAAGGTTATTGTGTTAAATGATGATTTTAATACGTTTCAGCACGTTGCTAATTGTTTGATGAAATATATTCCGGGGATGACCAGTGATCTCGCTTGGGAATTAACGAATCAAGTTCATTATGACGGTCAAGCAACGGTATGGGTCGGCCCCCAAGAACAAGCTGAACTCTATCATCAACAATTAAGTCGAGAAGGGTTAACAATGGCACCTTTAGAAAAAGCTTAATTCGGGAACCTAGACCGATATTTTCTATTCCAAAAACAGATAGAAAGGCTCAAGGTTTAACACCCTGAATTACTTGTAAACTTCCTCCCGCATAAAGTTGAGGGGGATTGACAGTAAAGCCAATTTGTGATAGTAATTGAGGTACATCTGTTTTTAACAGTTGCCAAGCCGTTTCCGTTTCAAATAACCAGAGAAATAACGCTACCCCCGGCCAGAACAGGGGATTTGTCGGAGGATGGAAGTCAACGAGGGTAAAAGTCCCCCCCGGTTTGAGAACGCGATAAACTTCATTGAGAATTTGTTGCAATTGTTCAGGGTTCATCTCATGTAACGCAGCGCTGGTGTGAACGACATCAAAGCTGTTATCTGCAAAGGGCATATTTTCTGCAAACGCTTCTACATATTGCGCTTGAGGAACATTATTTTGGGCACGTTTGAGAGAGAGGGGAGACGCATCCAACCCCGTCACATTCTGAGAATACTTGACTAACACCGATGTTGCTTGTCCACTTCCACAACATAAGTCCAAAACCTGGGTTTGGGGGTTGAGCGTCAACCCCGTTAGTGCTAACTCCCGAAACCGACTCTCCCCTCCAACACTCAAGGCAGCGAGTCGGGAAATTGTATCATACAGCCATTGATAACGGTAACTTAAGCTTCTGAGGATGGTTGCCATATTGAGAAAAATTTTTATAAGTGAAAAGATCGACTTAACCCACAAGGACAATATATTATTAAAATAGTTAATAAATCTTAGGATAGGAAACCTGTGACCGCTATGGGACGAGTCGGAGTCTTACTGCTAAATCTGGGCGGGCCAGAGCAACTGCAAGATGTTCGCCCCTTTTTGTATAATCTATTTTCAGACCCAGAAATTATCCGTTTGCCCTTTGCTTGGATGCAGAAACCTCTGGCTTGGATGATTTCCACCATACGCTATAAGAAATCCCAAGAAAATTATAAAGCCATTGGGGGCGGTTCTCCCCTGCGACGGATTACCGAAGAACAAGCTCTGGCGTTACAAGGGTCTTTACAAGAGAAAGGTCAGGATATTCGGGTGTATGTGGGGATGCGCTATTGGAACCCCTTTACCGAAGAAGCGGTAGCTAAAATTAAACGTGATCAAATCGAACAATTAGTTATTTTACCTTTATATCCGCAATTTTCAATTAGTACCAGTGGTTCCAGTTTTCGAGTTTTAGAAAAACTTTGGCAACAAGATCCCAGTTTACAAAAAATTGATTATACAGTGATTCCGTCCTGGTATAACCGCCCCGGTTATTTACAAGCAATGGTGGAATTAATTGCTCAAGAAATTGCCCATTGCGAAAATCCTGAACAAGTTCCGATTTTCTTTAGTGCTCATGGTGTTCCCGTGAGTTATGTTGAAGAAGCTGGAGACCCCTACCGAGATGAAATTGAAGGGTGTACGGCGGCAATTATGCAGACGTTAAATCGTCCTAACCCCCATGTTTTAGCTTATCAAAGTCGTGTTGGCCCGGTGGAATGGTTGAAACCTTATACCGAAGAAGCTATTCCTGAATTAGCAGAACAAGGGGTTAAAGAATTAGTGGTAGTTCCCATTAGTTTTGTCTCTGAGCATATCGAAACATTAGAAGAAATTGATATGGAATATCGAGAACTGGCGGAAGAATCTGGAATTGAAAAATTCCATCGAGTTCCTGCCTTAAATACCCATCCTGTATTTATTAATGATTTAGCAGAAATGGTAATAGAAGCGTTAGATGCTCCTAATATTAAGTTCTCTGATGTGGCACATCCTGGAAAACAAACGAAGATGTATCCTCAAGAACGTTGGGAATGGGGGCTGACAACAACGGCTGAAGTTTGGAATGGTCGGTTAGCCATGTTAGGAATGATGGCAATTTTATTAGAAATCATTACCGGACAAGGCCCGTTACATTTCGTAGGGTTGCTGTAGGAGTGCGGAGTGCGGAGTGTGGAGTGCGGAGTGCGGAGTGCGGGTCAAACATCAGCCATAAGCAGTTAATGATTTCTCCTCCGTCCCCCCGTTCCCCTTCTCCCCTTCTCAGTCCGGTTCCCGTTTATAACGTCGGGGGTTACGTTCTCCGAGTTGACCTTGTTTTTTATACCAGCGATACCATTCTTTAGAAATCCGAATGGCAAGCCACAATAATAATAAGGCAATTAACCCTCCCTGTTGAGGCGCATCAAAGGCAAAAATCACCAGGAAAACACAAAGAATATCTTGCCCTAAAATCACCCAGACGGGTAAACCTCGTAAACGATAAAATAATCCAGTTTGAACTAATTGTAAAACCAGAGCCAGTAGACCGCTAACAATTGCAATAATCCACAATAAGCGAGGTTCAACATGAGTGGCTTCTGCGATCGCTAAACCCATGATAGCACCCACAAAGGGGCTAAATAGTAATTGTATTATTTGTAAAATACGCTGTCCCAGTAGTTTTTTAGATGCAAAAATTTCAAATAATGACCAACTGACGAGAACCCCGATAACAACCTGTGGTGAAAATCGAGACAGAAAGGGTACACGCGACCATAAATCATTTTGCAGTAAGCCAATGACCAGCAAGGGTAAAGCGATTCTTAATCCTGCCGCCGCCGATGCCGATAGCACCGCAAGGAGTTCAATCATAATTAGGGTGAGGAACAGAGCATTTAACGCGGAAAATACACGGGGATTTTAGCCCAGTTCAGAGTGCTATTTTCTATTGTATCGATCTGAATTGCAATTCTGTTAAAAATAAAAATTTTATCTTCTCAAGGTTAGACGCACCCGGTCTCTATCAAAGTTTATAATTTTTGAAATAAGCTCTAACAACCCAGTTCATTTAATGCTGAAAACCTTAAGGTTTATTGAATATCTATAAAAAATAGATTACATATAACTCCCATGCCTCACAAATTTATCATTACTTTAATCATTAGTTTAATTTCGTTTTATCCCCGTTTATCTTTCGCATTAACAACCCCTCCTCGCCTTGATCAAAAAGTAGAATGTGATTTGTTAATTGTTGGGGGAGGACTGGCGGGAAGTGCTGCTGCTTATGAAGGATTACTCGCCGGAAAAACCGTTTGTTTAACGGAAATTACCGACTGGGTAGGGGGTCAAATTTCCGCCCAAGGAACCTCTGCATTAGATGAACGACCAACCCAACGATCTCTTTTATTATATCCTAGAGGGTATTTAGAATTACGAGAGGGAATTAAAAATAAATATGGAATATTGAACCCCGGCGCTTGTTGGGTCAGTGAAGCCTGTTTTATGCCGGAAGCGGGGAATGAAATATTACTAAAAATGCTGAAAAAAGCTGAAAAAAAAGGAAAAGGAAGATTACATTGGTTTCCTTCCACAGTGATTAAAGATCTGACTATTATTAATAACAAAATTACCGAAGCGATCGCTATTCAACATCAACCTTTACCCGGAACACCGCCCTTAAATACAGAACCCTTATCTCAAATAATTGATGATGCTTATAATTATAAAAATTCTCAACGCTTTAATAAAACTATTATTCGATTTATCCCTAAAATAAAAGCTGATCAAGGAGCAGATTGGTATATTATTGAAGCGACAGAAACCGGGGAAATTATTGGTTTAACGAATATTCCTCATCAACTCGGAATTGATCCCCGTTCTCCTCAAGAACCCACTGCATCAAGTTTAACCGCAGATCCCTATTGTACCCAAGGGTTTACCTATACCTTTGCAATGGAAGCAACCGCCGACCCCCAAATTCATGAAAAACCGTCATTCTATGAGCAATATGCTCCTTATTATAGTTATGAATTGCCCCGATTAGCCAATTTTAATTTAGTCTATACTTATCGGCGAATTCATAGTATGAAACCGAATAAAAAACGCTCTACGAATCCCCGTGAATGGCCGATTTATCCAGGGGATATTTCAATGCAAAATTGGACATGGGGCAATGATTATCGACCGGGAACATCGGTGGATAATTTAATCTTAACACAATCCCAATTAGAAGCAACAGGTCAACTCGAACCCGGAGGATGGAAGGGGGGGTTAAGAACAGAAACCTTACGCAAAGGTGAAGAAAATGCTTTAGGGTTTTTCTATTGGTTAGTTGAAGGAACCACAGACTCGCAACTCGGTGAAGGCGTTAAAGAAAAACATCCCAATTATCGATATTTATTCGGCTTAAATTCTCCGATGGGAACCGTTCATGGCTTATCCAAATATCCCTATATGCGAGAAGGGAGACGAATTATCGGTCGTCCTTCCTACGGTTATAAAAATGGATTTATGGTATCAGAAATTGATATTTCTCGAAATAATTTTCGTCAAGATTGGTATAGTGATAATTTAACCCCGGAAGAATATCGTTTACTGTGGTTAAACTTAGGGGGGTTAGATAGTTTACCTGTACTTTCAGGACAAGAAACCATTGCTGATATTCAACCCCGTTCTAGGGCTACAATTTATGCGGATACCGTTGGAATTGGTCATTATGCAATAGATTTTCATCCCTGTTTAACCCAAAGTCCCCCGGAAACTCCAGGGAATACAGAACGAGAGGGAGAACGTCGAGGACAAGGACAAGCTTATCCGTTTCAAATTCCGTTAAGAGCCATGATTCCTCAAAAAATTGATAATCTATTAGTAGCAGGAAAAAGTATCGCCACCAGTCATATTGCGGCGGCGGCTTATCGGGTTCATTCCTTTGAATGGTCAGTAGGTGCGGCGGCGGGAACTACCGCCGCATTTAGCTTAGAAAAACAAGTTTTTCCCTATCAATTAGTGGATAATTTACCTTATCGGGAACCTTTATTAGAGGAGTTACAACGATTATTAGAAAGCAATAATAATCCGATTTTATTCCCCGGAATGTCAATTTTTAATCAATCTTGGGAAGATTGGAAATAAATCATAGCTAGATTTCTAGCTATTGAAACTATCAATAAAGGAACAAGAGATAGTATCCTAGTAATTGGAACTTGAGAAGATCACAATCATGAGACTAGAAGAAGCCGTTGAATTTGCAGAAAATCCAGAACCTCGCTGTCCTTGTGTGCTGTTGTTGGATACCTCCGCATCGATGCAAGGGGTTCCCATTGACGCCTTAAACGATGGGCTGATGACCTTTAGAAATGATTTAATTAGAGATGAACTCGCTAAAAAACGAGTGGAAGTGGCAATTATTTCCTTTGATAATCAAGTTAAAATTGTACAGGATTTCGTCACGGCTGATCAGTTTGAACCTCCGGTCTTAACTGCCCAAGGTCAAACCTTTATGGGGACTGCTATTAGTCAAGCGTTAGATTTAATTGCAGCTAGAAAATCAGAATATCGCAATAATGGGATTACCTATTATCGTCCTTGGGTGTTTATGATTACCGATGGTGAACCTCAAGGAGAAACTGACCGGGTGACAGAACAAGCCGCCAGACGCATTCAAGAGGAAGAATTGAAAAAACAGGTGGCATTTTTTGCCGTTGGCGTAGAAGGGGCAAATTTAGATCGGTTGGCTCAAATTGTTCAGAGAACTCCGTTAAAATTGAAGGGGTTAGACTTTCGAGAAATGTTTATTTGGTTATCAACAAGTATGCAAACGGTTTCTCATTCTAAAGTTGATGAACAAGTCGCTTTACCCCCGCCGGGATGGGGAACAGTTTAATAATAGAAAATGTGAGTGTTTAAATACGTTAATCAGTGATAATGAATCAGGTTTGTAATTGGCAAATTATATCGGCATCAGTGACAGGAACCAGTCATGAAAAACAGGATCTCCCTTGTCAAGATGCTCACGGTTTTAAACAGTTATCCCCAGATTTGATAATTCTGGCGGTTGCAGATGGGGCGGGTTCGGCAAAATTAGCAGATTTGGGGGCAAATATTGCTGTAAAAACAGCATTAGAAACCCTAGAAAAACAGATTAATTCTGAGGATAATAATACTAAGGATATCCCTTGGCAAGATTATTTAAAAAATGCCTTAACTGTTGCTAAAACTGCGCTAGAAGCTGAATCTATTAGCCAAGAAATCGAAGTTAGAGAGTTAGCTACTACTTTAATTATAGGTATAGCAACACCGAAATTAGTCGCCGTTGCTCAAGTAGGAGATGGAGCGATTGTTGTGGAAGATAAAGCCGGAAATATTCAGGAATTAACGATTCCCACCAGTGGAGAGTATTTGAATGAAACAGTATTTTTAATTGCTCCCAATGCTATTGAAACAGCACAAATTAACCTCTGGGGAGGACAACCTAAATATTTAGCAACTTTTTCCGATGGGTTACAAATGTTAGCGTTAAAAATGCCTGAAGGAAAACCTCATCATCCTTTCTTTTCTCCTTTGTTTAAATTTGTCGAAAGTATCACAGATGAAATCGATGCCAAAGAACAATTAATTAAATTTTTGCGATCGCCTCGCGTAACCGAACGAACCGATGATGATTTAACCTTAATTTTAGCTAGTTTTAACTCTTAATTGCATTAATCTAATTCATTCGGGTTAATTCCCAAAAGTTAAAAATTAAGCTACTGATGACCCTAAAGCTTAAATTAATTAAGCTGTTAAGCACCTAAATGGGTGATTGGAAAATCGTAAAACCCTTGTGGTGCAGGCGTCCTCTCTCGCTCGGTTATTCAGTTTAAATGCGTAACAGCTTAAGTTATATTTTCTAGTGATTGAGGTTTTTCAATCACTTTAGCAGGTATTCCCATAGCAGTAGCACCAGGGGGAATATCACAAACAACGACTGCATTAGCTCCTATTCTGGCATGATCCCCAATAGTAACAGGCCGTATAATTTTCGCACCAGCTCCAATCTCAACATGACCTCCCATTTTTACGTTGCCCACAATAGTTACTTCTTGCAAAATCGAACAATTAGGCCCAATTGTTGCACTAGCATCAACCACAATTCCATTGGGATGAAACATAAGTAAGCCCCCCTGAATTTGGCAGTTTAAAGGAATATCCGCTCCAGTTACGCAACTCCAAAATCGGTAATTAAGCACATTCCACCCACAGAATAAGTCACCTAGTAACCCACCATAGGATTTCCACTTTTGATATTGACGTATTGATTTCAGGAGTTGACGACTAGGAGACCACCATTGTTGTAATTTTTCCCGTTCCCAATCGGGTTCTGTACTAGAAATTTGATTAACCATATAAAATCGATTGCAAGCCAATTGCCAATATCATACTACAATAACTCCCCACTTGCCGAGGAAATTAATTGAGATGGTCACAAAGTTTCAAACTACAATTGCACGGCTAAAAATATACATGATGTAATCCTTAATGATTTTTAATCTTTTAATGAATTTAACAAACTTTGTTCTTCAGTATTGAGATTTTTCAATCACTTTAGCAGGTATTCCCACAGCAGTAGCACCAGGGGGAATATCACAAACAACGACTGCATTGGCTCCTATTTTAGCATGATCTCCAATAGTAACAGACCGTATAATTTTCGCACCGGCTCCAATATCAACATGACCTCCAATTTTTACGTTTCTCACAATAGTTACTTGTTGCAAAATCAAACAATTAGGCCCAATTGTTGCACTAGGATCAATCACAATTCCATTGGGGTGAATCATAAGTAACCCCCCCTGAATTTGGCAGTTTAAAGGAATATCCGCTCCAGTTACACAACTCCAAAATCGGTGATTAAGCACATTCCACGCACAGAATAAGTCACCCAATAACCCCCCATAGGATTTCCACTTTTGATATTGACGTATTGATTTTAGTAGTTGACGACTAGGAGACCACCATTGTTTTAATTGTTCCCGTTCCCAATCTGGTTCTGTACTAGAAATTTTATGAGCCATATAAAATCGATTGAAAGCCAATTGCCAATATAATACTAAAAATAGCTCCCTACTCGCTAGGGAAATTAATTGATTAGAAGCCCAAGCTTAGAACCAGGGAGCAATAAAAATCTTTAATGCCTTTGTCGTTACTCTTAACCCTTAATCTAATTCATCGGGGTTAATTCCCTTGTTCCATAATCAGGATAGTCTAACGGTAACATAATTCCTGAACCGCCAACCACTAAAAAACTTACAAAACCCCTTTAGAACTAGGAATGGTATTCACACGACGGGGATCAATTTCAACCGCCATTCTTAACGCTCTAGCAAAGGCTTTAAAACCCGCTTCAATAATATGATGGGAATTAATTCCGTCTAATTGACGTAAATGTAAGGTCATTTGACTATTATTAACAATAGCTACAAAAAATTCTCGGACTAATTGAGTATCATACGTTCCGACTCGTTGGGTAGGAATTTCTAACCCATAAGTCAGATGAGGACGACCTGAAAAATCTAAAGCAACTTGAACTAAGGCTTCATCTAAAGGGGCGATAAAATGACCAAACCGAACAATCCCTTTACGATCGCCTAATGCTTTAGCAAATGCTAAACCGAGAGTAATTCCGACATCTTCATTCGTATGATGATCATCAATTTCAATATCTCCAGTCGCTTGAATGTCTAAATCAATTAACCCATGAGACGAAATTTGATGTAACATATGATCTAAAAACGGAACCCCTGTAGACACATTACAGACTCCAGTTCCATCTAAATTAACCGTAACATTAACATCTGTTTCCCCCGTTTTTCGGTGTACTGTTGCGATTCTAGGGAGAACATCTAAATTAGAATTAGAAGTATTAATAGAAGGACGATCACTAATTTGCATAATCAGTTATCAGTTATCAGTTATCAGTTATCAGTTATCAGTTATTAGTTATCAGTTATCAGTTATTAGTTATCAGTTATCAGTTATCAAGAGTTAGTAGTCAATAGCTACTTGTTAATCGGTAGTCCATCAGTAGACAGTTGATGAAGTTTTAACGCTTAACTCTTAAACTGACTACTATAACAGATGCGCCATTGCGGGTCTCTACACTGATAACTGATGACTGATCACTGATAACTGATTACATTCCCATGATGCAATAACCCGAATCGACATACAGAATTTGGCCTGTAATGCCACTGGATAAATCACTACAGAGGAAAGCCGCAGCGTTACCGACTTCGGTTTGGGTAACAGTCCGTTTTAGGGGAGCAATTTCTTCAACATGGTGAATCATCTCTAAAATGCCACCCACGGCTGAAGACGCTAAAGTCCGAATTGGGCCTGCGGAAATGCCATTTACCCGAATGCCCGATGGCCCTAACTCCGCCGCCAAATAACGGACATTCATTTCCAAGGCTGCTTTAGCAATACCCATGACGTTGTAATTGGGAATCACCCGCACACCGCCCAGATATGTTAGGGTGACAATACTACCGCCCTGTGTCATTAAAGGTTTAGCAGCAGCACTCAGTTGTACTAATGAGTAAGCACTAATATCTAACGCGCGGGTAAATCCAGCACGGGATACATTGCTAAAGTCCCCTGAGAGTTCCTCTTTTCCTGCAAAGGCCAGACAATGAATGAGGATATCGATCCGCCCCCACTGGTCGCGGATAGTCGTAAAAAGCTCCTCAATTTGAGCATCGTTCTGGACATCACAGGGCAAAAACAAACTAGGGTTGAGGGGTTCAACCAACTCTTTGACCTTCTTTTCAAAACGACCTTTATCGTCAGGAAGGTAGGTCACTCCGAGATTAGCTCCAGCTTCATGAAGCTGTTGGGCAATGCCCCACGCAATTGAGCGATTGTTGGCAATGCCAGTAACAAGTGCGTTTTTTCCGTTCAAATTCAGCATAATAGACTATTCTATATGCAATTGGTATCCTTCTCAAAGGGATTGATTTGCCTATCCCCCCTAGGGGTGAAGCACACCAGAGGACAATCATTGGTCTGTTTAATTGACCGATGATGCAATTAGCGTAAACTGAAATACGGAATAAATTAGGGCATTGTTAGTGCAAGGGATCGGGTCGTGACGTATGATAGACCGTTAGCAGAAGTGTTCCGCAGCATCGGCGGAGGGGCATTCCCTCCTGTCGTGGAAAGCTTTGAACGGGGTAAGACGATCTTCTTTCCCGGCGATCCGGCGGAGCGCGTCTATGTTCTGATCAAAGGTGCGGTAAAACTGTCCAGAGTCTATGAAGCTGGAGAAGAGATTACTGTTGCTTTGCTTCGAGAAAATAGTGTATTTGGTGTTTTATCTTTAATTACAGGTCATCGGTCAGATCGGTTTTACCATGCCGTCGCCTTTACCTCTGTCGAACTGCTCTCGGTTCCCATTGAACAAGTTGAGAAAGCACTCAAAAGTGATCCCGAACTTTCAATGGTGATGTTGCGAGGGTTATCATCTCGGATTTTACAGACAGAGATGATGATTGAAACCTTAGCCCATCGAGATATGGGATCAAGATTAGTCAGCTTTCTTCTGATTCTTTGTCGAGATTTTGGTGTCCCTGGTAAAGATGGGATTCGGATTGACCTAAAGTTATCCCATCAAGCGATCGCAGAAGCCATTGGTTCAACGCGAGTAACTGTTACCCGTTTATTAGGAGATTTGCGACAAAAAAACATGATCTCGATTCATAAGAAAAAGATCACCGTTCATAATCCCGTTACCTTGAGTCAGCAGTTCACCTAGTTAATGGGGCGTCTATTTCCACACCCAACGAAAGAAAATTCAGTTTAATTGTTAAAGGAAAAACTTACCCTTAAAAGAGGTCGAATCCGTTTAAACTACCGTGTTAAATTTTTGGTATGACCGCAGGAATTATCCTGGTTATATCTATCTTAGTTTTGGGAGGCGTGATTGCCACTGTCAGTGATCGCCTTGGAACGAAAGTTGGAAAGGCCAGGCTGAGTTTATTCAATCTACGCCCCCGCAACACTGCTATGGTCGTGACCATTGTAACGGGCAGTGTCCTTTCCGCATTGACATTAGGGATTTTATTTGCTTCGAGTAAACCTTTGCGTCGGGGTGTTTTTCAAATTGATAAAATCCAAACTCGACTCAATGACGCTCGTAAAGATTTAACTCGTGCTGAAGATGAAAGAAAACGAGTAGAAACGGATTTAGCCAAAGCCAGAGTTGAACTCAAAACCGCAATGGATCAGTTAAATGCGATTAATCAATCGCTACAAACAGCGCAATCACAAGCATTGCAAACAGCAAAAGAATTACAAAAAACTCAAAGTCGGTTGGGAGAACTTCAAAAACAATTGCAAGGAATTCAATCGGAAAAAACGGCAATGGAAGACGAATTGGCGCGAACCGAAAATCGCCTTCAGCAGGTCTTTCAACAAAAACAAAGTTTACAAGCAGAAATTTCCAAACTGAGAACGGAACGTCAAAATCTGATTCAACAACGAGAACAAGTTAAAGCTCAGATTCAAACTCGTGATCGAGAAATTGCTAAACGCGCTCAAGAAATGAAACAGCAAGATCAAGAAATTGAGCAACAGGAAAAACGGATTACAGAACAGGATAAAATTATTGCTAAACGGGAATCTCGACTTCAAGAACTAGAGATAGAACAGGAAAAATTAGAAAAGCAAAAACAAGTTTTAGCTCATCAAGTTGAACTGGTTGAACGAGATTTTCAACTCTTACGAGAAGGTAGTGTTGTCTTAGAAAGAGGAGAAGTTTTAGCCAGTGGATTAGTACATATTGATGATCCTAAAACGGCTCTACAAGCGATTAATACCCTTTTACAAAAAGCCAATGGTAAGGCCATTGAGGCGGTGCAATTAGGGAATACCAACGCCAATCAAGCCCAAGTCATTCAAATTACCAAAGCCGAAGTTGAAGAGTTAATGGATCAAATTGATGATGGTCGGGATTATGTGGTACAAATCATTTCCGCCGCAAATTTTTTAGTGGGTGAAACAAAAGTAGCTGTTTTTACAAAAGCTGAACCTAATCGCTTATTATTTACAACAGGAGAAATTATTGCGGGTACAACCTTTAATCCCTCAACTTTATCTAATGAACAATTACGAAAACAACTGCAACAACTGTTAGATGCTTCTAGTTTTCGGGCGCGTTTTGTTGGGGTTGTTGATGGAACAGTGCAAATTGGGAATGATAGAATGGATACATTAATTCGTTTTTTTCAACAATTGCAAGAGCATAATCAACCCTTAGAAATTCAAGCGGTTGCCGCCGAAAATGCCTATACAATTGGGCCGTTACGACTGGATTTATTAGCCCGTCGTAATGGAGAAGTAATCTTTAGTACCCGACAACAGGAACCCCTTAATAATACGAATGAATTGCTAAATCCATCAATTCCAGAACAGAAGAATTTAGAAAATTCTCCCTCTCAACAAAATTCTATTCAACAGGACAAAAAATAAGATGATTTTAGGTTTTGATCCCGGTCGAGAAAAATGTGGAATTGCTGTGATGGGTCAAGATTCCCAGTTATATTATCATGAGGTAATTTTAGCATCGGATGTTCTTACAACAATTCAATCTCTTTGTCAACAATTTACGATTGATACGGTAGTTATGGGAGATCAAACGACTTCAAAACTATGGAAACAAAAACTAACTGAAATTTTGCCGAAATCTCTATCTATTATTCAAGTTAATGAACGATATTCTACCTTAGAAGCGCGCGATCGCTATTGGCAACTGTATCCACCTAAAGGCTTAACTCGTTTAATTCCTAAAGGAATGCGAACTCCTCCCCGTCCGATTGATGATATTGTTGCGATTGTGTTAATCGAACGATATTTAAACCAGTAAAGGGTGAGTCAAACCTAGAAAACCCACCCCTACTGTTCAACTTAAAGCATCAATTAACGCTTGAACTCGGACTTTAATTTCATCTCTAACTCGATGAAAGGTTTCTAACGGTTGTCCGTCGGGATCATCTAATTGCCAATCTTCAAAAACTTCTTGAATTACCCAATCTTCCGGTAAATTTACACCACAACCACACAGAGAAATCACCGCATCATAATCTTCCGCTTGGAAATTACTTAAAGGATCAGAGGTTTGATTGCTAATATCAATTCCAATTTCATCCATCACTTGAATTGCTGTTGGATGAACCCGACTGGCTTCTAAACCGGAACTGGTAACAACTATCTTTCCTTCCCCTAATGTTCTGGCAAATCCTTCCGCCATTTGAGAACGACAAGAATTTCTTTTACAAACAAACATTACTTTTTTCATGTTCAATCTCCTAATTGATAAATGTTAAAAACTCGAAAAGCTGAATCATTTACATTCGATGAAGATGGACTCCATTAACCGTTTTGCTAATATCACTTAGGGTTTCTTGAATCCCTTTTTCTTTGCGTTCACTGTAACGGTCTGTGAGATAATCCACCTGATCTCGTAGTAATACCGTAAATTTGTAAAGCTCCTCCATAACATCAACAACCCGATCTCGATAAGGGGAATCTTTCATCGTCCCGTCTTCGTTAAATTCTTGGTAAGCTTTAGCCACTGAAGATTGATTGGGAATGGTGAACATTCGCATCCAACAACCTAAAATTCTCAGGGTATTAACAGCATTAAAAGACTGGGAACCCCCACTCACTTGCATCACCGCTAATGTTCTCCCCTGAGTGGGTCTAACAGCCCCAATATTGAGCGGAATCCAATCAATTTGATTTTTCATAATCCCACTGATTTGACCATGCAATTCTGGACTTGACCAGACCTGTCCCTCAGACCACAAACTCAGTTCACATAACTCCTGAACTTTAGGGTGAGTATCCGGTACACTTCCATAAATCGGTAATTCTCGCGGGTTAAAAAACCTGACTTCTGCACCCAATTCTTGAATAATTCGGGCAGCTTCTTCTGCTAATAAACGACTATAGGAACGCTCTCGCAAAGAACCGTATAAGAACAGAATTCGGGGTGGATGATCAAATTGACTCATTGATTTAGACCTTTAAGCAACGAGGATCAAATAAGCTGGCTTTTTCCGGTTCTCTGGGAAACCAAAAGGCTGTTTTTTTACAAATTTCGACCAACATTAACATCATAGGAACCTCAATTAATACCCCCACAACCGTTGCTAAAGCCGCGCCAGAATTTAAACCAAATAAGGTTACGGCTGTGGCGATCGCAACTTCAAAATGATTACTCGCCCCAATTAATGCAGCAGGTGCGGCATCTTCATAGGACAGTTTCAATTTTAAAGCAGCCACATAGCTAATCAGAAAGATAAAATTGGTTTGGATGAATAACGGAACTGCAATCAACACAATATGCAAAGGATTATTAACAATTAATTCTCCTTTAAAAGCAAACAGTAAAACCAAAGTCATCAAGAGTGCAGAGATAGCAATGGGGCTTAAATAGTGCAGAAACTTTTGTTCAAACCATTGCTTACCCTTATTTTTTAAAATCCAATATCGGCTATACATTCCCGCAGCTAAAGGTAAGCCAACATAAATTAAAACCGATAGAAAAATTGTAGCCCAAGGAACCGTTAAGGAATGAAAAAGTAATAACTTGATGGGCTTCAGGTATAATGAAGTATAGGCACTGATGGCAGATTTTACAAAAATTGAGAGNATAGATAAATAAGGGGCGAGCTAGGGGTCGATATTTTTCAGCGTCCGTTGGATTTTGAGAAGGCATAATCGGCCCTGAACCCTTTTGGTTATCAATGGCTAATGCTTTTAACGCCTCTGATTTTTTCTGATAATAAGCATAACCAAAATAGCCTAATCCATTGGGATCATTAATGATAGCTTGTTCAATAATTTCATCATCCTCACTGGCTTGATAATCCGTGCGACTAGCTCCTTCTGTTCCCACAATTGCGGCGGTAAAATAATCATAAGTTCCTGAATCTTTACCGGGGCCATAGAGATTAATCGGTTGGTTTGGCCAAGAAGCTCGAATTTGATTCCAAGTTTTAATTTTTCCTTCTGCTTGGGGTTCCCAAAGTTTCTTTAATTCCGCAACGGTGATATCCTGAGCCCAGGTATTTTTAGGATTAACTACAACGGTCAACGCATCAAAAGCAACAGGTAATTCTAGATAAGAAATATTATTTTTTTTACACACTTCAATCTCTTCTTTTAAAATGGGTCGAGAAGCATTATTAATGTCCGTTTCTCCAGCACAAAATTTTCTAAAGCCACCTCCTGTTCCTGAAAAATTAACTGTTATATCTATATCAGACGGACTCTGAGCATTGTAATCTTTAACAATTGTTTCAGTAATGGGATAAACGGTACTAGAACCATCAATATGAATGGGTTTTGTCTGTTGGGTCTGACCTGGACTGCACGCCAAAAGCAGGGTAGAAGTCCCAACGGCTAAAGCTAAGGTTTTGAGAGAACTGGGCAATTTTGATAGTCTAGGAGTCATAAAGTATCCCCTGTGACAGTTAGGGTTAGGCATATTAAAATCATATCAATTTTTTTTGATATGTCAAGTTAAAAAAAGGTTAAAAATCTTTTATAACCCCTAAAGATGCTGAATAAGCCTGAGTCAGATGAGGAAAATTGTTATTGCTAATTTACCTTAATCATCTAATCTTTAAATGATTGATTAAAACTTAGGTAACTGCCATAATTCCGGTTGAAATTCACTCAGAGAATTGAGAATTTGATCCGCTTCTTTATAAAGAGATTGATCCATATCTGATGCGGGAACAGCAACTACTGACATTCCTGCCACTTTCGCTGCGGAAACCCCTGCTAAAGCATCTTCAAAGACTAAACAGTTTTCAGGTTTTGCCCCTAAACGTTGGGCAACTAATAGGAAAATATCGGGAGCAGGTTTACCATTTTTGAGTTCAGGATCATCCCCCCGAACAATTTCTTGAAATACAGAAAACCAGCCTTGATGACTTTGGGTTTTAGCCGTAAACGGACGAGTTCCTGAACTGGTCGCAACCGCTTGCGGAATGTTATGAAAAGCGAGATGTTGAGTCAGATGAACGGCTCCGTCCAAGGGCAAAACATGGGGGTATAATTCATAAATAATCGCGTCTTTTTGTTTTAGAAATTCTTCAACGCTGAGAGATAAATCTAACTCTTGAATCAGAAGTTTTGCTGAATCATGGGATTTTCTGCCCCTAACTTTGCAACTCAAACTATGTTCAATCGTTTTACCATAACGGTGAGCAACGATTTGATTTACTCTAGCATGAAGGGGTTCTGTGTCTAACAGTAGACCATCTAGGTCGTAAATAACATGAGTAATTTTTTTAAAGTTAGGCATTGGTGCATGGATAAAGCGTTAAAGTTATTATGAAGGAAATTGATCCATAAATCAAGTCTCAGGATAGGCGGAAATCTTAGAGATAGATTAAGGATAAAAATCAAGAAAAGTTGAACTTAACACTTTTCCCTTATGCTTTTAACAGCCAAGATTGATGACAAGTCCAGGACTGCTCAAGATGTCTTTGATAAAATCTTAATTCCCAATCTACTTGAGCTTGGGGATTAATTCTAATTTGAGCTAGATGTTTTAATTGTTCAGCGTGTTCGGGTTGAAATTCATACGCTAAACTCAAATGCAGCCAAGTTTTTAATCGTAAGGCTTCAAGACGAGTGGGTGAATTTGCTAATTGAGCAAAATGAATCATTAGAGAGGGAATTCCTTCAGTTTTTAATTCTAAACCATACCAATGAGTTTGAAAGGTCATTTTTATGACATCAAGTTTAAGCGGTGTTGCCGTTGATTTTGCAGTATTGTAAGCCGTTTCTAATGCTTGAATATACACATTAATGGATGATATTTCATCGTTAAAAAATCCGGTTAAGGTACAATGGGGCATATAATTATGGGCTGCATTAAAGCCACATAAATCTAAACTTTCTTGATAAAATGCTTGAATTTGTCCAGCTAATTCACCTTGAGGACAAGCATAAACAATAAATTGACTTGATGACATCATATTTTTGATTAAGAAACGTGTTGAGATTGATCGCCATCTAACTCGATAAAAACCGATTCAAATTCTATTTGCTTTTCTAATAATAGAAGCCAAACTCGCTGGGTATTGATTGAAAAGGGAGTATGGTATAACTTTAACATGATGAATGTGTCCTAAAACAAATCATAGAACTATTATAAACCCCTTGATGAAATTATTCTCATGAGTACCGGATTGTTATTAAAGTCTAGGGATCGGTAAAAAATTAGATAATTTGATGACAAGACGCTAACAGATGCTAAGATTATTAAAGATATCTTGATCGGTCTAACCCCCGACTCTTTATTTAATTGCTGATTTGGAATGAGCCTTAATCCTGTCCCGATGCACCTTCAAGTTGCTGAACGAATTCGACACAATATTAAACAAGGAATTTATCGAGTTGGAGAGCAATTACCTCAAGAAAGTTTATTAAGTCAATGTTTTAATGTAAATCGTCATATTATCAGACGAGCGATCGCTTGTTTAAAAAGTGAAGGCGTGTTAAATACCGAACCAGGGCGAGGGATTTTTGTGACTAAGAAACCGATTATTTATCCTCTAGGGAAACGAGTCCGTTATAATGAAATTCTGATTAATCAAGGCTTAGAACCTAGTTTCCAATTGTTAAAATGTATAGAAATTAAAGCGGATCTTTTAGTGGCTAATCATTTAGAAATTCTCGTGGGAGAATCCGTTGCTTGGATTGAACGTTTAATGTTTGCCAATAATGTACCGATTTCTATTACAAGTAGCTATTTTCCCCTAGACTATTTTCCGAATTTGTTAGCCTATGAAGCCCAAATGTGGTCAATTTCCCGACTCCTGAGAGAAATCTATGGCTGTGATCATTTACGGCGAAATACGTGGATTTCTTCTCGCCTTGTTGATGCTGACGATGCTCAATTATTGCACATATCAACAACCAGTTCTATTTTACGAGTTGAATCAATTAATGTCGATCAACATAATCATATTATTGAGTATGGAATTACCCGCTTTCGAGGGGATCAAATCGAACTAGGTTTAGGATCTCAATGTCTTTCCCTATAATATTATTATATTATTATTAAGTTTATTTACAATAATTTTCAAGCCTAAATTGGGGTACATCATAAAGGTTTTAAGTTAAATTTAAGTTAAAATAGTTTAATTTTGGGTAAAAATTAAAACTTGATAAACAAAAGATGATTTTTATTGAGAAAAAATAAAATTTGTAAAATTAATTTAAAATTAAGCTTTGAATTTTACACAAAACCCCCTTGACTTTGAGCCAGTTTTTATCTATGATTAAAACTTAATTGTTAAACAAACAAAACAATTAAAATTAGCAGTGTTTGGATACAAAGATGAGACTAACTCCAGATTTTTCTGATCGAACTCAGGTTGATCATTGGGAGACTCAGATGCCTTGTGTATCGGATCAAGCTCAATTGGAAGCGTTTGCTACGGATATCACTCAAATCTTTAGCTTAGAAACCGATGGAAGACTGTCTCCAAAGCAAGCCTATAGCCAAATTAAAACCTTGATGACTAAATTAAAAACTCAGGTGATAGGAGACTAAACTGAATTTTAGAAACCTGATTACAGATGAAGAGTTATAAATTTTGATCACGAAGATCAGTTCTACTTTTTCGTGCGATAGATTGCAGAATAAGACCAGTACAATAAAGATTAGAACCCGTATATTTTTAAAATGGAAATCAATACTCATCCTCAAACCCAAACTTTAGGATATTGGGCTGTAAAAGCGATTCAAAAACATCTGGAAAAAGTCATAAGTCATGAATCTGATGTTTTAAAAGATGATGATCCTGAAGAACTCCATCAAATGCGCGTGGGAATGCGACGGTTACGTTCAGCGATTGTTGGCTTTGCTCCAGTTTTAGACTTACCCGAATCGGCTGAAGATGAAAAAATAGGTAAGATTGCACGGCGTTTGGGGAAGTTACGAGATTTAGACGTATTATTAGAAACCTTACAAAACCATTATTATCCCCATTTACCCTCATCAGAACAAGAAATCCTAGATAAAATATTAATGAGTTGGGTGAAACAACGTCACAAAGCCTTTCGACTTGTGGAGTGGGTTTTAGACCATAAAACCTATAAAAACTTGAAAGAAGATTTACAAAATTGGATCAAAGAACCTTGTTTTACTCCACTGGAAAAGCTACCCATTAATGAAGTTCTTCCCGATTTATTACTCCCCCAAATCAGTGAGTTATTCTTACATTCCGGTTGGCAAGTGGGTGAAGATCAAGTTAACCCTATTTCTTTGGAAACTTTAGAAGAAATTTTAGATAAACAGGGAAAATCTTTGCATAGCTTAAGAAAGCAAGTTAAACGAGTGCGTTATCAAATGAATTTATTTACGGATTTCTATTCTTCTACCTATTCCAACTATTTAGAAGATATAAAAGCGATTCAGGAGTGTTTAGGTGATATTCAAGATAGCATGGTTTTAGGAGAAAAAATAGCCGAAGAGATACCCTCCAAAATCAACTCCAAACTCCCAACTTTTATGAGCGTATTAGCCCAAAATCGTTATGAATCTTGGCAAAAATGGGAACAATTACAACGTCAGTATTTAAAGCCGGAAACTCGTTATCAATTTCGATCAGAATTGCTGCATCCTGTTACAGAAACAGGAAACCGTAAAGATGAGAAGGAGGAAGAATAACCTTCTTCCCATCTCTAAAAATAAATTTAAGGTTGAGTTTTAGGTGCAGTATTCGGCTGGGTTGTTGGGGTTTTAACTTTAACAAAAATATCATAACGACTGGTGCGATCATTTAGAATAGCTGTTGTTAATCCAATTGATTGAATCGCATCAATCCAGATTTTTTGCTGAGGGGGAAGTTGAGGTAATGATAAGGTTCTGACATTCGGATCAAACACTCGTTCAACATTCATAAAAAAGTTACCATTGTTGGGGTTAAGTCCCATCGGAATACTTTGTTGAAATACTGGGTTAGAGGTAATAGGAACCGAAGGTAAAGGAACAATTTGATCCGCAACTGATCCCCCCAAAGTGATATAAGCCACATTTCCGTCTAACCAACCCCGAGTTACCACAAATCCTCCAAAGGGAGAAACCCATTGCATTGCGGGTTGATCTTTAATTTTAACTTCACTCACCTTAAATTGTTTATTCTTCATCACCTCATCTAACTGGGTAAACGTTTTATCGGTTGCATTGCGATCAGAAACTTTTACCATTAATACTAATCCCGCCACAAATCGTTCTAAAGCTCTGGGATTTGGAGTTGATGGAATTAAAGATAAAGCAAATTCTCCATTCATCCCCTTGAGAACATCCTTTTCTAATTCCATCCCCGTTGCAGATTTAAAACTAGAACTCAAAACTTGAGGATTAAATGGTGCGATGGGATTAGCATTTGCACCTTGGGTATAATCTTCCCAAACTTGTTTTAAATTACTTCCAGAAACCATGATTAATGTATTTTCTGGAATTTGTTTGAGGATGTCTTGCGCTCTATTCTCAACGGTAAATTTTTTCTGACTATTGGGTCTTAACCAAGACACGGCTTTAAACCCAACACCTTGAGATTCTAAATTAATATTAGTTGCTAATCCTTGATGTTGTTGAACTTGTTCTAAATTTTTCTCAGGAATGGGATTTCGAGAACGGTAAGATGCCACTGTGGTAGCGACGGGAATATTGAGATAAACTTGAGCAAAGGGATTTCCGGTTTTAATCGTATCCAAAGCCGCCGCATATCCTGGAGTTCTCGCTAAAGAACCTGAACCCCGATAGGTATCAATGGCGCGTTCTGTTGCATTGGGATCAGTTGTCACCACTAAGAAATCCTGTCCCAAAACCGCAATAGAATAATTTTGTTTGGGATTTCCTTTGGTTTCAATAATATCAATTCCTCGATAAGATCGTTGAGTAGTTTGACCTTGAGGTAAGGTTTTCGGTTGTGATAATAATTCTTTAGCTTTGGCGGGGTTAGCAATCGGAAATACTATCACTGTCGCTTGTTGATTTAAGGTTGTGGATGCTTCCGTACTGGGAGGAGTTCCTGATAGTAAACTAGAATTTGGTAAAAAGGCAATCATCACTTCTTTTCCGACCCAAGGCTGAATATCTTTCTGATAATCATAGCCATTCTCGGTTAATACCCGATTTTGCCAATCGTTCAAGACTTGTTTTAACGCGGCTTGAGATTGGGGTGTACCATATTGCTTTAATTTGTCCCATTGTTGGGTATCTGTGGACAGAGATACAGCCACCATTGCTTCGGAGGGAACAACATTTGCACCGAGGGGAACACCTTCTAAAAATTTACGCGAAACTAAGGTATAGTAAGCGGCAATTCCACCCCCAACAAGCAGTACCGCAACTCCCACCGTTAAAATTAAATTAGGTTTTATTTTTTGCATGATAATAGCAACGATGGCTGTAGGCAACCAGTAAACAATAATGATTGAGTATCGAGGGAGATTTTAACCCAGGGGGTTGCACTTTGCAAATTCATCACCGGGTAGACGCTTTTTCATCTTCAGGATGGGAAACACTATTAAACCAACCTCGTCGCCAGAAGAAAAAGAATAAGGCTAAAGCAATTATAAACATCAAGGTCAAACAGACCGGATAACCCCAATACCAATTGAGTTCAGGCATATTTAAAGGGGAAGTATCCGGGTTAAAATTCATTCCATATACCCCAGCCACAAAGGTTAGAGGAATAAAAATCGTTGAAATTACGGTGAGTAACTTCATAATTTCATTCATTTTATTGCTCATAGAAGACATATAAATTCCCATTAAATCGGACGATAACTCTCGATAAGTTTCGACCATATCTCGAACTAAAATTGTATGATCATAACAATCTCGTAAGTAAACCCGAACCTCTGGGCTAATTAAATCACTTCCATCTCGAATTAACACATTAATGGCTTCTCGTTGCGCCCAAATTGCCCGTCTAAGGGTAAATAAATCTCGACGAATACTATAAATTTTAGCTAGATTTTTAGGAACTGGATTAAAGACAACCTCGTCTTCTAATTCTTCTAAAATATCTCCATATTCTTCTAATACAGGGAAAAATCCATCAATAATGGCATCTAAAATCGCATAAGCTAAATAATCGACTCCTTGTTTGCGAATAATCCCTTGATTATAACGAATGCGATCGCGCACAGGTTGTAAACAATCATATTCTGCTTCTTCCTGTACCGTTAGCAAATAATTTTTGCCTAAAATAATACTAACTTGTTCTTTATGTAGTGGATCTTCACCTGGCTTAAGAGTTACCATCCAGGCAACAATCACCAGTTGATCATCATATTCTACCACTTTAGGACGTTGGGGAACATTCACCACATCTTCTAAAGCAATGGGATGTAAATTAAACACCTTTGCCATTCGTTCCCAAGTGTCTTGATTTCCTAATCCTAAAATATCTAACCAAGAAACAGAATGAGTATCTAAATAAGGCGCACATTCTTCCGGTGTCGTTAATTTTAAACGAGTCGCCATCCCATCGTTATAATCAATTAAAACCATCTCCGGTGGCGGATCATCCGCTTCCACATCTAATGTTCCGGGGGGTGTACCCGGATCATCATAAAAATAATCTAAATTTGATTCTTCTTCTTCCTCATCCTCATCTTTTACAGAATCAATCGCGGCTGTTGAAAGTTTCATACTATGGGTCATAACCAGTTCCCCAGAAGGTGAATTGAATGGGTTTACAAGTCAAAAAACTAATGCTAGTTTATCGATTTTTCTTGAGAATATAGTACAACAGAACTAAAATTATTTACATTTTAACTCAAAATCATAAAAAGTTTTTTATGATTATTTATAAAATTTTAAATTCTCTTAAAGCAGGTAAAAAGTTTTTATTTTCATGGCTAGGACGGCTCAACTTTAGTAAAGCAAATCGTTGTAATTGCGTTAAATTCTGCCAGTGTTTTAACGTGATCTCAACCCCCATTTCCTCTGCTTTTTGCTGCACAATATCCGGTAATTCAGTAGAATCTAACCAAAGTGGATGATCATCAATCGGTAAATCCTTTAATGGGATATTAGTATATTGTTCTGCTAATTGATACAATAAACTCCGATATCCTGCCATTTCTTCTGGTGTACTCATCGGATTTTCTACTAATTGTTGACGAACCTCATGGGGAAATTTATTCCAATGTTCTAACTTCAATTTAACCCCGCAGCTATCCAGTTTATACCGCACAACCATCGGAATACAATTCAAAGCTTTAACAAAATCCTGTTCAAATTCAAACAAATTGTTCATATTACGAATTACGAATTACGAATGGGGAATGGGCAATGAATAGGCAATAGGCAATAGGCAATAGGAAACAGAAATTTCTCCCCTCGCTTCCCCTGCTCCCCTTGTCCCCTTGTCCCCTTGTCCCCTTGTCCCCTTGTCCCTACTTCTGCTCTGGATGCGCCGCTTCTGGGGAAGTCGCTCCCATCTTATTAATCCTATAAATCATTTGATATAATCGTCCAACACGACGTTGATTAAAATGGAACATTAGACGCGGTAAGCCTTCGGTTTCGCCCCCTATCTCTTCAGGGAAAGCTTCCGTTTTCTCAATTCTTCCTTTAGATAAGATATCGTGAAACTCGGTATTGAGTTGTTCCACTTGCTCATTTGATAATTCCGATTTTAAGCGCATTACAAACTTATCTTTAACGTGGCGACTTGAATGATAAACTCGATAGAAATTAGCGATCGCTTCACAAGCCACAGACAAATCATCCGTAATCGTATAAAAACTTGGATCATCCGGTGAAATCAATCCCCGATTGAGCATTTGTTTTTCAATAAATTGATGTAAATCGTACCAATAATCCCCCCCCGGACGATCCACTAAAATCAATGGAGCAGGGCCAAATTTTCCCGTTTGAATTAAGGTTAAACATTCAAAGGTTTCATCTAACGTCCCAAACCCCCCTGGAAACATCGCTAAAGCATCACTTTCACGCAAAAAAAACAGCTTGCGCGTGAAAAAATATTTAAACATAATTGCTTTTTTATTCCCTTCAATATACGGATTTGAAGATTGTTCAAAGGGAAGTTGAATATTTAATCCAAACGATAAATCCAGACCTGCACCCTCATTTCCCGCCTGCATAATCCCACCCCCACCCCCAGTTAAGACCATAAATCCTTGCTGGGTGACACATTGGGCAAAATCTGCTGCCATACGATACTCTTGAGTATTAGCCGAAATGCGAGCCGAACCAAAAATACAAATTTTGCGAACATGGCGATAGGGATAAAAAATTTGAAACCCTCGTTCTAAGTCCAGCAAAGAGGCGGAAATAATTTTCCAATCCAGAGTCTCAAATTCCTCCCCAGCCATGTGAACTAGGCTTGAAAGTGCTCGTGAAATCCACTTCTTATGCTTTAAATTCGGCAGTTGATCAACTAACTGAATAATATCTGCTTGTAGAGAATCTACCGCTTGGCTAATGTCAGAGGAGTTCATACGATTTTATCACTTACAACAAAGCACCTCAGACCCAAAGTTCCAAGGCGCAACACCCGTGAATAATGAGCTTGAGGTTTGAGTATCATTTTGGAGGACTCAAGAACTCCGTCTAGCAACTGACTCAAATGGATTGTTTTTGAAGTCAGTTGTTTAGATGAGTTGTCAACCCCTGCAACAATGATTAAATAGTGTTCGCTAACGACTTCAGGTATTTGGCTTCAGATACTTTTCTAAAGTAGACGCTAATGTCGTTTTAGGAACAGCACCCACAACCATATCCACTCTTTGACCTCCTTTGAAAATCATCAGAGTTGGAATACTGCGAATACCATACTGACTAGCAGTAGTAGCATTTTCATCTGTATTGAGCTTGACTACTTTTACTTGCCCGGCATATTGCTCTGCAATTTCCTCGACAACAGGTGCAACCATGCGACAAGGCCCGCACCAAGGAGCCCAAAAATCCACTAATACTGGGATTTCGCTGTCAAGCACATCTTCCTTAAAACTAGCATCAGTAACTGTTAAGGCGTTGGACATCCCTAGAAATCCTTATATATAAGACCCTATCAAATTTGACAGTCTCATCGTAGACACAAGAGTATCTAACGAGAGCTTCTTGCTTAACCAATTGAATAGGCAAAGCGTTAATTTTAGATTTAACAGCTTTCCTACCCTCTTGTCCACAAGAAATTAGATTATACGTCCACTGACTGTCGAACAGTAGACGAAGCCAGAGAGGAGATTAAGGCTCTCCAGTTTTTGCTTTCTTTTTGTCTATCCTACTCGGATGTTGAGCAAGCTGTTAACTCGGCAATAACTCCTCATTATATTTCAATACGGGCTTGAATTAACCATTAGGAGAACTTAGCTCAAATGCAATAATTTGAGTTAGATCATCCATCCCTGGAGGGATAACGTTACAGGGGGACACGGGAAACTCTGGCTCTATTAGAGCTTAAATCTTTTCAAAATTAAATTCAACCTTATTATGGGGACAAGGCTTAATTCATTTCGTTTCGATTTAAGTGGATTCTTCAAGGCAGACCCTTAAGCCAATCTTACCGCAAAAGGATATTCAGTTGAACAATTACTCACCTGATACCCCATTATCAAAATTTTTGTCTAACGACTTGCACAAATGAGCAGTTATCCTTATCCTAGGAGCAAGCGAATCTAAGCGGGTCGGTTCTAATTTCTAAAATTAAGAAACCGCCCGAACAAAAGTTCAGGCGGAGTGTGGTGTGAGGAGTGAACGGAAACATACGTCTCCGCTTCTTCTATTGTGACATTTTATTTCCCAGAATTCCAGGTTGAGTTGTAATTTTTACGACTCTTTAACAAGTGTTGTCAAGAATCCTTGAACTCCTCCTCCGTAAATTTACTTACCCATTCCTAACTGTTGAGCTTTTTGGTAGACTTTCCCTTCTGTTAACAGTGAAGGCGCAATCACCACTTCCACTTGCTGCATTTCTGGAATTGTCTGCGCCCCCAGGGTTCCCATACTGGTTTTTAACGCCCCCAATAAATTATGAGTTCCGTCATCGAGTTGAGCGGGGCCACGCAGAATTTGTTCTAAGGTTCCCGTTGTTCCCACCCGAATTCGAGTTCCACGGGGTAACACCGGACTCGGCGTTGCCATTCCCCAGTGATAACCCCGTCCCGGAGCTTCTTTAGCACGGGCAAAGGGAGAACCAATCATCACCCCATCAGCACCACAAGCAATACATTTACAGATATCTCCTCCGGTAATTAATCCGCCATCGGCAATAATTGGTACATAACGTCCGGTTTCTTGATAGAAATCATTCCGAGCAGCAGCACAGTCGGCTACGGCCGTTGCTTGGGGAACTCCAACCCCTAAAACCCCCCGTGAGGTACAAGCTGCACCAGGGCCAATCCCAACTAAAATTCCCGCCGCACCGGCTTTCAGCAAATCTAAGGTGATGTCGTAGGTGACACAGTTGCCCAAAATCACCGGAATGGGCATTTCTTGACAAAATTTGACTAAATCCAGAGGGGTCACAGACTCTGGTGAGAGGAAGGTGGTTGACACCACTGTTGCTTGGACAAAAAATAAATCAGCCCCAGCTTCAGCCACAACAGCGCCGTATTTACTCGCTCCGGCCGGGGTGGCACTCACCGCCGCAATACCCCCTCCGTTTTTAATTTGCTGAATGCGTTGAGTAATCAGTTCCGGTTTGATGGGTTCTGCATACAATTCTTGCATCAGGGTGACAAACTCATCTTTCCCCACTGAAGCGATGCGATCCAAAATCGGTTCTGGATCTTCGTAACGGGTTTGAATCCCTTCTAGGTTTAATACCCCCAATGCTCCTAGTTTCGATAATTCCACCGCCATGCGAACATCGACCACCCCATCCATTGCACTAGCAATAATGGGAATTTCTCGTTCAATGCCACCAATTGTCCAGGTTGTATCTGCTAAAACTGGATCAAGGGTGCGCTGTCCAGGGACTAACGCAATTTCGTCAATGCCATACGCTCTGCGGGCAACCTTGCCCCGACCAATTACAATATCCACTCTTGTATTTGTTCCCAAGACTCTATTTCTATTTAGACTATCAAAAATGAGGGGACATGGGGAAAACAGGGGACATGAGGATAGGGGCAAAAGGGAGGGGAAATGATTAATTTCTGTACAAATAAGCCAAGCGCGAAGCCATACCATAGACTCCAAACCCGTGATTAGGTAATCACAGTCAAGGGTCAACCGTTAACAACCCTCGCTAAATTTTTTAAAATTGCTAAAAACCGATAGGGAAACTGGGATATGATGAAAAAGCAAGATTGAATTGAAATTACAGGACATTAACTATGACACTGCGACTTGGGGATACCGTACCCAACTTTACTCAAGCATCCTCCGAAGGTGACATTAACTTTTATGACTGGGCTGGAGATAGTTGGGTGGTGTTATTCTCTCACCCAGCCGACTATACACCCGTTTGCACAACGGAACTGGGAACCGTTGCTAAATTAAAACCCGAATTTGACAAACGCAACGTTAAAGTGATTGCGTTGAGTGTGGATGATGCGGACTCCCACCAAGGTTGGATTCAAGATATTAACGAAACTCAAAATACCACCGTTAATTATCCAGTTTTAGCAGACCCAGACCGCAAAGTGTCAGAGTTGTACGACATGATTCATCCGAATGCAAATGCTGCGGTTACAGTGCGGACTGTTTTTATTATTGACCCTAATAAAAAACTACGTTTAAGCTTAACTTATCCTCCCAGCACCGGACGTAACTTTGATGAAATTCTGCGGGTGATTGATTCGCTGCAACTCACTGATCACTACAGCGTCGCCACCCCGGCGGACTGGAAAGATGGGGATGATTGTGTGATTGTTCCTTCCCTCAAAGACCCCGAAGTTTTGAAAGAGAAGTTCCCGAAAGGCTATCAAGAAGTCAAACCTTATTTACGTCTGACACCTCAACCCAATAAATAAACGAGTCTTCAAGAAAAAACCCAGTTTCTTAATGCAAAAAGGAGAAGCTGGGTTTTGCATTAGTCCTGTTAATCCCTAAAGGAGCTTAGACACAGGAGAGTGATCGGTTATTGTGCTAATAGATGTCGGCTATGGAAATAACACAAGTTCTTATTCAATACCTTTGCCGGGTCTTGCATAAGAACTCTGAAGAATAAGATTGTGAAGAGTTGCCGCTCCCAAGCGACTATCAAACTTTTCGATAACAGTTTGACGGCCAGCTTTAGCAAGTTGCTTACGAAATAGATCATCGGTAAGCAACTGCACAATAGCATCTGCCAACTTCTGTACATCAAAAGGAGGTACCAACAATCCGTTCACATGATCTGTGATAATCTCCACAACTCCGCCAGCCGCAGTTCCAATCGTTGCTACCTCAGCAGCCATTGCTTCTAAATAGACGACTCCCAAAGGTTCCTTGTGGGAAGCTAGTATAAATAAATCGGCAGATTGCGCTTCTGAAAGACATTCTTCTTCCCCTATAGAACCTAACAGAAGAACATCTTCATTTAGACCTAACTCATAGATTAAAGCTTGCAGTCTTGGCTGTTCTGGACCTGAACCAGCAATTCTTAACTGAAAAGGTACACCCTTTTCCTTTACGATTGCTACCGCTTTTATCAAAATATCAAAGCCCTTGCTAAAAACTAAGCGTCCAATACTCAAAATTCGCTTTGGACAAGCAACATCTAATTTCTTGTTAGAATCAGGCATCCATTTTTGGGTATCTACTCCATGCCTGGTGATGTAATGATAATGTTGTGGAGCAAGTGATGAGAAATCTTTCTGCATCTCTTCCACCATCCACTCTGCTACTAAAGTAACAAAAGCAGCATCCTCAAATTTTTCTTTTAATGCACCTCCCCAATCCTCAAATGCTGCTACTACAGTTAGTGAAAATGGTAAATCTACTAACCGTTTGACCATCATACACAAAATAGCACTGTTTCCAGGTATGGGGGTATGCAAGTGCTTGATTTGCCTGTATTTCACTTCTTGTGCTAATTGACAAGCCGGAATTATCAATGGTAGAACCGATTTCCAAGATGGTTGTTTGTCTACAGGTAAGGTAAAAGCCAACTGAATACAAGATAGAAACCCTTTCAGATGACGTACTATCGCCCAAGTCAAACTCAGGATGATTTTACTAATGCTAAGTGGCCATAGATAGCAAGTTTCAGCCTGAGCAGCTAAGGCAAAGCTATGCTTTCCCAATTCTTTAGGCTGACGAGTTGAGAAAATAGTGATATCCAGCCCCAACTCTCTAAGATGAGAGATTTCACGCCAGGCCCATACATGGGATTGTCCGGGCCATTCTGGAATTAAATAACCAATTTTCATATAAGTGCTGGTGCAAAATAAATTACCGAGTTGACAAAGGGAAGACCGGATCTGGGAATCATCAAATGTGTAAATAATTATGTTTGCGTACTTATAAGTACCTACACAAAATTATTTGCATATCCGATTTCTGGTTTTCCCTTTGTTTTAAGAGCTTCAGGTTAACCTAGTGTGTAATTAATTTTGTTTACCTACTTAGCAATCCTAAATAAATTGCCCTTTTCATTTTACTCTAATCTTAGCAGACCCAGACCGTAAAAGGTGATCAAGAAGTCAAACCCTATTTACGTCTGACACCTCAACCCAATAACAACACTTCAGACAGTTTGCGATAGCCTTCGGCTGGGCGGAGCATCATCTAGTCCAGTTAATCCCTAAAATAAAAGAAACGCAGTGCAAAATTTTAACTAGGACGTTGTTCATGGACATTAAAAACGGTTTTGTTGGCACAATTGGGAATACCCCTTTAATTCGATTAAACAGTTTCAGTGATGAAACTGGGTGTGAAATTTTAGGGAAAGCAGAATTTTTAAATCCCGGCGGTTCTGTGAAAGATCGGGCGGCTTTATATATTATTAAAGATGCAGAAGAAAAAGGATTACTAAAACCCGGTGGAACCGTTGTAGAAGGAACTGCTGGAAATACGGGAATCGGATTAGCCCATATTTGTAATGCCAAAGGCTACAAATGTTTAATTATTATTCCTGACACTCAATCTCCTGAAAAAATGGAAGCCTTAAGAACTTTAGGAGCCGAAGTTCGACCAGTTCCTGCTGTTCCGTATAAAGATCCAAATAATTATGTTAGATTATCAGGACGGTTAGCGTCAGAAATGGAAAATGCAGTTTGGGCAAATCAATTTGATAATTTAGCCAATCGTTTAGCCCATTATGAAACAACCGGGCCAGAAATTTGGGAACAAACCGATGGTAAAGTCGATGCTTGGGTCGCTGCAACAGGAACCGGAGGAACGTTTGCCGGAGTTTCGCTCTTTTTAAAAGAGAAAAATCCTCAGATTAAAACCGTTGTTGCTGATCCGATGGGGAGTGGGTTATATAGTTATGTAAAAACGGGAGAAATTAATCCTCAAGGAAATTCAATTACGGAAGGGATTGGGAATAGTCGAATCACCGCAAATATGGAAAATGTTCCCATTGATGATGCCATTTTAGTAGATGATAATGAAGCTTTACGGGTCATTTATCAACTGTTAAGAAAAGATGGATTATTTATGGGAGGTTCTGTAGGAATTAATGTAGGGGCGGCGGTAGCTTTAGCGAAAGAAATGGGGCCGGGTCATACCATTGTTACGGTCTTATGTGATGGGGGTGCTCGTTATCAATCTAAATTATTTAATAAACAATGGTTACAGGAACGCAATCTCTGGCCTGATAATTTAGATTAATTGCAGGTATGTTTTAGGGCGAGAAAACCTCGCCCCTACAGAGGGTGATATTCTATTTTTTATCTTACCAAGGACTTCCGACTAATGTAAATGCTGCCCAATAATAGGGATAGTTTAACTCGTTATTATTAAGATTTTGTAGATCGGAAGGAAGGGTAATTTCTTGGTTGTGATTGACTAAAATTAAACGACCTTCTTCAATTCAGTTATTTGTAGCAAACATTTAAGGATTTCATATTAGCTGTTGTCGTAGAAAAAGTGATCGCTCGGATACTTTTTCTGGACTTCTCAGAATCCAAGATCTCCTAGTGATCGCTTGAAATGACTCAGATGACCAAAGCCAACTATTGTCAGGTTGGAGATGCTGTCGCAGGGGCAACGTTCAAGTTAGCAACCAATCCATAAGTTGAGATGTAATCTTCTAACTCTTGTAAATCGATTGTGCCATTTTTATCGGCATCAAGAATGTTAAATAGATAATCAGTGATATATTTTCTAACTTCTTCTGAACTGCGGGTTCCTGATGTCATATCTTCAATCAGCCCTAACAATTCCATAATTTCAGCGCGATCCAGTGTTTTACTGCCATCCGTATCTAATTTAAGGAATAGCTTCTTAACATTTTCAGTTGCCATTCTCGATGAGCGTAATGTTTCTCTCAAAATGTCATTTCCGAAGGCATTCATGAACAAGATTTGCTCAATTAAAGGGATACAGAAAAATCCCAATGAAGTCCAGAAAATTGCATATCGGACAGCTTCTGGATTGGCGGTTGTGCTAATCCCCAGGAAAAGCACCGCCCAAAGGTAAAAGTTAGGATTCACCAGCAGAATATAAGCATCCTGAGCTTCTGCTTTATTGAGTTTACCCTTGGAAAACACTGCGGTTAATACAGCTAAACCCCGCATTGAGACAAAGATTAATACGGCTAAAGCAAGCTGTTGTAAACAAGCAAACGATCGCATCGGATCTGTTGCCGTAAATAAATCGGAAATAAACGTTGCGGGAGTAAACTGAAACCCTGTTACTAAAGCCATTAATGCAACAGCTAAAACACCGATAAATTTCCAGTTTTTACTGTGATGATTGGATTCAACGGGAGATTTGTCGCGCCAAAATTGGGCGAGCGCTCCCGGTATTGCTAAACCCACAATTAGAATAATGAAGAAAAAGCTCAGACTCGAAGAGTTAATCGGTAATTGTTTAGCGATCGTAAATGTTCCAATCAGTGCCAAAGGTGCGATAATTGATAAGTTTTTAGATAACACCGCCGAAGGATAAAGATTACCTCCCCAAAGCACCGATAAAATGGGGGAAGTCAAGGCAGGTGGTACCATCCAAAATAGCACCCACATGACTTTATATAAATCCTCTGGGCTTTGATACAACCCTCCAGAAAAGATTAAAAATAGCCCAACTACCCATCGTGCTATTGTCCAGCCATAAACGATATACTGCACCGTTGAAGTAACTTTTCGTTTACTTGCGGCAAAGTCAATATCCAAATAGGTGTAAAACGTTGAAGCGGCAAGACACGCAACAATAATGGCTCGAAAAATATCGGACTGAATTGCAGCAGGAGAGGCACTAATGGCTCGAACTAAAGTTCCCAATAAGAAGGCAACTGCATAAATCAAAATTGCCCACATAATGGAAAGATCATTGATTTCTTTTCGTAAAGCCGCAGCACCACCGGATTCTTTATCTCGAAATTTGACGAGATCTTCCCCACTGAGAGCTTTACCATTGGGAAGTTTCAGGTGTTTATAAGCTGTTGGAGGTAAACCGCTTAAATAAAGCGCTAAAGGCTCTAATACATATTGGTGACAAACGACTAATACCGTTTCCCCTTGTTCGAGATGAGGGACAACCTTTTCCTCATAGAAACGTGCAGCGCGATCATAAACTTGTGCAATTTTTTCTCCGGCGGGCGGTGCTTCGTTGTGGGAATGTAACATTTCCTCGAAGCCTTCATAACCCAACGCAAGGCGCAGCAAATTTAAGTTCCGCCCTGCAAAAATACCAAAGGATTTTTCACTAATCCGGTGGTCAATTTCAACGGGAATATCCGGGGATTTCAGGGCTTGACTTTCTGCCAAGGCAATTTCACAGGTTTGGCGCGCCCGTTTCATGTGAGAGACGTATACCGCATCAAACTTGACTCCTTGTTTCTTAATATCAACCCCAGCACGGCGAGCTTGTAGTTTTCCAAAGGAGGTGAGTTCCACATCTAGAACCCCTGCAAAAATATTGCGTTCGTTGCTCGTACTTTCTCCATGTCGAACAAAATAGACATTACCGAGTAAACTCTCTCGTTTTCCGATGTTGTCTTCTCTGACTTGATTGGATGTTGAAGGCGGAGATTGAGAGTTAGAGATTTTTTCCACCATAGATGGCTCCTGCTCAAAATTCACAGTATTAAATAATCGGTCAAGATCATAGCAGGGTAATAACTGATGATCTAATAAGAAAAAAGCTAATTGTAAATTTTTGTTGATGTTAATTAAAATTGTGATACAATAAAGAATATTAGTTTTTTAGAAATTTACTTAATTTGATTGAGGGAAATTCCAAAGAAATTTTTACCCTCTGCTGATTTGATTCAATATCAATCTACTGGGTTTTGGCTAGAGCGATCGCTAATAACTAGCAACTTGCATGATTTCTACTAAGCAAAAAAACTTATTTATTAATTTTTAACTCGTGAAATTCCGCATTTTTAATAGTTTCTAAAGATGGGCATTTTAAGATGTAAAATAGTAAATAAACTGCAAAATCTTAAGTTTTACGCCAACCGAATTAAAATGCCAAGTAGAAAAATTATCCTTTGGCTTGCCACAGCGTTGTTAGTGGTCATGGCGATTATCGGGATTGATACCTTTAATAAGCGCAATCAAGAAACTATCACAATTGCGATCGCTGCTCCTTTAAGCCAAGTTGGAAAAGCAACGGAGACAGTGGGTGAGTCAATGGTCAGAGGGGTACAACTCTATGTTGACCAAATTAACAAAGCAGGTGGCATTCAAGGCAAGCGACTTAGGCACGCAGATTTAACAAGGGATAATCTCATTACGGGATCAGGATTAGAATACTCTCAGTTCAATGCTGTTATTGACATTAAGCGGGACTTACTCAGTTTTAGTATCAAAAACTTACTCCCGCTTTGGTTTTTTGTGGCTGTGGCTTACTTGTTATTATTTCTGCCCTTTGAACAACTTTCTGTTGAGGCATTAAGCGGTCTGTTACTAGCCGTTGTATTTTACCACCTCAGCTTGTTACAGGCTTTACCGGATGGAGTTGGTTATGTTGTTGCTCTTGACTATGCGTTTTATTTAGAAAGGCTGCCCAAAAAATTGTTGACCTTCTGAGCGTTTTAGGGGCTGAGAAGGTCAACAATTCTCAAATATTAGGAAAACGTCAAGCAACTTGATCGGACTCAATTATTTTGTCAGTGAGATTTTATCTTGCGTGACTTGAGCAGCCTCAAGAATTTTACTGTCATCCTCCCCAGATATTTCTATAGATGCGGGGATAGCAGCAAGTTTGATCCCTTCTTGATCAAAGCATTTCCGAATCATCCGAATCAGATCTGAGTGAGCAACCCAAAAATTGTCTTTTGTCGTCCATGCAGCAGCCTTGACACTAATATAGTAGTCTTCAATACTCCAGACAAAGGTACTGGGAGCCGGATCGGGTAAAACTTGAGGATGGGATTGAAGAATGTCTATAAGCAAGAGTTCTACTTTAGCCAAGTCTTCATCAAAACCAACTCGGAACCAAAAGTTCAATTGACGAGTTGAACCATGACTCAAGTTTTCGACAATTTCGCTCCAAAGCGTGTTATTCGGAATAGAGATGATCTGAGAGTCAAAACCTTGGATTTTTGTGTTCGCTAATGTGATGGAATCTACATATCCCCAAATTTCACCGAATTTGATTTCATCTCCCACATCAAACGGCTTGTAAATCATAATCATCAAGCCACTGGCTAAGTTACCCAGGTTACTTTGCAGGGCGAAGGCTAAAACAAAACTCACCCCCCCAAGCAACGCTAAAACCGGGCCTAAGCTCACTTCCAGGGCCGTTAGAGCCAGGAGAAATCCGATCACAACGCCGCCCCGCTTGATCGTCATTACCGTAAACCGACGCATCATGGCTGATGTGCCAGTGAACAGAGAAAGCAGTCGGTTGGTCACCATGCCGAGAATCTGAGAAACAATAATGCAGGCTACTAAAACACCGACAAACTTAGCGATATTCGTACCCCAGCGAAGACCCCCTTCACTAGATTTCGCCCAACTCAGAAGTCGCAAACCTACACCTTCAGTATCTTTAGTATCAATTTCAACTGCGGTAATTGCTTGAATGTATTGGCGGTAGGCTTTGCTATCACCACCTTTTTTATCGAGTTCATCCAAAATCACGTTAAAGCGATCCACAATTGCCGTTAACTGGGATTGCAGTTCGGTAACGGTTACGATCAATTGGTTTTTAGCATCTGACTCTGCTTCCGTACTCTTTTCTAGTTGTTGCGTCGTTTTTTCCAAATGCTCCTGTTGTTTTTGCAGGTTCTGGGGGTTGTCAACAGCACCGGGTAAACTCGCAACTTTCTCCTCGGCGTTATGTTGAATTTCTGTGTTTTGCAGGGTGGCAGTAGCGTTGTCGAAATGCTGAGAGGATTGGTCGGTTGTACTAGCACCAAGCTCTTCAAGGAGTTGCTTAAGACTTTGGTAAGCTTGTTCGACTTTCTCAGTGGCAACCTGATATTCTGGTGAATGGGGATTGATACCTTTTTGAGCTTCTTGGGCATCCTCGAACCCTTTAATCCCAGCTTCTAGCTTTTCGATCTTTTGAGTCGCTTCTTCATAAGCAAAATCTCCAGCGATCATCTGATCTCGATCTGCCTTTGTTTGATCCAGAATTTGTTTGACTGTTTCCAGGGTATCGGTTTTCTCCGCCTGTTCCAACGCTTGCTGTGAAGTCTCGTCTTGCTTTAATTCTTCTTTGGTTGTTTTCGCGTCTTCAACAGATTCCTGGGCTTTTTTCAGATGTTCTTTCGCTTCTTCTACTTTTTTAGTCGCTTCTTGATATTCCGGTGAACCCGCAACGGCACCCTTTTGAAGTTTCTCCGCTTCTTCCAGGGATTGTTTCGCTGTTTCTAAGGCGTCAGTCGCTTCTTGCTGTTGACCAATCGCTTCATTTTTGCGTTTAATTGTCACTTCAGCAACGCTAATTTCCTTGGCTTTATTGTGCAGAACGAGCATCCATCCGGCGGCTTCAGTTTGAAGTTCTTCTAGGGTAAGGGGTTTGACGAGAAGTTTGAGTTCATCAACGGGAATGTCAAGTTCTGTTGTTGTCGTCGCGGCTTGCGGATCGGGAGGTGGACTGGGTTGAACGGCTTCAACCTGTTCAGCATTGGCTTCGGGAACGGAGTCTTGCTCCTGCGATCGCACCGGAGTAGTCCAAACTACAAAAACACAAACAATTCCGGTCAAGGCAATTGCTCGAATTTTATAATGCCACATTTGCGGCATTCTCCTGAATTTACAATCGAACACGTTCATGATATAAATTACTCCTGCTTAAACAGAATTCAGAGCGTTGAGTGTTCACGGGATATCATGGTTGGATAATAGCTTAAGAGCCGAGGAAAAAGTACAAGTGTAAACTTATATATAGCAAGTCTCAATTAGTTGTACAAAAGCCTCATATTTATGTTGCTTACATTCAACTACGAGTAATTGATTATTATTGGGAATGATTTGAGTTCCTGTTCCATCATTAGCTGGAATAATCGGTTGTGCATGAACGAGAGGCGGAACAATAACAGAACTCAGAATAAATCCCAATAAAGATAAAGAATGTTTAATTTTCATAGTTAATGTTAAATTCCAAAGAGTGATTTCATTCGTTTTCTAACCCTAGTTAATCTATTTATTAATTTTTCATTCCTTAGTAATACTTCTAACATAGTTTATGCAAGTGTGTAAAGGTGTCATAGGGGAAAGCAATCAGTGAGAAACTTTTGTGGAGATTAAAGTTTCAACCCTCGTCGAATTCATGTAAATTGAGTTAGGGTTCGATCGCTGCCTCTACAAGCTCTTCCGATGGGATTGAACTAGCCGAGTCATTCTGATTGGCACTAGCAGAACCTTCGCCCGTTTTCGCTAAATAAATGCCGATAGAAATCAACAGGAACCCCAGAAAGTTAAGGGGTTGAAGAAATTCACCAAAAAAGATCCAAGCAACAGCCGCAGTTGGTGCAGGTTCCAGTAGCAAAACGATGGTGACAAAGGCAGAGGAGAAATGTTTCAGACTATAGACAATTAAGCCATGTCCTGTGACTTCACTGATCAGTGCTAACCCGAATACCGCTATCCAGCCTATGGTACTCATGGGAAATATGACATCATCAATGATCCAAACGAGAGGGGCTGCAATCACTAAACCAAGCGCACAGCGCCATACTAAAATATCTGAGGTAGAGAGTCGTTGGCGCAACTTCTCGACCAGTAGAAAGCTGCCTGCATAAAACACTGAGGACAACAGTGCTGCTCCATCCCCAATAATTGCTGTGGGGCCAAAAAGTTCTTCGGTGGGGTGTAGCCAGTCACCCAGAACCAATACTACTGCCCCAACGATAGCGATCGTCAATCCTGTCAGGAATCGCCGATCAAAGCGCTGTCCAAAAAACAACCACCCCCCTAAAGCCGTGAAGATCGGTGGCATATTCGCTAACATCGCTCCGTTAGCAGCAGTCGTTTGGGTTAGCGACCATGTCCATAAAAAGCGTCCTCCCAGGTGAACCAGTGCTAAAGAAACCAGGAGCAAAATGGTCAGCTTTGGAAATGAACGCAGGCGATCGCCCCAGGAGGGCTCTGTCGTCGAACTTTCGGCTTCTGAGGTTATACCTGAATTGATTAACTCGGATGTGTTGTTGGACTCTGGCGATCGCCCCCAGCCTAAAGCATTCCAGCCTGCAAAGGCAATCGTGGCAATCCACAGCCGATTAAATACCGTCGCTTCAGCACTAATCTCACGAACTGACAGCTTGATAAATATAGCTGTAGAAGCTAGAGCGACTAATCCTACCCCTAGCAATATCAACGCTGAAGCCGAGGATTCCTTTACCTCTGATTGACTCGAATTTGGCTGCGTTTGTGTCATGGCTCTATAAGGGTAGCATGGCAAGCTTGGGAACTCGCTTACCTGGGTCAGTATTTCCCCTTAAATCTTACACCCTTCTCAACTGCTGTTTGTAGTAGCAGCTAAAGCGGAAGCACGAATTTTTCCCCACTTTCAGTTCAATAGCACTTCTTTCTACCAAGGACTGCCAACTAACGTAAATGCTGCCCAATAATAGGGATAGTTTAACTCGTCATTATTGAGATTTTTTAGATCAGGCGGAAGGGTAATTTCTTGGTTTTGATTGACTAAAATTAAACGACCTTCCTCAATGCGAACTTGACCCCGAATCATGGCAATTTGTGCGGCTTGTAAAGCTTTTGCTTTAATACCCATTGTGTCTAAATGGTGATAAAATTCGCTCATTAACCCTAATGTTCCTTCATCACTCACATACCACAAACTTGCTAATACTGACTTTGCACCGGAAGCAACAGCTAACCCCGCAAATCCTAATTCTGCATTTTTATCACCCACCGCAGTTCGACAAGCAGAAAGAACGAGTAAATCAACCGTTGGATCACTTAATCCTAATTGAGAAAGTTGATTTAAGGGAAGTTTTTGATCCCACAAGTGAATATAAGAATTACTCGCGTCTCCTGGTTTAAAATCAGCATGGGTAGCGAGGTGAATAATTGGGGTTGGATTGGTTTTGTATTGATTTTTTAGATTAATTAAGGTAAAATCTTGATTGAGAAAATATTGATTAGTATTGAGTTCAGATGTCACCGTTGATAGTTCCACCGGAACCGCAGGTAAGGGGTTTTGATCCTGAAATTGGGAGGCTCCCATCGCTAATACAGTGGCTTGTGCAGTAGAACGATATTGAGTATTGACTAAATTAAAACTGGGAATCAAACTTAAGGCATATTTTTCCACTAAAAATTGTTTGCCATCATGCAGTGCCGCTAAAGGAATTCCCCGGAGAATAGCATCCATTGTAAACATTAAAATCTCAATATTCTCTTGTTTTAATTCTGCTTCAATAGGTGCAATAATCCATTGATATAATTGTTGTGCTTTTTCTAAGTATGCACCTTGTTTATTTTTTCGAGAACTACTAATTTCTAATCGAAATTCTTTAATTAAATCGACTAATATTTTTTGATTGACACCGGGAACATTTCGATGCAAAATCGAACCATTAGAACGCACTAATACGATTTCTAATTCATTTTCTCTGGAATAAACATAAATCAATGCAGACTTGGTATTTGTTTGTTGGTCTAAACTTGATAAGACTTGTGAAATTTGAGATGAAGGAGTTTCAGGACTATTAAAATTGGTTCCAAAATAATTAGAATATTCAAAACCGATTAAATTTTCTAATCCTGATACGGCTTGTTCAAAATTTCCGCTTTCAAAACTATTATTAATTTCTGTTTCTAATCCTTCTATTCCAGCATCCACAGCCGCAATATTTGTTGTCTCATTAAGGGGAAGATCTGCTTCGGGTGCTTCCATCTGGTTCGCGTCTTCTCCCTCTATTTTTTTGTCATCTATAGGGGAATTTTCCCCTTCATTCATCGGGCTATCATCCAGCACGATTGCATTATCTTGTTCTAATATCTGGGGACTATCTTCTTCTAAATTAAGGGGAGAATTTTCATCCATTATTCCCCCTAAAGCTTCTCCATTATCTCCCGGTTGTTCATTCGGTTCAAGGGTGATATCATCTACAATATCGGGTGGTTCTGGTTGATTAGAATCCGTTTGATTATCAAGAGGATTTTCATTTTGATTATCAAGAGGATTTTTATTGTCTTCCTGATCCGGTAAAATATTGTCTGTGTTATCAGATGGATTATTGATGGGAATAGCCTTATTTATAATGGTAATATTTCCTTGAGAAAAGGTATTAGAATTAGGTATTATCTGGGGAGGTTGAATCGTTTCTGAACCCGTTGTAATGGCTCCTGCGGTTCCATTTAACGTTGAATCCCCAATGACAAAGGGTACAGTTTCTCCGCCTTGATATTGAATGGTAATTGCACCCCCATTACTACCATTTTCCGAGGAAATACTAACTGGAATTCCATTTTGATCAAGCAGAATTCCTTGAACTTGCAAGACCCCTCCAGTGGTTAAATTAATACTCCCTCCTTGAGAATTCAAGGTGTTTGTAACCAAAATATTATTAACAGCGTTAAGGTTAATATTTCCCCCTTGAGTTGCAATAGAATCTACAAAAATTTCACTGGCAGATTCTAAGAGCACTGGCCCCCCTGCGGTGATCACTTCACCAACAGAAATTAAGTTATTTCCTGAAAATAAATTACTCTGACTAGAAATAATTTGATCCTCGGCAGTTGTGAATTCAGAATCTGGAGCTAAATTAACCGGATTTGCTAAAATTTGTACCCCGGATTTTAAAATCAAAGCCGGACTATTTCTGAGAATTTCTGCATCAGGATCTATTATATTGGTCAGGCTAGTATCAGGAGTTGTAATATTAATATTTCCGCCAGAAATTGCACCTTTGGATTCAATTTTTAAAGAAGATCCGGTATAGTCTCCAAAAATAACATCTGCTTCTGAGCTAATAATAGGATCATATAAACTGACAAAGTTTCCTCCGGTTCCTCTAAGGTTTAAAATGCTAAAATTTCCCCCAGAGGAAAAGTGAGCATCTCCTGAAATAATTCCATCACTAATTAAGGTCATATTCCCTTGACTTTGTAAGGGGGTAATGGGGTGATTGAGAGCTAATATATCAATATTTTGATTGCCTTGAATTGTTAAGTTGCCTCCAGCATTGGCTTGAAAGGGGGTTTGTCCATCTCGAATTGTAACGGTATTTGTAGCGATTAAATTTAAGTCACCTGTTGTTAAAAGTTGATTTTCAGCTAATGTTAAATTATTGGAGGCTTGTAGATTAGCAGTTTGAGCATTAACTCTTGCACCAGAAGCCATGATCACATCCCCTGAATTCACGGATAATCCATTGCTTAAAACAATCTCTCCAGCTTGATTAAGGGTTGTTTGAGTTGCAGAATTTAATCCAGAACCTGTTAATAATTCGGGTAATAAAAGCGGATTGATAGATACAGAATTAGCGATTAAATTAGGCGTAATTTCTAAACTTAAAGCATGACCTATTTGACTGATTTTAACTAAACTTTGACCGGGAACTGTTTGTACATAAATTTCTCCTGATGGTGCATTTAAGCTGCCTTCATTAATAACGGTTCCTCCCACTAACCTTAAGGATTGTCCCGAATTAATATTCAATTCTCCTAAGTTAATAATTGCACCCGGTTGAGGGGAATTAAATTGAAATTCACTCGGCGTTCCCACTAACGTTGACCAATTATTATTCCCAATACTATTAAACCAATTTCCCTGTCCAAAACCAATGGCATCAGCCGTAGTCACGGTAAAGGCAGCCGGAATATTTAAACTCGCATTAGAGCCAAAAACAATTCCCGCAGGATTGATTAAAAATAAGTTGGAATTCCCGCCAAGAACTTGAATTAAGCCATCAATAATTGAAGCTTGACCCCCCGTTACTCGTCCGAGAATATTTTGAATATTGGGTTCAGAAATAAAATTAACAATTTGACCTGTATTAACATTAAAATTTTGAAAACTATGGAATAAATTTGACCCATCAGAAGATCGTTGACCTCCTTGAATATTCCATTGATTATTATGGGGAATGATTTGAGTTCCAGTTCCATCATTAGCGGGAATAATTGGTTGTGCATGAACGAGAGGAGAAACAATAACAGAAGCAGAAATTAATCCAAATAAAGATAAAGAATGTTGAATTTTCATGGTTAATCTTAAATTAAATTCCAAAGAGCGATTTCATCCGTTTTCTAACCCAAACCAATGGGTTATTATCTAAATCTTCCTCCTCCCCTAAAATTCCCATTTCTCTTAACAGTTGTTGACGTTCAAGTAGTTCTTGTTTCCGTTCAACTAATTTTTCAGCCATTTGATCTGCTAATTGAGGATAACTGGATAAAAAATAATGAAATACATTTCGATCCACAACAAATAAAATGGTTGTTTCTAAGGTTCGGACAGCAGCCGTGCGAGGAATTCCCATAATTAAGGAAAGTTCTCCAAAAAAGTCCCCTGGGTTTAAATTGCGAATATGTTTGTTGACTTTTTCCGAGATAATTTCTACTGAACCAGAAAGAATAATATGAAAGGCATCCCCTGGATCTCCTTCATGAAAAATAAATTCTCCTGATGGGATAGTTTCTCGATACCCTTGTTCAATTAATCCTAATAATTCTAAATCGGTAAACTGCTCAAAATAAACGACTTTTCTTAATAAATCTCGTAGGGATAGAGGGTTTACCGATTCTAGCTCTAAACCTTCAGACTCTTCAACCGTTTGAATGGCAGAAAGTTGACCTTGGGGAGAAGCAGGAACAGCAACGGGATGAGGGTTAAAAATTGTTCTCAATTCTTCAGGGTTTTTGATCCATAAATCTCTTTGAGGAAGGGGGATAATAATATTGTTTTTTTTAAGTTCAGTTTCTATAATATAGTTTAATGAACTTTGGATCGGAAGTCTAGCTTTGGGTTGATCAATCCAAACTAAAAGCTCAAAATTAATCGCACTATCTCCAAAACTTCTTAACCAAACTTGAGGTGCGGGATAAGATAAAACTCTCGATTCTCGGCGTGCTATCGCTAATAAAACTTCCGTTACTAACACTGGATCACTTCCGTAAGCAACGGGAACTTGAATATGAATTCTACTATTAACATTTCCATAACTCCAATTAATAATTTTTCCACTGACTAAAGTTTGATTAGGGACAATAATCGAAATTCCATCATTGGTTAAAATCGTAGCAGCACGAATTGATATTTTGCGAATCGTTCCTTCTAAATCATCAATTTCAATATAATCTCCCACTTTAACGGGACGTTCAATCAGGAGAATTAATCCGCTTACAAAATTTTGAACTAATCCCTGGAAACCTAAACCGATCCCAATCCCTAAACCTCCAGCTAAAAAGCTTAAAGATCGAATATCTAAACCACACGCTTGAGGAACAATAATAAACCCTAAAGCAATGACAAAATAATAACAAATTGTAGCGATCGCGTCTCGGCTGCCTTCATCAAATCCCCATTTAACCAATAATTTATCGCGTAACCAATTAGTAAAAAACCGGGCTATTAAAATAACAGCCAATAATGAAATAATGACGGTAATAATTAAACTAACTGAAATTGTAATTTCACCTAATCTAATGGGTTGCGTAAATAATTTATTTATAAATTGTATTATTCCTGAAATAATTGTCATGGGTTTTGCCCTCTCTTTTCTGGTAAATCTACAACAATTTAGAGCTTTAATTAAAATTAAATATTCTAATTACATAAATTTAAAAAAAATGACTGAATCTGTGAAAACGCTTTAATCGGTTTAAATTCATGTTTTAATTAAGATCAACCGACGTTTCAATCCTATGAATCATCATACACTCAAAGCGACTTGTACAACGGTTCATTTAGGGGGGTTCTCCTGCAATTTACCTCCAGCTTTAGTGATCAACTCTGGAGATTCCATTGAAGTCGAAACTTATACAGGGTTCAAAATTTATCAGGAATCACCAGAAGCCTTTCTCACACCCGAATTAGTAGAAATTTGCCAGCATTTACCCCCAGAACGCATTGTAGGGCCAGGTTCCCATCTGTTAACGGGGCCAATTTATATCCGAGAAGCACAACCGGGAGATGTCTTAGAAATTCAATTAGAAGAAATTTCTCCTCGTTTAGCCATGGGATTTAATGCAATTCGCACGGGTTGGGGAGCTTTACCGCAACAGTTTTCTGAATCGCGATTACGGTTTATTCCATTAGATTTAGAGAAAAACATTGCTGAATTTCCTCTTAATTCTGGGATTAAAATTCCCTTAAAACCCTTTTTTGGAATTCTAGGGGTTGCGACTCCAGAAACCCAACGATCGTCAATTCCACCCGGAATTTATGGCGGCAATTTAGATAACCCAGAATTGCAAGCGGGTTCTCGTTTATTCTTACCTATTTTTGTTCCCGGTGCGTTATTTTCCATTGGAGATGGACATTCTGCACAAGGAGAAGGAGAAGTGAATGTTACCGCAATTGAAACCTCAATGAATGGTAAAATTAAACTGATTTTACATAAAAATATATTGTTAACGTCTCCCCTTGCAGAAACGCCATCGGATATCATTACTATGGGATTTGCAGAAACCTTAGATTTAGCGTTTGAATCGGCTTTAAAACAAATGATTGATGTTCTAGAACAATTCTTTGGATTAGAAGCAGAGGAGGCTTATGTTTTATGTTCTCTAGCCGCTAATTTTAGAATTACTCAAGTGGTTAATCATCCACAAAAAGGAGTTCATGGAATGATTTCTAAATCCATTTTAGGTTTTCCCTTAAAATCTCTGCTCGATCATAAGGTTGTTACGGGTTTATAAGGGCGAACGATGGGACTCGAACCCACGAGTGGAGGAACCACAATCCTCTGCCTTAACCACTTGGCTACGCTCGCCATACGATTTTTTAATATAGCACAGGATCAGGAACATGACTAGAGGTTTTCCAAAAAAAATTTATTCACTGATCCCAAGCTATGGAAAAGCCTATTAAGCGTTTTCCTGAGCGGATAAAATCTCCGATAGGGCATAACGAGCAATGACTAAACAAGTTCTAGCTTGTTCAATCTCCGATAACTCAGACCAACACACTGATCCTACACCCTCGGAACCTACTTCTATGCCTTCGAGTTCTCCACCTCGCATTGCATAAGCAAAGGGACGAGCTAAAACCTGTAAATCTTCCTCTGACCATTGAGGTAGTAGTTCTTGAACACAGTAGACCAATTGATCCGCCAATGACAGACTTTGCGAAGAAACTTGTTGAGTGATACGAGTGGTTACCTGTACCAACCGATGTAACAACTCATGGGGTATTTGTTCAGCAAAACGTTGTAATAAGGAGGTTTGTAAACTTGTGGCTAACCAAAGCTGATTTATTTTGCCGATAAACCGTTGAGAGCTTTCAGCGAGTTCAGCGTCGGTAAACGCCTCTACCAGAAAATCGGGAGCTTCTTGCTTTAATAAATAAGCTTCCGCCTCCATCGTATAAGGATTCCAAGGGTACGGTGATTCATTGGGAAATAGGCAATTGAGTAAATCCCATTCCGCTTGAATTTCTAGGTTTTGAGCATCGTTAATCATAATAGGGGCCTTTAGGAGAATTTTAGGAAGTATTGGATTTTAGATCACCCGCTAAACCCCACTGAATCATTTTCAGAGCTTCTATACTATATCTATAGTCAGTTCACATCGAAAATCCTCAGAGGAGTCTGGCAGGTTAGGCACTAGGAATATCAAAATTTGTAATAAAAACAAAATGATTGCTGAAAATATCCGTTAGTTTTGCCTCCGTTGGACGATTGAGAAACAGTCAGTCTGCATTAAACCCCAATCCTATAGAAGTTCTATTGATGACCTTCTGATCTCAAAAAGCTTTAACCTCAACTACTGAAGCAGAATGCTATACCCGCCTCCCTAGCTACAGCAACACCTAGAAAGATTCCGTAAGCCATCAAAAACCTGTGGAGTAGGCTAATTCAACATTTCAGATCGATTGAGATTAGATATTTCCCCTTCCGCCACCGTACCCAATCTACCCCTCTGCGTACTAACCATTCCTAGGAAGAAAGGGATCTCAAAAATGGGTTGAATCTCCAAAATATCTCACACCCTTTCCACTCAAGGGCTGCAAGATAATCAAAAAAAATTTTTCAAAAGGGGTTGACACAGCCAAGAAAGGCTGCTAGATTAATAAGAGTGTCGAAAAACAAAAGACGGCACGCCGAACCTGGACAACTTAAGAGTTTGAAAGCCAAGTTAGCACATTCTATTATCTCGTCTTTAAGAATTTCTTCTTAATCGGGAAGTTTAACACAAACTTTCTGAAAAAGCAAAAAATTCTAAAACTTTGAGAAACAAGTTTTAGAGCCAAAAAAAACAGATTCTTCAAAATGGAGAGTTTGATCCTGGCTCAGGATGAACGCTGGCGGTCTGCTTAACACATGCAAGTCGAACGGGAATCTTAGGATTCTAGTGGCGGACGGGTGAGTAACACGTAAGAACCTGCCTGTTGGACGGGGACAACAGTTGGAAACGACTGCTAATCCCGGATGAGCCGAGAGGTAAAAGATTTATCGCCAACAGAGGGGCTTGCGTCTGATTAGCTAGTTGGTAGTGTAAGGGACTACCAAGGCGACGATCAGTAGCTGGTCTGAGAGGATGATCAGCCACACTGGGACTGAGACACGGCCCAGACTCCTACGGGAGGCAGCAGTGGGGAATTTTCCGCAATGGGCGAAAGCCTGACGGAGCAAGACCGCGTGGGGGAGGAAGGTTCTTGGATTGTCAACCCCTTTTCTCAGGGAAGAAGAAAGTGACGGTACCTGAGGAAGAAGCATCGGCTAACTCCGTGCCAGCAGCCGCGGTAATACGGAGGATGCAAGCGTTATCCGGAATGATTGGGCGTAAAGAGTCCGTAGGTAGCCCCTCAAGTCTGCTGTTAAAGAGCGAGGCTTAACTTCGTAAAGGCAGTGGAAACTGGGGAGCTAGAGTGTAGTAGGGGCAGAGGGAATTCCTGGTGTAGCGGTGAAATGCGTAGAGATCAGGAAGAACACCGGTGGCGAAAGCGCTCTGCTGGGCTACAACTGACACTGAGGGACGAAAGCTAGGGGAGCGAATGGGATTAGATACCCCAGTAGTCCTAGCGGTAAACGATGGAAACTAGGTGTGGCCTGTATCGACCCGGGCCGTGCCGGAGCAAACGCGTTAAGTTTCCCGCCTGGGGAGTACGCACGCAAGTGTGAAACTCAAAGGAATTGACGGGGGCCCGCACAAGCGGTGGAGTATGTGGTTTAATTCGATGCAACGCGAAGAACCTTACCAGGACTTGACATCTCTGGAATCTCTCTGAAAGGAGAGAGTGCCTTAGGGAACCAGAAGACAGGTGCTGCATGGCTGTCGTCAGCTCGTGTCGTGAGATGTTGGGTTAAGTCCCGCAACGAGCGCAACCCTCGTCGTTAGTTGCCATCATTAAGTTGGGAACTCTAGCGAGACTGCCGGTGACAAACCGGAGGAAGGTGAGGATGACGTCAAGTCAGCATGGCCCTTACGTCCTGGGCGACACACGTACTACAATGCTAAGGACAGAGAGCAGCCAACCCGCGAGGGAGAGCGAATCTCAGAAACCTTGGCACAGTTCAGATTGCAGGCTGCAACTCGCCTGCATGAAGGAGGAATCGCTAGTAATCGCAGGTCAGCATACTGCGGTGAATCCGTTCCCGGGCCTTGTACACACCGCCCGTCACACCATGGAAGTTCGCCACGCCCGAAGTCATTACTCTAACCCGCAAGGGGGGAGGGTGCCGAAGGCAGGGCTGATGACTGGGGTGAAGTCGTAACAAGGTAGCCGTACCGGAAGGTGTGGCTGGATCACCTCCTTTTTAGGGAGACCTACTTCTGGAGAAGTGCCAAATCCCAACAAAAAAAGCACTCACAGAAGTCATCCCAGGTCGGTCGAGAAGAATGAGTCAAACAAAAGCTTTCAAACTCCCAAGTCCGGTTCAAAAAGCAGGATAATTCAGCACCTTAGCTGTTAGAAAACAGCAAGACTGCTGGAGAGGATTCCAGCCAGAACCTTGAAAATTGCAGAGAAAGAAAAAACTGGTAGTAGTTCGTAGTTAGAACTCAAGCTCAGGGAAAGGAAACAGACCCAAAAGCAAAAGAACTAACCACAAACAAAAAAAGAGAATTGGTCAAGATAGAAAGGGCTGACGGTGGAAACCTTGGCACACAGAGGCGAAGAAGGACGTGGCGACCGACGAAAAGCTCCGGGGAGCGGGAAGCAAGCAATGAGCCGGAGGTATCCGAATAGGGCAACCTAGAAACACTACATTGAATCCATAGATGTAGATGAGCGAACCGGGCGAACTGAAACATCTTAGTAGCCCGAGGAAAAGAAAGCAAAAGCGATTTCCCCAGTAGTGGTGAGCGAAAGGGAAACAGCCTAAACCAACTGGGTATCCAGTTGGGGTAGTGGGACAGCAAGACTGGACTTAGAGAATTAGACGAAGCAGATGAAACCTGCACCAGAGAAGGTGAAAGTCCTGTAGTCGAAAGTTTGAAGAGCCAAGCTGAATCCCGAGTAGCACGGAGCCCGTGAAAGTCCGTGTGAATCCGCCTCGACCACGAGGTAAGGCTAAATACTCCTGTGTGACCGATAGAGAAACAGTACCGTGAGGGAAAGGTGAAAAGAACCCCGGGAGGGGAGTGAAATAGAACCTGAAACCGTCAGCTTACAAGCAGTGGGAGTCCGATTAAACGGATGACCGCGTGCCTGTTGAAGCATGAGCCGGCGAGTTAAAGGCGATGGCAGGTTAAGACCGAAGAGGTCGAAGCCCAAGCGAAAGCGAGTCTGAACAGGGCGAAGTCGTCATCGTTTTTAGACCCGAACCCGGGTGATCTAACCATGTCCAGGATGAAGCTTGGGTAAAACCAAGTGAAGGTCCGAACCGACCGATGTTGAAAAATCGGCGGATGAGGTGTGGTTAGGGGTGAAATGCCAATCGAACCCGGAGCTAGCTGGTTCTCCCCGAAATGTGTTGAGGCACAGCGGTTGCAGAAAAATCTGGGGGGTAAAGCACTGATTCGGTGCGGGCTGCGAGAGCGGTACCAAATCGAGTCAAACTCTGAATACCCAGAGGAAAGCAACCAGTCAGACGGTGGGGGATAAGCTCCATCGTCAAGAGGGAAACAGCCCAGACCACCAGCTAAGGTCCCGAAATCATCACTAAGTGAGAAAGGAGGTGGGAATGCTCAGACAACCAGGAGGTTTGCCTAGAAGCAGCCAACCTTAAAAGAGTGCGTAATAGCTCACTGGTCAAGCGTTGCTGCGCCGAAAATGAAAGGGGCTAAGTGATGTACCGAAGCTGTGGAATATGATTGTATTGTATTGGTAGGGGAGCGTTCTGGCGTAGGGAGAAGCATTAGCGAAAGCAGATGTGGACGAACCAGAAGTGAGAATGTCGGCTTGAGTAGCGAAAATGTAGGTGAGAATCCTACACCCCGAAATCCTAAGGGTTCCTCCGCACGGCTCGTCCACGGAGGGTAAGTCAGGGCCTAAGGCGAGGCTGAAGAGCGTAGTCGATGGACAACGGGTGAAGATTCCCGTACCATTGGTAGATTGGTCAGGGGGACGGAGAAGGTGTGTGCTAGCCGGACGATGGTTACCGGTGCAACCGTTCAAGGTGTTGAGGTCTGGAGAAAACAGACTGAGCTAAGGCGGGAGTCCGACCCTCTAAGGAGGGGAAGTAGAGAGCATCAAGCTTCCTAGAAAAGCCCTAAAACCGTTAATTTATCAATGCCTGTACCCGAAACTGACACAGGTAGGAAGGTTGAGAAAACCCAGGGGCGCGAGATAACTCTCTCTAAGGAACTCGGCAAAATGGCTCCGTAACTTCGGGAGAAGGAGTGCTTATGAAAGTAAGTCGCAGTGAAGAGGCCCAGGCGACTGTTTACCAAAAACACAGGTCTCCGCCAACTCGAAAGAGGAAGTATGGGGGCTGACGCCTGCCCAGTGCCGGAAGGTTAAGGAAGTCGGTCAGGGGAAACCTAAAGCTGATGACCGAAGCCCCGGTGAACGGCGGCCGTAACTATAACGGTCCTAAGGTAGCGAAATTCCTTGTCGGGTAAGTTCCGACCCGCACGAAAGGCGTAACGATCTGGGCGCTGTCTCGGAGAGAGACTCGGCGAAATAGAATTGTCTGTGAAGATACGGACTACCTGCACCTGGACAGAAAGACCCTATGAAGCTTTACTGTAGCCTGGAATTGGGTTCGGGCTTCTCTTGCGCAGTATAGGTGGGAGGCGTTGAAGTCATCCTTGTGGGGATGATGGAGCCATCGGTGAGATACCACTCTAGAGAGGCTAGAATTCTAACTGGTTCCCGTGAATCCGGGAACAAGACAGTTTCAGGGGGGCAGTTTGACTGGGGCGGTCGCCTCCTAAAATGTAACGGAGGCGCGCAAAGGTTCCCTCAGAATGGTTGGAAATCATTCGCAGAGTGTAAAGGCATAAGGGAGCTTGACTGTGAGACTTACAAGTCGAACAGAGTGGAAACACGGCCTTAGTGATCCGACGGTACTGTGTGGAAAGGCCGTCGCTCAACGGATAAAAGTTACTCTAGGGATAACAGGCTGATCTCCCCCAAGAGTTCACATCGACGGGGAGGTTTGGCACCTCGATGTCGGCTCATCGCAACCTGGGGCGGAAGTACGTCCCAAGGGTTGGGCTGTTCGCCCATTAAAGCGGTACGTGAGCTGGGTTCAGAACGTCGTGAGACAGTTCGGTCCATATCCGGTGCAGGCGTAAGAGTATTGAGAGGAGTCCTCCCTAGTACGAGAGGACCGGGAGGAACGCACCTCTGGTGTACCTGTTATCGTGCCAACGGTAGACGCAGGGTAGCCATGTGCGGAGTGGATAACCGCTGAAAGCATCTAAGTGGGAAGCCCACCTCAAGATGATTACTCTCATTGGCTTAACCAAGTAAGGTCACGGGCAGAACACCCGTTTATAGGTGTTAGGTCGAAGTCCAGCGATGGATGCAGCCGAGACACACTAACAGACCGAGGGCTTGACCTCATCTCTCCAGTTTTCTCTGCAATCTTCAGTGCTCCTGATTTTTAAAGTTTAATTAACATCTTTTACTTTTTTCAGGGCTAGTAATGCGCTACCATAAGCAGCTTCTGTATGAATAGGTTGCACCATGGGAACGTTTAAATAGCCCTGACGAATAGCTGTCCAAGTTGAATTTTGGGCTCCACCTCCGGCGGTATAAACTTGAGTTAACGGAGTTGCACCAAACTGTTGTAAAAGTTGATAACCTTGAGCTTCAATTTTAGCCATACTTTCTAATAACCCTTGGAGAAACTCAACACGATTATCAGAACGAGGTTCAAGACAGGGAAGTAATTCAGGATTGTTTATCGGAAAACGCTCGCCTTTTTTAATTAAGGGATAATAATCTAAATGACTATTATTATTAGGGTTAATCTGACGACTGAAAGTTTCCAATTCAAAATCGCTAAAAAATTGACGTAATACTGCACCTCCCGTATTAGATGCACCACCTGTTAACCATAAATCCCCTAAACGATGGCTATAAATACCATATTTAATATTATTTACGGGAGTTTTACTGAGGAGTTTTAAAACTAACGTTGAGCCTAAAGAGGTAACGGCTTCCCCTGGAACATTTGCCCCACTTGCTAAAAATGCAGCGATACTATCGGTGGTTCCTGCACAAACTTTACAGGTTTTGGGTAACTGTAATTGTTCTGCTATTTCTGGGGTAATTGTAGCGATGGGAGTTCCCGGAGCAACGACATCAGGAAGTTTCAATCGCTCTAAATTGATCAGCGATTTTAAACTGTTCATTAACCAATGTGGATAGGAAAAATTCTCTACATCATAACCTAATTTTAAACTATTATGATAATCACTAATTCCTAATTTTCCATGCAGCAAAAATCCTAACCAATCAGCTTGATGGAGAAAGTATAAGCAACCCAATTGTTGTTGTTTAATATCAATTGTTTTAACCGTTAGCCACCAGATCAGTTTGGCTAAACTAGAAGTGGCACTTATGACACAATGATCAGGAGGACTAATTTTCTTTAACAATTCTAGAACGGTAGCACCTCGACTATCATTGTATAAAATAGGGGAATCTACGGAGATACCTTGAGGATCACAAAGTAGCACAGTGGCAGAGGTTCCATTAATTGCAATTCTTTGAATTTGACGGCGAACATTCACCGGAATTTCTTGAATCACTGTGAATAAAGCCGTTTTCCAAAGAGCAACCCATTCCGAAGAGTCTGTTAAGGTGGGAAACGGAAATTGCGTTTCAGCTACCACTGTTCCTTCAGGATTAATTGTAATAGAACGAGCACCGGACGTACCAAAATCAATCCCGATATAAAAATTAACCATTCTTTCTCCGCCAGTCGGATTCGTATTTTTGGATTTATAGTAAACTATAAAGTTTGTGCCTCCAAAAAATGCCAATAAATTTGTTAAGTTTTAATAAAAGTTTCGGAAAAAATAAAATTACTCTGGACGTTAATTGATCACAAAGCTATAAATTAAGAATTGGTAGCTGAATTTTAATCAGATTCACTACTGCTTATTGTAATTTTGAGCCATTCATCGAGGATTTCATGGATACGCTTGCTTATAATCATCTCGTTTCTGCTTATGAGTCTCCTCGGCAACCCCATGTTAACGGGGGCTTGGTACTATTCCGAGGTGTGAATTGGAGCCAACTGTCAACGGCTTGCTGGATGCCCATTGTGGCAGCAGCCATTGGCTTGTCTGTAGTGAGTGTTAGTCAACCAGCCAGTGCTGCTCTCTATTACGGTGATAGTGGTTATAGCGTTAAGAAAGTCCAATATGCCTTGCAGGACTATGGCTATTTTACTGGTAAAGCAACGGGTTACTTTGGTAAAGTCACCAAACACGCGGTTATGGCTTTTCAAAGAGATTATGGCTTATACCCTGATGGAGTTGTTGGCTCTGCAACAGCATCAGCTTTAGGGGTCGGTAGTGGGTATCATGAACCTAAACACAGCTATAGCAATGCCAGTTATGGAGGTTGTGGTCATTGTGGCGGTAGCAGCAGCTATCTGTCGCGAGGTGACAGTAGCTACCATGTCAAGCAACTGCAAAATCGTTTAGCAGACCTGGGTTATTTTAATGCGAACAGCACAGGTTACTATGGGAAACTTACAGCCCACGCCGTTAAAGCGTTTCAAGAAAATTGTGGACTCTCCGCCGATGGTATTGCTGGCCCAGCAACTCTTGCTGCATTAGGGCTTTAAATTCTCAATCCTATACCTCTGTAGAGACGGGCTATTCCTCGTCTCTAAGGGGTTTGGGAACATTCCACAATTTAATAGTTGTGTTTGTTATGGCACGTCTCTATGGGGTTAACGTGACCATAATTTAATGGTTTTGTCTTTACTTCCACTCACTAAACGATTTCCATCGGGACTAAATTTAACCGAATAAATCTCGTCTTGATGTCCGGTTAAGGTATTTAATAATTCTCCCGTTTTTAAATTCCAGAGTTTAATGGTTTTATCTCGGCTACCACTAGCAATAATCTTATTATCAGGACTAATGGCAACGGATAAAACATCGTTAGTATGTCCGGTGAGGGTATGAATTAATTCTCCGGTTTCTAGGTTCCAAACTTTGACGGTATTATCCAAACTCCCACTGACAATTATTTTACCATCAGAACTGATGGCTAGTGAACGCACCGCATCTAAATGTCCTGTTAAAGTATTTATTAATTCTCCTGTGTCTACCTTCCAAATTTTAATTGTTTGATCTTTTGAACCTGTCACTAAAAGTTGATTATCGGGGCTAAAAATAGCGACATAAACCTCATCTTGATGGTCTGTTAAATTTTGTAAAATTTCACCTGTTTTTCGATCCCAAATTTTAACTGTTTTATCCGCACTCGCACTGGCAATTTTTTGATTATCCGGGCTAACATCCACTGACCAAATTGTTGCTAAATGTTGTAAGGGTTGATACGGTTGTCCGGTCGTTAGATTCCATTCTAAGATTTGCCAAAATGCGCTTCCAGAGGAGATTTCTGTGCCATCGGAGTTAAAATCAACTGAATAAATCGGAGAAGAATCTCCTTCTAAACGTTTAGTTTCTGTTCCACTTTGAATATCCCAGAGTTTTACCAGTGTATCTTCACTCCCAGTGGCGAGAGTTTGACCATCGGGACTAAAGGTAACGGCCCAAACCGCATCGGAATTTTGAGCAAAATTTTGAGGGGTAACGGTTTTCCAAAACACTTTATCTTGACATTGTTGAATCAGATTTTGAAGGGCTTGATTTTGAGGCGAGAGTTGAGTAATCTTTTGAGCTTCATCTAAACATTGCTCATAATTTCCAACGGCTAAAAATTCATTAATTTTATTCAAATATTGAGTTTGTAATTGTTGTACAGTTCTCCATTTTTGATATTCATAAGTTGCTAGAAGAATTCCCAATAAACTAACCAAACCTAATCCTAACCAAAGCAGTTGAGATAGATGAGGTTTTTTAAAGAATTTAGACTCTGTTTTTGGAGATGAGTATGGCTTTAGATTCCAACTAAAATTCTGAATAACTTGAGCAATTTGACTTAAAATAGATTGGGGTAAAATCTGCTTTTCAATAGCTGCAATATCTTCATTCGTTAAGCCTAAGAGTTGTTGTAATCGTTGTAATTCTTCACGGGTTTCAGGAGTAAAGGGATATTCTTGTTGCATCGTTGCAATTAACGCTTGTTCATACCGTTCTCCCTTTTCTCGATATTTCCGATAGGGGTTTAAAATTTCATCTTCAATTGCTTCGGTTTCCTCCGGTAACAACTCTAAACTTAAGCGCAATTCCTCTAAAATTTGCCGACCAATAATCGAAATTTCACCGCGATGATGGTTGGCGCAACTTTTAACTTCTTCCCGATAAATTTCTAGTTTGGATTTAGAAAGGTTAGGAGAATAGGGAGATTGAAAGGTTTTAAGAGCCGATAGAACTTCATCAGCAGATTGATACCGTTGCTGATAATCTGAACAAACCATTTTATCAATAATATCGCCCAATTCAACACTAATAATCGCTAAATGCCGCCAAACAATGTCCCCAATATTAGAGCCATTATTTTTCCGTAATTTAGGTAATTCTGATACAGGTAAACCCGTTAATGCTTGAATTGCAACCATTCCCAAAGCATAAATATCACTATTAAAATGGGGATGACATTGGAATTGTTCAAGCGGCATATATTCCAGAGTACCAACACGACTGGTGGGGGAATTCTGATGAGAGTTGAGATTAATTTCTTTAACCGCACCAAAATCCAGTAGCACTATTTTTCCATCGGTTTGACGACGGATTAAATTACCCGGTTTAATATCCCGATGAATGACTCCCTGTTGATGTACAAATTGGAGAATTCCTAACACATCCGTTAACAAATTTATAACTTGATTTTCTGTTAAGGGCTGACCGGGTAAAATTTCATCAATTAAGGAATGACCCGCAATATAAGATTCGACTAAATAAAATTCTCGATTTTCTTCAAAATAAGCCAACAGGTGCGGAATTTGATCATGTTGAGACAGTTTTTCTAAGACCTTGGCTTCTTGTTGAAAGCGCTGACGGGCTACATTGACGAGTTTGGCATCTTCTGGGGCGAGATGCAAATGTTTAACAAAACACAACGACTCACCCGGTCGGCGAGTATCTTTGGCGAGATAGGTTTTCCCGAACTCCGTTGACTCAATCACGTCGATGACTTGATAGCGTCCGTCTAAAAGCTGACCGACCATAGCAACAATATTGACCCTATTTTGTTTGATTATGCCATTAATTGTGAATGAGTGGTGAAATTAACACCCAAGTAATGAGTCAAGACGGCTCAAACAGGCGAAAGTTTGATCCTAAAAGCTGCTGTGCTTGTTTTTTATTCTTAAAAATTGGGAATAAACTGATAAAATTTTAACTCTAAACTTAATACTGATTTTTTGAATAGCTTCCCCTATTTGGAGCGAAATTAAATTTGATGGAATAGAAAAAAATAAATTCTATTTTATAAATTCAAAATCAGGGTGCTAAAATAGCACCCTAAATTGTTAAACTTGAACCGTATTTTTATCTCCCATTGAAGTAGAGATTTCAATATTATTATTTTTTCCCGATAAGCCTTCATTTGTAATCAAACGGGCACCGCCTTGATTAGTAAAATAACTCCAAGCCCATTGAATCATCACTAAGAGTTTATTATCAAACTCAATCAAGAAGAAAACATGAACAAAAACCCAAGCTAACCACGCAAATAAACCCGAAAATTTCAGGTAATTAAGATTAACAACCGCTTGATTTCGACCAATAACGGCTAAACTCCCATAATCAATATAATGAAAAGGAGGTAAAGTTTGAGCTTTTAAGCGTTTTTGGATTAATTTTGCCACATAAATTCCTTGCTGTTGAGCAACAGGAGCAACACCGGGTAAAGGTTGATCTCCTTGATGGGAAAAATTCGCTAAATCTCCAATCACAAAAATATTAGGATGGTTAGGAACTGTTAAATTAGGTTCAACCATAACCCGTCCCACTCGATCTAATTGAGCACCCGTTGTTCGAGCGATCGCTTCTCCCATTTTAGACCCTTTTACCCCGGCTGCCCATAAAATTGTTTGGGCGGAAATCTGTTCAATTTCCTCTCCCGATTTCAACGTTACAACCTGATTATCAATATTGGTCACTAAGGTTTTTGTGCGAACTGTTACCCCTAAGTGTTCTAACCCTTTTTGAGCCTCAGCCGATAATTCCGGGGGGAATGGCGGCAAAATTCGATCCATTCCTTCTAATAATAAAATCTGGGTTTCTGAAGTATCAATACTGCGAAATTCTTCCTTTAAAATCCGATAAGCAATTTCCGCTAAAGCACCCGCTAATTCAACACCAGTGGGGCCACCTCCGACCACCACAAATGTTAATAATGCTTGGCGTTTTTCTGGGTCAGTTTCTTTTTCTGCGGCTTCAAAGGCTGAAAAAATTCTGCGTCGCATTTCTAACGCATCTTCAACGGTTTTTAATCCGGGAGCTAGGGTCGCCCATTGGTCATTTCCAAAATAATGATGAGAAACACCCGTTGCGACAATTAATGTATCATAATTTAATTCCCCATTATTAAGAACTAATTTATTTTCATTCGGGTTTAAATCGACAACTTCCCCCATTAAAACTTGAGTATTTTTATTGTCTCTCAACACGCTCCGCAAAGGTGAAGCAATATCTCCAGGAGATAAACTCCCCGTAGCCACTTGATATAATAAAGGTTGAAATAGATGAAAATTCCGTTTATCAATTAACGTGACTTTAACGGAAGAACGTCCCAGGGTTTTCGCTGCATAGAGTCCGCCAAATCCACCTCCGACAATAACAACATGATGGGGAGACTGAGTATTAAGAATATCTGACATGAGACTATTCTCCTTTTCAAGGATTTCTGGATATCAACCAAGCGGTTTAGAGAATCACCATAACGTTTTTATCAAATTTTTGCTATGGATTTGAGAAACCGGGATTATTGACCCTAGAAGATTAATCTTGACAAGCAGTTGCCTTTGGTTTACTATAGTTTTCGTGAATCGAAGCGGGAGCGAAAACCTGGGGGATTCACGAAAAACGCCAGAACCTCGACAATTCAATAGTTTTTATTATTGAGTTCGGTTAATTATTGCGAATTGGTTGCAATAATGAAGGCTGAAATCAGGCTAAAAATGAGGTTCACGAAAAGTGGCTTCAGAATGCCTACTCTATCCCAGTTTCAGGGGACAGTCTTTCAACTAATAGAATCCCGCTTGCGGGACTGAAACAACAAAGCAGCCCATCAGGTGATTAGGCATTGCTTACTTTCAACTAATAGAATCCCGCTTGCGGGACTGAAACATTTCATCTTCCTGCCACTCATTCGGGATATATCAAGACTTTCAACTAATAGAATCCCGCTTGCGGGACTGAAACAACTCTGGTGGATTTGTTTTTCCAAATTTAACATAGCGCTTTCAACTAATAGAATCCCGCTTGCGGGACTGAAACTCCCCGACGGCGAACCGGAAATTGATTTACAAGAATTTTCCTTTCAACTAATAGAATCCCGCTTGCGGGACTGAAACATATAAATAATCGTTAGCCAAAGCCGTCTTAACCCTTTCCTTTCAACTAATAGAATCCCGCTTGCGGGACTGAAACACCTAATTTTTGAGCTTCTGCAAAAGGTTGGGTGCGACTTTCAACTAATAGAATCCCGCTTGCGGGACTGAAACATAGGTAATGCTATAGGAGCGTTCACTACAGCAATAGCTTTCAACTAATAGAATCCCGCTTGCGGGACTGAAACATCTCTTTGTAAGCCTTGATATGACTCAGTGCATCGTCCTTCTTTCAACTAATAGAATCCCGCTTGCGGGACTGAAACCTTCGGTTTTTCATCCACAAACCGCAAGATGCGGTTGCTTTCAACTAATAGAATCCCGCTTGCGGGACTGAAACACACCAAAGGGTCAGCCTAGGATTTATCAGTGACAAGTCTTTCAACTAATAGAATCCCGCTTGCGGGACTGAAACTTCACGAACTGACGGCCCCCCGTAACCACCGCTTGCTCCTGTCCTTTCAACTAATAGAATCCCGCTTGCGGGACTGAAACTTTTCCCACGCTAATTTAGCAAGGAAACGAGACTTACTTTCAACTAATAGAATCCCGCTTGCGGGACTGAAACCCTTTTACTTATAATCTACACTCAATTACTACTAAGGCTTTCAACTAATAGAATCCCGCTTGCGGGACTGAAACCTACCAAAGCTGCACCTAGTGTTGCTACTCCTAAAGCTTTCAACTAATAGAATCCCGCTTGCGGGACTGAAACATACTTAATTGAACCTCATTGAACAATTCACTAGAGCTTTCAACTAATAGAATCCCGCTTGCGGGACTGAAACTGAAAAGAATTGGAAATATATAAATTAATAATAAGAAAGTAACTTTCAACTAATAGAATCCCGCTTGCGGGACTGAAACTCGTCATACGTCCAATTTCGCCACCCTGCACGCGGTCGCTGTCTTTCAACTAATAGAATCCCGCTTGCGGGACTGAAACATCATTTATTAATTTTTAATTGGTAATTATTTAAACAATTAAACTAAAACAAAAAATTCATTTTGTAGGTTGCCAAACCCATGCACCTACTGAATTAATATACCCCCATTCATCTTTAATTCTAACGGCTGCTAATCCCTGCTTAAATTCATTGGCACTATCAAACTGAAGCGGTATTTTCATCACTGCTTTTTGATTAATATAACCCCATTTTTGTTTAATTTTTACGGCTGCTAACCCTTCGGAAAAATTAGCAGTTTCTTCATATTCTAAAGCAATCTCAAAACTTCCCTGATGATTAATATAACCCCATTTTCTGCCTTTTCTGGCCACTGCTAACCCTTGGGAAAAATCCCACCCATAATCAAATGTGGCTGGAATTACTATATTTCCCTTTTTATCAATATATCCCATTTTATTTTTAATTAAAACCATCGCCAAACCTTCAGAAAACCGCCAACTTAAATCAAATTGAGGCGAAATTACTATATTTCCAGTTGTATTAATATAACCAACTTTTCCTTGCAAGTTAATGGCAGCTAGTCCTTCTTTAAATTCTGAGGTATTATCAAATTGAGGGGAAATTACCCATTCTCCTTGATGGTTAATATAGCCCATTTTTTTATCTTTTTGCACCGCAGCAAGTTGAGATGAAAAACTCCAGGCAAAATTAAACTGAGGGGGAATTATAAATTTTCCCGTTTTATCAATATATCCCCATTTATCATTAATTTTCACCGCCGCTATTCCTTCGGAAAAACCCCAAGCGACATCAAACTTAGCCGGAATTACCAGATTTCCGTTTAAATCAATATAACCTTTTTGAGATTTAATTTTAACGGGGGCTAGTCCTTCCGAAAATCCTAATGTTGATTCAAATTGTGGTTCAATTACGACTTGTCCGGCTTGGTTAATATATCCCCATTTTTTATTTTGAATAAAAGGATAGAGAAAGGCAGTATTTTCGGGCATAGTTTCAATCCTAGGGATAAACAGGGGGAAGAAAAGCCAGGGTTAAATATTAACAGTTATGCAGTCGCCCTCATACTGTGAATATGGATTCGGTTGCTATAACAGTCAACAGTCAACCCTAAGTTTTGAGGACAGTAACTTATGGTGTTGTTTGTGTATTTCCCCCTGCAAATTGAATGGGACTACCCGGCTGACCAATATTTGCATCAAATTTAAAATCAGTGACACCATCAAGAATTGCAATCAATTCTGTTTGTTCTCCAGTTAACAAATAGATAGCCGTTCCTTGGGGTAAATTGTCAGGGGAACCTGCGGCTAAATAATTACCAGGGCCTAATAGTAATACATCTTCCTGGGGATTAAAATTAAGGATCAGTGCATAATCCACAAACCCAATTTCACTACCTCCACCATTGACATAATAGGTTTGAGTTCCATCCCCTAAAACAAAGGTATCATTCCCAATTCCCCCACTCAAGGTATCAATTTCAACAAATCCAGCAGGTTGAGAACTGGGGTCAACTCCAATCAAAATATCATTGTCTTTATCTCCACTGAGGAAGTCATTCTCGCTTCCCCCAATTAGGGTATCATCCCCTTGACCCCCATAAAGACAATCATTTCCTTTAGCTCCATTGACAATATCATTTTGCTTATCTCCCTGGAGCAAATCTTTGCCCTTACCTCCTTCAAGGGAGTCTTGACCCTGACCCCCATAGGCAATATCATCATCATCTCCCGCCGCTATGGTGTCGTTATCTTGTCCGCCATAGAGGGTATCGCTGCGAAGTCCCCCATCAATACTATCATCACCTTTATCGCCAAAAATCAGATCTCGACCATCCTCACCCAAGAGGCTGTCATTATTAATCCCCCCATAAAGGGTATCGTTATCAGCACCTGCGTTAATTAAATCATCGCCTTTATTTCCTTGTAGCAGGTCATTCCCCCCTTGTCCAACCAGGGTATCGTTATTTTGACCGCCATAGAGAATATCATTGCCACTATTGCCATTGAGGGAGTCATCCCCAGCAAATCCTACAATAGTGTCATCCCCACCTAAACCTGCGACCAAATCTTGTCTCTCAGTTCCTAATAGCTCATCATTCCCCTCACTTNGAATGACGGGAGTAGGAGGTTCAACAATTGTCTCTAACCCCCTGGGAAGAAACTGAGTAGACAATAGAGAGGCTTTGGTAGTAGTCGTTTCAGCCTCCCTACCTTGGGGAAGGGAAGAGAGAATTTGTGGGTCAGGGTTGAATGTAATAGCAATTTCAGGTTGATTATTAAAGGAAGGATTAGTGTTAAACAGGTTAAATACAATATTTGTGCTATTATTTTCTCGAATCCGGTGGGCTTGGAATTCGTTCATAAAATTGACCTCAGTTGTCAGTTAAGATTAACTGGATCATTTATATCGTATAACCTTAACCCGTTGTAAATTTTTTTCTAAATTTTCAATTCCTCTCCCTCCCTGAATCTGAGACTTTTAATGTAAATTATATCTAATGATCTCAACTCAATCGTTTAAATAGTAGGTTGATACGGAAAATATTCTACCTTAATTTTACTCAATTTCATGAAGTTAAACTTTAACAATTTCTACTTACATTTTAACATTAAAAAATACTTCATCTTATCTTTTTTTAATTTAACAATAAATAGTGTTTATCTTTTTTTGAGTTTGGCGATCGCTATTTTATTCCTGATTAATTTTCAACCCTCTTGGAGTCAGAGTTTACCTCCTTCCTCAGAAATTCGAGGGGTGTGGTTAACAAATGTCGATAGCGATATTTTATATTCTCCTAAAGCTTTAACCTTGGGATTAAAACGGTTAAAATCCATCAATTTTAATACCCTGTATCCGACAGTTTGGCAAGGCGGTTATACCCTGTATCCCAGTGCGGTAACTCAACGAGAATTTGGAGTTTCTATTGATCCTAACCCTGGATTAAAAAACAGAGATCTTTTAGAGGAAATTGTAACTCAAGGACATCAACAGGGTTTCACCGTGATTCCTTGGTTTGAATTTGGGTTAATGACCTCTGCAAATTCTGAATTAGTAAAAAAACATCCAGATTGGATCACCCAGCGAAAAGATGGTAGTACCATTAAAAAAGAAGGTGTTGAGGAACGAGTTTGGTTAAATCCTTTTCACCCAGACGTTCAAAATTTTATTCTACAACTGATCACAGAAATTGTTAAAAATTATAAGATTGATGGGATTCAATTTGATGATCATTTTGGCTTACCTGCGGAATTTGGCTATGATGATTATACCATTAAATTATATCAACAGGAACATAACGGACAATCCCCTTCACCCGATTTCTATGAAACCTATTGGGTACGATGGCGGTCTGATAAAATTAATCAATTGATGAAAAGAACCTTTGAAACCATTAAATCTATTAACCCCAATTGTATTGTTTCCTTATCGCCTAATCCTTTACATTTTGCCTTACCTGCCTATTTACAAGATTGGTTTACCTGGGAACGAAAAGGATGGATAGAAGAATTAGTTTTACAAATTTATCGTTCTGATTTGAATCGATTTATCACAGAGTTAGAGCGTTCAGAAGTGATCTTAGCAAAAGATCATATTCCCGTTGCAATTGGAATTTTAAGCGGATTAAAAAATCGTTCAACTTCAATGGAAATCATCAAACAACAAATCACCGAAATTCGTCGCCGAAACTTTGCGGGGGTGTCCTTCTTTTTCTATGAAAGTTTATGGAATTGGTCAGAAGAATCGCAACAAGATCGTCAAACTCAACTTTATCAATTCTTTCCCAATACTGTTAACCGTCCGAAGGTTAGATTAAGTTTCTAACATCTCCTAATTCTGCGATCAGTATAATGTCTGGGGTACTTTTGACCTTTTGCGATCACCCCCAGAAACCGGGTTTTTGAATAAAACTATGGGAAAACACTCGAAGCTTCAGGAAAAACCCGGTTTCTAATTGAGAGCGCTGTTTTAAGGATTTAAACCCAAACTTAACCGAACTTCTTGCCGAATTTCCTTACAAAAATCTAAAGCTTCACGCGCTGTATCTTTATCAGCAGAAGCACCCGGATAACGATAAGCAACTGCAAACAAAGTTAAAGCTAAAAGTTTGAGACGAAAACTATCATAACCCGGTTCTACAGGTAAAAGTAAATCTAATAAAACAGTCAAATTATGGGTTTTTGTCAAAATAATACCTGCTTCTTGTAAACGGGCTTTCAGATATTTCTCAACACACTGTTGAGCATGAAAACAGGCAGCATCATAGTTAGGAGATTTCCTCACTCGTAATTCCCTTAAAGCTGTAGTAAAATCCCCCTCTGCTTTATCAACCCATTCAATGGTTAGGGGATTCATAAATCACCTTTCCTTTTTCGATAATTTCTCGAATAAAAAAATCATTCCAAGCCAGTCTTTGCTTAATCTCTACAGGAGTCCTAACTAACAAATCTATAGAAAAATTTGGCTTAATTTTATTTAAAATTTCCCAACTTTTCCGAAAACTATTCCCTTCATAAGGCAAAATTACTAATAAATCCACATCAGAATCATCTTGAGGGTTTCCATAGGCATAGGAGCCAAATAAAATGATTTTATTTGGATCAAATTCATGGGCAATAGCTTGGCTGAGTTCTATAATTTTAGAGTTTTCGATCATTTTTATCAACCATAATCCTTATTGATCAAATATTTTTGAATTCATTAAATAATGGTAAATATTATAACATAATAACATACATTTATTCCCAGAAACCGGGTTTTTTCTGAAAGTTTGGGTTTTTCCTAATAGTTTTCTTCAAAAACCCAGTTTCTCTGCTTGTACACTCTATGATTGATATGTCTTGCCTTTTCCTAAACTAAACTTATCGTGACCACAGGTGCAATTCCCGATGAAATTCCTAGCAACTTACGAGAGCAACTCCTACTACAAGACGCTCAAGGTGGTAATTTCAGACCCATTCAAGTTGGTGTAGATAAACTACTTGGAGATGCACCCAGACTGGTTGCTATTTATGGCGGTAATCCTGAAGATTGGGATAAAATGACCAGTAATCAAGCCTTTGAAATTAATGGAGCATCTGTACAAGTTCACTGGTTTCGTAACAGTCAAACTCGTCAAGATGTTGAATTTAAGTTCAAACGTCAATATCCCAAAACAGCCCCTAAAAATTTGTAGAGATTCTAATTATGAAAATTCGTTGTATTGCTAATACTGGATCATATCTTCCTGAAAGTTACCTCGATCCCAGACGAGGTTACAAAAAAGAAATGGAATTTCCCCTAACAGTTGGCAAAGACTATACTGTTTACGCCTTCTATATCAAGCAAGGACTGGTTTGGTACTATATCTGCGAGGATAACTATATATATTATCCGATGCGAAGTCCTGCGCCGTTATTTGAAGTCGTTGATAACAGAATGTCTCTCTACTGGAGGTTAAAAATTGACCCAAATGGGTTGTTAGAAGTTGCCTTTGAGCAATGGTTCTCCGATCCTTATTTTTATGATAAATTAACTGATCAACAACAAGAAGAAGTTTTGATTTTTGATAAAGTCAAACAACTAATAGATGCAGAAGCTTTATCTCCAGACTATAAGTTAACTGACTTTGATCAATCCTTAGAAATGGCTAATTTTTCTAGTTGAAAATGCAGGGGCGTGTTCTGTAACCAATTCTGATATTTACCGATAACTGTTATAAACCTGCCCGCCCTTTTCAGTGATGATACCTTGTGAAAAAACAGGTTTTTTACAAAAAAGTCTTATGTTGCAAAGGCTAATAATAAGAAATACTTATGTCATTGATTATACCCAATTCGTGTTTATACTGAGTATAATGATGAGTAATCTGTTTTTTAGGTAGCCAGACAAGGAGGTTTTCAATGAGAAATGAACTAATTGCAGGAGTTACTGCTTTCGCAAGCTCTTCGTTCGGGTCTTCGTTAGGTGCAATTACTGTTGCCACGGTACCGACAACTGTAACGACAACAGCATCTGCTGGTGGCTTGGCTGGTCTACTAGGCGCTACTACAACTGTTACATCTGTAGTAGCTGCTCCTGTTACTGTACCAGTTGCGGGAGTTATAGCAGTAGGAGCTTTATTGACAATAGGAGGACTTGGAGTTTATCAATTGTTAAATAATCAAGAAACACCTAATAATGAAAGACGAAACGAAGCCTAAACTTTAAAATCAAGTCATTTTTCAGAAGCTGGTTTTCTTAAAAATCTCGGTTTTCATAGGGTTTTGTTGAGAAAATCAGCTTTTATCTTTCTACCTATGAAGATAGGGTATGTTCTGATGAGTGTTTTGTGTACACGGGTGTCCAGAAACCGGGTTTTTTCTGAAAGTTTGGGTTTTTCCTAATAGTTTTGTTTAAAAACCCGGTTTCTAAGAGCGATTATAAGCTCGAATCATCGCTTGTGTTCCTTGATTTCCGCCTAATCCTTGGTCTAATTTTTGGACAATTTTAAATAAATGATCGGCTAATTCTGTACCGGGTAATGGAAGATCTGAATTGACCATTTCTTGAATAATTCTGAGGTCTTTTAAGATGTGTTTAATCATAAAACCGGGTTCAAAATCCCCGTGAGCAACTTTTAAGCCTAAATTCGATAACGCCCAAGATCCAGCGGCTCCGGTGCTACAAATTTCAACGACTAAATTAGGATCAATGCCTTGTTTTTCAGCTAATAACATGGCTTCACAAATACCGACTAGGTTTAAAGAACAGAGAATTTGATTACAGAGTTTAACGGCTTGACCACTGCCAACATTTCCACAATACCGAATATTTTTGCCCATTGTTTCTAATATCGGTTTAGCGGTTTCAAATATTTTTTCATTTCCACCCACCATAATGGTTAATGTGCCGTTTTTGGCTCCAATGTCACCGCCAGAAACGGGAGCATCTAGAAATTGAATTTGAGCAGGTTCAAGCTGTTGAGAAATGTGTCGGGCTGCTGCTGAACCAATGGTGCTAAAATCAATAATAATTGCCCCTGGTTTCGCAAAATGAATGACGCCATTTTCGCCTAATATAACGGCTTCAACGTCGGGAATATCGCTTACACAGGTACAAATAATATCAACATCTGTAACGGCTTCTTGAATAGAATCAACGATATTAGCTCCTGCGTCTAATGCTATTTTAACACCAGGGCGATCGCTCGTTCGATTCCAAGCGTTAACAGAATATCCTGATGCAGCGAGGTTGGCACTCATATAGCCACCCATCACCCCTAAACCTAAAAATGCTGTTTTCATTTTCCTATTTTATGAGTGTAATTCGTAATCCTGTTTAGCTCTTAATTCTAATGCTTTAGCCTGTTGTTTTTGAGCAATACTAATCGCTTTTTGAAAATCTAGTTCTGCGACTTGTAAATTTTGAGTGATCTTTAAATTTAGTTCTCCCCGTAAACGATAGAGTTCTGCTTCCCAAAAATGTTCTTGATTCTGATCAACCTTAGTTAAGGCTTTTGTTAGAATATTGAGGGCAGAATTATAGTCTCCTCCTTTACTATAAGCTTGTGCCATTAATCCGAGGAAATAGGTCTGGGAAATCTGACCTCCGATTTTAGTATGGGCAGTAATTCCCTCCTGTAATTGAGTGATTCCGGCTTCAAAATAACCCTGTTCTACTAATACCCAACCTTTTAATATTTTACCATGAACGAGCCAAAATTCAAAGCTTTGTTCTTGAGAAAGAGCGATCGCTGCTTCTGCATATTTTTGAACAAGTTCGGGTTGCTGACAATATTGATAAAACATGGCAGCTAGACTCAAAGCCATTCCTAAACTATAGGGATGCGATCGCTCATTCGCTAAAATTAAGGATTGTTGACTATAGTGTAACGCTTGTTCAGTATTTCCTAATAACCAAGAACTCCAAGATAGAAAGCTTAAAAAACCAATTCCTACATCCTGTCCGGTTAAACAAATATAACAGTTATTCGGATTAATTTGATATAAGGATAGCCCTTTTTCCCAATGGGTTTGAGCGATGATTAAATCCCCTAAATAGAAATGACATAATCCTAACGTAAAATAGGCTTCCATTTCCAAGATTGGATTCTGTTGCTGTTGAGCTACACTCATTAAACGATGGGCAAATTCAAGGGCAATTTGATATTCTGCTCTGGCGATATGATAACTATATAATCCCCATAAAACCAAGAAAATTTGAGGAGTATCTCCAATTTTTAGACATAACTCCTCACTGCGTTTATAAACTGTCTCAACTTCAGAAGCAGCATATCCTTTTGTCGCAATTAAGGCTTTTCCTAATGTTGTTTTTAACTGTAATTCTTGTTCTAAGGTTTGAGGAGTTTCCGGTAGATCCTTTAATAAGAATAGCCCTTTATTAAAATGAGCGATCGCTTCTTCATTAGCGGAAGCTTGAAAGGCTTTATCTCCCGATTTTTGCCAATAGTTAACTGCGTTTTCCAATAATCCCGCTTTAGTATAATGATAAGCTAATAATTCAGGTTTCTGTTTTGCGAATTCTGGAAATTTTGATTCTAAAGCTTGAGCGATTTGACGATGATAGCGTTGTCGGGTACTTTTGAGTAACGAATCATAAGCGGCATCTTGAATTAAAACGGTTTTAAAGCTATAGGATGAAATCGGGATTTCCCCTTTGATGTTCAGCAAGTTTCTTTCAACTAACTGCTGTAAACCCTGAATAATTTTATTTTCATCTAATCCTAGTTCTGTTAATTCATGAATAGCAATCATCTGTAATAATTCATAGCTAAACTCTCGACCAATGGTTGCTCCTAATTGTGCCACTTCCCTCGCGTGTTCTAAGCGGTCTAAGCGTTCCATTAATAAACCTTTTAAGGTATCAGGAATCGTTAAACGGGGAACTGACCCAACTAACTGATAACGGTCTTCCAGATCTTCTAACCATCCTGAATCTAAAACCATTTTTGTCAGTTCTTCCACAAATAAAGGAATACCATCACTTTTTTCTATAATTAATTTCATTACAAGATCAGGTAGCGGTTTTCCTCCAGTAATCCCATTAATAATTGCTGTGATTTGTTCCAAAGATAAATAATCTAAGTTAATTTCCGTAACTTGGGAAAAGTTTAAGTATTTAATTTCAAACCCTGGGCGAGAAATACATAATCGCAAAATCGGCAGATTTGCTCCCGCTTCAATTAATCGATTTAGTACCTCTAAACTAGAAGGATCAATCCAATGTAAATCTTCAACAATCACTAAAACGGGTTGTTGACTCGCCAAACGACGAATCATGGCTAACATTGCTTCTATAATTTTCTGTTTTTGGGCTTGGGGCGATAAATTTAAAGGGGTATATTGTTCAGTTAAAGGAATCTCTAACAATTGGGCAAATAGAGGTACAGTTTCAGCGAGAGGAAGTTGATTTTCAGTTAAATACTGTTCAAGTTTTTTTAGTTTTTCATCAGAACCATCATTTTGCCATAAATTTAGAACTCTTTCGCGCAACATTTCCACAATCGGATGGAAGGGCGTATGTTGATAATAGGGAGAACAATATAACTCTCGTAAGCGATAATTTTCTGGAGAAAGATATTGTTTAAAGGCTTGTATGAGTCGGGACTTCCCCATTCCCGCTTCTCCCGTGACTAATACTACCTGTCCCTGTCCCACTTTCACCGTTTCCCAAATCGCTTTTAACTGTTCGAGTTCCTGTTGACGACCAATGTGGGGAGTTTCACGGGTTTCTGCAATTTTAGCGCGTTGGCAATGGTTCGTTTCCCGCAGCACTTGATACACTTGCGTTGCTTGAGAAATCCCCTTCAGCGAATGTAGACCCAGGGGGTGAAACTCAAAAATATCCTGCACCAGTTGATAGGTTTTCTGGCTTAATACAGCCATATTGGGTTGGGCCAGACCTTGTAAACGAGCCGCTAAATTCGGAGTTTGACCAATAGCCAACTGTTCCCGTTTATTTCCCGCCCCCACTTCCCCCACCACCACTAACCCCGTATGCAGCCCCAAACGCACGGCTAACTTCAAACAACGATTTTGAACACAACGGGTTTTGAGACTTGCCATCGCTTCAATAATGCCCAATGCAGCCCTTACCGCCCGTTGAGCATCATCTTCATGGGCGATAGGATAGCCAAAATAGATTAAAATCCCATCGCCTAAATATTGGGCAATATAACCTTCAAACTGCATCACCACCTGGGCGCAGGTTTCCTGATAGGTTTGAATTAGTTCTCGGAGTTCTTCGGGATCAAGTTGTTCAGATAAGGCCGTTGACCCGACTAAATCACAAAACATCACCGTGAGTAAACGGCGTTCTGCGGGTCGTGTAAACATAACAGAGGATCTTTCCCTGACCTGTGCCTCCGGTTTGATGATTAAGGGTGTAAACCCTCCTTCCTGAAATGGCGACGGTTTGCTATTGTTGGATTCAGGATATAAGATTTCGGGTTTATTGACCGATTCCGAGTTTGTGAGCAAAGTGCCACATTCAATACAGAATTTCGCTCGCTGAGAATTGTTGAATCCACAACTAGGGCAAACCTTATTCATTGTTGTTTCATAATTTGTAGCAATAATTGGAATTTCGCTCATTTTCAACCTCTGAGGAGCTTATACTCGGTTTTGATCTCAACTTAGGGGGTTATAGGTCTGCTCTGATTAAAACTAAAGGCATAATAAGATATCAATAATTTAAGTTCAGTATATAAGGTGTATTGGTAAATATGGGTTTTGAACCGGACTACAACAAACAATGCTTAGAAAAGCTGATCTGGGCGATGCAGAAGCTTGAAATTGATTGTGACGAGACAGAACTGCCTAAAATAGCAGAACTGATTGTACAAACGATGACCGGGCCTTGGCGCTATTTTCACACCCCCAATCATATTTTTGAGGTGGGGGGAGAGGAAGATCCGATTGAAGTTTTAGCCGCCCTGTTTCATGATGTTGTCTATGTACAGGTGGATCAAAGTGTTAATTTTAATTTAACCTATTATATTGCTCCGTTTATTCGCCAAGTTGGAGAACATTTACTGATTCGGGATGCTGAAGATTTACCGCCTGATCAAAGTTTTGAAATGGTGAGACAAATCTTTGATTTTGCTCCCAGTCAAACTTTGTCTCCCATGAGTGGGCAAAATGAATTTTTGAGCGGATTAGTGGCTACCAAAGTATTAGAACCGTTGTTACCTTTAGAGTTGTTGGTGCAAGTGGTGGCTTGTATTGAAGCAACAATTCCTTTTCGCCCAAAAACAGAATTAGGAAGCAATAGTGATGTTTTATATCAACGTTTAAAGGACGTTTGTAAAACCTTTAATTTAAAATTAACGGATGAAGATTTAATTGAAACTGTTAAACGTTCTGTTAGACTTTCTAATCGAGATGTGGGAAGTTTTGCCCATGAAAGTGCAGCCCGATTTTTAGATAATACTTGGAATTTGCTACCGGAGACCAATCACTATCTCAAAAATTCCAGTTCTTACACGATTAATCAATATCGGACAGCTTTGCAAAAAATGGAAGGGTTTATGAATTTTATTAAACCTGAAATCATTTTTCATCAATTTCAAGGTTATCCTGATGAGTTGAGTTATAACGCTTTAGTAGCCAGGGCTAGAAAAAATATTGAGGTGGGGCGATTGTATTTAGCCAGTAAGTTATTTACTATTGCCTTTTTAGAAGCGTTATCTTTACGATTTGGGCGAGTGATTCCGGTTTCAACATTAATGGGTGAAATGCCGACTGAAGGATTTTCAGCCGTTTCTTTAGTGGATTTTTTACCCCCTAATGTCAATCCTCACCCACCCAAAACGGAATTAGAACAACAAGTTTTAACATTGTTAGAAGAAGGACGAACCCAAAGTTCATCCTATGATATTAAAAATTCTCCATTAGCAACTTATATGGTCAAATGTTTAGGGTTTGATGAAATTATCCATCAACGCAACCGCGCCCAAGAATTTTTTCAAAATAAAATTACCCATGAAGAATTTTTAGCGGGTTGTGATGATCATGTTAAAAAAGCTGTAACAGATGGAATTGTTCAGTTGTTTGACTCTCGCAAAGCTGCTTTGTGTCAATCGTTATAAGAGGGAACAGGGAACAGGGAACAGGGAACAGGGAACAGGGAACAGGGAACAGGGAACAGGGAAGATCATAAACTTCCTTGTTGGGTTTTAGCCTTTACCTAGAGATATAAAGCGTAACACGATTTTCTGATGGTTAATTGATGAAGGATTGCCTACTGACCGATTGATTTTGAATAAGATTCTGATGTATTTTCAATCAGTTTAACAATCCAAATTCCGCCAAAATAAAGACCTAAAACAGCCCCTGCTAATAAACTTTGGGTTAAAGGGTCGGTGGACGGTGTTAATACTGCACCTAATACGGCTCCGCCTAAGATAACGTATCGCCAACCGGATAACATTTGTTCGGAAGATACAATTTTTAAGGCTCCTAATATAGCTTGAATCACAGGAATTTGAAATGCTATTCCGGTACAGAATAATAAAACTAAAACAAATTCAAAGTATTTTTCAATGGAAAAGAATTGTTCAACAACATCAGCCCCATAATTAATAAAAAAGTTCAATGCAGCCGGAATTAAGGCTACATAAGCAAAGCCTAAACCTAATAGAAATAATACACTAGAACCTAATAAAGCTGGGACTAATAAACGGCGTTCTTTGCGAGTTAATCCGGGTAAAACAAACATTGTAATTTGATATAAAATAAACGGAGTTGCCACAACTAATCCACTGTAACCCGCTACCTTTAAAGAAACAAAGAAATATTCTCCCGGAGCTAATTGGACAAATTTAATCCCCGATGCAGGACGTTGTAACAATTGTACAATCGGATTAACAACCGTAAAACAACCAATAATCGCAATAAATACCGCAATTAATGAGTAGAAAATCCGTTGTCTTAATTCTTCCAAATGGTCAAATAAGGACATTTCCACTTCATCGGGAATTTCATCTAAAAATTCTTTTTCTTCTTCTAAATCTTCATCTTGATTAGCTACAGACCCAACAATTGTTGTTTGATTTTGCTTGATTTTTTGAGGATTATAATATTCTATCTGCGATAAATCTTGTTGCGGAACATCAACGGATTCATTGAAAGCCAGTGTATTTTCTTCTGCTGTTGTTGAATTCGTTTGTACCGTTTCTACCGATAAAACAACAGGTTCATCTAAGATGGGTTCTAAGTCCGATAGTTCTTCCTCAGAAATCTTAACCTCCTGGGAAGTTTCCTCAACAATTGTGTTCTGCTCCTCCTCAAAAGATGAAACAGGATTAATATTTTCATCGGTTTGAGATAACAAGGGTTGATTTGAGTTGGATTCCGGTGTCTCAAAATTCGAGGAAGGCGTCATAATGATCAGTGAGCGTTTAGACTAAAGTTTAAGACTCCCCACTCTCAAGAGAAGGGGAGATTGGAGAACTTATATAAATTTTTAGCAACGTTGATTCTACTTGAGAATTTAGACGTTAGATTAGATTGAACAACCACTAGGCTGAAACTCAGACGAGGAAGAGGATTGATTTTAATCCCTTCCCCTTCAATTTTCCATTTCAATCTTATGAAAAGAATACAACGTTATCGTCTTCTATTTTTAGACATTTTAAAGCATCTGGGTTATTTGTGGACGAGAAACCGGGTTTACAAACGGATGTGGCGAGCCCTTCCTCTTGTCCTATTGGGTTTAGTCGTGATGGAATTATCGACCTCTGGGACAGGTTTAGCAGGGTTGTCTGTGGGTCGCCTCAGTCGAGCAGAACTCGCCCCTACATCGGGTCAATTAATAGCCAGTCGTGTCAATTGGAAGACGGAGGTTAACCAGGTCGAGAAGGAATGGGAATCGGACTATGAAAGCTATTTTAGTCAAAATTTAACCGATAGCAAACTCACGGCTCCTGATATTGCCCAAATTTTAGCTCAAATCAGCCAAAAAACGAGAACAAAACCGGCTGTGCTTTGGGTCGTTCCTGAACCTGAAGGATTAGTGTTAGTTTTGATTACCCCCGGAAAAGAACCCTTGGGTCAAATTCAATCGAATATTAAACCAGAACAGTTGAGAACTGGGGTGATCAATTTATATCAAGAATTGACTAATCCTCGCAAATTACAAAGTCGTTCTTATCTTGAACCTTCTCAACAATTATATAACGCCATTATTAAACCCATTGAAGCGCAGTTAGAAGCCGAAAAGATTGATACCTTATTATTTTGTTTGGGGGCGGGATTACGAACCCTTCCTTTAGGGGTTTTACATGATGGAGAGCGTTTTTTAATTGAAAAATATGCTCTAACTCGAATTCCGGCTTTTAATCTGATGAATCTAAATTATGAACCTCTAAAAGATGCTTTGGTTTTAGCCATGGGAGCCTCAGAATTTAAAAATCAAAATCCCTTACCTGCGGTTCCTTTTGAATTAGCTACAATTGTTAACTCGGATGGGATGAATGGTATCATCCGTCTTCCGATTGAAAATCCGCAGAATTCAGGACAATGGCAAGGACAATCTTATCTTAATCAAGGGTTTACGGTCGATCATTTAAAACGTCTATTAAGCTTCAGTCCCTATAGAATTGTTCATTTAGCGACCCATGCAGAATTTAAGCCGGGAAAACCCGGAAATTCCTATATTCAATTTTGGGATGAGCAACTCAAATTAGATCAAATGGGTCAATTTAATTGGAAGAATCCCCCGATTGAATTATTAGTATTAAGTGCTTGTAAAACGGCAGTTGGGGATAAAGATGCAGAATTAGGATTTGCAGGATTAGCATTTCAGTCGGGGGTAAAAACAGCTTTAGCAAGTTTGTGGTATGTTAGCGACACAGGAACTTTAGCCTTAATGAGTGAGTTTTATCAACAGTTGAAAACCTCCTCCACCAAAGCTAAAGCTTTACAACAAACTCAAATTCGGATGTTAAAAGGGGATGTGCGTTTACAACAGGGAGAATTATTCTTGTCACGGGGTGAAATATCTTTACCCCCTGAAATTGTACAGCCCGGAATCGATAACCTTTCCCATCCTTATTATTGGGCGGCATTTACATTAATTGGCAGTCCTTGGTAGGGTTAGATTAAATACTAGGGAACAGGGAACAGGGAACAGGGAACAGTAAGCATTGAAAGGGTTTTAGGATTTAGAATTGTTAAACACTTTAATGCGTAGCACTATATAAAGCGGAATTATGCCTCAAACCATTTGGATAGCACGACATGGAAATCGGATTGATTTTGTCAATCCCGCTTGGTTTAATACCGCAGAACGACGTTATGACCCCCATTTATCCGAGGATGGGGAAATTCAGGCGCAACAATTAGCTAATCGTTTAGTCGGGGAAGGAATTACTCAAATTATTGCTTCTCCGTTTTTAAGAACAGTCCAAACTGCGAATGCTGTTGCTGAACGGTTAGATTTATCGATTAAGTTAGATTGGGGATTAGGAGAATGGTTAAATCCTGATTGGATGAGTTTTCCTGAAACCTTACCCCCAGAAATTTTAGCTCAGAAATTCCCTAGAATTGATTTATCCTATCCTGTCGGAGTTTTTCAGTATCCTGAAACCTGGGAAGCGTGTTTAAAACGAACAGCCAACACAGCAAAACGTTTAGTAACAACGTTTCCCCAGGATGATTTATTATTCGTTGGACATGGTGCTTCTGTATTAGGAACAGCCATGGGATTGATTCCGAGTTTAAAAGAAAACGAGATGAAAGCCACCTTATGTTGTTTATTCAAATTGGTTCAAAATCAAAATCAATGGATACTAGAACTCAAGGGTGATACTTCCCATCTTACCGAAGCAGAAACCGTAATTCGGTTTAATTAATAGTAGGGAACAGGGAACAAGAAATTACGAATTACGAATTACGAATTACGAATAAATACTGAATTCAGGTTTTAAGGGGTATGGTGATCGCTCTAACAAAATTTTAGGGGGAGAAAATTAACTCCCCCGACTACTTGATTAGAGAGAATTATTAGCGGAAAAGTCCTCCGCCGTAATTAAAGCACTATTGACACCCAAGAGTTTAGCAACTTGTTGTTGAGTGCTCGTTACTGCCAGAATGGTATTGCCATTTTCCGACGTAATTTGTAACTGAGCAAAGGTCAATCCTCCGGTGAAAACAATTCGGTCTGACCCATCTTGGAAATCAGTAATCGTTTCCAGGTCAAATTGAGTCGTAATATAAAAATCATCATTGCCATTGCCTCCAGTCAGGGTATCAAGACCTTCAGCACCAACGAGGATGTCATTAGACATCTCCAAAATAGAAAAAAGGAGGGGTAAAAAGATGATAAAATTAAATTTTACCCCGGATTAGAGATGAGTAAATTAAGAGACTATCTGGACAAGAATCCCCAGCAAGCAAAAAGGCTATTAGGGATGGAATATGAACAGATGATAGAACTCATTCAAGCTGCGGAGTTATTAGAAGAAGAAAAACGACAGGAAAAAGAAAAAACTAAAATCAGGTTGATTAAAGCAGGTGGGGGTCGTCGGCAGAAATTATCTGTGGAGGAACAAATCTTACTGACTCTAATTTATCTGCATCAAATGCCGACATTTCAAATGTTAGGGTTACAGTTTGAAGTCAGTGAATCAACAGCGAATGATATTTTCCATAACTGGATAAAAATCTTGAGAGAATTACTACCAGCGAGTTTGCTAGAGCAAGTAAAAAAAAACGAGAGTGATTGGGAGTGGGTAGAAAAAATTCTGGTGGAATTTGAGTTAGTAGTAGATAGCTATGAACAGCCCAGGGAAAGACCAACAGACAATGAAGAGCAGAAAAAATATTACTCAGGAAAGAAAAAGACACATACCTTTAAAAATCAAGTCATTGTCATGCCAAATGGAAAAGAAATAGTGGATGTAGCTGTGGGTTATACCGGAGCAACAAGTGATCTGAAATTGTGGAGAGAAAGAAGCCAGGAATTGGGGAATAATCAAAAATACAGAGGGGATAAAGCTTATGTAGGAGAAACAGCAATTAATACACCGTATAAGAAACCGAGGAATCAAGAGATGTCGGCGGAAAAGCGAGAAGAAAATCGGTTAAAAGCCCAACAAAGGATTGTAGTTGAACATTTAATAAGACTGATAAAAATTTATCGAGTTGCTTCAGAAAGATTTCGGTTAAAGAGGCAAAATTATGAAGCAGTAATCTTGACAGTATGTGGATTAATAAGATGGCGAATAGGAGCGATTGTATTACCATCTAAGAATTGCCCAGAATTCTTTTGAGAAATAATTGTATATCAGAGATAAAATTCATTAGTTATTATTAATGTGACTGAAAAAGCCTATGAATCCGTTACTTTTGGAGAAGCCGGCACAGGAGTGCTAGAGATTCCAAAAGTAGCGATAGAGGGCATTTGGAGATTTTCGGAGATGTCTATTTAATATCTGAGTGAAACTGCCATTGGTGTTCTGAAAGTTTTCGATCGCTCCACTGCCGACTCCAATAAAAGCATCCAAGTCCCCATCCCTGTCAAGATCGGCAAAACTGGGGACACTATTGAAACCAACAAAGACTCCATTGAAAGGGTTAGCTGTTCCGGTTTGCTGAGTGAAACTGCCATTGGTATTCTGAAAGTATTCGATCGCGCCTGATTTGCTCCCAACAAAAGCATCCAAGTCCCCATCTTTGTCAATATCGGCAAAACTGGGGGTGGACTCCTCCACACTGATACCATTGAAAGGGTTGGCTGTTCCGGTTTGCTGAGTGAAACTGCCATTGGTGTTCTGAAAGTATTCGATACTGCCTAGTCTGCTCCCAATAAAAGCATCTAAGTCCCCATCTTTGTCAATATCGGCAAAAGCCGGAGCCGCATTATTACCTACATCTATACCATTGAAGGGATTAGCAGCACCCGTTTGTTGAGTGAAAACCCCCCCATTATTCTGCCAGTATTGGAGAGTGCCGTTCCAGTCCCCAATAATGGCATCCAAGTCCCCATCTTTGTCAAGATCCGCAAAACTGGGTTTAGCAGAGCCCCGTGCGTCTGTTCTTACAGCATCTAATGGATTTTGAGCACCTGTTTTTTCTTGAAAAGTAGTCATAGAGATTAATCCTTGATTACTGGTGATGGTTAATTGGGGACTGTGGACTGGGATATTTAGCCTGAGCCCGGTTAGAAAAGTATATCTTTAGAAGTATATCTTTAGGAATAGAGGATGGGGCATGGGTACACAATTGGTTACAAAATCACTTTGACGGGATGACACAATCATTTATTTATGTTAAAGAATCAGTTAAAAATAATGTTATAGTGATCGCCCTTGGCAGTTAAGATATGCTTGTTTTTATAGAGATAGTTATGGATTAGCTATTTTTAAGATTAGGTATCTAGCAATCCGCGCCTTCGAGACGGAGGTTGTAATAATTTACAACTGATATGAAACAGCCAGAAGTATTATCCCTATTCGTAATTCGTAATTCGTAATTCGTAATTCGTAATTCCCTGTTCCCTGTTCCCTGTTCCCTGTTCCCTTAAAATAAAGGGTGGTGTGATTCTCTGGGAGTATGGCAGGACATAGTAAGTGGGCGAATATTAAACGCCAAAAAGCAAGAGTGGATGCGGTTAAAGGTAAAGTATTCACTAGAATTTCGCGTGAAATTATCGTGGCGGCGCGTCAAGGGGCTGACCCCATGGGAAACTTCCAACTGCGAACCGCTATTGAAAAGGCAAAAGCCGCAGGTATTCCCAATGATAATATTGAACGAGCGATCGCCAAAGGTTCGGGTAAACTGGGAGCCGGAGCTTCTGAGTTAGAATCCATCCGTTATGAAGGGTATGGAGTCGGAGGAGTGGCGATTTTAATTGAAGGGCTCACCGATAACCGCAATCGTACCGCCGCCGATTTACGAGTAGCCTTTAGTAAAAATGGCGGTAACTTGGGGGAAACCGGATGTGTGAGTTGGATGTTTGACCAGAAAGGCGTTGTCACCTTAGCAGGGCCAATTGATGAAGAAAAACTCCTAGAAGCCTTGGTAGAAGGGGAAGCGGAATCCTATGAATTAACCCCGGTTAATGATACCGATGGGGCGGAAGTGTCTACCGCTATCCCGAATTTAGAACATTTAGCCCAGGTATTAAAAGCACAGGGATTTAACATTGTTGAAGCCGAATGGCGTTGGATTCCGAATAATATTATTGAAGTTGATGATGTGGAAAAAGCCAGATCTCTAATGAAATTAATGAATGCGTTAGATGATTTGGATGACGTGCAGAGTGTAACGGCAAATTTTGAAATGTCTGATACTTGTTATCAAGAACTTTATAACGAATGAAATGTGTTACTTCCCTAATGGTGGTTTTAGTTTGGCTTTTTCCCTGGGGTGCTAAGGGTTTGGCAAACCCAACCCTGACTGATTCTCCAAATTTAGAACCTTCATTAGTTCGTACTGATTTGGGTTCTAAGACTACAATGTTATTAAGCGTTTTTTCTGTCAATGCCATTGTGAAACTTCAGGGTTTAAATTTACCGCCTCCAAAAACCGTTGGGCAAACCACGATTCCCCTGCAATTGTTAGAAGGAAGTCAAGTGTTTACCCTGCAACTTTCAATTGGGGGAAAATCCGGTAGCTTTTTATTAGATACGGGTGCATCTACTACGATGATTACCACCGCCCTAGTTCAACAGTTAGGTTTGAAAGGGGAACCGATTTCTAATGAAGGATTAGATTATGCGGTGGCGGGGGATGATTGTCCGAATATGAATGCGATTTTGCATCATTTACCGCCGTTGGTGATTAATCAAGTTCGTGTAGAAGAATTGCAAGGATTAGAATTTTCGACTACTGTGATTCCAGAGGAGTTATATGGCGTTTTAGGAATGGATTTCTTAAGGAATTTTGATGTTAAAATTAATCCTAAAACTCATCAATTACAATTATTAAATCCTTCTTTATTACCGCCTGAATCTGTAGCAGAATCTATCCCCTTAAAAAGCCGTTTAGGGGTGATGTTAGCTGAAGTTGAAATTAATGGCAAGGGGCCGTTTACCTTTTTATTAGATACGGGAGCCGATACGATTTTTATCTCGGAACAGTTAGCCAATCAACTCAACTTAGGGGATGCAACTCGTCAAGAAATTCAAGTTCAGGGGTTTTGTGGTTTAGAAGATGCAGAACGTTCCCGCTTAGAACAAGTTTCTCTCCAAGGTTATCATCAAAATAATTTAGAAGTCGTTATTTTATCTTCTCCGGTTTTAGATCTATTACAAGTGGATGGGATTATTGGTCAAAGTTTCTTAAGTCAATATCAACAATATTGGCGATTTTCCCCGGCTAAATCTGGCGAATTTCAAGGTAGTTTATTATTAGTTCCCCTTCAATAAATTCTAAGCATTATTCTCCTATTATTGTAGGAGCAGTATTAAATTATTTCTGAATTTGTGTAACTTTACTCAAATTCCCTTCGGGTATAATTAACTGTAAGGGATAAACTTCGGCCTGGGTTAATACCTCAGAAATAATCGGTTTAACGAATTTAGTTCTTAAGGGTAATTGTTCAAGTTCCGTTAAGGTAAACCATTTCGCTCCTAAACTTTCATGATCCGGTTTACTTTTCGGTGGTGTATTTCCTTCAGGACGGGCTAAAAAAAACACGCCAATGCGGGATTGTCCGTTTGGTTGGGGAAGATGCTGAATTCTTAAAATCCCTTCCAGGATAATCGGAATTCCTGCTTCTTCCAGGGTTTCCCGTTTGGCGGCGGCGACAAAGGTTTCCCCAGGTTCGACTCGTCCGGCGGGAAAATACCAAGGACGATTCCCCATTACTTCCTGAATCAATAAAAAGCGGTTGTCCGAACGCACAACAACCACAACAAATAACCCTGTTGAGATCGGATGACGATACATAGACGAGCAGAGTGTGAAGTCAATCTTCTTTATTGTGCCTTCTCTTCTTGATTAACCGCAGGTTGATAATGGCGCAAACGATTATATGGATAGGGCTTCAGACGATTATTCAAAAATGTTAAAAAAAACTTAGTGAAAACCCTTGACAAATCCAGGGAGGATACTGCTAATATAAATAACTGTGAAGCAATGGGGCGTCGCCAAGCGGTAAGGCAGCGGGTTTTGGTCCCGCCATTCAGAGGTTCGAATCCTTTCGCCCCAGTTATAGCATTTTTTATATCCTAGATTTAGTTTGAGAGCCTTGGCTACCCTGGAACAAAACTGATTTAGTCTCTAATGGGGAATATCTGTTTGATTTTGGAGCAGCTTTTGAGTCATAGACGCTAATTTTTCTAAACTCGCTTCTAATTCTGTAGCCCGTCGTTTGGCGGTGAGTTTTCGCTTGAGGGCTTCCCGGGCTAAATCTTCTCGGTTACGTTTTAATGCCTCTATAGCCACTTGATTCCAAGAATTCATTTCGTTTAAGGCGTGTTTATATTGAGGGTGAATATCATCCCAAGTTACCCGAATTTCCGCTAAAGCCTGATTTAAAAGGTGATTGGCATCTTTTGGCGGTGTTCCCATGAACGCTTGTTTGAGAGGTTCAGATAAGGTGTCAACATTAATATAACGGAGAAGGGGAATAAAATTTTCCACCTGTTGACTTTTACTAACCCCGGTAACGCACCAAGTCGCAAAATGTTCACAATTATTAAACAGTAAATTATATTGTTTTTCACCTAAACGACTTTCGGCTCGTTGAATAACAGTATCGGGGATATAACGAATAGGATAGCGTCGCACATCAATTTTTTTCCCCTTAGAAAAGGTATCAATAGAAGTGCGTTCAATAATTTCACTGGGTTTACGATAATGAATAACCGTTCCATCCCCACAATCAATACCATGGTGTTCGTATAAACCCTCTAAGTTATAAAATTCTCGAAAAACATAGATTTGATCGCCTCTTGCCATTAGACTTTTCCAGGTTTCTCCACTGACTATTTATAGTTTAACGGTTTTGAGGCGAACGTCTAGGGCGGTTTTTTCACTGATTTTGGTTGAGAAAATTCATCACTTCAGTTTCGACCAAGGGAGGCGAGAATAAATATCCCTGTCCGAATTCACAGCCGAGTTGCTTTAACATTTCCTCTTGGTCTGAGGTTTCAATTCCTTCCGCAACCACTTCTAAGCTCAAACTATGAGCTAAGTTAATAATCGTTTTGGCAATCTCAAAATCCTTATTTCCAGCTTGGATATTTTGGACAAAAGATCGATCTATTTTTAAGGTATCTACAGGGAGTTGTTGTAAATAACTTAAAGACGAATAACCTGTACCAAAATCATCAATTAATAATCGAATTTTGAGAGCTTTTAATTGCCTCAATAATTCCGTTGTATGGGTAATGTTTTCCATGAGATTGCTTTCAGTAATTTCTAGCTTTAAGCTAAAGGCGGGCAGTTTTAAAGATTCTAAAACTCCTTTAACTTCTTGCAGTAAATGGGGATGTCGTAATTGAATTTCCGAAAGATTCACACTAACATATAACTCAGGAAATTGAGGTTTCCATTGTAATAAATGCTGACAAGCTTGGGAAAGAACCCATTGTCCCATTGAGACAATTAATCCGGCTTTTTCTGCTAAGTAAATTAACTGGGCTGGAGACACAAACCCCCGTTGGGGATGTGACCAACGCACTAAAGCTTCAAAACCGACAATTTTTTGAGTTTTCAAGGAAACAATCGGTTGATAATTTAAACTCAGTTGTTGGCGTTCAATAGCTCGTTGTAAATCGGCTTCTAATTGCAAATGTTCCGCCACAACTGTTGCCATAGAAGGCTCATAAAATACCGTTGCTCCTCGTCCTTTTTGTTTAGCATAATACATTGCAGTATCGGCAGCTTGGAGATAATCTTCAGGACGTTGGCTTTGCAATTTATCCAACACAATGCCAATACTGGTGGGGGATGAAATCGTTACCGTATCTAAGCGAAAGGGAAAATCTAAACTGGTATGAATCCGTTCAATTTTTTCGCTTAAAACTGTAGAATTAGCAATATCAGTCAATAAAATTGCAAATTCATCGGTTCCCACTCTGGCGACAACATCCCTCGGACTGACACAGGTTTGAAGTCGTTGGGCGACTGCGATTAAAAGTTGTTCAGCTAATAGATGACCAAAGCCATATTTAAGGGGTTTAAACCGATCAATATCGAAGGATAAAACGGCAAAATTTTTTAAGTCTTTTTGGGGATGTTGAAGGGCATATTGTAGCCTTTCTAATAATAAACTCCGGTTGGCTAATCCGGTGAGTAAATCATTAAAGGCATAGCGTTCAAGCTGGGCTTTCGTTTGCAATCGTTCTGTGACATCTTGAGCTAAAACGACTTCAGCAAATTTCTCTTTCCAGTTTATAGTATGGCCTGTTATTTCTACTGCCCTTAATGTGCCATCTTTTTTATGATGTCGCCAGATACCGACTCGATTGTATCCTATCTGAATTTTAGATAGACTTTCTAACAGTCGTGGAATATCTTCTGGCGGTCGAATATCTGTAATTTTCATGGACAGAAATTCTGTTTCTGAATAACCATAATGTTCTATGGCAGCTTCATTAACAGCCAGAAATTTCAGGGTTTTTAAGTCATACACCCACATGGGTTGGGGATGAGCAAAAAATAAAGTTCGATAGCGTTGTTCTGAGTCCTGTAAACGACGGGTTCCTAAACTTACAAAGAAGTATAAAAGAACACTGGTAATTAACAGGAAAATTCCGCCTTTCAGCGTTTGAATCTGAGTTAAAAATCGAGGGTTAGGAGAAAAAAAGGCAAGTAGTTGATCGGATAAAAAAATCCAAATACTACCGAGAAAGGCATAAAGACTAACCACTTGACGGGCTAGATTTTTTGATAAAAAGCGATCGCGTTTCACTGTAAAAATACAGTCTGACGACTGGTGCGGGCTGAAATATCCATGAATTAAAGTTTAAACTACATTGCTAAGTTTGCAGAAGGTGACTAAACGCGCTAAAGTCTTAATGGTTAGTCTTGGCTTGCATCTTCACAAAATTATGAGCGTTTCTCCTAGTGCATCTTCTGCACCCGCACAACCGAATAATTCCCTTCCCCCAAATGCAGACTATCGCCAAGTCGATTGGGAAAAGTTATCGGAAATGATGCAACGCTATATCGAAGTCAAGGAACAATATCCCCATGCCTTACTTTTATTTCGGGTGGGAGATTTTTTTGAGTGTTTTTTTCAAGATGCAATTACAATAGCGCAAGAATTGGAATTAGTGCAAACCACCAAACATGGGGGGAAAGAAATCGGGCGAGTTCCAATGACGGGTGTTCCCCATCATGCTGTCGAACGCTATGCAACTTTATTATTAGAAAAAGGCTATGCGGTGGCAATTTGTGATCAAGTTGAAGATGCGGAAATCGCAGCACGAGAAAAACGCCAAGTGCGTCGAGAAATTACTCGGATTTTAACCCCTGGAACTTTGACAGATGATGGAATGCTCAAAGGTCGTCAAAATAATTATTTAGCGGCTGTTGTCATTGCTGGAAATCATTGGGGATTAGCCTACTCTGATGTTTCAACGGGAGAATTTTTAACGACACAATCACAAAATTTAGAACAACTCACCCAGGAACTTATGCGGTTACAACCGTCGGAGATTTTAGTTCCCATTAATGCGCCAGATTTAGGGAAAATGTTGCGTCCGGGGGAAAAATCCGATCAGTTACCGGATTGTTTGCCCAACTGTTTTTGTTATTCTTTGCGATCGCAACTTCCCTTTAGTTTAAGTGAAGCTCGAAACCAACTTTTAGAGCAATTTCAACTGCGATCTTTAGAAGGATTAGGCTGTGATCATTTGCCTTTAGGCGTGCGTGCGGCGGGAGGATTATTAGATTATTTAGATGATACTCAACGGGAAAATCAAGTTCCTTTACAACGATTGCGTACCTATACCATTACGGATTATTTAATCTTAGATTATCAAAGTCGTCGCAACTTAGAAATTACCCAAACCGTTCGGGATGGAACGTTACATGGTTCTTTGTTATGGGCATTAGATAAAACAAGTACCGCGATGGGCGGGCGGGCGTTACGTCGTTGGTTATTACAACCCTTATTGGATATTCGGGGAATTCGGGCGCGTCATGATACCATTCAAGAGTTAGCTGAAAATCATGAATTAAGATATAATTTACAACAATTACTCCGGCAAATTTATGATTTAGAACGATTAACAGGACGGGCAGGAAATGGAACCGCTAACGCGAGAGATTTAGTGGCTTTAGCCGATTCTTTAGCAAAATTACCGGAATTATCGGTTTTAGTCAGTCAAGGTAATTCTCCCTATTTAAAAGCCTTACAAACCGTCCCCCAACTGTTAGAAACCTTAGCCCATAAAATTCAATCTTATTTAGTAGAATCTCCCCCCCAACACTTAAAAGAAGGAGGTGTTATTCGTGCTGGGGTCGATGAACAATTAGATGCGATGCGGGTATTAGCCGAAGAGGATCAACAATGGTTAGCCAATTTAGAAGTCCAAGAACGAGAACGCACAGGAATTTCGACGTTAAAAGTAGGTTTTAATAAAGCGTTTGGCTATTATATTAGTATTACTCGTTCTAAATTAGATCAAGCTCCTACCGATTATATTCGGAAACAAACTTTAACCAATGAAGAACGATTTATTACCCCAGAATTAAAGGAACGAGAAGCTCGAATATTAACGGCTAAAGACGATTTAAACCAACTGGAATACGAGATATTTGTGCGGTTAAGATCGGAAGTGGGAGAACATTCAGAACTCATCCGAGATGTGTCTCGTGCTGTCGCTGCGGTTGATGTTTTATGTGGGTTAGCGGATATTGCGGTTTATCAAGGGTATTGTCGTCCCGAAATGGTCAATAGTCGAGAAATTAGAATTATTGAAGGACGCCATCCCGTTGTCGAAAAATCCTTACCCCCTGGTTTTTTTGTCCCCAATACAGCCCAGTTAGGAAGTACAGAAGAAGAATTAGAAACATCAGGAATTAAACCCTATTCTTACCCGGATTTAATTATTTTAACAGGGCCAAATGCCAGTGGGAAAAGTTGTTATTTACGGCAAATTGGGTTAATTCAATTATTAGCTCAGGTGGGAAGTTTTGTTCCCGCTAAATCGGCTAAATTAGGAATATGCGATCGCATTTTTACCCGTGTAGGGGCCGTGGATGATTTAGCAACAGGTCAATCAACCTTTATGGTAGAAATGAATGAAACCGCTAATATTTTAAATCATGCCACACCCAAATCCTTAGTCTTATTAGATGAAATTGGGCGAGGGACGGCTACTTTTGATGGATTATCAATTGCGTGGTCGGTGGCGGAATACTTAGCGACAGAAATTCGATCTCGAACCATTTTTGCGACCCATTATCATGAATTAAATGAGTTAGCTTCCATTATTCCCAATGTGGCAAACTATCAAGTTACGGTCAAAGAATTACCCGATAAAATTATATTTCTACATCAAGTTCAACCCGGAGGTGCAGATAAATCCTATGGAATTGAAGCCGGACGGTTAGCGGGTTTACCGGATGTTGTGATTCAACGGGCTAAACAAGTGATGCGTCAAATTGAAAAGCATAGTAAAATTGCCATTGGATTGAGAAAGGGAATTAAGAAACAAGATAACAAAGAGGATGAGGGAGAACAGTTAGATATTTTTTAAGCTTAATTCTAAAAATCGTTTATAATAAAAATAGGGGTGCAACTTTTATCATTGATTGAGTTAAAGGATTGAAAACCCCATGAATAAAAAATCTGCAACTACCCTTTTTAAAGTCGCTGTTGTTGGGTTAATTCCAATTACGTTAACCCAAGCTACACCTGCTAATACAGCGATTCAATCTCGTTCAACAATTTCTGAGACTTCTGATTCATTACAATTGGTACAAACTCCCATTGGATATTGTACCGTTGCTGACCCCACAGGAACCCCCCTAAACGTTCGACAAAAACCCAATGGAAAAGTGATTGGAAGTCTCAAAAATGGAACCATTGTGGCATTAGGAGTAACGGATGGAAGTGAAGGAGAAAAATGGACTAAAATTATTAGACCCTTAGAAGGTTATGTGTGGTCAGATTATTTAACAGATTGTAAATATTAATCAGAAATTTGTAGGTTGGGTTAAGTTTCTCAACTCAGCCTACAAAGGAGTTTATTTTAATTTCCTTACTTCTTGATGCACACTCATCCCAATTTCTAAGGTTTCATTTAATAACCGTCCATATTCACTCGCTTGATTCGTGACATCCAACGCCATTAATGCTGATAAATTATTTAACTCCTGAAGTGGAAATTTCCTACCCTTCAAATTGATTGAATCTTTTCAAAATCAGCTAGGGTTTAATGTGATTTGAGTTTCCGGTCAGTCTAGCCCCGTAAAATGTCGCATATTATACCAGTTTTGTCAATCCACGAACAACAAGTATCATTTATATTTTTTATAGGTAAAATCTATAGTTTAAATAAAACTTATGGGAAAACTCTGGAAATTTAGGGCATGATTATGGGAAGAAGGACAAACACAGTTCACCAACACTCAACTCTGGCCAGAAATTCTGTTGCTTCTGTTTTGAATCCTTGATTTTCTGAGGTTCTGTACGGGTTAGCAAACCTTGTACGGAAACTCAAACCCCCAATTCGTAGACTCTTTATAGAGAGTTGTCTACACTTCGGTTTTACTCCGAATGAGAACGATGAATTTTACTAATTGTACCATGTCTTACCTAACTCTTGTTAGTCGCGGAACAACTCCCGTTGAATCTGCTCCCATTTCTCAGTCTGGCTCCTTTGATCCCTTCCCCTCCAAACCTCGATTTGCTCCTCTGCGCCCCATTCGTCACTGGCTCGAAAACATTAAAATCCAAGACTCGAAATTCGCTCATCGCTTGTGTCAACTCATCCCTGCTCAATGTCCATTTGAACGAGATATTAAAGTATTTGGTCGTGTTCTGTTCCATATTCCGCCGCTGTGTAAACTCAATCCTTTCTATGAGGAATTAGTTTCTCTCCGGTTTCAGGCGTTATGTTATTTGGCGGATGAATGTGGAGAAGATGTTTCAGCCTATTGTTGACTGCTGACTGTTGACTGTTGACTGAAAAATCCGTGAAATTCCTCAGAATTTATGAACCCGCTTGACGGCTTTGTCCTGAGCGTTCGACGCTCGCTCACGCCGAAGTCTTGTCGAAGTGTTGACAGTTAACAGCCAACATCTTTTTTCCTATTTTTCTACCAACCAGTAACCGGAAAAAATACTTTTAACGCCTAGAGCAATGCGGTGTAAATCTTCTTGTAATAAAGGAGGCCATTCAACACCACGGTTACGACCGGCTGCAAATTGTTGATGACTTTCCATTGCTAATTCATGTAAGGCCAACACAAAGTTTTTTTCAAAGGTTGACGTTTCTTTTAGAGTATCATAGGCAATTTTTAACGCTAATAAAATTGCTGTCACCTGACCGGGAATGGGGGGTTGACCCTGTTTTAAACGCATTAAAAACGCATCGGGGTTTTTTTGTGTCTCTAAGGCCATTCCTTGATCGATTAAAAATTGATAAGCTGTTTTGTAATCCATTTAAGTTATTTTGTTAAATTTTCTATTCTATAGTACGAGGGAACAGGGAACAGTAGGTAATGCCCCGTCCCTTTAGGGTTGGGGAGTGTCAATATCAACAAAATAGTGATACTCTCTGAATGGGTATTGCTAGAACTGCCATCAAGTTCTGAATCCATTGAGTCGCCTGGAAAAAATTCAGGTAGAATGGGGGCAGACTTGATAAAATTTATCAAACCTAGACCCGTGTGAGGAGCAAATAGAGTGTCGAAAATACTACTGAAAGCATGGCTACTCAGTCCTGCCGTCCTAGGAGCGAGTCTAATCGCTCCAACAGCAGCATTCGCCGAGTTACCCGTGACTGAGGCTCAACCCAGTGCAATTGCAGCAGCAACCGAAGCACCTGTCTCGGCAGAAATCGCCCTGGAGCCAACCCAAACCGAGTTAAAAATTAGTGAGCAAGTCTTTGTGACTCCTCTGGATACATTGACCCTCACCCCACCACAACAGTTAGCTCAGGTTCCCGTGAATCCTCATGCTGGAGTTGGGCCAAGTAGAGGCATCGAAACTCCTGCTAACGCGGAAATTCCCATGGCGGATCTCGACGCAGCACCTCAAGCCGATACGGTTACGAATGCCGAGGTGCTAAAACAACTGAATGAGTATGGACGTGAGGGACGAGGCAGCAAACGTCAAGCTCAAGTCACATCCGTATCCCAACTGTCTGACGTTGAACCCACAGCTTGGGCGTTCCAAGCTCTACAATCCTTGGTAGAACGCTACGGTTGTATTGCCGGATATCCTGATGGAACCTTCAAAGGAAATCGCGCTTTAACTCGTTTTGAATTTGCAGCCGGGGTCAATGCCTGTTTAGAGCGGATCAATGAACTGATTAATGCCTCTACAAAAGATTTAGTCACCCGTGAAGACTTGGCCAAACTGCAACGCCTAATGGAAGAGTTTGCAGCCGAATTAGCCAGCTTACGGGGACGGGTCGCTGTATTAGAAGCTCGTAGCGCAGAACTCGAAGCCAATCAATTCTCCACCACCACTAAACTCAGGGGAGAAGTGGTATTTTGGGCGGGTGATGGTGAAGGAAATCGAGCCAGTAACAACGTCGTTGGTCAGTTTGCCGATGATAGTGATAATCCCACCCAAGCATATTTAGGCTACCGTGCTCGTTTAAACTTTGATACCAGTTTCACGGGTCAAGATTTACTCAGAACCCGTTTACAAGCCCAATCAATACCAACGTTGAGTGATTTTGATCTCTTCAACACCTTAATGTCTCGGACTGCGATTGATGGAAGTTCTAATAATGTAACTTTGGATCTCCTAGCCTATCGTTTCCCCTTCTCGCAAGGAAAAGGTTTAGTTTGGATCGGCGCAAAAGGGTTAGCCTTAGATGATATTCAAGATGTTCTGACTCCTTTTGGGGATGATGCCAGTGGCGCAATTTCCCGGTTTGGACGGTTCAACCCGACAACCTTCCAAGGCCCTTCTGGTACAGGGTTAGGTCTGGAATACGCCTTCAGTCATTCCTTTAAAGCCAATGTTGGCTATATGGCCGATGACTCTATTGCTTCTAGTGCCAGTGAAGGTAAAGGTCTATTCAATGGCAATTACAGTGCAATGGCGCAGTTAGTCTTTTCACCGATGAGTAATCTAGCGTTGTCTTTAGATTACAACCACCGTTACTTCAGCAACGATAACGTATACGTCACAGGCGGTACGGGAAGTTGGATCGCGAATAAACCCTTTGGTGAAAATGCCACGACCACAGATAACTTAGGCTTCCAAATGAACTGGAGAGTCGCCCGCAGTTTCTCCATCGGGGGCTGGTTCGGTGCAACTTGGGCTGATCAGAAACGCGGTGGTAATGCCGATGCGACGATTATCAACTGGGCTGCGGTGTTAGGGTTCCCCGATCTTCTACGTGAAGGAGATACAGGTGCTTTAATTGTGGGGATGCCTCCTAAAGTTGTCAATCATGATATTAGTGCTTTAGAAGACCAAAATACTTCTATTCATATTGAAGGCTTCTATCGCTTCCCCTTCAGCGAATACGTTTCGATTACACCCGGTTTCTATGTTGTGACCAATCCTGATCACAATAGCAACAACGACACCATTGTTGTGGGGACTCTGCGGACAACCTTCCGCTTCTAAATTCCCCTTGAATTTAACCTCTTGAAAAACCCAGTTTCCTTGAGAAGCTGGGTTATTTTAATCAAGTTAATGCGTTTTCTAGGCTTTATTGTAACGGAACGTGGGTGGCAATTTTTTCGTTATTAACTCCATAAACTTCTAGGGGAATTTGGGCATTTTGGCTAATGGTTTCTAAAGCAACTTTCAGGACTTGAACATGATTTTCAGCTTCAGAACGTTTTTTAGGATCACCCGTTTGATCTGCGGTTTTAGCCGTAGATTGAATTTGATTGACATAATCTGATGTTAAACGAACTGTGATTACATTTTCATTGATACTGTAGTTACAAACTTTGGGATTTCCACTACATAATTTACTTAAATCTTGACGCGCTTTAGTTAAACGAGAGGCAACGCGATTTTGAACATCCGCCCGTTTCCACGAATCATTATAGATGGTTAAAAGCGGTTTAATTTTAGCAGAATAAGAACTACTGGCTGGAACTTGTTTGGCATAACTAACCGCCCGACTCCAATAAGTAACCGCCTCTGACCAAGCCCCCCGTTGTTCTAACAGTTTAGCTTGTTCGGCATTATTAACCGCTTGATTATAAGCATCTAAACCCACTTGTTCAATGGTTTTTCGATCGCGGGCTTGCTCTAATTTGGGTTGATAACGGGCTAATAAAACCTGTGCAGATTGATAAGCCGTTGTCCCATAGGGAATGGTTGATAAGGTATTAGCGGCTGTTTGCCAAGTCTCAAACACCTGTTGCCAACTTTCTGCATATTTTGCCACCCCTTGTCGGGCTTCTGCCACTTGGGCCGTTTTTTTAGCTGTGGTTAAAATTTGTTCTCCATCCCGTTCTAATTTTAAGCGACTTCTGACATCGGCTAAATTCCCCCGATATTGTTGCCATCGAGCTTGAGCAAAGGGATAAATAATACTTCCACTGGGAACTTGTTCTAAGAGTGCGATCGCTTCTTCCCATAACGATTGCATCTTCACCCAATCTTCTATGGGATGGGGAGGATTTTGACCCAGGGCTGAAGCTTGGGCTGCGGTTTTTAAAGCTTTAACGACAGCGTTAAATTCATTAGATTCTTTCTGATAAATCGATAACAGAGCTTTGGCTTCAGGATAATGGGGCGACCAAAAGGGAATTGTTTTTAAGAGTTTAATTCCTGATTGTAAATCCTGTTGAGCAATAATAGGAGCTTGAGCAGAACTAACCGTTTCAATCGTTTGTTTAGATCTTTGACTAAAATCTCTGGCTGCATCAATTTCCTGACATTCTCCCATCACACAGGGGCGAGTTACTGTATAAACACATCCAAAGACTACGACTAAAACCGCAGCGACTTGAGTGAGGAAAACGGGATTAAATCGTTGACTCAGGGGTTGTTGTTGTTCTTCTACTTCTTCAAAAGTTGGAGGTTCTGGATCAGCAGATGAACTTAAATTTTCTAAATCCTGGGGATCAAAAGGATTATCTTCTAGGATTTGTTCGTTGTCTTCCTCTTCTAAAAAGGGATTTTTAGCTTGTCCCTCAGAAGAATTTTGCAGATCTTGTTCTTGTTCGAGGTCTTGTTGTTTTTGCTTGGGTTCTAAAATTGCTGTTTTCATAATTTTGCCCGGAGTCTAGGAAAGATTCTACAACTTGAAATTTTAGATTTGAATTTGGGATAAATTTTATTAAGGTCTTCTGGAAAATCGATTAAAAATTAACTTTTCCAGTCTTTCCCATAGGATTCTGCATAACAGACTTGTTCAACGGAAAACCTTCCCCCATATTTTTTAAAAGGTTTTGCTGCATATCCTAAAGCCAGGAGACAACAAACATCAACCTCTTTTGGGATATTAAATTCCGCTTTGACCTCAGAGGCGATAAATCCCTCCATCGGACAACTATCGACGCCGTAGGCTTGTGCCACAATCATAATATGAGCAACGGCTAACATGGCTTGGCGGTTCGTCCAGGCTTCTATACCTTCAAAGGAAGGATGTTTCTCAAAGGTATTGGAAATGGCGGTACGAATATGATCGGCATAGGTATCGTTAATCGCGTCTTGATCTCGACCGAGTTGAATCACCGATTCAATATAATCTGGTTCTGCAACGCGGCGATCGCTACAACAAATTAACACAACAGGGGCTTCTGTTACTTGTTTCTGATTAAATGCACAAGCCTGGAGCTTTTCTTTACTATCGAGATTGCGTAAAATAATAAACCGCCAGGGTTGTAAATTAAATGCAGAGGGCGAGCGCATCCCCAAACGTAGAATTTCTGAGAGAATTACTGAAGGAATCAAGGTCGGTTCAAATGACCTCACAGCCCGACGTTGCTCAATCGCGTGTCTCAAATTAATCGATGGTTCCATAGGATCGTTTGATGAGTGGTTCAATTTTATCGTAAATGTCGCTCATCGAAGGAGACCTGAGAACAAGAAACAAGATGTCAATTTAAACCTAATTCCCGTTTCAGTAAATTAATTGACTCTGCGCCAATATAATTGGGGCAGTAGACCAATTGGGGTTGACGAATCAGTTCGTCCCGGTTGGCATGAACGAGATCTTTAACAATGCCATAACTGGCTTGATCACAAACAACAACCCGCGCTGTGCGAATAATAGAATTAATTTTATAGCTATCCGTTAATTGGGCTGTCATCACCAAAATATCTTCTCCTCGTAGACTGTGAATAATCACTTCTGTTGCGCGTAATAAACCGGAACTGAGGCTGACAATTCCTAAATAAGTTCCTTTGGGTAAATCTCGAACTAATTCGATTTCTTTGGCAAAATTATAAATATCAACGGGGATGACTCGCACGGATTTTGGGGCAGCGATCGCTTCAGCTTGTCCAATAAAATAGCGACTGGTAACAACGGTTCCCGATGGCACTTTTTCTAAAAGATTGGTTAACTGTTCAATGGGTACTAACTGCACTGGAATTTTTAAGGCTTCTTCTAATTCTTGAGCCATTAATTGTCCAATGCCAATATCTTGAGTCGGGGCTGTGACGAGGACTCTCGCACTACACCGTAATCTCCAATCAATTTCCCCTAAAAACATTTCTCTGGCTTCATTTAAGCTGCATCCCTGAGACAGCAATTCATCTAAACTGCGTTGAATAATTTTATTAGCTTCGGGATACTGGTCTAAAATTGGTGAATTTAACCGAGATCCGCCTTCATGACCTAATGCCCGGACATAAATCCCTGATCCCGCCTGGGCGTCAACTAAGCCATGCTCTTCTAACTGTCGATACACTTTGCTAATGGTGTTGCGGTGTAATCCTGTTTCCATCGCCAGTTGACGAGTGCTGGGTAAACGGTGTCCGGGGGGAAATTGACGAGATGCGATCGCAAACCGAATTTGATTAAATAGTTGGTTAGACGCGGGAATATCGCTATCCGGCTGAATATAAAATCGAACCATCTTTACATCTCCAAGGCAATTAAAATAAAATTAACAAACTCTAGCATTTCTTCCCAAGACTGCTATATTTAGATTTATTTCCTAACTCGCATTAATTGATCTCCTCATTATTCCTCACTGTTTGGATAACAAAAGCTTAATATAATTGGATTCAGGTTTAACCTCTTTGTTTTTGATGTTTAATTTCTAAGATATTAGAGTTATTATCTCCTAACTAAACTATTAACATTGATAATAATAGTTTCTATATTACCTGATTTTGGTATATCTGGGTATAGGATTAACAATTATTGATAACGCCGTGAAAAGTTATGTCAAATCAACCCATTCGTGCCACTCAAATTCAGGTTCCTAACGGAGAATTACACATTGATGCCTATCTGGCTCAACCCACCGGAGAGGGTCAATTTCCAGGTGTTGTGGTCATTCAAGAAATTTTTGGGGTAAATTCCCATATTCGAGATGTCACCGAACGCATCGCCAAAGAAGGATATATTGCGATCGCCCCTGCCATTTATCAGCGTCAAGTGCCCGGTTTTGAAGTCGGTTATACTCAAGCTGATATGACATTAGGCCGAACCTACAAAGCTAAAACCACCGCCCCAGAACTATTAAGCGATATTCAAGCCACCCTGAACTATTTGAAAACCCTCCCCAACCTCACCCCAAAATTTGGTTCCATTGGGTTTTGTTTTGGCGGTCATGTTGTTTATTTAGCTTCGACCTTAGCTGATATTCGAGCTACCGCTTGTTTCTATGGCGGTGAAATACCCACAATGACCCCTGGTGGAGGGGAACCAACCCTGACTCGCACAAAAGATATTAAAGGGGTTCTCTATGGCTTTTTTGGGACAGAAGATCCCCTAATTCCCAACGAACAAGTTGATCAAATCGAAACAGCCCTGCAAGATCATCAAATTCCCCATAAAATTTTCCGCTATAAAGCTGATCACGGCTTTTTCTGCGATCAACGCAGTACCTACAACGCCGAAGCAGCCCAAGATGCCTGGACGCAGGTTAAAGCCTTATTTGATCAGCAGTTAAGGGCTTAGGGGACAAGGGGACAAGGGAAGAGGGAGCGGGGGGAAGAGGGGAAGAGGGGAAATCATTAACTTCTGTATAGATGTGCCAAGTGCAGAGTTTTGAGTTGGGGAAGGACTCGTAACCTCCAAGTACGTCTCTACACTGGTAACTGATAACTGATAACTGATAACTGATAACTGATTACAGTCAACCCGTCCAACTATGTTATGCTCAAAGGATTGCAGTGTTGTTGAAGACGAAAGCAACGTTATAAGCAGGTTCCTAACGGATTAATTTTTGTTTTTCTTTACTTTTTGCTATGGCTACTAAAAACCCGTCCTTTTCTCTTGATGATTTTGCCAAAGCCCTAGATCAACACAGTTATGATTTACATAAAGGGCAAATCGTTAAGGGTCAGGTAGATTCATATACCAGCGATGGTGCATACATTGACATTAAAGGTGCTAAATCTCCCGGCTTTATTCCCAAAAAAGAAATTTCCGTTGTAGACGTTGAAGATATTTCCGAAATTCTTCCCTTAAAAGAAGAACGGGATTTTCTCATTATTCGGGAGCAAAATGCCGACGGTCAAATATTACTTTCTATCCGACAATTAGAAATTAAACAAGTGTGGGATGATCTGATTGAGATTCAAAATAAAGGTCAATCTCTACAAGCAAGAGTCACGGGAGTAAATCGAGGGGGTGTTACCGTTGAAGTTCATTCCTTACGAGGATTTATTCCGCGATCGCATCTGTTAGAAAAAGACAATTTAGAATCGTTAATTGAACAATCCTTAAGCGTCACCATTTTAGAATTAGATGTTGAACGGAATAAAATTGTTTTATCCCAACGGTTAGCCTCTCAATCCCTAGGTTTTAGTCAATTAGAAGTCGGTCAATTGGTAGAAGGGAAAGTCATGGGTGTTAAACCCTTCGGTGTATTTGTGGATATTGAAGGAGTGACGGGACTAATTCATATTAAAGAAGTCAGTCAAAAATATGTTGAATCTTTAGCAGAACTTTTTCCGATTGGTCAAATGATTAAAGCAATGGTCATTAGTTTAGATGAAGGTCGCCATCGGATTTCTCTATCCACCCGAATTTTAGAAAATTATCCGGGTGAAGCCGTTGAGAAATTATCCGAGGTCATGGAATCTGCTGAAGCTCGTGCAGAACGTGCTAAAAAGTTAATTAATCTGTAATTCAACCTTTAAAAAGCCCCCCTAGTTATATTAAAATATTAATTAAATTTAGGGGGGAACTCTCTCAAATCGTTAATTTCTTGTTAAAATCTATAGCACTACACATTACAGTTGTACAGACGTACCAAAAGCGATCAGGACACGTTTTACTAAATTCTGAAAGCCTTTCCCTGTTCCCTGTTCCCTGTTCCCTGTTCCCTGTTCCCTGTTCCCTGTTCCCTGTTCCCTGTTCCCTGTTCCCTGTTCCNCAGTTTTTGTTGGAACTCGTGTACCCATGAATATGATTCATCTACGATCAGCCACTCCCGATGATTTGGATTTGTTGCGACACTGGGATGAGCAACCTCATATAATTTCCGCAGATCCTAACGATGATTGGGGTTGGGAAGTGGAACTTCATCGTACCCCAGATTGGAGGGAACAATTGATTGCGGAAATGGAGGGTCGTCCTATTGGATTTGTTGAGATCATCGATCCAGCCCGTGAGGATGACCATTATTGGGGTGATATTGCAACAAATCTTCGGGCTATTGATATTTGGATTGGAGAAGAACAGGATTTGGCCAAAGGCTATGGAACAGAAATGATGCAGCTTGCCATTGCTCGATGTTTTGGAGCATCAACTGTAACGGCCGTCCTTGTCGATCCCCTAGCTAATAATACTCGCGCTCACCGCTTCTATGAACGTCTTGGCTTTAAATTTGTCGAGCCACGGCGGTTTGGTGACGATGACTGTTTTGTGTATTGTCTGAATCGGGAAGATTGGCAGTCTAAAACTAATTTAGCCTGAGTGTAGTTGCAGATTCAGTTAATTCCAAAGGGATTCAAAAAATGTTCCCTTCTATAGCAGAATGATAATTAATTTTAGTTGCGGGGGTGGGTGCGCTTCTGCTGACGCACCCGACGATAGGGAGTGATTGGTTATTTTTTGGGTGCAGGTTGTCGCCACTTCTTCCCAAATTCATCTAAAGTAGCAGGAGGAATTTGACTTTGTAACCAATCTAAAGCCGCTGCTTGGTTGGGTAAACCTTTGTAATATTTACAGACATCTTGTAATTTAATACTGGGTATGGGTAAGGTTTGTTGATTCCATTGTTGAGCTAATTCACTTAAAATTGAGGGGGCAATTTTTTCCTGTAACCAACGCAAGGCTTGATCTTGACTGGGTAAACCCCGATAATATTTACAAACATCAATTAACTTAACGGAAGTGGTTTGAGCTTTGGGTTGATTTCGCCAGAGTTTAGAAAATTCTAATAACGTGGCTGAGGGAATTTGTTGTTGTAACCATGTTAATACTTGATCTTGACCTGGATTTCCTTTGTAAATTTTACAAATATCAATCAATTCAATACTAGGAACAGGTGCAGGTGTGGGTGTGGGTGCAGGTGTGGGTTCTGGAGTCGGTTCAACGTTCCCTACAGGTAATACAAAAGAATCTGAACGTCCCATTAATGCTGTCCAGGTTTTTAACCCAGCAATTCCATCCGCTTCTAACTGTTTAGTTTGTTGAAATTTGATTAAAGCTGTTTCAGTTCCAGTCCCAAAAGCACCATCAATCACCCCCGGATCATAACCTCGATTTTTCAATAAGTTTTGAATTTTTTCAACTTTTGTTCCCTTATCTCCTTTGCGAACACTTTCAAATAAATTAACATCTACACCGCCACTAATTCCTTCTATTTGACCTTGATCGGTAAATTGCCAAAAAACCCAACTTTTCCAACCGCCAGGAATCATCGGTTGTTCGGCTGTGGTATAGTGAGCAATCCAGAGGGGATAATCAGAAAAACGAGTGGTATTGAGCTTTTGCCAAAATCCAGGATAAGTGTAGATAATAGGACGAAAACCGGTTTCTTTTTCCATCACATCTATCCATTGTGCTAACCGATCACACAACGCTTTGGCTTCTAATCCTCCCATGGTTTCAATATCTAAAACCGGAGGAAGATCACCATCTTGAAGTTTAACAATTTTCAGGAAATGATAGGCTTGTTTAATCGGATCTATATCAGGTTTGAAAAAATGATAAGCACCCCGAATTAAACCATTGGCTTTTGATTGTTCCCAATAGCGCTTAAAAACATCACAAACAAAGGTTTCTCCTTCGGTTGATTTGATAATAGCAAAGGCAATACCAGAACGGGCAACGGCTTGCCAATCTACGTTAGGCTGGTAATCAGAAACGTCAATCCCGCGAATACTCATTGGTTTAGAAGTTTAGGAATTAGGAAAGTTAGCGATCGCTGTGTCAATTGTTATTTTAATCGCAATATTTTACAATACAGTTTCTATTTTAAACGATCATTATCAAAATTAAAATTATCGGGTTCGGACTTTTTGCCTCGACCCGAGTGGCTGACTTCCCGCAGTGATCGTGATGGCACTAGGAGATCCGGTAAAATTGCCCCAGACCCAATATTGAAACTGTTGCTTGTTCGTCAGTTACAGCTTTTGAAGCCATTCCTTGAACAGGAGAACGATGATCTGACAGACAACGGGAATCAATGATGATTGAAAAATATCCTGACTTTGGTGATATGCTACCCTAACGATAGAACGACTTAATGGAATTCTAAAATGCTCTATAAAGTTTATTAAAACGTCACTTTCCAGACTTAACTTCAACCCTTTAGGAGGATTTAAACCCATGAATCAATTATTAGAAAAAAGGACAGTTAAACAGAAGCTGGGAGGGCTTTTATTATTGTTAAGTGTTGTGGGGTTTCCGGCTGCCAGTGTGGCACAATCACAACCGGATACACCTATTTTTAAAACCTTTCAAGATTGGTGTTCTAATCGTCAACAGTTGTTACCGGAAGCGAGGAGAACTGTGGATGTTTTATTACAACAAGTGGGAACTTCCGATTGCGATCGCGCGAATCAAATGCTTTCTCAACAAGAAAGGTTAGATTTAAGTACCTTTCTGATTTCTGATTTAAGTCCCTTAAAAGGATTAACTCATTTAACTTCATTGAAGCTTAATAATAACCAAATTTCCGATCTCACTCCCTTACAAACTTTGAATAATTTACACGAATTGGATTTAAGTTTTAATCGAATTACGGATATTAGTCCATTGCAACCTTTAACCCAATTAGCCCGAATTAATTTAAGTTATAATCAGATTTCTGATATTTCCCCCCTTCAGAGCTTAACAAGTTTAATTGAAATCTATCTCAACCATAATAAAATTGTTGATATTAGCGATTTAAAAGCTTTAACAAAACTTCGTTTCTTATTTATTCAAGATAATCCACTCACCTCTACTCAATGTCCGATTAATCCAAAATATGTTTGTCGCTTTGATCGGGAATAATCTAGGGCTTTGTCCAAGCTATTAAGAGATTCAAAATGGCTTTCATCCTGTCTCTTATTCTAATTTATCGCTTGATAATTTCTTCGGGATCTAATTCATCTAACCCTAAATAAAGCCGTCGAAACTGAAGCATTAAACCAAACGTAACCTGCTTCATTAAAGTATAGGAGATTGTAATCGCAATAAAAGTAATAAAAATAACTAATAAAGGCTTTTTAGTCGTTAAATCATCTAAGGTTTTAGAGAGAACTACATCCGGCTGAGTGACTAAATCCCAACTATTAAAGCGCCGAAATCGTCCCATGAATACTCCAATCGCACACAAAAGATGCGTCATGATTTCCGACAGAAAAATATATTGTTTTGCTCCTTCCTTTCTGAGATAATGATTTTGATTAATTAACGAAACAACATAAGCTTCTAACCCACTCAGAATGGCAAAGAGATGAAGGGGAATAAAAATTAGAGTAATAATCCAAACCGAATACCCTGCACGAGTTGCGCGAATTAAATGAATAATATCCGTGAGTAAATAAGGTGCATTGGGTAAAAAAGCAATAAAAATAACATAAATAATCCACCAAAACCAAGTTCGAGAAATACTTCTCCTCCGAAACAGCCAAAAACTTAAGACTAAGGGAATAAACGCCAAAAACAGATTCCAAATAATCCAACCACTGTGTCGATCAAAGACCTCCAAGGCATCCGCTAACAGTTCTCTCATAGATTTCTGCGTTTATGGTAAAATTATTCTTGTTTAGTATAACAACTCCGTTCTCAGGAATTCCATAAACTCCTATGATCGAGGGCTGTATTCTCTCCTGGTGTTAGCAAATTTCCAACTCAAATAGCATGGCAAATTTATTTTCAACTCACCCGTCTACAGAAGCTCGAATTCAAGCCTTAATGAAGTTGGAACAAAAAATCTGAACCCTCTCAATACCTGACAAAAAAGCCCCCAAAACTGTTTTATTTCCTAGAAGAGAATGCAAAAACGGAGTGTTCTTTCTGGGAAATTAAGAGAGGACATGAGATTTTTGGCTCGGATTCAGCTAAAATATAAGAATTGAAATTGTTAAGCCTCCAATTTGTCAACATGACCAGTTCTAAACGTCTCATCGTTGGTATTAGTGGGGCGAGTGGTATTATTTATGCCGTGCGTTTGTTGGAACTCCTACAGAAAACCGATGTAGAAACCCATCTTGTCGTTTCCCGTGCGGGAGAAATCACCAGAACCCATGAGTTAGGACTCGATGCGAAACACCTTCACAATCTAGCCAGCGTCAGCTATTCTATTAACGATGTGGGAGCAGCGATATCGAGTGGTTCCTTTCGGACGATGGGGATGGTGATCCTTCCCTGTTCAATGAAAACCTTAGCTGAAATTGCAACGGGGGTAACGAGTAACCTCCTCACCCGCGCGGCGGATGTGGTACTCAAAGAACGCCGTCGGTTAGTCTTAATGGTGCGGGAAACCCCTCTCCATGCCATTCATCTCAAAAATATGTTAACCGTGACTGAATGTGGGGGAATTATTATGCCTCCGGTTCCTGCATTTTATACGATGCCGGAGTCAATTGATGAAATGGTGACAAATACCGTTTGTCGGGTTCTTGATTTGTTTGATATTGAAGTCGGTCAGTTGAAACGTTGGGGAGAAGAAATTGATCTCGGTGGGTCTAAGATGTAGACAGGATAGGGTTCAATTAATTTAATAACTTCCTATAATCTATGTCAATTCGCTTACCTCAAGTTCAGTTAATCTGGTTCAAAATTGTTCGGAAATCTCGGCATCCAATTCCGATCCGAACGGTTTTGATTGTACCATTTTTACTTCAAATTTTTGGGGCGGTTGGCGTTGTGGGATGGCTATCATTTCAAGCGGGTCAGAAATCTGTTCATGAAGTTGTTAGTCAGTTACAAAATGAAATTAGTGCGCGGGTTGAACAAAATTTAGAAGCGTATTTAACGGTTCCTGAAAAGATTAATCAAACGAACTTAAATTTAATCCGTTCAGGAACTTTAACCTTAAAAAATTTAAACTCTTGGGAAAAATATCTCTGGGGACAAGTTCAAATTTTTCCTGAGATTAATTTTATTAAAGTTACCAATGCGGCGGGTCAGGAACGCACCGGGGAACAGTTGGGTGATGGTTCATTAAGAATTAATGTTGTTGATACATTTACCAATTTTGACTTCTATTCTTATCAAACCAATAATAAAGGCGATCGCACAAAAGTTGCAACCATTGTTAAAGATTTTGATACCCGCAAGGGGGTTTGGTATCAAGACGCAGTGAAAGCGGGAGGCACCACTTGGAGTTCCGTTTATTTATCCTTATTAGAACCGACATTATTAATGAGTGCTTTACTCCCGGTTTATAATCCTCAAACCCAACAAATTCAGGGGGTTCTGAATACAGCTTTACGGTTAGATGGAATTGGAGATTTTTTAAACCGATTAAAGGTAGGGAAATCAGGACAAACTTTTTTAATCGATAGTAAGGGCACGTTGTTAGCCACATCAACCTTAGAAAAACCTTTTCAAGAAATTAATAATGAAAGGCAGTTATTTCCGGCTATTAACAGTAAAAATTTATTAACCCAAGCAACAGCAAAGTATTTAAGTCAAACTCAAGGGAATCTGAACAATATTAAACAAGGAAAAGATCTCGAATTTACATGGAACCGTGAACGCTATTTTGTTAAAGTCTTACCCTTTCAAAAAGGAAAAACGGTTAATTGGTTAATTTTGGTGGTGGTTCCTGAATCTGATTTTATGGAACAAATTAATACTAATACTCGCACAACAATTATTTTATGTAGTTTGGCATTATTAGGAGCTACAGTGATAGGATTATTAACGGCACAATGGATTGTTAAACCGATTTTACAATTAAATATTGCAGCGAAACAAATTGCTCAAGGAAACTGGGAACAAACGGTTAATTTAAAACGCAAGGACGAACTCGGTCAATTAGGAAGATCGTTTAATCGCATGGCAAAACAGCTTAAAGAATCTTTTACAATTTTAGAAGCTAAAAATAAAGAATTACAAGATTTAGATCAATTAAAAGATGAATTTCTGGCGAATACCTCCCATGAATTGCGAACACCTTTGAATGGAATTATTGGGATTGCTGAATCTTTAATCGAGGGAGTAACGGGTGATTTACCATCAGAAACCAATAGCAACTTAGCGATGATTGTTGCGAGTGGTCGGCGTTTATCGAGTTTAGTGGGTGATATTTTAGATTTCTCTAAACTGCGTCACAAAAATATTGAATTGCAGTTGCGACCTGTGGATGTTTATAGTATTGTTAATGCGGTTTCTATTCTGAGTCAACCCTTAATTACTCAAAAAGATCTGCATATTATTAATCGCATTCCAGCCGAATTTCCCTTAGCAGAAGCCGACGAAAATCGCTTACAACAAATTCTATATAATTTAATTGGAAATGCCATTAAATTTACTTCAGAAGGAATTGTAGAAATATCAGCCCGAATTTTATCGGAAACGGAAAAACCTCAAATGGCGATTACGATTTCTGATACTGGAATTGGAATTGCTGCGGATAAATTAGAGCGAATTTTTGAATCCTTTGAACAGGCGGAAGGGTCTACGGCGAGGGAATATGGCGGGACAGGATTAGGATTAACCATTACAAAACAATTGGTGGAATTACATGGCGGTAAAATTACGGTTCAGTCTGAGTTAGGAATCGGTTCTCAATTTACATTTACCCTCCCTATTGCTGAAAATACGATTAAAAACCCATCGGAAAATCGGGTTAAAAATTTGAGCAAACCGTTACAAATTAATCCTTTAATTGCGATTAATCCCAACTTTTCTAAACCGTTTATGGATTATTCTCCGGAAACAATCAAAATTTTAATTGTGGATGATGAAGTGGTTAACCGTCAAGTTTTATTTAATAATCTTTCATTAAATAATTATGCCGTTTTTCAAGCTACTAATGGAGAAGAAGCGTTAGAGTTAATTGAGCATGGACTTAAACCGAATATGATTTTATTAGATGTGATGATGCCTAAAATTACTGGATATGAAGTGACTCAAAAACTTCGAGAACGCTTCAATGCAACAGAATTACCGATTATTTTATTAACCGCTAAAACCCAAGTACAAGATATTGTTACCGGGTTAAATATGGGTGCGAATGATTATATGATGAAACCCTTTGCTAAAGATGAACTGTTAGCTAGAATTCGTACCCATATTAATATTAGTCGTCTCCATGCTGAAAATTTACGGTTAGCAACAGAATTAGAAGTTACTCGACGTTTACAACAAATGATTTTACCCAAACCGGAAGAACTTGCTACTATTCATGAATTAGAAATTTTGGGATTTATGGAACCCGCAGAGGAAGTGGGGGGAGATTATTATGATGTTTTAGAAACCGATGGTGTGGTAACTTTAGGAATTGGAGATGTCACCGGACATGGGTTAGAAAGTGGGATTTTAATGTTAATGACGCAAACCGGAATTCGCACCCTCAAGGAAGTTCGTGAAACTGACCCGATTCAGTTTTTAAGCATTCTCAACCGCACGCTTTATAAAAATGTGGAACGGATGAATGTTGACCGGAATTTAACTTTAGTTCTGTTAAATTATTATCAAGGATTATTAACAGTAAGTGGACAACATGAAGAGATTTTGATTGTCCGTTCTAATGGTACAATTGAACGAATTGATACGATGGATTTAGGAATTCCCATTGCATTAGATGAAGAGATTACAGAATTTATTGATTCTACAACTGTTGAGTTAAAAGCGGGAGATGGAGTCGTTTTATATACGGATGGAATTACTGAAACGTTCAATTTGAGTAAAGAACAATATGGGTTAAATCGTCTTTGTAATGTAATTTCTAAAAATTGGCATAACCCCATTGAAGACATTAAACAAGCGGTTATCAATGATGTTGTGATGTTTCGGGGTGAACAAAAACAGTTTGATGATATTACTTTATTAATTTTAAAACAAAAAGCTCATGTTAAGGATTCAGCTTGACGTTTAATTAACCGTTGAACACTTTTAATGGTGCGATTAAATTCATATCCTTGGCGTTGGGGATATTGTAAATAAGCTTGTTGTTCTTCTTCTATCATTAAAATATCTTGTTTTACTAACCCGTCTAATAGTTTTTGTGCGGAACCAAAACATAAATCTTTAACAAATTTTCTAAATTTAATAGGGAGTTTATGGAGTCGCCAAAAAGCGTTTAAAGAGGTAAAATGAATTAAATATGCACGGGTTTCGGTTAAACTAACCGGACAGAATAAACAATAGATTTTAAAATATTCTCCCAAGGTAGAAAACCAGTGGGGATAAATATAACTAACCGTTAGAGGTTCAGGATGAAGTTGTCTTAAACTGGGAAAAAATAGCTGAGAAATTGACCAAATTTTATCAATTTTATAATAACTCTGCGCTTGATAGTAAGCATCAACTCGGTTTTCAGTTTCTTCGATTTTGTCTAATTTAGCATCTGTCCACGCTTGCCAATCTTGGTGTAAATGTCCGTGATACATATCCATTAAATTTTCAATTAAAAAGGAAAAATGCCCTTGATAATGGATAACGGAAACCGTTGCAATATAATTCAAATCATCCCATTCAGGAACCCCTAACGGTTGAGTTTCTGTAGCATTTTCTCCCAGAAATAACCAGATAAACCCATCTAATTCTTTAACGGGGTATTGTCGAATTTTGCAATTTTTAGGTAATTTTTGGTTATCATCTAAATAGGGAACGTTTACACAGTCTCCTTGAGGATTAAATTGCCAACCGTGATACGCACATTCTAAATTATTCTCAATTATTTTACCATGACTTAGTTTAACTTGTCGATGGGGACAGCGATCTTCTAAAGCATGAATTGTTCCTGAATTATCCCGAAATAAAACAATATTTTGATTCCATAATTTTACTCCTAAAGGTTGGTTTTTAACTTCTTTACTGCTGGCAACAACATACCAGTAATTAAAATTAATTTCTAACTGTCTAATATTAGAATTTATCATGGTAGTCAGTGGTCATTAATCCAGTAACGGAACTTAAAAAATTTCAAGCCAAAACCTAAATTAAACTTATTATAATCCAGTTATATCCTTTTTCTATTTATATTTAAGTCCCGGTAGGGGTTGGGTCTCCCAACCCCTACCGTAAAATATTAAAATTTATTTAGAATGGCTATATCTTTAAAAAGCCTTCTGGAGTGACGGAAAAAAGCGATCGCCTTTGCAACCCTTCCTGATGTAAAATCTCATTAGCGGCTAATAAACCACTACTAATGGCTCTTTCCATTAAACCACAAGGAAACGGCATTTTAACCCAATCTCCCGCAAACATTAAGTTAGAAACCCCAGAATTTGTCACCGGACGATTGGCATAACTTCCGGGGGGATATCCAGCAAAATTTTTCTGATTGACTAATTCTCGATGTAATAAAGTGGCGGATTTTAATTCGGGAACAATTTCATAAAGTTCTTGTTCAAACGTCGTTAATAACGCTTCTTGAGTTGGAAATTCAGTTTCTTTATAACAATAGGCGTGTAATTCAACAACACTTCCTCCCGTTTCTTGATGCCATTGAATATATTCATCTTGGATACAATGATAAAGAGTAATACTATCGGTTAAATCATAACCCGATAAAGAGGTAAAATGGCTATATTCCCAAGGAAAATCTCGGTCAAACCAAAAGCGACAAACCGCAAAAGGGTCAGCAACTTGTAATTGTTCAATTTGTTGCTTAATCTGCACATTAATATCCCCTGTCATTAAAGTAAATAACTGCTGTGTTCCTGGAATATCCGTCGCCAATACATAATAATCCGCTTGAATCATTTGGGGAGAATTTGTAGCAGGGATAACAGATGAATTTGCTGCTGTTGTATTATCATCAGAATCACTTACCCCTCGTTTAAAGTTTCCCTCCTCCCCCCAATTTTTGGGGGGTTGGGTGATTTCTTGTACTAACTGCACTTGGTCATTCTGTCTTTGAATCACTTGATATTGTTGTAAATTTCGTTGTGCTGGCCCCGAAATAACCTCACCTTTTTGATTAAAAACAGCACCATGACACGGACAGTGAAAATATCCATCCTCTGCCATTTTTACAGTACAGCCTTGATGGGTACAGTGTAAAGAAATAGCTGTATTATTTTGGGTAGATACGGCATAAACATCATCAGCATTGCCAAAATATTCAAACCCTTTAGAGGATATAATAGGATTAGATGTTACCCAAAATGGAACTGAATTAATTGCATTTCCTTGGACATAAGTAATCGAGTCAATTTGACCTTGATTCCAGTTAAAATGACTAACGGTTATTTCTGTTAAAACTTCTCCCCCTTTTTCTTGAATTGCATTCACTAAAGGTTGGACTAAACTGGTTCCCATATCTTGACGAGTTCCATTAAAGGCTAACCCTTCAGGATTCCCAAAAAAATAGAAATGAAAAAACTGCATCAGTTCCCCCACACTCAGTTTATCCGGTGCATTTAAACTGGATTTTGCAAAGGGAAGAAAATATAAATCATATAATCCTTGGGGGAAATCTTCACGCACCCAATCTGCAACGGAAATCTCATCTAACCGTTGATAACTATTCGGAATTTTAAACCCTCCAATTTCTCGAAAGACTTTCCAATGATTGAGATGGGTTAGATTAATTCCCCAGTTTAACCGATTGGGAGAAGATACTCCTAAATCAACCACATTCCAAGGAAATGCAGACCGACTAGGACGAAAAATTTCGGGTTGATATTGGTTATTCCTAAAAACAACCGCATAGGATTCTAAAGATATGAAATTATCTTTAATTTTAAGTTGATTAACTAAAGAATTTAAGTTATAATATTGAGGGAAAAAACCATGAAATCCATGTTCCATTTTAAAGGTTTTATCGCCCACTTGAATATCCCAACTTGCAATTTTACCGCCCAATTGAGGAGACTTTTCTAATACAGTAACTTTAAATCCCCGTTGACTGAGTTCATACCCACAGGCTAATCCTGCTAATCCTCCACCGACAATAACAACGTGCTTCGGTTGCTCTAAAAATTGCGGTAAATTAATCATATCTGGTTGAAAAATCGCAGGTTCAGGTTTATGAAATCGAGAATATCCTAATACCCCTGTTACTGCACCAACCCCTAAAAATTTGAGGACAGAACGACGAGAAAGATTAGAGAATGAAGAGGAGTTAAATTGTTCAGTCATGGATCATTTAAACTTAAGGTTGTAACTGCAAATAGGTTTTAATTTGATCTACAATTTCTAAGGGGGAATCGGAAATATCAACATATAAAGCCGTTTTAGGTTCTTCTAAAATGTCTAATTGAGTATCGAGCAGATCAGCAGACATAAAATGATTATACCGACTTTGGAGCCGTTGTTGAATTAATTTTTCTGGCCCTTTTAAATAAACTAAGCGCATTTGCTGAGGATCTCTCCATAACATTATACGATAGGAATCTTTCAATGCAGAACAAGCTAAAACGACATTATTTTGAGTTTCTAACCAGTGGTCAATCGCCTTTTGAAGCTGCATTAACCAAGGCATTCGATCACTATCCTGCAAGGGAATATTTTTGCTCATTTTAGCAATACTTTCGGGAGAGTGAAAATCATCAGCATCGTAAAATTGCCACTGCAAAGATTCCGCCAAAAGTTGACCAATTGTTGATTTCCCAGAACCGGAAACCCCCATCACTAAAATAATCATTATGGCTCACAAGAGGAGAACGTGAAAGATAAAAAATTTGTGCTAAAATATAGGTATAACTGATTTTTTTAATCACTGCAAATGGCAACGGAAATTGAACGGAAATTTTTAGTCGAAGGGGATGGATGGCGATCGCTTGGCGTTGGAGAAATCTATCGTCAAGGCTATATTAGCAACAATAATGGACGAACAGTTCGAGTGCGGGTGGTAGGAGAACAAGGCTATTTAACCATTAAAGGGTCAACAACGGGAATGAAACGGGCAGAATTTGAGTATAAAATCCCCGTTAAAGATGCTCAAGAATTATTAGAAACCTTATGCGATCGCCCTTTTATTGAAAAAACACGATATAAAATTAATATCGGGAATTTAATCTGGGAAGTAGACGAATTTTGGGGAGAAAATCAAGGATTAATCTTAGCCGAAGTGGAACTAGAAACCGAAGATCAAAATATTGATATTCCTGATTGGATCGGAGAAGAAGTCACCTCTGATCCCCGATATTATAACTCTAATTTAGTTAAAAACCCCTTCAAACCGTAGTAAACTTTTCAGGGCTTTCTTCCCAACAATTTAAAGTTAACAAAATCAAGAATTAAACTCAATAAATTCTTGATAATGGGTTAATTAATATTCTGCAACCCAACTTTCAACCGCCGCTAACAAATTCTCCTGCGACGCCACAAAGGAACGTTGCGGGAATGGTAACGGGAGGGGGTCGGGAGTTACCCAACCAAGGTGTAAGACGTCCGTGAGATAGTCGCAATAGTCGATGACTTCGGGGGTGGGTGTCCCATCTGCGAGTAATAAAATGAACAGATGGGGGGTTTGGAGTTTCTGTTTCAGGTGGATAATTTTGGTTTCTAGGTTAGCGAGGGTTTGCACGTCGGGGGGAGTTCCATCGGGTAATAATTTTTGATAAAGACGGTTACAAAAGGCTTGGATAAATTCGTTTTTGATGTTGAGGGTTAGTAGTTTGTTGACGTTGATGCAGTGGACGGGGAGGTGAGAAAGTTGGGTAGAAATATCGGTGTTTTGTTGTTCTAATTTTTGCACCGTTGGCAATACCTCAACGGGGGTATTATTGGTTATTTCAGGATGGGGGGTCAGGGTGTTGGGATACCATGCTTGATAAAATTTGGGATAAGGCAGATTTTGGGCGCATTGCCAGAGAAGGTCATAGCAGCTTTCAAACCGATCAAAATTATTCTTGTAAACTTCATTAGTTAGGTCATATTTGATGGCAGAAACTACATCTGCATATTGTTTTTCGGTTTGAATTATTTTTCCTAAACTATAGGCAAACGACCAGCGAATATATTTATCCTGAGTGGTTTTTAATGCTCTAATTAACTCCTGTATTACTAACTCATTTCCAACAGCAATTTCCCCTAATCTCTCGGCAAATGTACGGCGAGTATATTCATCTTCAGTGGTTTCTAATACTTGAATTAACGCCCGTATTGCTAACTCATTTTCAACGATAATTTCCCCTAAACTATAGGCAACCGTACTGCGAGTATATTCATCTTCAGTGGTTTCTAATACTTGAATTAACGCCCGTATTGCTGACTCATTTTCAGGGTCAATTTTCCTTAAACTCTCGGCAACCCACCTGCGAGTATCTTCATCTTCAGTGGTTTCTAATGCTTGAATTAACACCCGTATTGCTAACTCATTTCCAACAGCAATATCCCCTAAACACTCGGCAACCGTACTGCCAGCATCTTCATCCTTAATGCTTCCTAATACTTGAATTAACGCCCGTATTGCTAACTCATTTCCAACGGCAATATCCCAAAAAATATAGGCAACCCACTTGCGAGTATATTCATCCTCAGTGGTTTCTAATACTTGAATTAAATCCTGTATTGCTAACTCATTTCCAACGGTAGTTTTCCGTAAATTATAGGCAACCGTCCAGCGAGTATCTTCATCCTTAGTGGTTTCTAAAACCTGAATTAACGCCCGTCTTACTAACTCATTTCTAGGGCCAATTTCTCCTAAGCTATCCGCAGCCATGCTGCGAAGCCATTCAGTCTCAGTGGTTTCTAATACTTGAATTAACGTCTGTATTGCTAACTGATTTTCAGGGTCAATCTTCCATAAACTAGAGGCAAACATCCAGCGAGTATATTCATACTCATTTTCCGTGGTTTCTAATACTTGAATTAACGCCTGTATTGCTAATTCATTTCCAACGGCAATTTTCCCTAAAATATAGGCAGCCCACCTGCGAGTATCTTCATCCTCAGTGGTTCCTAAGACTCGAATTAACTCCCGTATTGCTAACTCGTTTCCAACGGGAATTTTCCCTAGACCCTCCTCGGCAACTAACCTGTGAATATATTCATCCCCAGTGATTTCTAAGATCCGAATTAACACCTGTATTGCTAACTCATTTTCAGGGTGAATTTCCCCTAAAATATAGGCAACCATCCAGCGAATATCTTCATCACCAATGGTTTCTAAGATCCGAATTAACTCCTGTAGCGCTAACTCGTTTCCAACGGCTATTTTCCTTAAACTCTTGGCAACCGTCCAACGAGTCACTCTATCATCAGTGGTTTCTAATACTTGGATTAACGCCTGTATTGCCAACTCATTTCCCATGGCAATTTCCCCTAAATTCAGGGTAACCCAGTGGCGAGTAGTTTTATCCTCAGTAGTTTTTAAGACTCGAATTAACGCCTGTATTGCTAACTCATTTCCCATGGCAATTTCCCCCAAATCAATGACAACCCAGTGGCGAGTAGTTTTATCCTCAGTAGTTTCTAAAACCCGAATTAACGCCTGTATTGCTAACTCATTTCCAACGGCAATTTCCTTTAAAATCTTGGTATTGGCAAACATATCTCGATACCCAGTGGTTTCTAAGACTTGAATTAAATTAGTAATAACTTTTTCTCTGATTTTCTCTGCTAATACTATTTTTGCACCTTGCCATATTAGGTAAATAAAAGTTATCCTTTCTTGCTTTTCAATATCAAAATAACCATAAGCCCATTTAACAATCTGTTCTATAATTTCATCAGATAAACTACATTGTTTAAAATTATTAATTCCCGCAGCAGCCAAAAGATAGGCATGATATTCATAAAAACCTCTATCTACTTTTGCATAACTCCACTCTCCACACCCATCATCAAAATTAACTAACTTCTGAATAAATGCTTCTTTTTCCTCTGAATTGATATCATCACGCCCCAACCAGAATAAAATGATCTGTTTCCATTGGGGTTGAAAAATCCGATACTCTTTGCCCTCCACCGGACTATTCACATGATTTCTGGGTAGAAAATAATCCCAATCGTTAATCCCTAAAGCGGTCTGATATTCCTGAGATGTGCGATCGCTAGTTTCCATTGTAACCTCCTAATTTTAAAGCCCAATCAAATATAGAATTTTCCCGTTGCGGTTTTCGTAAATACTGTTCAACAAATTTTTCCTCAAGATATAATTTGAGTCAAGTTAAAAGAGCGATCCCATTTTCTATCAAATCAGTCATAACAATCAATTTGGACTTCTTTACCATGCCTCAAATGACCGTCAAAGACCTAGAACGCATTGAGTCAGTCCTGAGTGAAGCTGGCTTGGACTATCAAATTGAAATCGAACAAGGTAATATTACCATTATCGGCCCATCAGATATCGTCGCCAGTGAAGTTTCCCTAGAATTTGCTTGTCAACTCAGTAATTGGGTCAAACCCCGTCGCCTGGGTCGTGTTTTTGACTCCGCAGGGGGGTTTATTTTACCCAATAGTGACTTAAAAGCGCCGGATGTGTCTTTTGTGTTGCGCCATCGCCTTCCCCGTAGTATTCGCTATTTTGCCACTCTCGTTCCCGATTTAGTTGTTGAAGTTAAATCTCAAAGCGATCGCCTCAAAAAAATCCGAGATAAAATTCAAGTGTATCTGCAACAAGGGGTTAAAGTTGCCATTCTAATTGATCCCGATACCTGTCAACTGGAAGTTTACCAACCTAATCAGCCTATCATTGTATTAGGAAATGGTGATATTTTAACCCTAAGCGATCTCCTCCCCGGATGGGAATTAGTCGTTTCAGAGATCTGGCCTCCTGTATTTGATGAAGATGAATCATCCTAGACTAAAATTAAACCCATTATCCTCTATTAATATTATGAATACTATTGAACTGCGAAAGCAAATCGAGAAAAATCTTTTACAAATCTCCCCTAAAAACCTAAAGACAATTGCTAAATTTGTTGAATTTATTAAACAACAAGAGAATTCCCAAAATATTCATCCCCTATTGTCAGAAACAATAGCCTATAAACCTGCTTCTGGTCAATCGGTATTACGAAACGCAGGTCAATGGGTTGGTGATGACTTAGAGGACTGTCTTGACTTCGTAAATCAAACTAGAGGAAAAGTATTAACCAATAAACATATTAATCCTTTTGAATAATGTACCTTTTAGATACCAATCACTGTAGCCTTATTCTCCTAGAAAACCAAGCTGTTATCCAAACCATAAAACAAATAGGAGAAACCAATATAGCCACCTCAGTTATTACAGCAGGTGAGCTAATTTACATGGCAGAAAATTCTAAAAATAAACAGCAAAACTTAAGCTTGATCAACCAATTTATTGAAGATATTAGAGTTTATTATATTGATGAAGAAATAGCCAAAGTCTATGGACAGATTAAAGCAGCCTTAATCAAGGAATTTGGCCCCCAACAAAAAACGAAACGAAAAACAACTAAAATTACAGAATTAGGTTTTGATGAAAATGATCTGTGGATAGCTGCTATTACTCGGTTTCATGATCTGACCTTAGTAACATCTGATAGCGACTTCACCCGCATCCAAACCGTTATCAATTTAACCCTAGAAAACTGGAGAACATAAAGAGTAAGGCGATCGCTAATTTCTTCAAACTCTCCAATAACACCCGCAAAACGTCAAAAATCCCCCCAAAAACAGGAGGGATTTCTAACAACAAATTAAGGTAAATCCGTCTGTCCCATCAAATATAAATCACATTCACGGGCAGCGCCACGACCTTCATTAAACGCCCAAACCACAAGGCTTTGACCCCGACGACAATCACCCGCCGCAAACACCCCCGGAATACTGGTAGCATACTTGCCATGTTCAGCTTTAACATTACTGCGGGCATCCCGTTCTAAACCCAAAGCATCTAATAGCGGTTGTTCCGGCCCTAAAAATCCCATCGCTAATAACACTAATTGCGCGGGGATCACCTTTTCTGTCCCCGGAATGTGCTGTGGAATAAACTGACCCTTCTCATTTTTCGCCCACTCCACCTCAACGGTATGAATGGCTGTAACATTGCCATTGTCATCCCCTTCAAACTTCGTGGCGGTGGTCAGATAAACACGGGGGTCAGCCCCAAATTTTGCTGCCGCTTCTTCCTGACCATAATCCATTTTGTAAACCTTCGGCCATTCCGGCCAGGGGTTATTGGCAGCCCGTTCTAAGGGAGGTTTGGGTAAAATTTCCAACTGCACCACACTGTTGCAACCGTGACGAATAGAAGTGCCTACACAGTCTGTCCCCGTATCTCCCCCTCCAATAATCACCACATCTTTCCCCTCGGCGGAGATAAAATCACTTCCGGGTTGTCGATTTAAAACCGCTTGGGTGTTAGCCGTCAGGAACTCCATCGCAAAATGAATTCCCTTGAGATCTCGCCCTGCAATGGGAAGATCACGGGGTTTGGTCGCCCCGGTACACAAAATCACCGCATCAAATTCTTTTAACAGGTTTTCGGCGGGAAAGTCCTTGCCAACTTCGGTATTGCAAATAAACTTAACGCCTTCGTCTTCCAGCACCTTCAGCCGTCGTAGTACCACCTGTTCTTTATCGAGTTTCATATTGGGGATACCATACATTAATAATCCCCCTGGACGGTCAGCCCGTTCAAAGACCGTGACCCAATGACCCGCTTTATTCAGTTGCGCCGCCGCACATAATCCCGCAGGGCCAGAACCAATCACCGCGACTTTCTTTCCCGTGCGTTTGCTAGGAGGTTCAGGAGTGATCCAACCTTCATCCCAGCCTTTATCAATAATTGAACATTCAATATTTTTAATCGTAACCGGAGGGTTGTGAATGCCCAGAACACAGGAACCCTCACAAGGCGCCGGACAAACCCGACCTGTAAATTCAGGGAAATTATTAGTTTTGTGGAGACGGTCTAAGGCTTCTTTCCAAAGTCCGCGATAAATTAAATCGTTCCATTCGGGAATCAGGTTATTGATCGGACAACCGCTTGCCATCCCACTAATAATGGTTCCTGTATGACAAAAGGGAGTGCCACAGTCCATACACCGGGCGGCTTGGGTGCGAAGTTTATCATCCTCCATCGGGAGATGAAATTCATCCCAATTCCCAACTCGATCTAGGGGGGCGAGTTCCGCAGCAAGTTCGCGGGCATATTCCAGAAAGCCAGTCGGTTTTCCCATAATTTTTTCCGTTAAACTGTTGAGTATTGGTTGTTAGCAATCTTGATTCGGTTTACGGTCAAGGTTGTTTAATATATTCGCAGGGCTGTTGTTGAAAGGCTTAAATTGTTAGTTTTTCAACCTTCAGCCTGTTTTTTTTCTGGAAATCGTCAACAACTGATGACAAATTAGTAATTAACAAATTTGAGATACTTTAATTTTCCTCATTGTGATTCGCCCTGTTGAATTTTAGGGCATTTTTCAGATTAATTTAAGGACTGTTCAATATTTCTTAATGATGCCGAGGGCAGAAATCCATCCGGTTTTATCCGTCGTGATCACAAAACCTTTGGCAAAACAGAGATATCGAATTCAGTAGAGAATTATCGAGAAAACTATTAATAATCAAAAGCTTAGGTGTAGAGGATACCGTTTAGACACTGGGCAGAGTTATCCCCATTTTATTATTAAATAACTCCCTTCAGAGATAACCTAAACATTCCCTTGTCATTGCGATGGGCTTCGCGCCACCGTAGGCGATCGCTATTTCCCCTCAATACATAAGTTATTGATTTTGTCAAGAGTCCTTTCTAGGGTTGAACTGTCCCTCTCAAAAACTCGTGCATCGCCAAGCAAGAATTCTGTCAGCAATTCAAGATATTTGACGATGGCATCAGGGTTTTAACCTCAATTTTGACCCATAGACAGAATAACCCCTTGGGTGGTGTTTTTTATAGTCTACCAGAACCCCCATCAATTCGTCAACTATTTGAGAGTAATTTTCAATAAAATATCAATATTTCCTGACAATCTTTTGAAAAACAAAACAATATTGAAAAATGGATTAGAAAACCCGAACATTAATCCCGATTAGAACCATAGGTTCACCTCGGCTACAATAGATGAAATCGGAAGCGATTTATAACCCAAAGTTCATATTATTGCGTTTCTTCGGGTTGTTTTTGTGCTGTTAAAGCTTTTAATGCTTTGACTTCCTCCTCTAATAATTTCACCTGTTCTAATAATTGTTGATTACTGGCGGCTAAAACTTTCGCCTGACTGCTTAAATAGGGATCACTTTCCCACCAATTAATCCCAATTTCTCTGGCTTTATCCACCGAAGCAATTAACAACCGAATTCTAATATTGAGGAGTTCTGTTGAACCGACGGAAACAGAAATATCCCCAGCGATAACAATCCCTTTATCTAATACCCGTTCTAAGATATCAGCTAAACTTGATCCTTGGGTAGATGTGGGAACACTCCGTTGCAAATTTGAGAGAGGTTGCTGTGAGTTCATAAGTTAAATTAATTCTCCTTCTGCACAGCAAAAAAACGATTATCCTGCTGTTTAAGATAACCTTGTTTTAATAAAGAGCGCAATACATTCGTGGTTTGGACTCGATTTAATCCTAACGCCACTTCAATTTCTGAAACCCTCGCCCCTGTAGATTGTTGTAAATATTCATAAACTTTTTCTTCAATTTCTAAGTCATTGTTTTCTGTTAATAGTGCTTCCAACAAGAGTAAAGAATTCTGCTCAGAAGTGTCACCATCAGTTAATAGAATTTTGATCACTTTTTCTAATTTCCGGCGAGATTCTATTGATGGTAAAGCTGTGCGAGATAATAATACATCCGCACAAACGTCGATAAAATCTTGACTGTCTGCCTCAATGGTAATATCATGTTCATGACAGATTTTGGAAATCATTAATCCCGGTCTTAAACCTGATAATTTATTAATAGGGGCACGGAGATATTTACCATCTTGGACAGGTTGAATTGCTTGTTTTGGGGTAGTTATTTCTAAATAAATTTTGATTAATTTAATGATTTTTTGAGCATCTTCTGAAGAAATGCCAATTTTTTGAACTAAAATTTCTTGCTGTGTTTCCTCGTCGGGTTCTGGCATATCAATGGTAATTAACCGATCTAATAACGCATCTTGAGTTGCATGAACTCCACAGTATTCCTCTGGGTTTGAAGTCAGAATGGCTCTAAAATGGGGATGAACTCGAATATATTCTGAATTATTATTACTAGGAGGAAGCACTAATAATCTTTCCTCTAAAGCAGAGAGTAAAACGTTATTTGCTTCGGGATGAGAACGGTTAAATTCATCATAAACCAGGGTAAACCCTTCTTTACAGGCTAGGGTTAGACGAGAATCAACCCAATTTTGTCGGAATTCATCTTCTAATTTAACCACACTATGAATAAAGTTATCGACTACTTTTTTGCGAGTATAGCCAAGTTGGTTGCCAATTAAATCGGAAGACTGGAGCTCGTCATCGCCAAAAATTAAGACAATGGGACGGTTTAATAAATCCGCTAAGTGCATCGCTATAGTCGTTTTCCCGGTTCCGGCTGGCCCTCGTAAATGGAGAGAAAACCCACTATGAAGATACCTCAACCCTCGAATGGTAAGTTGTTCAAGTGCTGGAGTATTGACAAAGCCTTTAGGACGAGCTTGAAGCACGGTAGTCATATTTTTAATTCAATTAACAGCTAAAACACTGCCGAGTTTAGACGTTATCGGCAGGCTTAATTAAATGTTATCGCAGGGAACAGAGAATAGAAACTAGGGAGGGTAAGGAAACCTCGCCCTTACTATTTTTTAACAGGAATATAAACGCGATCGCGTTGAGAAATACGTCCCTGTTGTAATAAGATCCGAATCGCATCGACAGTCTGCACCCGATTAATTCCCAGAGCTTGTTCAATTTCCGCTAATCGAGCACCGTTCTCATGGCTTTGGATATAGTTGTAGACCCGTTGATCGAGAGTGGCGGGTTCAAGTTGCAATGAGGTATTGGTGGGTTGCGGTTGAACTGAACGCGGGGGCGTTTGGGGTTTAGGGGCGGGAGACTTAGCTTTTAAAGGAGGTTTTGAACTGAGAGGAGGTTGGGGGGTAGTGATAGCTGTTTTGGGCGGAATCGATTTGGGAGGGGTGACAACTGGGCTAGGTTCCCGGCGAGAATCGCCCCAAATACTGTGTTGGAGTTTTAGGTGATAGTCTTTCAGTTCGGCGCGAAAATGCCCCAAATCTTCAAATAACGCCTTCACTGTCTCTTGTCTTTGTATCCGACTTTCTTGGAGTTGTTGTTGTAACCCTTGTGCCATTTGTTGGTGCAGGCTGTCTAACTCCGCCAAATACTTTTGTACCGATTGGGATAGGGTTTGGCGAAATAACGCTAAGTCCTCAAGCAAAGGTTCCCGTAAGTCAAAACGCTGTTGCTGATAGTCTGCTAACAAACTTGCCACCGTATTTCCCAGGTCTTCTCGAAATTGCGATAACCGTTGATGCAGGTCAGTTGCAATTTCAGACCGTTCCTCAGAGGTTTGTTGCAGAAACTCCTCTACCTCTTTGGACAATTGCTGCATGAACTCTTCGAGTTGCTGTTGCAGTTCCTCGGCGAGTAACAAACGTTCTTCTTGGTTATTCGTTAATAAACCGTGAATTTGCTGTTGCAAATTCGTGACAAACTCTTGTCGAATTGCTTGATCGTCTAATGCTTGATTGTGGCGTTCCTGTTGCCAAAGAGTTAATGTCGTTTGAACCTGCTGTTGACGGTCTTGAACCGTCTGTTGGCGCTGGATGCGATCTTGTTGCCACTGGTCTTTCAAAGCCATAATTTCCAAACCCTCGTATCGGTGGATTGTGTCGTATTGGGCAATGGGTATGAGCCTTTAATCGGGTTAGTTGAACTTACATCCTAGCTGGATCAATCCTATAAAAGATTACTCTTGACAACTCTGACGCGCTCAAGCAATTTTCCATAACCTTAGCAAATCTTGGTGCTTTTTTGTTTCATACCCGTTGCTAATTTCAGAATTCTTAGACCGCAGGAACAGCCGCCTGTGAGGTTAAACCAACGGCTTCTGCATATTTGAGATAGGTTTCTACAGAAGCGATTACAATTCTCGCTTCGATAGCCAAAAGTTCGATCCCAACCAGGGAAACACGCACCCAAGCGTCAATGACAATCCCTTTATCTAAAATCCGATCAATCACTTCAGCCAGACTGGAGGATGAATTTACTTTTTCAACAGCCATGAGTCTATTGCTCCTTTTTGGTGGAAAGAACTGGGTATATCCTGATACAGTCCTTTGATGTCATCATACCCTAAACAACGACATTTTTGAGTCCCTTTTGTTACTTCTTTTTACAATTGCCGATATGGGGCTGGCTATTTGTTCATCAAACTTTACATTCTCAATAATGCTCTAACAAAAGTTTAAAATTTTTTACTATTCTATTATGGAACCCAATTCACATACACTGTGAAGACCGTAGCCCAAATTACTAGAGTAAATGATGCCCCGGATATTAGTCATAGATGATGACCCTGCGATCGCGGAACTGGTAGCCATCAACCTAGAAATGGCTGGCTACGAAGTTAGCCAAGCTGAAGATGGTATAAAAGGACAAGCTTTGGCAATGCAACTGTTGCCAGACTTAATTATTTTGGATTTGATGTTACCTAAAGTCGATGGGTTTACCATCTGCCAACGTTTACGTCGGGATGAACGCACGGCAGATATTCCCATTCTGATGTTAACGGCGTTAGGACAAACCCAAAATAAAGTGGAAGGGTTTAATGCAGGTGCGGATGATTATCTAACCAAACCCTTTGAGTTAGAAGAAATGTTAGCGCGGGTCAGGGCGCTCTTACGACGAACCGATCGCATTCCGCAAGCGGCTAAACATAGCGAAATTCTCAGCTACGGTGCTTTAACCTTAGTTCCTGAACGGTTTGAGGCGATTTGGTTTGAGAAAACCGTCAAGTTAACCCATTTGGAATTTGAACTGTTACACTGCTTGCTGCAACGTCATGGTCAAACGGTTGCTCCCAGTGAAATTTTAAAAGAAGTTTGGGGTTATGATCCCGATGACGATATCGAAACCATCCGAGTTCATATTCGTCATCTGCGAACCAAGATGGAACCCGATCCCCGTCATCCTCGATATATTAAAACGGTCTATGGTGCAGGGTATTGTCTGGAACTTCCGGGGAACGGTAAAGGAAACGCGGACGACCCCGCCATCGCTACAGAGTCTTCTGTAGATGGTAATGGAGTCAAGGGGAAGAAAAAGTAGGCATCAAGGGGAATAGGGGGAGTAGAGGAAGCAGGGGAAGCAGCGGGGGGAGAAATCATTAACTCCTATTTTCTGTCTCCTGTCTCCTTCCTCTATCTAAAGTTAGTCCCCAGTGATTTGTTCTTTGTAGGAATTAAATTCTTGAACTAATTCTTGACGGGTTGAAGCTTTTAGTAAGTAGCGGTAAACAAACCAAGCTGTATATCCCATGCCAATTAACTCAAAGGTAGGAGATAAAAGCGGAACATCATTGAGAGCATCAATGACGGCAAATAATACCTTCAGAGAAACAAGACCAGCTAAAATCAGAACAACGGTAATAATCGGTTTTTGGTAGGAGCCAAAAAAACTGGAGATATAACCCGGAAGTTCAGATAAAACCACGACAACTTTTTCTTTAATTTCATCAAACTGGGCATTGGCTGAAGTGGAAGTAATTGCACCGCCTGTTTCCACACTCACGTCTATTTGTGTTCCGCTAGAGGTAGATGTGTCCGTGATTTTCGTGGGTTCTTGCATTTTTCGTCTCCTTGTTTAAAAAAATGTGCAGTACCAATCGATTTTAAGCGAGAGAGAACAAGTTTTTGTCAGAATTAAACGATTTAGAAGTTAATTTTCAGCCAATTGACAGACCTAGACTGTTCCCAAACGCTTAATAATCTAACGGTAAACCACACTGTTCTAGGGTGGATCGATTTTGCAACAATTCTTCAGTGGGTTCATCCACTTGTATCCTTCCTTGTTTGAGAATCATGGCCCGTTGGGTAACTTGGGAAATCCACTGTAAATCGTGGGACGCAATCAACATCACTTCCACCGGAAGTTGAGATAAAATTTGCGCCAGTTCCCGACGCCACCAAGGGTCAAGACCATTCGTGGGTTCATCTAAGATTAAAATGGCTGGTTCTAAAGCTAAAACCGCCGCTAAAGCCGCGAGTCGTTTTTGTCCCCCGGATAATTCATAAACAGAACGATTTACACAGTCGGCTAACCCAAAATCTGCTAACAAATGAGTCGCTTGTACTAAGGCTTGCTCTGGGTCAACGCCATAGTTACAGGGGCCAAACATCACATCTTCTAAAATACTGGGCATAAACAGTTGATCATCGGGATCTTGAAAACAAAATCCCACCCGGCGACGAACTTCGGGTAAGGTGGGGGGTTGAACCGGAATTCCTTGAATCAAAATTTGACCAGAATTGGGTTGTTTTAATCCAATTAAATTTTCCATTAAGGTACTTTTTCCGGTTCCCGTTTGCCCTAATAAAGCAATCCGTTCTCCGGCCGTTAAGGAAAAGGAAATGCCTTGCAAAATTGGATCGTGCTGTGAATAACCAAAGACTAAATCTTGGACAAAAACAGCAGGAATCGGGGGGGTAGTTTCTCCCACCACAGAAATAGAGGGGTTTAAATAAGAATAACTCAAGGTTCAAGATCCACTAAAGAAACAGTTCAAATCCAATTAAGCTAGAGGCTATTAGTAAGGTGAGCAATAGAGCGATCACACTATAACTATCTAGGGTAACTTTTTTTTGAGTTCGGAGTTGAGTTGGGACTCCATATCCTCTTAATTGCATAGCTTTGTAAACTTGTTGGGATTGTTGATAACTTCGGATTAACAAACTTCCCGTTAAAGCTGCATAAATTTGTAAATTCCTCCGACTGATATTCCGAGGTTGAAACCCTCGCAATTGGGTAGCTCGTTGCATTTTTTGGAATTGATGCCCTAATTCAAATAAATACCGATAGGAAATCAACATAATATCTGTTAAAATGGGGGATAAACCGAGCGATCGCAATCCTTTAATTAAGGTTAAAAAAGAACTGGTTCCCAATAAAACTAATCCTAACGTAAAAATTGCTAAAAATCGGCTTACAATTAACAAAACAGCTAGGCAACCTTCCTGTCTGATGGTGATAATTCCCCCCTGCCAAATAATGGTATTTCCTGACAAAAACGGTAATAATCCCACCACTCCGACTAAGAAAAAACCTGGATAAGTTAACCGACGCAGGAGAAATTCCAGGGGGAGTTGAGACAGGGAATAAAATAAAACGGTAATCGTTAAAATGACGGGGACTAAACGCAAATCCTCCACTGAAGCAAAAGCAAACATTAAAGCCAATAATCCAATAATTTTGGCACGCACATCCCATCGATGCACCGGGGAATTAAAATTTGCATACTCATCAAAACTAAAATTCATGGAGATAACCACAGGAAGAGATCAATTGATTAAGATTTCGGGTTTAACTCGCCGTAAAAAATTCACGACCATTGCGGTAAAAATTCCCTCAATAAAAATCAACGGGACATGAGCTAACATTAATCCATAAATCGCTGCTTTTTCAGTGTCCTGATCCCAAGCTGAGGGTAAATTAGTAATGACAATACTAAAAAATAAAAGAGCAGCTAAACCGACTCCCACAGCACCGGATAAAAATCCAAACAAATTTAAGGATAAATTTTCACTCAATTTCAGCTTGATTTTGTTGCGGAGATTAAAAATAAAACCCGCAATTAAAGCTGGAATTCCCATAATTACGGCATTGATTCCGAGTGTTGTTAATCCTCCATGTCCAAACATCACAGCTTGAAATAATAAACCCACAAAAATTGCGGGAAACGCATACCAACCTAATACCGCCCCTAATAGTCCATTTAAGACAAAATGCACACTTGCAGGGGGGATAGGAAGATGAATTCCCGACGCTACAAAAAAAGCGGCTGTCAGTAAAGCAGCTTGCGGAATGCCCTCACTGGGATTAGATTGTCGATTAAGTTGTCGTAGGGAATACCAAAGGGTTAAACTGGTGATTGCATAGCCACTAATTAGAATTTTACTAGGAAGAATTCCTTCGGAAATGTGCATAAAATTTTACTCGATAATTAGCATTATTCCATGATGGTTATGACCTTTATTTGAAAAATCGTTAAACGGATAATCAAATCCTAACGATTGAGATAAAATTATCCTCTATCTAAAGAATTAATTCTGATTGTAACATCAAGATTTAGGGCTAACTATCTCTCTGTCTAGCTCTGGAGATAAACGCGGTGCTTTTGAACGCTGAAAAAATAAAGCCGTCCCGATACAACCCCAAATCACAGAAGCGATCATCACGCCTTTTTGGAGAGGACTCAACTCAGCTTTATTTGGAGTTAAAGCAGTCGATTTCCCCGTGAGAAAATTTTTAGATTCCAGGGGAATACTAATTAACGCTCCATGACCCGCTTGACGCACTTTAACTTCCCAATAGCCTGTTTTTTTGACATCTGGTGTAAAGGTAAAAGAGCCTTCTTCATCGGTTAATCCTTCTTTCCAAGGTTGGGTAGGATTATCGGGGGCATAAACCGTGACCTGGGCTTTTTTCATCGGAAACCCTGAGTCATACAGAGCTTTAATTTCAACGGCTGAAGTGAGTTGATATTCGGCTTTTGCTCCATGAGCGATCGCTCGTTCTTGTACACTTAAAATGGGAAACAAGAGGAACACAATGATCCATTGGTATTTCATATTGTCTACCTCCTAATTTATGATTATTCTTCTGATTGTAAACAATTTTTGAACAATCGGTTTTACTTTTTCAACGTTAATTCTTGACAATGGCCTTCCCCAACGTGAGCAATACTGGATAAAATACCGATTAATTTTTGATAATCAGCCGGAGATAATTTTTGTTTGAGTGTGGGTAAATCTGCTACTAATTCTCCGTTTGTAGCAATTTTTGACAAAGGTTCAAAACCCAAAGCCGTCGTATTAGGTTCCTCCGTAGCTGCGATTTTTCCATTTCCAAATAAATGATCAAAATGGAAGGTTGCTTCTAAATCCGCTTTTCCTCCAGGCTGCAAAATGCCCTTTCGTTCCTCTCCCACATAATCTCCACACAAAAACTGCATTTCTTGATCAAATTTGAGAATAAAAGGAACTTGTTGATCTCCTTTTTTTGCCACCCCTTCTATGACCATTACTTGACCTGCTAATATTCCTTCCGTTCCCTTGTTCAAATTCCACGAAATCGCGTTATACTTGCCAGGAGGAGCCGGAACTTCATTAATGACAATCGCCTGAGTATTTTCATCCCCTTCGGCTAAATCAACCGTTTTTTTAACCACTAAACTAATACTTGTTTTAGCAATGGGTTGACCTCCAGCTTCCGGGTTATAAGGGGGATCAGATTGATAAGCTGTTGCTTCACCAAAGTTGAGATAAATATGATCAAAATTGATGTTCCACCCATCTTTAGAAACCAATCCTTTCCGCACAAAATCTTCTCCATTTGCTTGAAATTGTATTGAACCGATTTCCCCGGTTTGGGTTGAATTGGGAGTAATTTGGGCTTGGGGAGTTTCCGACGTAGATGTTGAAGCAGTTGGAGTCTGAGGTTGAGAACAGCCGATTAGCGTAGCTACAATGAACCCCATTAGACAACTGCGCTGAATTTGTTGTTTTTTCATCTAAAGCTGCTCAATACAATCCTTCATCCTCTAGGAAACAGGTTTTTTCCTGTTATTGCAATACCCCCCTAGGGCATTAAAATCTGATTTAAGTCTTAAGAATTAATTCTGAAGATAGGCAACAATTTTAACTTCTTTCTTCCCCTAGGGAGAAACTCTTTTGACACTCACCGCCCTACAAGTGCGGTGATTCTTCGTTCACAGATTCAACATGCTTTGGCAGGATTGCTCCAACCAAAGTAGAGGCTAAATCTCCCGTTAGCGAAGCTGCGGGTCAGCGCTAGCGTTCGGATTTAAAATCCAGGTTCCTATGTGACCCGTAGTACCCAAGGCTAAATTCAGAATATTAATTGCGGCGTTCCAGTCTCTATCTAATACAAATCCACATTTACAAATATGTGTTCTAGTTGATAAAGATTTTTTGACTGTAGTACCACAGCTAGAGCAATTTTGACTTGTATAAGCTGGATTAACTGCAACAGTTACCCTACCAAATTTAACACCAAAATACTCTAACCACTTTCTGAATTGATGCCAACCTGCATCATTAATAGATTTAGCAAGACAATGATTTTTCACTAAATTCTTGACCCTTAAATCTTCGTAGGCTACTAAATCGTTAGATTGGATTACGCAACGCGCTATTCTCTTAGCGTGTTCTTCACGTTGCCTACTTATCTTAAGGTGTGTCCTGCCTAATTTATTAATAGCTTTTTTTCGATTAGCAGAGCCTTTCTTTTTGCGAGAAACGCGACGTTGATAAAATTTCAACCGTTTCTCACCTGTTCGATAAAATCTGGGATTGGGTTCTGTATGTCCGTTGCTATCTGTGTAGAACTCCTTAAGTCCTACATCCAAACCCATCGTTTTACCCGTTGGTTTAACGTCTACTTTCACATCAGTTTTAATTAAAAACTGAAGGCTTTAACAAACGGGTATTCGGCTCTTAATGCTGTGTTATGACGATAAAGCTCTTTTTGTCCTATGCCTCGGTTATCCATCCAAAAACGGATACACTTGTTACGGACAAACTGAGCAGTTTTAATCGCCTCGTCTATAGCAGCGTATTGAGTTGTTTTCCCTTTTGCCTTAAACTCTAGGACGAGCATTTGACGTGGAAAAACTCTACGGCAATATCATAACACAAATAAAATCGCCCTAAAAGGCTTGCCCTGAGACTTCGGTGTGAACTCAGTCGAACGCTTATCGAATGGGGCGAGGCTTGTATCCCATTTTTTTGGTCATAATAGGTAAAGTGTTTTTAGGTTAAAGACAAAGCATGAGAGATCTAGATCAAGGAAAAGCGATTGAATTGCTCAACACGATTATGGAGTTTGAATTAGCTGGAGTGGTGCGCTATACCCATTATTCACTAATGGTAACAGGGCCAAATCGTTTACCCATTGTACAGTTTTTCAAAGCTCAAGCGACAGAATCTTTACTTCATGCTCAACAAGCGGGAGAAATTCTCACTGGTTTAGAAGGACATCCCAGTCAAAAAATTGCCCCCATTGAAGAAAGCTATCAACATTCTGTTAGGGACATTCTACAGGAAAGTTTGGCTCATGAACGCAAAGCTTTAGAATTATATAAAGATTTGCTAGAAATTGTTGAAAATGCGAGTATTTATTTGGAAGAATATGCTCGGACAATGATTGGTCAAGAAGAATTACATAATATTGAAATCAAGAAGATGTTACGAGATTTTAGTTAAGTACAAAAAATATTTGGAGGCTGGGTTACGCCCAGCTTATCTAATTTTTTAGATCATTAACAAAAGGGATATGGAGATTACAGCCGCTTTACCGACATTTTTAATTACTTTACGAGAAGGATTTGAAGCTGCTTTAGTGGTGGGAATTGTTCTCGCTTGTTTAAAAAAAGCCGAACAAAGTCATCTGAATTCCTGGGTCTTTTCAGGAGTTGTAATTGGCATTCTGGCGAGTGCAGTCTTTGGTGTTCTATTTGGCTGGTTAATTCAAGGAATTGCCACCTCTGAACATCCTTATGCTCCAGTCTTTGGCGAATTTTTAGAAGCCGGAATTGGGTTATTTGCCATTACAATGTTAAGTTGGATGTTGATTTGGATGACCCAACAAGCTAAATCCTTAAAAGCTGAAGTAGAAGGAGCAGTTAAAGCCGCGATTGAAAATCATCAAACCGCCGCAGGTTGGGGAATTTTTGGATTAATTTTTATTGCAGTTCTACGGGAAGGTCTGGAAACCGTTATTTTTATCTTAGCCACATTTCAACAAAGTATCATGGCTGCTATTGGGGCAATTTTAGGGTTATTTGTAGCCGCAGGATTAGGGCTATTATTATTTAAGTGGGGGGTAAAAATCAATATTCGGTTGTTTTTCCAAATCATGGGAGTGTTTTTGTTATTAATTGTTGCCGGATTAATCATTTCGGTTCTGACACATTTAGATGCAGGGGTGGGAATATTAGCTCAGATCAATTCTAACTATGCCGGATTCTGTTTAACTCAACCGACTTCCTGCTTATTAGGAAATTTAGTCTTAAATGCTGAGGGATTTTTACCCGATAAACAATTTCCCGGTATCGTGCTAAAAGCATTATTTGGCTATCGAGATCACTTATATTTTGTGCAAATTGTGAGTTACTTCCTGTTTTTAATTACAGTGGGAGGCTTTTATTTAAAAGAAGTTAATGGAAAAGCAAGCCTACCTTTAAAACCCGAAAAATCGGCTTCTTAATCAGATTAAAATCAGGTAAAATCTGACTTTATTAACAAGCAAACTTAAAGATATTTAAACCCAAACACAATTCCGGCTTTCAGGATTCCCACCTGTCAGGGATTAATAGTATGATTCTCTGACAAAATTGGGTATACTGATAGTAGTCCTTAATTTATCCAAAATAAGTCAATTATGCTAAAGTTTGTCATTGCAGCTTTAGTGGCTTTAGAAATCGTGTTACTGAATTCTTGGGCGCTTCCCCCTGCCAATGCCACATCTCCCGGTGCAGAAGTCTATATTTGGGATTATGCTTCTGTTGGAAGTCATGAACTCGTTTGTAAAAAAGTTGTTTTCCATCCCAAAAATCAATCTCTCCCTTCCAGTGCTGAAGTTCAACCGGTCAGGATTGATTCTCGAATTGTTAATGATGCTGATTGTAGTCATTTAACAAAACCTATCTTGAAATAAAATAGCCCAGGAAAGAAAATTGAAAAACTCTGAAAATGAAAAGTCTTCAATTTTCTTTCTTTTATATTGCGAATGAACCCTTTTCTATAAGGCAGAAATATTGATTAAGGTGCGCGGAAGAATCAGGGTACAAAGCAGAGTTGGAGGATGACAGCCGACCCTGATCAAAATTTAGGCATGAGATTGGTAACAGTTTGTGATAAAATTTTACAAAACTTAAAATTATTCACAACCGTAAATCGGTAGGAACGTAACATGGCAGGACTGTTTGGCTTGTTTGGCAAAAAAGCAGATTCCAATTCCCAGGAGACAACTGGAGACGGTTTCTATATGGAGGGTGATGTAGCCAAAGGTCTTGGAGAGATGGACAGATTCAAGAATATGCCTCCGGTGAAAAAGACTTTCCCGGTTGAGGTTGAGGTTCCTACATTGACAACCCTAAATGGTTTGAGCGGTACCACTTCTAATAATGTGACGGAGGAATCTGCGACCAAAACTGAACGCCGTCGTGCGGATAGCAGTATGGATATGTTTCGGAATCTTGCTCGTGAGATCAAAAAACCTTAACGTTTACTAGAAGAAATCTAATCTCGAATGGGGTTCACAGCCAATAGCAAGGGGGAGTTAAAGATGCTTCTCAGGCTATGTCTGTGAACCCTATTTTAATGTTGAAAAAGGGAATTTCCTTTCATCTTGATGGTAATTCTATTCTTCTTTTTTCTGCGCAATAGGATCTTGTTTACTGGAGTGTACGGTTTAGGTTTCAGCATCAGTCTATATCCTCACACCCCAGCCGCGACTGCTATCAAATTGACTCTCCTGATTTAACGTCTCCGTAATCGCTCTTTTCTGCTACGTTGGTCTTGAGTAGAACGATGTTCTGCTAAAGAAATCACACTGGCTTCATTTTCTTCTCTCGCTACGCGAATTAAGAACGCTGCTAAAGCCAAACTGGCAATCATTGAACTTCCGCCATAACTAAATAGAGGTAAAGGTAAACCAGTAGTAGGTAAAACACCCGTTGCTACCCCAATATTTAATAGAGATTGTCCGACCATAACGACCATCACCCCAATGGCTACTAATTGATGTTCAATTTGTTGTGCTTTCAGGGCGACTCGTAGAGCTAGAGTTCCATAAATTGTTAATAGAAATAATAATAAAATTCCGCCAATAAAGCCAAATTCTTCTGCATAAACCGAGAAAATAAAATCACTATACTGAATTGGTAAATAATAGATTTTTTGGTGAGATAATCCCAATCCTGTCCCCCAAAAACCACCAGAACCCACCGCTAGAAGACTTTGCACTAACTGGTATCCATCCCCCATCGAATCAGCCCAAGGATTTAAAAAGGATAAAACTCTTCGTCTTTGATATTCTTTAATACTAATACTTAAGGTGGCTAAAAGTATTCCCCCTAAAGCCGTCCCCCCTAAATAGTAAAACGGCAATCCTGCGGCTAAGGCAACTAACCAAAGGGTCATCCCACAAAGGGCGGTGGTACTTAAGTTGGGTTGCAATAAAATCGATAATAATACAGTTCCAAAAATTCCTAACCAAATCAACCGAAGTTTCCAACTTAAACGAAACCAATTACCAAAAAAACGGGCACTTTGTAAGACAAGAAAAGGCTTCATTAACTCTGAAGGTTGAATCGGAATCGGCCCGATAGAAATCCAGCGAGTTGCACCATTAATGGTTGTTCCTAATCCGGGAACTAAGGTGAGAAATAATAATCCTAGAACAATTAAAACTCCCCATTGGGCAATTTTTAACCAAAATCTCAGAGAAGATTGAACAATAAAACTAAATCCCAATAATCCTACAACTGTCCAGATTAATTGACGTTTAAAATAATATAATCCATCTCCCTGTTCTGCGTAAGCAATGGGATAAGAAGCGGAGAACATAATAATTAAACCCACAAATAACCAGAGAAAGGTTATCCAATGTAACCATCGAGCTTCCGTTGACCAATGGGTCACAGAAGAGGTAAAAAACGGGAAAATTTGTCTTAAATTCATCTCAAGAATACAACCGTAAACGGGAGTATAGAGTTATTGTTCATTCTCAGTATCTTACGTTCAAAAGGATTAAATTGGCATTCAACTCCCTATTAATTCTGTGTACAGCAACCCCAAATCGAAATTTAACCTTTAAACTTTGACTTGTTTTCCAGGAACAGCTAAAAGCACAATTCGTGATAAAATGATATAAGAATTTTGACTAATTTTTTCAAATCAACGGCAAAACTTGCCATTTTTTTCATAGTCCTTCCTCGAAAAATTCCCCCTGTTTCGGTGTAATGGGGGCTGTAACCGTCTCCCTCTTGACATCCGTTTAATTTCCTCTCTATGACATTTCAACCCCGAACACCCGTAGCATTAATTTCGATTCATGGCGATCCCGATATTACCATCGGACAGGAGGAAGCCGGAGGACAAAATGTGTATGTCCGTCAGGTAGGGGAAGCCTTAGCTGCGTTAGGATGGCCCGTGGATATGTTCACCCGCAGAAGTCATCCTGATCAACCTCTGATTGTTCAGCATCGTCCCAATTGTCGCACGATTCGATTAATTGCTGGCCCAGAAGAATTTATTCCTAGAGATCAAGGATTTCCTTATTTATTGGAATTTGTGGAAAAATTTCAAAAATATCAAGCCGAAACCGGGATACAATATGAATTAATCCATACCAATTATTGGTTATCAGGTTGGGTCGGATTGGAATTAAAAAAACATCAACTTTTACGACAAGTTCATACCTATCATTCTTTAGGAATTGTTAAATATCAAGCCGTTTCTGATATTCCTAAAATTGCTCACACTCGATTAAATGTTGATAAACTTTGTTTAGAAACCGCAGAACGAATTGTTGCGACTAGCCCCCAAGAACAACAGTTTTTACGAGAATTGGTGTCTGAGATTGGCAACATTAATATTATTCCCTGTGGAACTAATATTGATCAATTAGGTCAAGTTTCTAAGGCAGATGCCAGGGAAAAGTTAGGATTCGATCCCCAAGGAAAACTGGTATTTTATATTGGTCGATTTGATCCTCGAAAAGGAATAGAAACTTTAATCAGGGCGATCGCTAATTCTAAATTTCGCTATGATCCTCAGTTAAAATTAATCATTGGCGGGGGTTCTCGTCCGGGGTGTAGTGATGGATTAGAACGCCATCGTTTGGAAAAAATTGTTGATGAATTAGGGTTAAATGATATTACCCAATTTACAGGCAGAATTTTAGACGAAGAACTACCATTATATTATCGAGCGGCGGATGTTTGTGTGGTTCCCAGCCATTATGAACCCTTTGGTTTAGTCGCAATTGAATCCATGGCAAGTTATACTCCTGTAGTCGCTTCTAATGTGGGGGGATTAAAATTTACAGTTATTCCTGAAGTTACGGGGTTATTATGTCCGCCAAAAGATGAGATGGCTTTTACTGAAGCGATTGATCGAATTTTATCTAATCCTAACTGGTCAAAACAACTGGGAGAAGCGGGAAGAAAAGAAGTAGAAACCCAATTTAGTTGGCAAGGGGTTGCCTTAAAATTAAGCGATCTTTATACTCAAATTTTAAGTGAACCCGCCCAACTATTAAGAATAAAACATAAGTTTTAACAGGAGTCCCTTAGAAACCGGGTTTCTGATTGTTATTGATTATGTCGGTGAGATTATGAATTTACTCCGAGGCGACAAAGAATCTTCTATCAATGCCTATGTTTAATTACTATCCCTGTGATTAATGAGGGGGTAATTCTAACGCAATATTTCCTAATAATCCCTTACGAAAATCATTTAATAATTGACGAGCCGTTCTTTCAATATCCCCTTTATGTCGATGTTCTGCTAATTCTTGTAAATAAATATCCCCACTGAGGGCATTAAATTCTAATTGATACCGGGTGGCTAATAAATGTTGTAAATTCAAATCTTGTAAGAATTCTATTAATGCCACAGCGACTTGTTGATTTTCATAAGCTGCTTCCCCAATATCTTCACAGATGGCTAATTTTAACGCATCTTCTTGTTTTTTGATTTGAGTCGGAATCACCCCTGGGGCATCCAATAATTCCAAAGTCTCCGAAATTCTCACCCATCTTAACTGACGAGTCACCCCCGCTCGTCGTGCACTGTCCACAACCCGCCGCTTTAATAACCGATTAATTAACGCCGATTTTCCCACATTGGGAAACCCAATCACCACAGCCCGAACCGGACGGGGTAACATTCCCCGTGAGGCTCGTTTTTCATTCATCTGCACCCCGGCTAATTGGGCAGCTTTTGCGACCGCTTCCACCCCATTCCCCAACTGAGCATTGGTAAAATATGCCGTTTCCCCCCGTTGTTGAAACCACTCTTCCCACTGTTTCTGAATATGAGAAGGAATCATATCCATACGGTTAATCACTAAAACTTTGGTTTTACTCCCCACCCACTGGGGAACTTGGGGATGATGGGTCGCCAAAGGAATCCGAGCATCTCGTACCTCCAACACCACATCCACCCGTTTCAGTTGTTCGGTAAGGGTGCGTTCCGCTTTAGCAATATGACCGGGATACCATTGGATAGACATAGGGGTTTAGGGCTGGGGGAATGGGAGACAAGGGGACGGGGTGACAAGAGGGGACAGGGTGACAAGGGGACGGGGAGCGTTCTTGCTGGGTTACAGTTAAGCGTCAATACCTTGTTAGGGAACAACCAGAACTGGACAGGGAGACAAGTTAATGACGCGGTTAGTGACGCTATCGGCGGCACCTTCTTCAGTCAGACCAGTACCCCGACTGCCGATGACGATTAAATTAGCATCGATTTCATCAGCAACATCACAAATCGTGAAGGCTGGTTTTCCTTGTCGTTCTAGGGTTTGAACCTGAATCCCCTCCTTAGAAAACAGGGCTTGAGCTTGTTCGAGTAAGTCCGCCACTGCTTCCGGGGATGTCATTTGTTCATCGTGGGGCTGAGGGTCACGAACCTCAGTGTCAGGTTCCACAACAGCCAGAACATAGAGAGTAGACTGATAGGTCTTGACAAGGTTGGTCACAATTACAGCCGCTTCGTGGGCTTCACGGCTTTGATCAACAGCAAATAAAACAGTTTTAAACATAATCGCGCATCTCCGAGACGCGGACTTCGGTAGAATGTTTACTGTGAACGATTGGGTGGTAGACCTCATTGGGTTGACAGACAATATCAAACTGTCCGAAACCTGACCAATGCCACCTAAATTTAATCTGATTAAGACAAGAACACATCCTAGGAGGATAATCCTGTGTCAAAAAAAACTGTAGCAGATTTATCAGCATCAGATTTATCTGGGAAACGAGTATTAGTCCGCGTTGATTTTAATGTTCCCCTTGATAATGGTTCAATTTCCGATGATACACGGATTCGCGCTGCTCTGCCGACAATCCAAGATTTAACCTCCAAAGGTGCTAAAGTTATTTTAACTAGCCACTTTGGTCGTCCCAAAGGAATAGACGACTCCATGCGTTTAACCCCTGTGGCAGCCCGGTTATCGGAATTGTTAGGCAAACCGGTTAAGAAATGTGACGATTGTATTGGGGATGAAGTCGCCCAAGTTGTTGCTGCTATGGAAAATGGGGATGTCACTGTCTTAGAAAATGTCCGTTTCTATGCCGAAGAAGAAAAAAATGATCCTGAATTTGCTCAAAAATTAGCTTCTGTTGCCGATTTCTACGTTAATGATGCTTTTGGAACTGCCCACCGTGCCCATGCTTCTACTGAAGGCGTAACCCATTATTTGCCTTCTGTGGCGGGTTATTTAATTGAAAAAGAACTCCAGTTTTTGCAAGGTGCAATTGAAGAACCCAAACGTCCTTTAGCTGCTATTGTTGGCGGTTCTAAAGTGTCTTCTAAAATTGGTGTCATTGAAGCCCTTTTAGATAAATGCGATAAATTACTGTTAGGCGGTGGGATGATTTTCACCTTTTATAAAGCTCGTGGTTTAAATGTGGGTAAATCTTTGGTAGAAGAAGATAAACTCGATTTAGCTCGTGCTTTAGAAGCAAAAGCCAAAGAAAAAGGCGTAGCGTTCCTGTTACCGACCGATGTGGTTGTTGCGGATAAATTTGCCCCTGATGCAGAAGCCAAAACCGTTAGTATTAATGATATTCCCGATGGTTGGATGGGGTTAGATATTGGCCCTGATTCTGTTAAAGTTTTTCAAGCAGCTTTAGGCGACTGTAAAACCGTGATTTGGAACGGCCCTATGGGGGTTTTTGAGTTCGAGAAATTCGCGGCGGGAACCAAAGCGATCGCTTTAACTTTAGCAGATTTAACTAAAACAGGCACGATTACAATTATCGGTGGTGGTGATTCCGTTGCGGCTGTTGAACAGTTGAATTTAGGCGAACAAATGAGCCATATTTCCACTGGAGGTGGCGCGAGTTTAGAACTGTTAGAAGGAAAAGTATTACCTGGAATTGCAGCGTTAAATGACAAGTAATTTTAGGATAATTTAATCCGAACTGTAGGGGATATGGCCGTGTCATTCCCCTACTATTTTTTGACCCTGAACGTTTAATTATGGAACTTGAATAATAGGGTTCTTCTAGGCTAGTTATGAGATCTTAAATCAAATAGAAGAAGTCAGTATAGACTTGTGGGTTCCCTATAAAAGTGTAGTGGAAGAACTGATGCCGAATGCACAAGTAGTTGCCGATAGATTTCATGTCATCAAACAAGTCAATGAAGAGTTAGACTAAACAATCAAAAGGTGGATTGCCGAAATTCTCGCCTATTTCGACAATCGAACTACCCAAGGGGTCGTCGAAGGAATCAATCAGAAAATTAAGTTAATTAAGAGAAGAGCGTATGGCTTAAATAATTTTGCTAACTTTAGAAGAAGAGTTCTCTTAAATTGGCATTTTTCTTCTAATTTATCATAGTTAGTCTAGAAGAGCCTTAATTTTTACTATCCCATACTATAGTAACAGTCCCTTTTTAGATCCACAACTCCCAAATCCCAATGGTAACGCTAAGATAATAGCGATCGCCTCCTAAAACTTCCCTCCTCCCCCTCGTTTCTAGGTTCTACCTAGAAATGATATTAGGGTGGCTCTGCCACCTGTCAAAAATTCACTATCAACCATGATTAAAAAGAGGGAAATTAATTTAATTACAAATTATAATAACTTCTTTCATAAATTTTCAAAAAATAATCAGCTAATTTATGTAATTTTAATTTATTCATATCTTCATAAAGTGTCGGTTGATCTCTACTTAATTTTTGAAGATATTCAGCATCTTGTAAAACCTCTACTAAATCATCTATTCCATCAAACTTATAAGCAAGATCTACTGCTATTTGTAAGACAGGCTTACTATAAAAATATTTAAAAATTTCTTGTGAAACATAACAAATCTCTAGTTTATCTTTACATAAAGATAGAGCTACTAAAGATAGCTTTTCTGCTAATTCCGGCTGATTGTCTTTTGAGGCTGCTTTAACGGCAGTCAAACGAATGTAGATATGAGTTATATCATCTAATTGAACCCTGTTGCACAGAGGTAAAACAAGTTCTAAGCTTTTTTTATAGTTTCCTATGTCTGCAAGAAAAGAAGCAAAAATTTCTATCTTTTCAGGCTCTAATTTTCCTTGTATCCATCTTTTTTCTACAAACTTTAAAACATTTTCTATTAATTTTTTGTCTTTTCGGGTTTCCATTTTATTTTTATCGGAAATATTAGACAATATTTCCGATAATTTATTAGTTAATAAATTGTCAGCTTCTTCATCATTAGGTATTAAATCAACCATCTTAAATCCATAATTTATCCAGGCTTCTTCATTTTTAGTAAAATAGAAAAATCTCATTGCAGTTCTATATACTTCAGGATGAGGGTACATAGCTGCAATTTCAAGGATTCTTTTTTCCGTTTCTTGCGGAGGAAGAGACAGCAAACTCTTACTAATATTTTCTACTTGCTCACGAATATTTTTATCGGCTAATTCTATATTTAATCCATAGAATAAACTAACATAATTTTTTAATAGTTCTTCATCTTTATTAGAACTAACCAGTGCTAAAAACTCATTTTGTTCTAGCAAAGACGAAGAAAATAGAAAGAAAAGTTTATTATCTTCTACTTCAAAACGTTTACAACATCTTATTTTAAAAGTTGAAATATCGTTGGGTTTAGGGACACGAGAAACAACAACTTTAACATCAATTTTCTTGTCCAGTGCTTGAGCAACTTGACTTTTTTGAATTAAGTTTTTAATATGCTTCGTGACTTTGATACTTTCTGAACTCATAGAGGAAAGCATTACGACTTCATCAGCTAATTGTTGGGTGCATAAACCAGCAATTTCAGTAATACCTGTACGAGAGTCTATAATGACAAAATCTGCTTTTAAATCTTCCTTGATGTAGGCAATAAATTGTTGAAAAAAGGCAACCCCATTAAGTTCTTCAGAAAAAATTTTACCCCAATCTAACTGACTCAGTTGTTTATAATAATTTTCAGATAAATATTGACCTGATGGAATTAACCACAGGGGAATAGACTCAGTAGAATCACCAAAAGGGACTTTAAGACAAATATCTTGAATTTGACACAACTCTTGGTTATGAATTTGATAATGCAAAATATAATCTAAAAGCCCTTTGTGATCCTCTGGTACTTTCAAACTATGAAATTTAGCATCAATTCCTGGAGCTTCTAAATCAAAATCAATAATAACTGTTTTTAGCCCAAGTTTCGCAAGATAAACGGCAAAGTTAGCAGCAGCTAAGGTTCTACCCACACCACCTTTATAGGAATAGAATGTAATGGTTTTCATGCTGCTGTCCCCCAGAAACCATCCTTAGAAACAAGATTCTGTGCTTGTTTACATTTTGTTTTTTGTTCTGATGAAATTAGATCAAATTCTGGCGTTTGTGGATTTTCTTGAGGGGGTAATTCTTCTATATCATCTAAAACAGTTTTAATCGTTTCTTCAAACTCTTGGGGTGTTATCCCTAATTTAGCCGCAACTCCAGCAACTTTTTGACCATTCAGCAAAAATGATGCTTCAAAGTCAGCACCCAACGCATCTAAATAAGCTAAAACGGATTCAAATGTATGATCATTATTGGCGCTTTCTAATTTAGAAACCCAACTTTGACCTACTCCCATTTTTTCAGCTAACTCCGCCTGAGTTAACCCCATTTTTTTACGCAAATTTCGCATCACTTGAGTTAAAGCAACTCGAAATAATTCCTGTCTTTCTACCAGTCGAGTGTTTGGTGTGTCTGGAATAATTTCATTGAGGAATGCTAAAACATCTTGAGTTTGATTATGAGTCATTTTTCACCTTCCTGTTGTTTCATCAAGCGTTCACGCCGTCTTACTGCCTGGTCAATTTCTCGTTTAGGAGTTTTTTGAGTTTTCTTTTTAAAAGCGTGCAATAAGACAAACCGTTTACCGACTAAAGTACAGAAAAAGATGCGAGGATTATTCGGAGTATTATCTAACCGCAGTTCATATAAGTTAGTTTGGGTTGCAATTTTGTCTAAAATATCTGATCTTTCCCTCAATAACCTTAATCCGTAACTTTGTAATAGCTTTAGCCGTAGCTGGAGTTGCTTCAGTTCTCCGGGTGTGAGCGAAGGATCTTTCAGAAACTCCTTAACGGGGGCTGTTCCATCGGCATCGAAGTAAAATTCAATGTGCCATTGCTCCGTCACTCCTCTATCTCCCTAGTATAGCATGACATATTTAGAATAAAATTTCAACTCGCCGTTGCTTCTGAGACTAGGTTAGGATCATACTTTAAGTCAGGAGCGTTGAAAAAATCTTCAATCAAATCAGCAATCACACTCTGATCTGTTGTTTTTACACCCATCTCTCTTGGCGCAGATAGGCTGCTTTCGTGGGAACTCAGAACGTTGTGACTCCCGACCATCGCAAATTGGTGATCGCAAAGAATATACTTTTCATGGGTTCCCGTTAATTTGAGTTCCAATTGTTCAGGATAGCGTTTCCGTAGTTCTTGTAGCTTAGGGAAAGCACTGTAATGTCCTGCGGTATCAGCAGTCATATTAATGAAGCATTCACCTGATGGAAAAATATTAATGATCTTGCCATAGGGACTTATTCCTTTTATATCATAACTATAGCCCCAGCCAATATAGAGATAACAGCCTCGATCCAGTAAAGCCGTCATTCTTAACAAGATATCCTGATCAAGACTACGTTGGCTTAACCAAGGACTACTAATAATCACAAATTCCTTCGCTTTGGAAAGTGCATCAATGAGGATGATCCGGCTTTCTATACGACCTTTAACGGTTTCGATCACAGGATGTTGATCCGCTTGTACCTGTTGGTAGAACTCTTGATACTGTCTCAACAACTCAACCCCATTCGGGTGATCGACTAATTTGTCCAAGAGTAAAAGCGGGTTGAGAGACGATTGAACAGACAAAGGATCTGAGTTGATTAGTGACATTATTCTATTTTTAGAATTATTGGTTGATTCAGATTATGACATAAATAGAATTTAATCTGCAACCACACTAGATCTGTTGTTCTGAACCAAAATTTTGCTTGAGAAACAGCCTTTCTGTCAGAACGCTAAGATAATTAAGGACTGTACGACTTGAAATGCAGTGAACTCAACATCACTTTCTGACCCCCTACCCTATCCCAACAACACCCCCAACCGAATTCGCATTCGGGGTGCGAAACAACATAATTTGAAAAATATTGACTTAGAATTACCGCGCGATCGCTTAATTGTATTTACAGGGGTTTCCGGTTCGGGTAAATCTTCCTTAGCCTTTGATACCATTTTCGCCGAAGGTCAACGCCGCTATGTAGAATCACTGAGTGCTTATGCGCGCCAATTTCTCGGACAACTGGATAAACCCGATGTGGATGCCATTGAAGGGTTGAGTCCGGCGATTTCCATTGACCAAAAATCAACGTCCCATAACCCTCGGTCTACGGTGGGGACGGTTACGGAGATTTATGATTATCTGCGGTTGCTGTTTGGTCGTGCGGGTGAACCCCATTGTCCGATTTGCGATCGCAATATTGCGCCCCAAACGATTGATGAAATGTGCGATCGGATTATGGAACTCCCCGACCGTACCAAATTTATGATTCTCGCCCCTGTGGTGCGGGGGAAAAAGGGAACACACCGTAAACTTTTGTCCAGTTTAGCGTCTCAAGGATTTGTTCGCGTCAGGGTCAATTCTGAGATTTTTGACCTGTCCGAAAACATTGAGTTAGATAAAAATTATACCCATACCATTGAAATCGTCATTGACCGCTTAATTAAAAAGCCAGGACTGGAGGAGCGTCTAGCGGATTCCTTGAGTACCTGTTTAAAGCAATCCAGTGGAATTGCGGTGATAGAGGTATTAGATGATACATCGGACAAGGTATCCGCGTCGCGAGCTAATAATAAGTATATATCAACTGGCTCAAAAATTGCAAGATCTGGAGATAAAAAAGTTGCTGAAAATAGCGATAATTCTTACGAAGTAGAAACCGAAAATTTAGAAGCTTCATCTATTTCATCACAATTGGTTTTTTCTGAGAATTTCGCCTGTCCTGAACATGGGGCGGTGATGGAAGAACTTTCGCCTCGGTTATTTTCTTTTAATTCTCCCTTTGGTGCTTGTCCGAGTTGTCATGGTTTAGGACATTTGAAAACCTTTTCCCCGGAGTTAGTTGTTCCTGATTTAACTCAACCCGTTTATACAGCTATTGCGCCTTGGTCAGAAAAAGATAATTCCTATTATTTATCTCTCTTACATAGTGTGGGTCAAGCGTTTAATTTTGAAATTACCACTCCTTGGAATCAATTAACTCAAGAACAGCAACAAATTCTCCTCTATGGTTCAGAGGAACCGATTTTAATAGAAACGGATTCTCGCTATCGAGAAAATAAAGGATATTATCGTCCTTATATCGGGGTAATTCCGTTATTACAACGTCAATATCAAGAAACCGCTTCGGAATTACAAAAGCAAAAATTAGAACAATATTTAATTGATCAACCTTGCGAAGTTTGTCTAGGAAAACGATTAAAACCAGAAGCATTAGCGGTGCGTGTCGGACAATATCACATTCATCAATTAACAGCAGTTTCGATTCGAGACTGTTTAGACCGAATTAATCAGTTAAACCTAACAGAAAGACAGGCGAAAATTGCTGAATTAGTCTTGCGAGAAATTAAAGCGCGATTACAATTTTTACTCGATGTGGGATTAGATTATTTAACCTTAGCTCGAACCGCATCAACGCTATCAGGAGGAGAAGCTCAACGCATTCGGTTAGCCACTCAAATTGGCGCCGGATTAACGGGGGTTTTGTATGTTTTAGATGAACCGAGTATTGGGTTACATCAACGGGATAATACCAAACTATTAAATACGTTAATTAAATTACGAGATTTAGGGAATACTTTAATTGTCGTTGAACATGATGAAGAAACGATTCGGGCGGCGGATCATTTAGTAGATATTGGGCCAGGGGCGGGGGTGCATGGCGGTGAAATTGTAGCGCAAGGAAATTTAGAGATATTGTTAAAATCAGAACCTTCTTTAACAGGTGCTTATCTTTCAGGACGGAAAAAAATTGAAACTCCCCCAGAACGTCGAATAGGGAATGGAAAAAGCCTTAAATTAGTTAACGCTAGTCGAAATAATTTAAGAAACATTACTGTTGAGATTCCATTAGGAAAATTGGTCAGTATTACAGGGGTTTCGGGCTCAGGAAAATCAACGTTAATGAATGAATTACTTTATCCTGCATTACAACATCATTTTACCCGAAAAGTACCCTTTCCTAAAGATTTAAAAACAGTAGAAGGGTTAGACGCATTGGATAAAGTGATTGTGATTGATCAATCTCCTATTGGTCGAACTCCCAGATCTAACCCCGCCACTTATACCGGAGTTTTTGATATTATTCGAGAGGTGTTTACAGCAACCATTGAAGCCAAAGCTAGAGGTTATAAAGCCGGACAATTTTCCTTTAATGTTAAAGGCGGACGCTGTGAAGCTTGTGGCGGACAGGGAGTTAATATTATTGAAATGAACTTTTTACCGGATGTTTATGTTCAGTGTGAAGTGTGTAAAGGAGCGAGATATAATCGAGAAACATTACAGGTGAAATATAAAGGATATTCCATTGCAGATGTGTTAAATATGCCTGTAGAAACTGCTTTAGAAGCGTTTGAAAATATCCCCAGGGCGGCGAGTCGTTTACAAACGTTAGTGGATGTTGGTTTAGGTTATATTCGTTTAGGACAACCTGCACCGACGTTATCGGGAGGAGAAGCACAACGGGTTAAATTAGCGTCAGAATTATCGAAACGCGCAACGGGGAAAACGTTATATTTAATTGATGAACCAACAACGGGTTTATCGTTTTATGATGTGCATCAATTGTTAAATGTGTTACAACGGTTAGTGGATAAAGGCAATTCTATTTTAGTGATTGAACATAATTTAGATGTGATTCGTTGTGCAGATTGGGTGATTGATTTAGGGCCAGAAGGGGGAGATAAAGGCGGTGAAATTATTGCTGAAGGAACCCCGGAAGATATTGCTAAAAATGCTAAATCTTATACTGGGATTTATTTAAAACAGGTGTTAAAACAACATCCAACTGTGAACTTATAAGCAGAATAAGTAGCATAATATGTTTTTTTTGCCAACATAAAAATGCTATTGAATTAATAAAATTTAACCTATCCCTCTTCTGTCAGTCTCCGAGGAGTAAAATTAGAAAATAAACCAGATGGGTAGCTAGAAGGGAGATAGGGTAATGGATGTAGAATTACAGATGCTCAAACATTTAGCCCGAGATGCACAACCAACAGTTTCCGTGATTGATGAATATTGCCAAGGTTATAAAGACCTATTCCCAGAAGTTAGAAGTTACGAATGTTTTAAATACTTACATCTAGGAATCATCTCACCAATTCCGAGAAAATCTTTACCGGAAATTGCTAAAATAGTAGGAATTAGATCGCCACAATCACTCCATCATTTTTTAGCCAATTCGCCTTGGTCAGCAAGGGAATTAAAGGAAAGAAGATTAGCTCGAACTCTAAAAGGATTGAAAGAAGAGAAGATTATAGTAATAATTGATGAAACAAAGAATCAGAAACTAGATATATTAGAGAAATCATATTTGGGAAAAGAAGTCCGAGAACCTATTGGGAAATTACCACAGATCCAGAAACGATGCCAGAAGCCTCAACTTCGTTTGTGATGACAAATTTAACAGAGAACAGAAGCCAGCTTAAAAAGACATTAGGTAATTTATACGGGTTAAGAACATGGGTGGAATATGGATTTCGACAATGTAAACAAGAACTGGGTTGGACTGATTATCGGTTGACGGATTTTCCAGATATAGAAAAATGGTGGGAAATCATTTTCTGTGTGTATTTAATGATTAGTTTCAACTCCGAAGTTTTCCGGTCTTTAAGTCAAGGTATTCCCCGAGAATCTGAGAGCAAAAAAAACACCGCAGATTGCTCGAATCACCGACAATGGAATCATAAAGAGGGATGGAAAAATGTTTTAAATAATCTGCGTTTAATAATTCAGCCTACTATTATATTGTGGTTGATTGTCCCGTGGCTAGATATTTTTCCCGACCGCCATTTATTAGTGGGTTTTCATAAATTAATTGAGAATATTAATCAATTTCAATCTTATTTTCCCAATGGATAACTCTACTTTTTATTACTTGTTGATTTCGGAGAGTGACAGAAGAGGGATATTGAATAAGTTAACATTTTTGAAATCAAATTAAATTAGCTGCTAAGAGGTGCGACCAAGCAAAACTATCAGGTTTTACCACAACCCACGAATCATAGGTTTAGTGGTTTCTTGAGCTAGACATTGCTCATAGAGTTTGTGATCATTCTTCTCAATAAACGCTTCTTTTCCTTTGGTATAAAGGGTAATTTTCCCATCCGAATAGCGAACACCGGAAGCGGTGGGAACTTGAGTTAACGTGAGGGTTTCATCAGACGATAGTTGAACTTGGGCGGTGTTTGGGGAAAATTGGGCTTCAAAGGTTTTGTTTTGAGTACATTCGTAAGTAATACGCTGTTCTGCTTGGGCACTGAAAGAAGCGATCGCAACAAGCCCGACTCCCATTATTAAACTCAAACTGATTTTTTTCATAGCTTTATCGGGTAGGAATGTATTTTTACTTTTACTATAGCGCTTGGCTTTCTAATCTAAAATTAAGATAAAAAATAACGCGAGATCAGTTTATCCCGCGTTATGTTGGTTTGAGTTAATCACTAACAGTCAAAAACTTAGACCGTTGCTGCTACTTTTTCAGTAACTCCAACTAAGCGCTCGTAAGTTGCGCGCATTTTCAAGCCAACTAACACCTGGAATAATCCGCTACCATTATTGGAACCGGGATACTCTTGGTGTTCGCGGAGCAGATGGGTCATTTCCCCATAGTATTTTGTAGACAGGTTGCTTAAGTGTCCTTCGACGTAGATCATTTCATCGAGGTTATCGAATTGACCATCGACTTCAAGGATAGACACTTCATTTCCGTAGTAGTTATCAGGGCCATAATACATTTTTAAACCCGGATAAGAACAGGTGAGTTTGCGTCCGCAAGGTGTCCAATGAATTGTCGATCCTTGATCAAATAAGTAGGCGGGTTCGAGTCCTTCCACCCCTTCTTTCTGTACCAGACGCACCCGCAGGATTCTGTGTTCTTTATCTTCAGCAATCAGGTTCGTGGGCAGAATTTGAACCACCACATCAGCGTATTTCTTTTGGGGGTCAATATAAGCTTCAAAATCAGGACGACGGGCATTAATAGCGGCGAGAACATCTTCATAACGATGACCGCGTTCTGCCATGTCACGCTGAATTTTCCACGAAATTTTAACTTCGTCGCTGATATCGAGATAAACACTAAAATCTAGCAGCGAGCGCACCCGTTCGTCATATAACGGATGTAACCCTTCAATCACGATAATATGATTCGGATCGATCCGTTCGGGAGGATCGATCTCGCCAGTTTCGTGGTTATAAATGGGTTTATCAATAGAGACACCATTTTTAAGAGCGTTGATTTGCTCATACATTAAATCAAAATTATTAGCTCTAGGATCTAGAGCCGTAATTCCGGTTTCTTTACGTTGCTTTCGATCTAAACAATGATAGTCATCTAAACAGATAACCGTCACAAAATCTTTCCCAAAGATATCTGTTATCCGACGTAAAAATGTTGATTTTCCGCACCCGGAATCTCCAGCAACACCAATTAAAACCACGCGATCCGGCTTATTTCCCATCTTCCTCTAACCTAAAAGAAACTGTTGACAATTTAATCATTGAATTTTGAGTATTAAAACTATTACCAACGCCAGCATTGTCGAGTCCTCACCTCATCTGAAGGCAAAGTAAACCTCAACTTATGGTAGTGAACAGACTCCCGACTGACAGAAGGCCTTGCACTCAGGCAAGCTAAGTATTTAATACTAACTTTTGTTTCTGATTTTACCAGAAGGGGATCATCCCCACAAGGCTTAATCTGAATATAGTTACAGATTATGGGTCTTCGGTAAAGATGTTGAATCCCCAACTTTGTAATTTTCTTCCTTTTATCCGCTTTATGGAGGTCAATAACTCAGCTATGTCTAGGTTTACCCGCTTTGGGTCAAGTAATTGTCATCAGAATAACATTTTTGATTCTAACTTGAGATGATGTCATCACATCTGATCCCGATTGTCCCCCAAAATTATTGCAGGTCAGCAGGAAAAACCAGGATCAGTTTAACAGAAAGCATTCTTAGGTTGTAAAATCAGTTACACAGAGTTAAGAAGTGCTGTATCTTAACACCCAAATTCCCTTTAAAAATGATATCGCTCTTCAATCCAAATTCGCATTTCTCCTTCTGATAAATGTTCAACAAAGCAATGGGTTTGCGGATCAAAGGCATTCCAGTAGCGTTTGCCTTCCGCATCAGAGGATAACCAAATTTTGGGTTCTTTTCCCGCCGTTAGCATCGCGATCATTTTATTCCAAGTGGATTGAAATTTTGTCAGAAAATGGCGGGATGAGAAAGCGGGTTTTGAGGGAAACGGGTGAAGCGAGTTAAGGGAATCCAAAATTAAATAAACGGTGAGGTTATTCATAACAATTTCTCTCCTCATTACAGAAGAATTTGAGAGTTTTTAGCGGTTAAACTTACTCTATTTCCCTTACAATAAAAAATCAACGGATAACATCGATAGGTAATATCGATAAAATCGATAGATATAGCAGTCGCCAAGGCAGTTAGGACATAGACTGAGGCGACAAACTAAGAGGGGTTAAGTCTTTTTTCCTGCCTGTTCCCTGTTCCCTGTTCCCTGTTCCCTGTTCCCTGTTCCCTGTTCCCTGCTATTGTCCTATGAATCCCCAAAATTTGAAACTCTCCCAACTCCGGGCTTTAGTCGCCGTTGCTGAGACGGGAAACTTCAGCGAAGCTGCATTGAACCTGAATTTATCCCAGTCTACGGTTAGTCATGCGATCGCAACCTTGGAAGCTGAATTAGGCGTTATCTTGATCAAACGAGGACGATATGGAGCGGTTTTAACGCCTTTGGGAGAAAAGATGGTCACTCAAGCACGTCAAATTCAACAGCTTTTAGCGCAAATGGTTCAGGAAGCCAACCGCGAAAAAGGATTACAAGGTGGCAATATTCGGATTGTTTCGTTTCGCAGTGTTTCGACTCATATTTTACCGTCTGTGATTGCTCAATTTCGCAGCCATTTTCCAGACGTGACGGTGAGTTTAACAGAATTTGATGATACCCCAGAAATGGAACACGCAGTTCGCACGGGTCAAGCGGATATTGGATTTACTTATTTACCCACCAGTGCCGAATTTGAAGTTTGGGAAATCTTACAAGATGATTATATCGCCATTCTTCCTCCTCATTATAACATTAATAGTTCCCGTTTAACCTGGGAACAATTAGCCTCCTATCCCTTAATTTTGTCTTCAACCAGTTGTTGTTCTTCGTTGATTTTAAAATATTTAAAAAAAACGAATTTTCCTTTAAATATTGCCTATCATGTGCGAGAAGATTCAACAATTTTAGGCATGGTGGCTCAAGGTTTGGGAGTCTCAATTATTCCGGGTTTAGCAGCACGTCCGGTTCCTCCCCAGGTTCAAGTTTGTCAATTACCCGATCCCTTAATTCGAGTCATCGGTGTAATGGTCTTAAAAAATGCCCTCCATTCTCCGGCGGTTTATACCTTTTTAGATGCCTTAAGACAGGTTGGACGCTTCAATAAAAAAGCGGTTTAACCAGATTTTAAGATTAATAATTCAACCATTGACCAACAACAGAAGGCATGGGTAATAAAAGTAACAATAATAACCCCAAGGTTACAAACCCAATAATATCCCGAATATTATTCAATTCACTGACATCATTTAAGGCGGGTTCATCTTGTAACGGAAAAAAGAATAATAACAAAGCTAAGGCTATAAATTCACTGTGGATTAATGCTAAAATTAAGATAAAAAATCGAGTGAATTGACCCATCACGAAACTGGTTTTTTGACCAAACATAGCATGAACCAGATGACCCCCATCTAATTGTCCCACTGGTATTAAATTAATTGCTGTGACAATTAATCCTAAATATCCCGCGATCGCCAGAGGATGTAGATGAATGGCTTGTTCCGAAGTCAAGGCATCCCCTAATATTAATTTACTCAATATTGTTAATAAAAACGAAAAACTGGGATGCAAGGATTCAAAATTTAAAAATCCAGAGTTTTTCGGATCAAAGGGAACAACCGTTGACTGATTTAAGCCTAAAATTAATAACGGTAAACTGATGATAAATCCCGCCCAAGGGCCAGCAATACTGACATCAAATAACGCTTTCCGGTGGGGAAAGGGTGATCGCATTTGGATAAACGCCCCCAAGGTTCCTAACCAAAATGGAATCGGCAGAAAATAAGGTAATGTCGCTTTCATTTTATACCGAATCGAAGTTAAATAATGAGCTAACTCATGAACTCCTAAAATTGCCATTAAGGACAAACTATAAGGTAATCCAGATACTAATAAACGGGGATTTGCTTGCCAAGTATCTAGGGAAATATTCTCCATTTCCACACCCGCCACCGTTGTTGTAAATAAAGTAATTAATACCAGTGCTAAACCTAAAATTGGACGGTTTAAAGCATCAGGCTTGAGTAAATTTTCGGTATTTTCTGGATAAGGATTAGGAACTAAGGCAAAAAAGGGTTTATCTTTGAGATCTTGTTGAAAGGCAATCAAAAAGCGATCGCTAAATTTAGCTTTAATATTATCTCGAATCGTTCGATAAGCTACATCAGGATTTGACCGTAACTGACCCCGACAAATCACAGCTTGTAGCCGATATTCAATATTATGCAGAGGAAAAACAGTCCAAGGAAAACAAGTGCGAAGGGTTTCTTCTTCTTGTTGATCTAAAGGACGAGGTAAGTGGGGATTTTCCACAGGAAGACTAGGTTCGGTTGGAATGGCGGACTCTGATGATGTAGGCGGCGGAAGACGACCCCATTGGACTAAAAACCAATATAAACAGGGACAAGCAATAAAAGGAATAATCACTAATTCTGCTGGAATGGGTTTTTGATCATAAGCAAACATCCAGGTTCCCCAAATGAACGCTGGAGTCATCATCACCAACCATAGCAACCAAATGGGAGTTCGAGTAATTTGAGCAACTCCCCGTTGTAGAAGCCAATAGGTCATCAACCCTAAAATCAGTAACCAAAATAACATGATCATCTGTAGTTTTAATTCAATAAACAAGTTCGATTAAAATCAAAAATTGAACCTAAAAACAATAACGATATGTCCCAGGAGCGTTCTGTCCCCAAAACTCCCCGACTTGTACTGGAAAATATTTATGCTTTCCCACCCAACCGGGACACTTTGGGCGGAACTGCCTATTTTATTGTAGAGAACCAGATGAACATCTTGATCGATGCACCTTTATGGAATGAAACAAATCAGCAATTTTTAGAGCAACAGGGTGGTGTTCAAGGGTTATTCATTACCCATCGGGGTGCAATCGGTTCATCACGAGAGATTCAAAACAGATGGGGATGCAAGATTGTCATCCAAGAACAAGAAGCTTATTTATTACCGGAGTCAACGGTGACAACCTTTGAGAAAGAGTTAAGGCTGAGTTCCCAGAGTTCGGTTTTTTGGACACCTGGACATTCTCCCGGTTCATCTTGTCTTTATTTTAGTGGGCAAGTCGGGGTTTTGTTCACCGGACGTCATCTCTTACCCAATCTCCAAGGTCAACCCGTTCCCCTCCGCACCGCTAAAACCTTTCACTGGCCACGACAGTTAAACAGTATTCGATTCATATTGGAACGCTTTAATTGTGATACCTTGCACTATATTTGTCCCGGTGCAAATACAGGAGCATTACGAGGAGAACGCTTGATTAATCATGCTTATGAAAAATTGGCAAGTCTTGATTTAGATGCGTGTTTGTTGAGTCCAGCTATTCTCTAGGGAAAGAGAGATACAATACAAAAAAGGAACCTGACGGCGAATAAATTCCCCTCGGACTTACCCCATCAGTAATTTAGTTTATTTAAACGTGCACTATGATTCCTGCTGTTGTGATCCAAAATTTACAAAAATCCTATGGCTCTATCCAGGCTGTTAAAGATGTGTCTCTTGATGTCCAACCCGGAGAAATCTTTGGTTTACTTGGCCCCAATGGAGCCGGAAAAACCACAACCCTGCGTGCATTGTGTACGTTAATTACTCCTGATGCTGGACGTTTAGAAATATCGGGTATTTCTGTGATTGACCAACCGAGATTAGCTCGTCAACGCTTGGGTTATGTCGCTCAGGAAGTCGCCCTCGATAAAGTCTTAACCGGACGTGAATTATTGCAATTACAAGCCGCCCTGTATCATATCCCTCGTGCTACGATTGCCGAACGAATTCATCAGGTTACGAATTTATTAGGATTACAAGATTGGATTGATCAAAAAACTGGAACCTATTCCGGGGGAATTCGGAAACGCTTAGATTTAGCATCGGGGTTACTGCATCAACCGGATTTATTAGTATTAGATGAACCGACCGTTGGCTTAGATATTGAAAGCCGGGTCGCAGTGTGGAATTTCCTCCGTCAATTACGAGAAAATGGGACAACGGTTTTAATTACCAGTCACTATTTAGAAGAGGTAGATGCTTTAGCAGATCGAGTGGCAATTATTGATCAAGGGGTGGTGATTGCAACGGGTACACCGTCTGAGTTAAAAGATCAAGTTGGAGGCGATCGCATTACCCTGAGAATTCGAGAATTTTCGCCCTTGGAAGAAGCTGAAAAAGCCAAAGCTTTATTACAATCTCTCGCTTTTGTACAAGAGATTATTATTAATAATGCTCAAGGCAATTCTTTGAATTTAGTCGTTCAACCTCAAAGTGATGCGTTGTTTACGATTCAACAGGCGTTAAAAGATGCGGGTTTACCGACCTTTGGCATTGCCCAATCTCGACCCAGTTTAGATGATGTTTATTTAGCAGCAACAGGTCGAACTTTACTGGATGCTGAAATTGCAGCAGCCAGTAATCGAGATTTAAAAGCTGAGAAAAAGAAAAGTATGCGCTAGAAACTGGGTTTTTAATTCCCAACCCTGAACAGTCAACCCTCAATCGTTAACAACTATGAGCAGTTCAACAACATCTGTTAAATTATCAACTTCCCATCAAACGACTAATCAACAACCGAATTTAGTCGGAGAATTCCTACAAGAAACCCTAGCCTTAACCCGTCGGTTGTTTATTCAATTACAACGTCGTCCTTCTACCTTAATTGCTGGGATTATTCAACCTTTGATGTGGTTAATTTTGTTTGGAGCTTTATTTCAAAATGCCCCCAAAGGATTGTTTGGAGAAACGTTAAATTATGCTCAGTTTTTAGGGGCTGGGGTTATTGTTTTTACAGCCTTTGCGGGAGCTTTAAATGCAGGTTTACCTGTCATGTTTGACCGAGAATTTGGGTTTTTAAATCGGTTATTAGTCGCTCCTTTAGTGTCTCGCTTTTCTATTGTTTTAGCTTCAGCAATTTATATCGTTACCTTGAGCTTAATTCAAACTTCAGTGATTGTGGCAGCCGGAGCCTTTTTAGGGGCAGGATTACCCGGAATTGGGGGATTAAGTATCATTACTTTGATTGTGCTTTTATTAGTGCTAGGGGTAACGGGTTTAAGTTTAGGATTAGCCTTTGCTTTACCCGGTCATATTGAATTAATTGCTGTGATCTTTGTGACGAATTTACCGCTTTTATTTGCCAGTACCGCCCTCGCGCCTTTATCTTTTATGCCTACTTGGTTACAAGTTGTGGCTTCGCTGAATCCCCTCAGTTATGCCATTGAACCGATTCGTTATTTATACTTACATCAGGATTGGGCACTCAATAGTGTAGTGATGCACGCTCCCTTTGCAACCATTACTTTTGGGGGTGCATTATTGGTTTTATTCGGATTTGCAACGGTCGCTTTACTCTCAATTCAGCCGTTATTAAAGCGTCGGTTTGCTTAAAACCGGAATAAAATTTATCTAAAAATTAATCCCCCCAGCATTCCGAATTTCTCGAACGTTAGGGGGAATTTTTATTTTAAATTTTCCAAAAAATAGCTACAATATGGAAATCTAAGTTTTTATAGTTATTTTTTCAGGTAGTGAGGTTGTAATCATGCACTTTAATGGATTGAAATTGGGTCTAAGACTTTTCTCTTCTACAGTTGTGGCTGCTGGAATTGGGATTTTGGGATTCACTTCAGTTAGTTTTGCTCAGTCTACTTCAGTTACTCCTTTACAAGAATTTCAACGGTCTGATAATCCTGACCCTCTGAGTGGTTCCAATAGTCAGAAGACCATGTTAGATATTATTCATAATTCTCGATTAGGACGATTTAATGTTGATTATGAAGCCGTCGGTAATCAACAACGTCAAAATATTCAGGACGCAGCGACTCAATTTCGGCAAAAACAACGCCAACTTCTGGAAAACCCCCAACCTTCCACTCCTACCGAACCCTCAGCTAACCCTGTAAACGTTCAACCGTAGTCGGGTTTTGGAACCCCGTAGAGACGCGCCAAAAGCAAGTGCGGCATGGCTGGGCAAAGGCGCGTCTCTACTACGAATTACTGATTACTGTCAACAACTCTTTTTGATTAATAATTAAACGGATTAAACTATTAATCATCCGATCTTCTTCGATGGGCATAATTTCTTTGCCGGATAGAACTTCTTGAACCAACATAAAATGGATTAATGAACCAACGAAAATACGGGCTGTAGCTTCACAATCAATAATATTTAATTCGGGATGTTCTTGAAGATATTGGGTCAGAATAATCACCGCAGGTTGACAAAGTTTCTTTAAAAATAATTGCGCTAAATCTGGACGTTTTCCTGATTCAGCGACAATTAAACGAACAAAACACAAATATTCATTATCATTAATATTTTCCTTAACCAGGCGTTTCGCTAAATCCCGCAAGACTTCTTCAGGTTGACCTTCTAAAGGGTGTGACCAAACTAAATTAAATTTCTCAGTAGCAATGCGTTCAACTAATGCCGTAAATAATCCATCTTTATCGGAAAAATGGCTATAGAGGGTTTGTTTAGACACACCAGCCGATTTTGCTACCTTGTCCATACTTGTACAAGCATAGCCATTTTGCAAAAACTCCGGCATGGCACCATTGAGGATTTGTTCGGCTTTTTCTGTCACCATTGAAGATTAGGATTGAGGGTAATCGGGTTTGCCAAAATCATACACTGTCTTCCTGAATAAGGGAATAAGCAGACACTAAAGCAATATTTATTTGTTTATCCCATTCGCCCTTGAAGAATCCGTATTTACAGGATAATTACATAAATTGCGGTTTTGTTCCTGCAATTGGGTTGAGTTAGTGGTGAGATAATCGTGTAACCAGGTACAACTTTGTTCCATCTGATGATGTAAGTCTAAATTCGCTAAACTCCACAGAATCACTGTTCCATTATCCTTGGCAATAGCCAGAAGAGGGGCATCCCCAGAACTAAAACTAATATTATTGACAAAATCATTTTGTTCTAACACCATTAAAGGTTCAATACCATTGCAGTTTGATAAATCCCAAAGACGATCATTAATCTGCCACAATCTAACTTTTTTATCATCACTAGCCGTTGCTAAAATCTGCCCTTGGAAATAATAACTTAAACTTTGTACCGTTGCATGATGTCCTAATGGACAGGAAGAATGGGATTTTTTATCGTTCAATTCCCAAAGTGTAACCTGATCATTAACAGCAACAGCTAGTTGTTGAGAATTCCCTAAAAAACTTAACGTTGTTACGGGATTTTCCGCAGGTAATTTTGAGGTGGGTTGCCATTGTTTCCCTTGTTTTGTCCAGAGGGTAACGCCGTTAGCTGGCGGTTGGTTTGTGGGTTTGAGCGTACTCGCCGATGTGGCTAGGGTCTTGCCATCGGGACTAAAGCGGACATCCCAAACGGCATCTTGATGGGGTAAGGTGGTGATCAATTTTCCTTGTTTGTCCCATAATTTTACGGTTTTGTCTTCACTGGCGCTGGCTAAGGTTTGACCGTCAGGACTAAAGGTTACGGCTTTAACCGCTTGGGTATGACCGCTCAAGGTTTGTAACAACTGACCGTCTTTTCTCCAAACTCGCAGAATTTTATCTTCGCTGGCTGTGGCAATTTCTTGACTATTGGGACTGAAACTCACCCAGTTCACTTTACTAGGATGCTGTAAGGTCAAAAAAGGCTTTGAACTATATTGCAGAGGTTTTTGATATCCCCATAATTTTACGGTTTTATCTTCACTTCCAGTGGCTAAAATTTGATTATCGGGACTGAAACTCACACTCCATACCCGTCCAGTATGACCTTGTAAGGTTGTATTCAAGGGATCTCGACTTCGATCCCAAAGTCGGGCGGTGGTATCGGCACTGACAGATACCAAGGTTTGGCCATCGGGACTAAATTCTACACCCCAAACATCATCTCGATGACCAGTAAAAGTTTTGAGTAAGATGCCTTTTAGGTTCCAAAGTTTAACGGTGCGATCGCGGCTACCACTGACTAAAAATTGACCATCGGGACTAAAATTGACACTTAAAACATCATCATTATGACCTTTTAAGGGAACTTTAATTTCTACTCCGGTTTCTGCGTTCCAAAGTTTTAGGGTGCGATCGCCACTAGCAGAAACAATTAGTTTGCCATCGGGACTAAAATCTAAATCATAAACGGGTTGATTATGGGCTTTAATACTGTGAATTAAGGTTCCATCTATTGACCAAATTTTCAATTCTCCATCTTTACTACAACTGGCAATCTTTTGACCGTCAGGACTAAACTCAGCGTCAAAAACTCGATCCTTATGACCTTTAAATTCTCGAAGTAACGTTCCATCTAAGGCCCATACTTTAACGGTTTTATCATTACTAGAGGTGACTAATTTTTTGCCATCGTAACTAAAACTAATACTATTAATCACTTCTTGATGTTTCATCAGACGGTGGGGAATAGGCGTTCCGTTTTCTGTCCATAATAAAACTTGATTTTGATTGGGGTCATCAACACTAGCTGTGGTGGTAGCGATGATTTTGCCATCGGGACTATAGCGAACACTTTTAATCGGACTTGTATGCGGAAATTGCCCAGGTTTAGTTAATAATTTACCATCAAGGCTCCAAATTTTCAGCGTCCGATCACTGCTGGCTGTGGCAATTCGTTTACCATCGGGACTAAAATTAACGCCTAGAATTGTTCCTTGATGTCCCTCTAAACGATTTCGTTCTTGAATTCTCGAAATCATTTGCATTAACCCTTGGGCAATTTCGGTTTTTGTTGCTTCTGATGCTTTTGTTTCTAAGGTATTTTGACCAATTTGTACGGTGGTTGTTAATACCCCTAATTGATCTTGTTGATCTGCTAATAATAGGGCATCTTTGGCGGATGTCAAGGCTTGAATTCGAGCTTTCACTTGATTTTGGGCATTGAAATAAAACATCCCAGCAACACCAATAACCACTGTTCCAATAATTAATCCTAGAAATCGTTCTAAACGACGATTTTTTTCTTCAGCTTTGTGACGTTTTTCTTGTTCTTCTACCACTTTTTCCCTCTCTTTTGCTAGTTTTTCCTGTTCTTCAGCGAGTTTTTTACTCATTTCTTTTTCCCGAATTAGTTGGGCTTTTTCTTGTTGCAATTTAGCAATTTCTTCTTCTTGTTCATTTCTGTTTTGTCGTCGAATAAATCCGGCTAAATAATCATGCACCAGTTGATAAAATTCCCCTGTTGGGCTAACATCTCGATAAACTAAGCCAGATTTTTCTAAAATATAAAGAATGATATCTAAGCAGTTTAAGACCTGCTCTGGATTTAATTTTTGTTTTAACTCTTCAATTAATTCTGTTCTGGTTTTCAAGGGACGAGTATCATTTTCATCCGTTAAGGCATATAAAACGAAACGCGCCATTGCTTCATTTTCCGGGCCACAATCTTGAATGACTTCTTCTAAAAATCGTTCGACTAATTTTTGTTTGGGGCCTTGTTGTTGATAAGCTTCTAAGGTGGTAATATTTTCAGCTTGGAGTTGAGTCCCAACAACTTGCAATTCTATCGGACGGATTTCTCCCCTATCTCCTGCTAAATCTTGAACTAAGGCTTGAATTAAGGCATCTTCTAAATAAAAATGGGCGCGATCCGTTAAACTTTTGATCACGTTATAAGCTTCTGTCTCGCTAAAATTTCCTAAATAAAACAAAATGTCTTTACTTAAAATATCATTATTAATGGCTTCTAAATTAACTTGACGGCTTCCTTCTAGTAAATAATGTAAATAATCTTCCCTCAAGGAAATAATGACTTTTACAAAGGGGAGATTTAAAGCATCTTTTAAAAATTCAAAAAATAGCTTTTGATTATTGGGAGACTGGACAAAAAACAATTCTTCAAATTGATCAAAAATCAAAACAGTCAATAAATTTTGTCTGCCATTTTCTTGGAGTTTTTCAATAACTTTTGTTAAAATAATGGTATAATTTTGAGGTTCTAGTTGTGTCTCTGCGTCATTGAAATCAGTATCTAAAATTAAAGGAACAGCAGGATTTAAATCCTCTAAGTCCTGCTTCATGATTTTCTCCTCTAACTCAATAATAAAAGAATTATAGGTTTTAATAATAATTGGGATACTAATGCGAGCATCAATAATTTTTCGGAGTACGGCGGGAACTAATCCGGCTCTCAAAATCGAACTTTTTCCCACTCCTGATTGACCATAAATAACGGTTAATTTATGATAGTTACTCGCCATGCGTTTTAACAGATAGTTAATTGCTTCTTCCCGTCCTGAAGCGGTGATTTCATCGGTAAAATTGTCGGTAAATTGGCTGGGATCTAACGTTGAAGTAACCGCTTGTTTCCGAGGTTGTAATCGTCCGGCTCCGACAAAGGCGGTATAACCATAAGCACTGGATTGATTGCGATATTCCTCTTTAATTTGAAATGCTTCTTGATAATCTCCCCTTTCAAAATAAAGGTGACTTAAGGTTTGTAAAATATACAAATACAATCGGATCAAACTCACCGTTAACAAAGTCGTTTTAATGGTTTGAGCCGATGTTTTTAAGGTTTCAATCGCTTCTAATTTTAATCCTTGCTGTTCAAAAGCTCTTGCCAATACAAATAAACAAAAACTTTTGATAACTGGAATGCAAGGATTATCGGGATTTTTTCGAGACTCTAGAACCAAAATTTCTAAGGAAACAGACGCTAATTCTTGAGTATTATTCCAATCCTGATCCGCCAGGGCAACAAAAGCGAGAAATCCATAATCCTGGGCGAGTTGAATGAGGAAACGATCTCCTAATTTTTGATGTAATTTTCGTCCTTTTAAAGCTAAATTACGCAGACTTTTCCAATCCTGCAAATGGATTAAGGTTTCTCCAATCTTATTTAAAAATATAGCGACTAAATCAGGTTTTTGAGCATCTTCAAATCGTTTAACACACTGTTGAAAACAATCCCTTGCTTGCTTCCATTCTCGTTCCCCATTGCGATGACGATGTTGTTCTGCTAAATAACACCAACATAAGCCTATCTCAAACCAGATTAATCCTTGCCAGAGAAGGAAATTATCAGCAGTATCAGAAGAATTAATTAACTCCTGTAAAGACTTGCCATGCTGCGTTTCTAGGGCTAACTGCTGAGGATATTGTTGCCAAAATCTTAAGGCTTGTTGATACTGTTGCAGAGCCAGAGGAATGTGTTGTTGGGAATAAAAATAGCGACCATAAATCCATTTTAACTTCGCTTCTAATGATTGATCAATCGTAATTTCTCGCTTTTTTAAATCTTGATAAGCCGCCTGAAGTTCTGTTCCTGATTCTGAGCCTAAAATAGCAGCAGTAGGTAAAAATCCTTCTGCACCTGCGGCGAGAACTTTGGCAAAGACTAAGGATGATCTTTCCTCTAAAAACCGAATTAATTCATCGGAACTTAGCAAAAATTCATAGGTTGTTGCCCAACTGGTAAAATCCGGTGCATTGCGATTCAGTTTTTTCCATAATTTATCATTAATCCATAACACGATTGGAAAAGGGAAATTACGAAAAGCTTCTCTTCCTAAATTCGCCGAATGTAAAACTAAATCTATTGCAACAACCGATTCTAATCCATAAACCATTAATACGGAAGGATAATTCGATTCTACTTCAGTTTTAATCGAACCATATAAGGTTTGACTTGTTGGAGAAAGTTGGAATTCATCGATGAGAAGGGAAGATTCTTGTTTAAGTTGAGTAACAATTTGTTTCCGTAAACTTTCATAATTACACCGTACCAGCAATAAAGAAAAACTCCCTTGCATTTTCGCCAATGCTCGACCCAAGGTATGAATTTGCTGATGATTATGGCTAATAATATCGTTTACGGGATAAAGTGCCATCGTTAAAAATCTCCTTGAGGGATTGTCATTAAACGGTTACTTTAGCAAGGGATAGTTAAGTTTAAATTTCTAATTACCACTCCAAGCAGTTAACAAAAACCCCATAGTTCTTGTTAGCCGATAAAACTTGATTAAGTTTTAACAATTAGAAATAATTAAAAGAATCAATATGGGATTTTGAATAAAAATTTAGGCACATTCCGCCCCTGCTACCTCTTTAGCCAAAGAATGGCGGATAGATTCCAGCAAAGGAACTCTAACAGGATACGGCGCGTCTGTTGAAACTTAGTGAATCGAGGGTTGATCAGTACCATCGACTTTCACCAAGGGTTAATATCTAACATAACCCATTATCGTAGCATTCAGAAATCCGTCTGCTGACTTGGGGCCCCTTTAACAGGGATTCTAATGTTGAAGTCTGGGGCTGTATGGACTCAGAGGTTGAGGGTATAATCGTTGAAGGGGTAGAAGTTGCCCCCGGCGGATAAGCTAAACTAGGAGTAGCATTCATCACTCCAACTAATGATAATGCCATAATCCCACTGTATTTTTTTCTCAGGTTGTTCAACATAATATTCACGTCCTAATTCTGTTAGTTTCTATTATCTGTAATTAACAACGCCTTTATTCTCTATCCTGTGACAGTTCAATTCTAAGTTGGGGCGGATTTTACTGCTCCCTCTGTATTCTAGTCTGGCTGATCAACGGTTCTACCGCTTTCGATGGGAGATCAGTCGCTAAAATTTTTGCCAGGGTTATAAACACTTGAACAACTGACACAAGAGGCTAAGGCTACATCGAGCACATTCCTAGGGTTTTATCTCTTAAGCCGCCACAAACCGTTCAAGTAGAAATATAGCAAACGTTGATTAAAATGTTTAATTTCAATACCCTTAATCTAGTATTATTCAGTGGAAAAGGGGGTGTGGGCAAACCCACAGGAAAGGGTGGTTTTTCCCTACAATAGGCCAAAGAATTTCCTGATGAACAAATCTTACTCCTTTCGACAGATCCCGCCCATTCCTTGGGGGATATTTGACAAATTCCCGTTACAGAAAAAGCTGAGAACGTTGGAAATTTATCCAATTTAAAAGTTAGAGCGTTAGATGCGGAAAAATTAATATGATGAAAAATCCTTTCAATATTTTGCTTACGCTTCTCCTTCTGGGAAGTGGAGTTATAGCTTTTAATACTCTTCCCATTCCATTGGGAATTTCTGCAAGCGTGGCTGATCCTTCCCCAGAAAAAGAATTGGGTTTAGGAGAATTTCGCTTAGGAGATTTACCCTCAAAATTAGACGTTTTAGGAACACCCCTTCAAATTTTAAAACATCCTCCGGGGAACTATAATACCTATGCTCGACTGGTTTATCCTAATTTAATAGTTGATATCGGGGACGAAAAAATTGTGGTTTTAACGACCACTGATTCGAGTTTAGCCACACCGGACGGGGTGCGGGTGGGAGATTCTTTAAATCGTGTATTCGAGGTTTATGGTCAACAAGAACTTCACAGTCAGGGGGAAAATCAAGTTGTCAGCTATTCCTTTTCAGGGGGATCGTATCTCTATTTTAAATTAGAGAGCAATCGCATTATTGAAATTAGTTGTGGATTTCTCCCGGACTAATTTTGAATTGATTTTATTGCCAGTCTGGGGAATGTAAGCGTTTTAATTGTTGTAAATATCGAGTAAAATAACTCGGATCTAAACGGCTATAGTTAAACTGTTCTGCGTTAATAATACTAATTGCCCAAGCCCAAATATGAGCCGTTTGAGTTAAGGCTTGAATATTGCTTTTTTCCAGTTCAGTTAATGGGTTAATGCCTTCATACCCGACTAAAAAAGCTTCTCGAACTTTTTTACTCAGTCCCGACTGTAAGGAGACTTGTAAAAACTTAGCAATATCAAATGCTCGCCACCCATATCCACATTGATCAAAGTCAAATAGGGTAATTTGATCATCGGAAGTAAAATGAGCATTCCCACTATGGGGATCACCCCAACAAATTCCCCAAAAAGGAGGGTTTTGAGGTAAATTTTGCAATTGAGCTTTGAGTTGAAATACAATGTCTGCTAAACAGTTTAGATCTGTTGGTCTTTTTTTTAAATGGGGAGCAATGGTTAGGAAGGAACTCTCTAATAAATAATCAGAATTTAAAGGTTGGCGTTGAACCGAAGGTTGAAAATTTAAAGCCACTTGATGAATTTTACCAACGGTCGCGCCTAATTTTAAACTTTGGCTGATATTCAAATCTCCAATGGCAATTTGACCGGGCGCATTAACTAATAATACTGCATATCGTTTGCCTTCAGGTGCATTAATTTCAATGAATAATTCTCCCTCTGTTGTTCTTAAGGGATAAGCAACTGGGATTTGATGATCATGCAAAAAATCTAGCAATTCAAGCTCAAATTCAATTTCTGCTCGACATCGCCAATGTTGATGGGATATTCTTAAAAAATAACGAGAAGTTTGAGTTTTTATGAAATAAACATCACTTAACCCTCGATGCCAAAATTTACATTTTTCAACGGTATCAATAGGATAACAACTTAAAATTTCACTGATTAATGCTCTAACATCCAGGGTAGAGTAACTAATCGGAAAAATATCATTATGTTCCCTAATTTCAGATTCATCCTGTTTCAAATTAGGTTGATTTAAAAGCATCATATTGGTTTTAGGGGGGTAGGGAATAGTCCTGAATGGAGGATAGATGAGGATTTGGGTGAAACAACCCCAATAGTTGACGATTTCACTCTTCCCACCGGACAGCGTACTATCCTCATCGACTCAGGATTTATTTTTAAGTATGATTCAAAATTAGGAAAATAGAATATTTTTTATGTAGAGTTTAATTTTTTTTACGGATTTAATAAAAATCCATATTAGTTCAACTTTCTTTACTAATTTCTGGACTTTAATTGCCTCTCTTTTTGACTTTGAAGAGGATGTTTCTAAGATAATCTAAAAATCATAGTTTGTCAAGAATTTCAGTTACTTTAGATACAAAATTAATGAGTTGGGTGGTGCGTGGAACTTGACCTGACGCACCCGATGAAGATTTTAAGGATAGAGAGTATCGCCTGTTGTGGAATTAAAGATTAAAATCTGATTCAAATCTAGTTTGATGGTTAAGCGATCGCCGGGATGAAGGTGATGGTGAATAGGGACTTGAAATTGAATAGAATATTGTTCATGGGGTTGCGAAGAATTAGGAATATAAGCGCGAACTAATATTTCTCGACCCAAGGGTTCGACAACACTAACTTCCACATCCAGGGGGACTTTTTCAAAAGCCCAAACATCTTGTTGTAAATCATCAATAACATTCTCGGAAGTGATAAATTGAATATGTTCAGGACGAATACCTAAATCAAATTTTTGACCCTCCTGGGGTTGTAATTTTTCTCGAATTGCGCTTGGACAAGTTAAGGATTGATTGGCAATCCAAAATAAACTATTTCCATAGGTAATGGGTAAAATATTCATTGGAGGATTGCCTAAAAAAGTGGCAACCATCCGATTTTTAGGTCGAGAATAAACCCTTTGTGGATCACCGATTTGTTGAATTTTTCCTTGATGGAGAATTACCAGTTTATCGGCTAAAGTCATCGCCTCTACTTGATCATGGGTAACATAAATGGTTGTAATTCCTAAACGCTGATGCAGTTGTTTAAGTTCGGCACGGGTATCATCTCGCAGTTGAGCATCTAAATTTGATAAAGGTTCATCTAATAGGAAAACTTTCGGTTCACGGGCGATCGCTCGTCCTAATGCTACCCGTTGTTGTTGTCCTCCTGAAAGTTGTTTGGGTTTGCGATTTAATAAATGTTCAATGGAAAGAGATTGAGCTACTTTTTGAATAATTTCTTGCGTTTTTGTTGGGTCAACTCCCCGCATTTTTAAGCCGAACGCTAAATTTTCAGCAACACTGAGATGGGGATAAAGAGCATAATTTTGAAATACCATTGCCACATCTCGTTTACGCGCGGGAATCTCATTCACTAAGGTATTATCAATATAAACATTGCCAGAAGTAGCTGTTTCTAACCCAGCAATGGTTCTTAAAATTGTTGATTTTCCACAACCCGATGGCCCTACTAACACCCAGAATTCTCCATCGGGAACTTCAAAATTAATCTCTTCAATTGCAAGGGTGGTATGATAACGTCGGGTAATATTTTCTAAACGAACATTTGCCATTAGTAATCCATTAAAATAGAATAATTTTTTTTCAGCGTTAATCAGCCAGTTTAACTAATTGTTCAAGCTCAGAAACAACCCGATCTAATTCTTCAACTAAAGGTGTTGATTCCACTTGACGAAAGGCATCTACCAAGGATCGATAGTACCATAAAGTTCCTTCTTTTTTGCCTGTAAATCTTTGCCATAAATTCTCCCCGATTTGACGATAATCTTTTAAAATCGATTGAGCATTATAGAGTTTATCAGCCGCAGAAACCAACCGCACCGAAGCAGAAGCGTGGGGAATATGGGCAATATACTCTTCTTTTCGTTGTCGCCAAGGAGGTTTAGGGGTAATATCAGTATCGGTACATCCTTCAACAATTTGGGCGACGGTTTCCCCAAAACGGTGTTGAATTTCGTCTCGAATTTTAGCACCTCCTTGGTCTTCAATTGCATCATGTAAAAGGGCTGCCATCGCTTCTGATTCGTTAGCCCCATATTCTAAAGCAATACTGGCAACTCCCAACAGATGAGCAATATAAGGCACTCCTGAACCTTTACGAATTTGGGTGGCGTGGAGTTGCGCTGCATAAACTAAGGCTTCGGTAAATTTGTCGGAAAGCATAATTAAGAATTCTGTGGTTAATCTTAAAAATAACTTAAATTGATCCATTTGGTGCTTTAATGTTAAAGGCTTAAAATTGTAAAGTGTTTAATTGGGTTGGTTGTGATCAAAAATGGATCGATTTCGTGTAGAAGTAATTGCTAAAACTCCCTTTCCTCAGCAGGTGATTTACGCTGCAATGCACCAAGATTATAGCGATCAGTTTGTTGTTGAGGAACGAGAATCTTGGCCGTCTGAAGACAAAGCTGGGGAAATCATTGTTAAGCGTTTATTAGCGGGTGAACGGGGACATTATGGGCCGTTAGAACACTGTCAAATTGTGTTTAATTGTGGTTATTTTCCCCATAGTGTGATGCAGCAAGCGAGAACTCACAGGATAGGGATTAGTTTTGATTGTCAATCGTACCGCTATACTTCTGGAAAAGTATTAGCTGTTGCTGAAGGAAAAGTAGATATTGAAGAAGCTTTTTATTTACGTCCAGTGGGTTATTATAGCGATCGCCAAGGGAAAAAATATTACTATTCTCCTGAACAGCGCCAACAGGATTTAAACTGGTGTTTTGAAGCAGCAAAACGCTATAAAATTGATATTGAAAACGGAATGTCCGAAGAACACGCACGGGGAAAAGTTCCCTTTGATTATCGTCAACATTTTGTTGTCAGTTTTACCTTAAGGGCGTTATTACATTTTCTGGATTTACGGTTTAAAAAAGATGCTCAGTTAGAAATCCAAAAACTCTGTGATTTAATGTGGCCTCATGTGGAAGACTGGGTTCCTGATATTGCTAAATGGTATGAACACACTCGCCTTGGAAAAGCTCGACTTGCACCGTAATTCAGTTATCAGTTATCAGTTATCAGTTATCAGTTATCAGTTATCAGTTGTCAGCTTATTTCCTATTCCCTATTCCCTATTTATGAAATTAAACATTTTGAAACTGAAAGAAGAAGCAATTTTACCTCAATATGCTCATATTGGGGATGCGGGATTAGATTTATTTTCCCTAGCTGATACAACAATTGAACCTGGAGAAAGTCAATTAATTCCGACTGGAATTGCCATTGAATTACCCCTAGGAACAGAAGCCCAAATTCGGCCCAGAAGTGGGTTGGCTTTGAAACATCAAATCACCGTTTTGAATACCCCTGGAACCATTGATGCGGGATATCGGGGAGAAATTGGAGTGATTTTGATCAATCATGGTAAAACATCCTTTAATATTACTAAAGGAATGAAAATCGCTCAAATGGTAATTGCACCTGTTTTGCAGGTTGAGATTGAAGAAGTTCAACAGTTAAGTGATACCACAAGACGCGATAATGGATTTGGGTCTACGGGATTAACATCCGCAAAACTCAACTAATTTTTACTGTTTTATGGGTATGGAAAATTCACCTGAAACCTATCAACCGCCCCTACGACCCACTTGGGATGAGTATTTTATGATGATGGCTAAACTGGTCGCCACACGCTCGACCTGTTTAGTGTTTCCGGTGGGTGCAGTCATTGTTAAAGATCGACAAATCGTTGCTACGGGTTACAATGGTTCGCCCTCCGGTTCCATTCACTGCACGACTCAGGGCTATTGCTATCCGGGGTTAAGTACCTGTGATGCCAGTCCAGTTTTACCCTCTCGTGCGGTTCATGCTGAAGCCAATGCGATCGCTCAAGCCGCGAAACATGGAATTTCTTGTGGGGGAGCCAGTATTTATGTTACCTTAGAACCTTGTATTTCCTGTTTAAAATTAATTATTTCTACAGGAATTAAAGAAATCTTTTATGAGACTATTTTTAATAGCGGGGAAAAGGCAATGGTACGAGATTTATATATTAATGATGGCTTAGTGACATTAAAACAGATTTATCTTTCTGAAGAAATTACTCAAAAAGGAGCCTCATTTTTATTAAATCCGACTTCAGTTTCGACAATGGTTAAAGGGGGACAATAGATCATAAAGTTAGATTGATTTTTGGGATTTCAGGAATTAAATTCAGTGATTTTAATAAGGGTCAGATTTCAACATCGGAGGAGCTAAATATTGTGAGACTGGTAATTCTAGGGGGGCCGGGAGCCGGAAAGGGAACTCAAGCCAAACTGCTATGCAGCTATTTGGGTATTCCTTGCTTAGATATCGGTCAGATTTTGAGACAAAAGATCAGGGCTCAGACAGAACTAGGCCGACAAGCTAAACCCTTTGTTGAACAAGGGGAATTAGTTCCCGACGAAATCATGATTCAATTTGTCCGTCAACAATTGTTAGATCCTGATGTAGCAAAGGGTTGGCTTTTAGATGGTTATCCCCGCACAGCATTTCAGGCAGAAGAATTAGATTTTTTATTAGAAGATTTAGACCAACGGTTAAATTGGGTCATTTATTTGAATGTTCCAGAAAAAGTGTTAAAAAACCGTTCTTTAGAGCGATCGCGTGCGGATGATCAACTGGGAATTATTGAGCGCCGAATTGAATTATTTTATCAACGGACTATTCCGATTTTAGAATATTATGAACCTAGAGGTCATCTTTTAGATGTGAATGGGGAGCAACCTCCCGAACAAATTTATCAAGAGATTTGTCAACGTCTTAAGTAAGAATAGATTGATAAAGCCCTGAAAAGCTTACTACAATTACTGTTAATAATTATGTGGAAACGTCCTGATCATAGAGAACCCAATCAACTCCGTCCTGTGAGTTTTGAACGAAATTTTACTCGCTTTTCCCCGGGTTCTGTTTTAGCGAAAAGTGGAGATACAAAAGTTTTATGTAGTGTTAGTATTGAACCGGGAGTCCCTAAATTTTTACAGAATACAGGACAAGGGTGGTTAACAGCAGAATATCGAATGTTACCCGGAGCAACTCCACAACGTCAACCGAGAGAATTTTTAAAATTATCAGGACGAACCCAAGAAATTCAACGATTAATTGGACGGAGTTTAAGAGCCGCGCTCGATTTAAAAGCATTAGGGGAATATACCATTACCGTTGATGCGGATGTGATTCAAGCCGATGCTGGAACCCGAACCACAGCCATTACAGGGGGGTTTGTGGCGTTAGTAGATGCCTTAAATTCATTAATTCAAAAAGGACAACTTCAACAATTACCGATTTGTCATCAAATTGCAGCGATTTCTGTGGGGTTATTAGAAGGAGAACCTTATTTAGATTTGAATTATACCGAAGATGTGGCTGCTGACATCGATTTTAATTTAGTGATGACGGAAGAATTAGAAATTATTGAACTGCAAGGAACGGCTGAATTAGGGAGTTTTAGTCGAGAACAATTAGATAAAATTTTGAATGTTGCAGAATTAGGAATTCAAGAATTATTAAAAGCTCAACGTCAAATATTAGGAGAGTTTATCCTCCTAAAAAGTGGGGAATCATAAATAATAAACAGTAGATTTTTTTTCTATTACCCATTCGTAATTCGTAATTCGTAATTCGTAATTCGTAATTCGTAATTCGTAATTCCCCTAAAAATCATCTAATAAAGAACCTAAACGTTTAAGTAACGGATCAGCTTCTTCCATTGCTTCTTTAGAAACAGGTTCTGGATCTGTTGGGAACGGATTTGATTCTGTAACAATTACAGGTATAGATTGAGGTTGAGATTGAACCGCTTCTAAACCGGTAGCAATTTCAGTTAATTTTTGATTAATAGAGATTTGTAATTGAGTCATTTGTTGGGTTAACTGATGAAGTTGAACATCCAAACGGTCTGTTGGAGTTCCCTCTTCCGTTAATACTTTCTTTTCTAAATCTGTTAATTTATTTTGAATTTCAAATAACCGCTCTTCAACGCGCTGCAAATTGGGTAAAACTTGAGGAGGATTCGGGGTAGAATTTGCCGAAGGAGGAGTTGGAGATTCGGAACGAGAGATTAATAAAAATTGCCAAAGAGCTTGTTTACAAAGATTACTAAAGGTTTGATATTTTGCCTGCGATAATTCGGTCTCAATCGCATCTAATAATGTCTGATCTGCTGCATCTTCGGTGAATGTGACTGACTGAGTTTGTTTACGATTTGCCCACAGCATAATAGAAATCCAGACCTATTGTTATCCCATGACTAATTTTGGAGCCTGGAAAATTTAAGATCAAAAAATAATTAACCAGATCCACCTTTGTTAGTGTATCAGAATTTTGAGGGGGTTTGGAAAAAATTAAACCCATCCTTTTTCCATTTTTTAACCGATGTGAATGGAATCAAGGACGGGTTTAACGAGGGGAATTAACGTCGGGTTAACTGAGCTTCACCATAGACAAACTGCCCTAAAGCATTAGATTTACGCGAAGGTTGCACCAGATGTGCTCTCAGACCTGCGTTTTTCAGTAGGGGTTGCAGGTCTTCCCAGAAAAATTCCCCACCCCCTCCGGTGATAACAACATCCGTCACCCGTTCAGGGAGCCATCGGACAACGCGATCAGATAAATCACGGGCGAAATTTTTCCGTAATTCGGGGACAATATCATCTAAGTTAAACGGTTTAACGGCTCCACGAGGACGATATAACCGTTCTCCGGCGGGTTTGTGAACGGCTTCGAGTAAATAGAGAGACTGACTATCGGCCCCTTCAATTTTACTCGCCACTTCTTCATAGAATTTACCCATCGCAAAGGTATCACTTTGGGAAACCCCTCTAGCAAACCGGAACCGATCAACGGTTAAGAAATCAGTGGTTTGATGACCGACATCCACAATGGCGACGGAGAGATCCGCGAAATTGGGAACTGAGTTGCCACCTTGGGCTTCCAGCCAAATCAAGCTGCCATAGCCTTCGGGCATAACGCGAACATTCGTAACCGTAATTTTGATCTGCTCACCCCGATAGAACATTTCGTGGGTACCAATGAGTAACCGAGTGATATGTTCTTTTTCTTGCTCAAATTGGGCTTGAGAATAGAAGGGTAGACCTAGAACGACATCGATCTCCCCCTGTAGCTTGAAGTAGCCGACACAAGCAAACAGTTTAATTAAAGCATCATCAACTTTGGAAGGAGAATCGGAACCATCTTTAAATAATGCTGCTCCAAAGTCAGCCGCGAGTTGACCGACGGCATAACCCATGCCCTGATATTCTACCCAAATATCGAGCAGGGGATCAGTATTTTTGGACTCAAAGCCACCACCTCTGGCGGTATCCACCGTTAGGGCTTTGATATTAGAGGGAATGAAAACAACTTCATTCGGGTTACGACTGGTACAGGCTTTCGTTGATGTCCGCCCTAAATCAAGACTTAAAATCGTTTTTTTACCGCTTGTCGGCGTTGTTTGCCGATTCAGCATTGAAGCAGCGGCGGCTGCGGCTGCTGGTTGTCCGGGCTGTTTATTACCACCTTGCATCGGAATACGTTACCTCACGGAGATTCAAGATTTATAATGCCTTATCTGTTGCCAATTTCATCCCTGACCTGTTGACAATATAAATATAAAGTGGAAATTCCACTTATAAAATCAGGCACAATTTAGAACTTCTCAGGAGCAGGAGCCATTTCTGGAGAAACCCTCTCAGCCCCCTTATCAGGGGAAAGCCGTCCTCCGCACGACAACCCGTTAGTCCTACTGAATCAGACAATACTCAGCAGCCTAACCCTACCGTTTGAGTCTTCTTGAAAGCTGCATCATTGCATGGACGGTTTATTTCTAGTCTTGAATTCACCTATCCTTTCACAGAAGGTCAGGGGTTTGGGTCAATCGTGCGGGTTTAGCCTGAGTTATTGTATCTCGAAAGGGGTAACGGATGGCTAACTCTTGACGTCCCCTATCGAGCCCCTAGCACAAATTGAAGTGAGTGAGTTGCTTGATGCCCAAATCTTAAGTTAAATTTAGTTAAGATTATGAATAACAAAATGCGATCGCAGTCCACCCGCACTGCATCTGTACATTCAATACCCCATAACCTAGAGCAACGCACTTTATGAAGACGTCGTGGAAAACAATACTCCTTTGGACTTTACCCGCTTTGGTCATCGGGTTTTTTGTCTGGCAAGGAGCTTTTGCCACTGCACCCGCAGAATTTGGTAAAAACACCGCCAGCACCCGCATGAGCTATGGTCGTTTCTTAGATTATTTAGAGGCTGGTCGTGTTACCAGTGTAGAACTCTATGATGGCGGTCGTACAGCCATTGTCGATGCTGTTGATCCCCAACTGGATAACCGCATTCAACGGTTGCGGGTGGACTTACCCAATAATGCTCCAGAATTGATCGCCCGGTTAAGGGCATCTCAAATTAGTTTTGATAGCCATCCCCCTCGCAATGATGGTGCTTTATGGGGATTGTTAGGAAATCTGATCTTCCCTATTTTATTAATTGCTGGTTTATTCTTCCTCTTCCGTCGGTCTAATAATGTTCCGGGTGGCCCTGGTCAAGCCATGAATTTTGGCAAGTCCAAAGCTAAATTCCAAATGGAAGCCAAAACCGGAGTCTTATTTGATGATGTGGCTGGGGTGGAAGAAGCCAAAGAAGAATTACAAGAAGTTGTCACTTTCCTGAAAAAACCCGAACGGTTTACCGCCGTTGGGGCGAGAATTCCCAAAGGGGTGTTATTAGTTGGCCCCCCAGGAACTGGGAAAACCTTATTAGCTAAAGCCATCGCCGGGGAAGCGGGTGTTCCCTTCTTCAGTATCTCCGGTTCGGAATTTGTGGAAATGTTTGTCGGGGTGGGTGCGTCCCGGGTTCGTGATTTGTTCAAGAAAGCCAAAGAAACAGCCCCTTGTATTGTCTTTATTGATGAAATTGATGCCGTTGGTCGTCAACGGGGGGCTGGAATTGGTGGGGGAAATGATGAACGCGAACAAACCCTGAACCAATTGTTAACCGAAATGGATGGGTTTGAAGGCAATACGGGAATTATTATTATTGCCGCGACCAACCGTCCTGATGTTCTGGACTCTGCGTTACTGCGTCCGGGTCGTTTTGACCGTCAAATTACTGTTGACGCCCCGGATATTAAAGGTCGTTTAGCGGTGTTGGAAGTTCACGCCCGCAATAAGAAAATTTCTGAGGCAGTGTCCTTAGAAGCCATTGCCCGTCGGACTCCAGGGTTTACCGGGGCTGACTTAGCCAACTTGCTCAACGAAGCGGCGATTTTAACGGCCCGTCGTCGCAAAGAAGGCATCACCATGTTAGAAATTGATGATGCGGTGGATCGGGTGATTGCCGGGATGGAAGGAACCCCCTTAATTGATGGCAAGAGTAAACGATTAATTGCTTATCATGAAATTGGTCATGCTATTGTCGGAACTCTGCTCAAAGACCATGATCCGGTACAGAAAGTAACCTTAATTCCCAGGGGTCAAGCTCAGGGGTTAACTTGGTTTACCCCCGATGAAGATCAAGGGTTAATTTCTCGTTCTCAAATCCTAGCGCGGATTAGCGGAGCTTTGGGAGGACGGGCAGCCGAAGATATTATTTTCGGAGATTCGGAAGTGACGACGGGTGCAGGAGGCGACTTACAACAGGTTGCAGGTATGGCCCGCCAGATGGTGACTCGTTACGGAATGTCCGATTTAGGGCCGTTATCGCTAGAATCTCAGCAGGAAGTGTTCTTAGGTCGAGATTTTGCCACTCGCACGGAATATTCTAATGAAATTGCCTCTCGCATTGATGCTCAAATTCGGACTATTGCCGAACATTGTTATCAGCAAGCTTGTCAAATTATTCGGGATAATCGGGAAGTGATTGATCGGTTAGTGGATCTTTTAATTGAGAAAGAAACCATTGATGGCGATGAATTCCGGCAAATTGTGGCTGAGTACACAGAAGTTCCTGAAAAAGAACGGTTTGCGGTTGTTCTTTAATCTCAATTTCTGTCAAAATTAACCTAAAATTAACGAGGGTCAAGCATTGCTTACCCTTGTTTTTTATCCAACCGTAGTAAGCCCTTCAGGGCTTAATTTCTGAGGCGTTCACGCCTCACTACGATTTGTAGGAGATATTAAGGATGATTACTCAAGCAGAATATCGGCAACGACGAGAACAATTAATGGCAAATATGAAGCAGGGAACGGCTATTTTTAGAAGTTCGCCAATGGCTGTGATGCACAATGATGTTGAATATAATTTTCGCCAAGATAGTGATTTTTTCTATTTAACCGGGTTTAATGAACCCAATGCGGTTGCAGTTTTAGCTCCCCATCATGAAGAACATCGATATATTTTATTTGTGCAACCGAAAGACCCGGAAAAAGAAACCTGGTCAGGTTATATTACTGGAGTTGAAAAAGCCAAAGAACTGTATGGAGCGGATGAAGTTTATCCGATTAATGAATTAGATGAAAAATTACCTCAATATTTACAAAAAGCTGAACGGATTTATTATCGTTTAGGACGGGATGAAAAATTCAATGAAACCATTTTAAAACATTGGCAACGCTTATTAAGAGTATATCCTAAACATGGCACGGGGCCGATTGCAATTGAGGATGTTTGTACGATTTTACATCCCATGCGCTTAATTAAAAGTGAGGCGGAATTAGCATTAATGCGGAAAGCGACAGAAATATCGGTGAAAGCCCATAACCATGCTTTAGAATTTGCTCAACCCGGACGATATGAGTATGAAATTCAAGCGGAAATTGAACATATTTTTGGCTTAAATGGCGGAACCATTGCCTATCCTTCGATTGTTGCGTCTGGAAAAAATGCTTGTATTTTGCATTATGTTGAAAACAATTGTCAAATGCAAGACAATGATTTACTGTTAATTGATGCCGGATGTTGTTATCAATATTATAATGGAGATATTACTCGAACTTTTCCAGTAGGGGGTAAATTTACCCCGGAACAAAAAATTATTTATGAACTGGTTTTAAAGGCTCAATTAGCTGCTATTGAACAAGTAAAACCCGGAAATCCTTATAAAAATATTCATGATACAGCCGTGAGGGTTTTAGTGGAAGGGTTAATGGATTTAGGATTATTAGTAGGGGATATAGAGGAAATCATTAAAGAAGAAAAATATAAACCGTTTTATATGCACCGAACCGGACATTGGTTAGGGTTAGATGTGCATGATGTGGGGGTGTATCAATGGGGTGAAAATCCACAACCTTTACAACCCGGACAGGTGTTAACCATTGAACCCGGAATTTATATTTCTCCTAATATTAAACTTGTTGAAGGACAACCAGAAGTTCCCGAATGTTGGCGAGGAATAGGGGTGAGAATTGAAGATGATGTATTAGTCACTTCTGAAGGGTATGAGGTGTTAACCGCAGGGGTTTCTAAGTCTGTAGAAGCAATGGAACGTTAAACAGTAGAGACGTTTGATTTAACGTCTCTCTTTTGATTAATATCCGGGTGGGAAAACCCCGCCCCTACGATGGATTTTCTCAACTATTTCAACACAATACAGTAATAGCAGTTGCGTAAATCGGGTCATTGACATAAGCTGATGCTTAAACCCAGGACGGTGAAATATTTTTCTTTCTGTTACGCTGTTCCCTGCTATATAATAGAAATATCTATACTGAGTTAAATTAACCTTAATTTAGCCTTAACAATTCTTAATTCATTATGACTCATATTTTGATATTGTACTCGTCTTTAGGGGCTGGACATAATAGTGCTGCTAAAGCCTTAAATCAAGCGTTTTCCCATTTTACTGATGTCACTGTTACCGTAGAAGATGCGTTAGATTATGCGAGTTCTATTTATCGTAATACCGTTACCAGTATTTATAAACAATTAAGCGAAAAAGCCCCTCAAATTTATCGCGCTTATTATGAAGGAACGGATTTAGAAGATTTAGAACGGTCGTTAGAATTAAATATTGTTACGGCTAAATTAGAACGAGTTTTTTTTAGAAAGCTGCGACATTTTATTGAAAAAGTGAATCCTGATGCGATTGTTTGCGTTCAACAAATTCCTAGCCGCTTGTTACAATTATTAGAAGAGGAAGAACGGATTTCAAAACCTCATTATGTCGTTATTACTGATGTAATTGCTCACAGTAGTTGGATTAATAAAGAAGTCGATGGTTATTATTTACCCAACGATTTAACGGCTGATTTCATGATTAAACGGGGAGTAGACCCTGAAATTCTTCATGTTACTGGAATACCGATTAAACTGGAGATATTAGAACCTAAATCTCAAGTGGAAATGCGGGAACGTCATGATCTGCCAACTAACAAACCTGTTGTTACAATATTTGGAGGAGGGTTACATTATAAACGGGTGCGTTTGATGGTTTCTCAACTCATGGATAACCTGAAAACGGGTACATTAATTGTAGCAGCCGGACGCAATGAACAACTGTTAGATTCCTTAGCCGAATTAGACTCTACCCCAGATATAGAATTACGAAAATTAGGATTAATTGATTATGTTGATGATTTAGCGGTGGCGAGTGATTTAGTGATTACCAAAGCAGGGGGATTAATTGTTAGTGAAGTGTTAGCACGAGGAACACCGATGATTATTGTTGATCCCTTTCCCGGTCAAGAAGAATGGAATGCGGATTTAATCGTCGCCGCAGGTGCAGGAGTTCAGTTAAGATTACCTGAAATGGTAGCGCCTTGTGTAAAGTTTTTGTTAAACCATTCTGAACGTTTATCCCAAATGCAAACGGCTGCGTTAGAATTAGGAGAACCCCGTGCGGCTCTCAATATTGCTGAACATATCTTATCACAAACTAAGCATTAATTAATTTTATTTCAATATTACCAAAAGGAGTATTTATTTTGACTGGTCAAAGTAACTTTTTATGGGGCGTTGCTACGTCTGGTTATCAAAGTGAAGGGGGGTATAATGGTGTTGGACAACCCCAAAATAATTGGTCAGAGAGTGAACAAAAAGGCAGAGTCATGCGAACTGGGAACGCTTCTGAGTTTTGGACTCGTTACCCAGAAGACTTTAATCAATGTCAAAAATTAGGCTTAAATTCTTTCCGCTTAGGATTAGAATGGAGTCGCATTCAACCCACAACAACCCCGGAAATTTCTCCCGCCCCCAATTATGATTTTCAGGTGTTAGATGACTATGCAGAACGCATCGCGACTTGTCGTCAATATGGCTTAGAACCTATTGTCACCTTACATCACTTTACCCATCCCGCTTGGTTAGGAATTGATGCTTGGTTATCCTCAGAAACCATTGATTGTTTTATTGACTATGTGACCGTTACTGTTACCTATATTAACCAACGTTTAACGGATTACTATCAACAACCTCCGATTCATTGGTATATTACCATTAATGAACCCAATATTTTAGTTCTAAATACCTATCTAAGCGGTCAATTTCCCTCTGGGAATTTTACGGGAATTCTAGCGGTTTGGAAAGCTTATAATCATTTATTGGCGGCTCATATTCGCGCCTATAATGCAGTTCATGATATTTATGAAAAATATGGATGGACAAAACCGCTTGTGACCTTAAACACCTATTGTAGTGATTTATATTGGTCAGAAAAAGTGATTTGGGATTTGTTAGATACCCAGACCAGGAAAGTCAAGCCTAAGGAACTCAGAAATTATGTTTATGCTCAAGCCAAACATTTAGAAACCGCTTTGCGTCGAGCTTCTTTACCCTTTCGTAAAGATATTCCCTATCAATTGGGACGGTTAGCCCGTTGGATGGGAAATCGCATTGGTCATCGAACCTTTGATATTAAACATTTAGACTATTATTGGCAAGAATTAATGGTTTCTCCTCGCCAAAAAGTCTATGATTATCTCGCTATAGATTATTATGATCCCTTTATTGCTCATACGTTCCGTTTACCGTCTTTTTCTGATTTTGAATTTAAAACTAAAGGAATTAGAAATTGGTTAATGACCGGAATTACGAGTAAATGGTGGGACTGGCGAGCGCTCCCTGAAGGATTATCGTTTTTCTGTAAATATTATGCTCAGGAATATAACCTCCCGATTTTAATTGCTGAAAATGGCATGGCGTTACGTCGAAAACCGGATAATAGTATTGCAACTCGTCGTTCTGACCAACTGCACCGCAGTCAATTTTTAGAAGCCCATCTGCGCCAAATTCAACAGTTATTAAAGGAAAATATTCCGATTTTGGGATATATGCACTGGTCGTTAACAGATAATTATGAATGGGGGTCTTATACGCCCAGGTTTGGGTTATTTAGTATTGATTTTAATCGCGGAACAGAACGGGAAATTGAGGATCATTTAGGCGATCGCCCTGCGGAAACCTATGCTAAATTAATTCAAGAAATTCAAAATAGTGTCTGATTCTGGTTTCAATTCTCAATCCCCATTGCTGAGGATTGTTATTTTTCCTTGAATTTTATATGGGCATCCCAAAATAGTTTCAATTCTCAATCCCCATTGCTGAGGATTGTTATCATAATTCAGATTCTAGCACAATCCCCTAAATCTAGTTTTAAAATTCTCAATCCCCATTGCTGAGGATTGTTATAGGGATTAACCCAGGTGACTCTATTATAAAATCTGGTTTCAATTCTCAATCCCCATTGCTGAGGATTGTTATCGACGAGATTTTCCTTGTTCATTATAGGTGTTAACGTTTCAATTCTCAATCCCCATTGCTGAGGATTGTTATCAACAATGAGTTTAGAAAACATTGGAGGAGAAGAGAGTAGTTTCAATTCTCAATCCCCATTGCTGAGGATTGTTATGATTTATTAACTCAGGAGTGATCGCACTGGCTAGAGTTTCAATTCTCAATCCCCATTGCTGAGGATTGTTATTCTATAGGAGATGTTGCTAAAATCAAAGCAAGAAAATAAGTTTCAATTCTCAATCCCCATTGCTGAGGATTGTTATACATAGGCAATTAAATCTTTACGAGCTTGATAGATATCATGTTTCAATTCTCAATCCCCATTGCTGAGGATTGTTATTCAAGGCGGTCTATATCTGATTGAGTGAGATAGGGTTTCAATTCTCAATCCCCATTGCTGAGGATTGTTATCCCTCGTTTGATAGTTTGTTGGAATGGTTGATCCTTGTTTCAATTCTCAATCCCCATTGCTGAGGATTGTTATGGTTTTGCTGCCTCTGCCTTTTTTTCTTGTTTTTTTGTTTCAATTCTCAATCCCCATTGCTGAGGATTGTTATACTCCACCACCGCGAGGGGTTTAGTCCTTTCTGTATTTCAAGTTTCAATTCTCAATCCCCATTGCTGAGGATTGTTATAATGATTAATTAACATTTTGGAGCAACCTATGAGTCAAGTTTCAATTCTCAATCCCCATTGCTGAGGATTGTTATGTGAAGGATTTTATCGGATTTATGCCTTCAGACAAGAAAAGTTTCAATTCTCAATCCCCATTGCTGAGGATTGTTATTTAACCAATATTGAATACCCTCCTGCTAGTGGGAATTTTTGTTTCAATTCTCAATCCCCATTGCTGAGGATTGTTATCGGCTAGTCCTATTCTGATTGCTAGAAATTCATTAGTTTCAATTCTCAATCCCCATTGCTGAGGATTGTTATAGCAGGCTGCTGGAACCCCTGTGATATTTAATTTTCAAGGTGCAATTCCGCCAATCTAATTTAATAATAGCAAATCTTCCCATTATTTGTCAAATTTGTATTAAAAAAAAATCCTTGAATCCCTTTCAGATTAAGCCTTACACAGATTGCGCCAACCTATTTTTTAAATAAATGCCAGAACTCATACAGAATAAGGGTTCTGGCATAAACGCCCAAAAACAGCTAAGGGTTGTTTCAATTCGCAATCCCTATAACTGAGGATTGTTAGGTTCAGGCTGTTTCTCCCACACCTCGAAGTATTGTTTAAATTCTCAATCCCTATAAAAAGGGGTTGTTCTGGTTATTGATTAATATCCCAGAGATTCACACCATCAGGAATTTGCCCATCAATTTTAATCTCGTAATCATTAATACTTCGAGGGATATCAGATTGTTTTTCTACTGACAACAAATCAAACAATTTATGAGAAGGAAAATTTCCCCATTTGCTATCATGGGTAAACACAAATAAGCCACGACAATTCATTGAAGAACGGGAAGAACTGCGATCAAATTCCCAACAATTTAATAATGATTCCCAGAACAATTGGAGATCATCACTAGAAACCTTACCGCCCAAACCCGGGTTATAATGAATTTCAATCTTAAACAATCCATAAGGAATTAACTCTTTCCGTCCCATCGTTTTATTGTCTTTTTTCTCCTTAGCTTCCGTCGCCGCACACCGGGTAATAGTAGCAGAAATAGGCAAAACTGGATCATAAGAGCGCCCCCAAGAAATTTGTAATGGCCCCCAAACTTGACCCGCATTTAAACCCGTAGAAAGCACCGCCCCAAACATCCGAATATCATAGAAGTTTTCAATCATCCAGTTTCGAGCTTTTTCTTGTTGGTCAGACGTTGATTCCTTTTTCTTGACTTCAATTTTTAACTCTGAATAAGCTTTCTCAATTTTCTCATTTAAGACGCTGCCTTCTTCAACAAAAATTTTATAATTGACCTCTCCCTTTTTCGTCAGTCTAACATAGTTGCGAACCTTCCGTTTCATACAAGCATCACTGATTAAACCATGTCTGGTTTCTGGGTCAATTCGGGGTTGATTTCCTGCATCTGGGTCGCCGTTAGGATTACCGTCCAGACAATCAACTAACAGAATTGCATCGTGTTTTTTAGAAGGATCAAAGTGTAACATAGTTTATTCTTCCTCGTTATTTTTATTGGATTTTTTGGTAAAAAACTCAGCCCGTTTCTTAGCAAATCCTACAAAAAATAAGGATTGCTGACGGAGGGTAAAATTGTCGGGTAAATTGTCAGGAGAAATAGTTCGGAACTCCTCATCTAATAGAAGTTTAATGTACTTAGTTTCTTCTTCCAAAAGGTGATGAGCATAACACCCTTGATAAAGTCGTCCGAAAACTTGAGAGGGAGTTGTAGAAAGTGTTTTCAGAGAACGGGTAACATTAGTATCTTCTTTCTCCTGTTTTCGTGCTTTTATTTGTGCCATGTGCATTAGGAAAGTTATCCGTCCTAACTGATAGGCAATTTGATCATTTGGGTCGTTCATATTGGGATATTGGGTATAGAAAAATAAAGCTTTTGCCCGGTCAAAAGATGCAAAAGTGTCCTGTTCCGCACAGATTCTATCAATGACTTTCTTGGCATAAATTTGAGGAAGTTCTTTCCCTAATAATGCAAATTGAATCAAGGCAGTATCAATCACTTCCGTATGTTCTTTATTGGGATCAAAGAACGCAGCCTTACGGAAAACCCAGATCGGTTTGATCCATTGTTCAAACCACTGTTGAAGTTGACAAAACTGTTCAACATTATCTGCAATTGCATCCGGGGAAATGGAGTCAATTTTGTTGATGGCAACCCGCCCCATGTTCCCTTTAAGAATACCCAGATAAAACTTGCTGGAATAATGACGGGTATTTAAACTTTTCCCCGTGTTAATGCCTTGAATTAAACCCTTTAAACGGCAGGCTTGAACATCTTGCCAAAACTCAGGATTGATGCCTTCTTGGTTCTGATTTCCCCAAAAAACAAACATCTGATTCCCAAACTTCTGATGATGTCTGGGATTACTTTGCAACATTTCCACACCTCCTAAAAACCCTAATGCGGTATCAATTCCAATGGGTGCATTCTGACAGTTATCCCATGCCCAACTTTGATACGCTGACTTATCAAAACTGGAAATAGCAGAACCCGTTGATTGACCCCCTGGAATGCCTTTAAGTTTGCCGGGTAGGATATGGGTTAAAACTTGCGTTTCTTGACCTGTAATAATGCAATTACCCGCTTTTTTTGTCTGTTTAGATAGGAAATGTTGACTCCAAAACTGTTGAATTCTGGGACGATTGGTGACAAGTTCAGCTTGTTCTGTTTCCGGGTTTTGATAATAGAAAACAAACCGTTCCGACTCACCCGGCTTTTTGTCCTTGGGTGGCTTATTTCCCAGGGTTTCAAGCTGAGAAATAATAGATTCTGGGGTAGATTCCTGAATAAATTTTAGAACCTTTTCCAGAATCGGGTCTGATGTCACCTGCCAGCATTCTTGCAGGAGTTCTAAATAGCTGGATACTTTTTTATGGGTATCTTTACTTGACCCAATGCCAAATAAATATTCTCCCGTATCAGCAATTAATAGAGGAGCTACACCATTACGATTGAGATTAGGAAGAATCAGTTTTTCACCCGGCTTAAAGAAAACCTTATCTTCTTTCTTCCCGATTTTAATTGTTTTTGTTTGCAGGAGGGAAATTAAGCTTGTTTCCAGGTCAATACTATAATGAGCAGTATTCGTTGAATAACCCACAGGAGGAAGTTGAAGCTGTTTTGAAAACTCATAAAGTTCAGCTAACATCTCACGACCCCATCACGCATAATGGCTTCAAAGAATTCAGCTAAAACACGACCTTTAATAATCTTCTGAGATTCGTTATCTTTCCATTCCACATTCCCTTTTGGATCTTGGATAAAGTGCATTTTCTTCAGGATTCGTCCGAAGTTAAACGTCCCCAAGAGTTCAGGATGAATTTGCTCATTCCCATCAGGAAAACTGAAATTAGCGGTGAATTCCCGCACACCTAAACAAGGTTGTTTAAAGCATTGTCCTCGTTCAATTCTTCTAGAACAGATAGCATAATATTTATCTATGGGTTCTGTCGCTTTTGTTGTTAGGTGTAAGCTGAAATCTATGATGTAAGCCACATTTTTTAGAACAACATGATTTCGCTGGGATCTATCTTCATTAATCAAATACCGTCCAGAGGGGTTTTGAGTGGCCCAGGTTTTGACCGTGGAAACAGCAATTTTGCTTTGTCCCATATTACGGAATAGGGATTGATACCGAATCGGATTCAATACCGTGATCGTTTGGATACTGTAGGTTATTTCCGGTTTCCAGAAAATCGCCTTTAGGATTCCCTCTGCTGCCGATGGCGTTAGGATTGGTTAGAGTCGATAGGAGCGTTACCACTCCTACCTCTCCTTCAGAACCGTGCATGAGACTTTCATCTCACACGGCTCCTTGATAATTCCACCTTTGTTATAGGTACGATTCAAAACGGTTTATTGTCGTGATTCTTGATTAAGGAACCGTCGTGTGCCGTTTTTATGTCGTGACAATGTTTGTGTAGAAGTTGCAGATTATCATAGGTATCCTTTCCACCTAATGATATTGGTTTGATTGTGTCCCAACTTCCACAATGTCTGTACTTGTAAAATACAGACCACAGTGAGGACAAATACCTTTTTGTTTCTTGATTAATTTGGAAACCCTGGTAGGTGTTTCTGGGTATTCGCCTCGTCGCTTACTCCAATAAGTCCAGTTTCCATCAAACGGACTAGCTTCACCTTTGACCTTTGTATGCCTTACGATTGGCGTACTGCTATGGGTGAGTAATTCTAATCCATCTTCTGTACTGAAACACCAATTTCTGTCTTCTACTGTTCTCCAGTATTTGTTTTTATTGATGTTCCCTTTTCCCCTCATTCTTGCCCAAGCTCTCAGTTTGTCATAAGTTAGATGGTCAACCTTTGAGAAGGTTTCTTTACTAACAACTGTTGAATAATAGTTTGACCAGCCTCTAATAATTGGATTCAGCTGACTAATTAAAGCAGCTTGAGGCGCAGTCTTATGATTGTCTATTACTTCAGCTATCTTGATAAGATGAGTCTTGATTTTTGTTTTTGAGGGTGTGATTATTGTTTTAAAACCTAGTGGTGTTCCCTGGGAATTCTTAGCACTTCTGTAATTTCCTGTTGTGTGCTGTTGAATGTGGAACCCTAGGAACTCAAACCCAACATTTCCATCAATTTTATCGAGGGTGTGGGTTAATTTTGTTTTACTGGGTTTTAATTCCAGTCCCATATCACTTAACCATTCGGCGATTATCTCTTGACACTTTTTGACAACGTTTAAATCCTTGTGGATGATCACAAAGTCATCAGCATATCGGATTAGACTAAGGGATTCACGGTTAACCGATTTTTGCCCTTTTAGAGTTTCTGCATATTGCTTGACTCGTTCTTCCATACCATGTAGGGCAATATTCGCAAGTAGGGGTGAAATTACCCCCCCTTGCGGTGTACCATTATTGGTAAGAAAAAGTTCTTTTCCATCCATATACCCTGCCTTAAGCCATGATTTAATTTGTCTGCTTAATGTGGGGTATGTTTGTATTTTGGAGATTAATGCCTTGTGGTCTATCCGGTCGAAGCATTTTGATATATCAGCATCTAGCACATATTTAGCTTTTTGCTTAATACTGTTATAAATTGCATCAATCGCATCATGACAGGAACGTCCTGGTCTGAAACCATAACTGTTTGGCTCGAATTTAGCCTCCCATTCTGGTTCTAACGCTAGTTTGACTAACGCTTGTAATGCACGGTCGTTTATTGTGGGTATTCCTAATGGACGGGTTTCGGTTGTTCCGGGTTTGGGAATTATTACCCTACGAGTAGGTTTTACCTTACCTGTTAACTTTAATCGTCCTACAAGGTTCATCCGTTGTTTTGGTGTTAGAGATTTGACTCCATCCACACCTGCGGTATTTTTGCCTTGATTATCTTGTGTTACCCGACGTACCGCGATACATTTTGCCGACCAAGACCTAATCAGGGTCTTCTGAAGTTTGCGAACTGCTTTAACATCGCCTCGTTCACTCGCTCGAAATATTCTCTTTTGCAACTTAAAAGTCACCTGTTCTAGCTTGCGCCAGTTGATGTCTTTCCACTCCACCGTCTGATTTTTATTCAGCGTTTTAGATTTATTCATTGCTACTTGTTCTATTTCTTTGGAATTACCGAGTATCTGTCAGCATATCCCTTGCATTACCAAGGGCATTCGCTTTTGATACCATCCCTCCCCTAGTTACCATTCGTTAGCTACTTACTGGTTATCGACCTTTTTACCAGAGATAATTAGGGGTTACTTCGTTCCGATTACATATTTGTTTGAAGTCTTTAGCGTGATGCTCTCCACCGGGTTTATTGGGCTTGTGCTAATAAGTCGGGCTATCAACCGCTTATGCCCTTTCCTTGCCTTTTGGCTTGGTGTTTATCAAGTTTTATCTTGATTTAGCCATTACACCATTTCGTATCACGATGGTTCGGACACATCTTTGCTTACGCTACGCATGAACTTCTTGCTCGATAGTTACCAGATTTGGCTACCAGTAGTTCTACCTTTTAACCCCGCTTTAGTCTGTTAGTTGCTACCTAGTAAACTAGGGGTTATGCTTTCACCTCAGCACTTGAGGGATGGGACTTAATTCACAGAATTTCACCCATAAATGTAATCAGTTGTCACTAACTGTTTAGACAGTTAGGCTAACCTTCCCATAAGCTTTTCAGCTTATTTTAGGTTAAACGAATCGCACGATAGGAATACGGATCTGCTTTTGTTTCGGGGCGAGTAAACAATGCCAAGTCACCCCATACCTTTAATTTCATGTTCTATACTGTCATAAAGTGAGTATAAACTAACACAAGATAAAAATGTTTGCAAGGAAAATAAAAGGGACAGAAATCAAACAGCCTTTAATTGAACACCTAGAGGGAGTTGCAGCGAAGTCACGAGAACGCCTCCCAGAATTTCTCAAGGAACTTGGATACTATGGGGGACTGCTCCATGATTTAGGTAAAGCCAAGAAATCTTGGCAAAAATACTTATTAGAGGGAGGAAGTACAGTTTTTCATTCCTCTGAAGGAGCAAGAACAGTATATGAACTCACAGCAGAAGATGATACTCACCCATTGGTCTACATCATTCGGTCGCATCATGGGAAGCTAAAAAACACTGCTGTAGATAGAGATTTTTTTGAAAATTCAAAACACTGGGATAAATGCTTAAAGCGGTTATTTCCTGACCTAACTAATCTACCTAATCTAACGGTTAAAGGTTGTGAAAAAGAGTTAGCTATTAGAATGTTGTTTTCCGTTTTAGTGGATAGCGACAGATTAGATGCGATGGAATTTGAGCTAAAATACCAAAACTCCCAAAAGGAAGAATTTAAAACAAAATCCAGTTTGTTGCAATTCGCAATTTTGCCTCCTTCTCAAAACCAGTCAAAAATTGTTCAGGAGAGGGAAAATTTTCGCTCTCTGGTCATTCAGTATGCAACATCTAGTAAAAATATTTATCGGTTAATTGGAGTAACTGGAATTGGGAAAACACTAACTTCTTTACAGTTTGCTGTTGAGCATTGTAACCATCATAATATGGATGGAATTTTGTACGTTGCACCCTTCAAATCTATCCTTGACCAATCAGCCAAAGTGTATCGGGATGTCTTGGGAGATGAAGCAGTATTAGAGCATCATTCTGACTTTATCCCAAAATATGGAGAAGAAATAGCCTATCGTTTATCTTCTCAACGTTGGGATAGTCCGGTTATAGTAACTACTGCGATTCAATTCTTTGAATCCCTATTTTCTAATGATGCTTCCAAATGCAGAAAATTAGCCGGAATCATGAACCGGGTCATCCTGATTGATGAATATCAAACAATACCCACTGAATTCTTACCTTCTATTGCTAATGTCTTAAATGAATTAGTTATAAATTATGGATGCTCAGTTGTATTAATGTCTGCTACAGCACCTAATTTAAATGGCTTTCAACTCCCCCATATTGATATGATTCCCCAGGAAAAATTAGTTAATCAGTTTAAAAATCTGTCTCGTTGTAGCTATCAATTTATCAGTAAAAATATATCTTGGCAGGAAATTAGCACCATTCTCCAGAAAAAATTAGTCATCGTTAATACTACAAAAACTGCTCAGGAAGCCTTTGAAATATTCAATCATCAACAACCGTATCAATGGGTTCCTTTGTCCTCTCGGATGTGTGTAGCGCACCGCAAACAGGTTATTAATCTGATCAAGTCTTCTGATATTAATTGTGTTTCTACACAGATTGTAGAGGCAGGAATTGATATTGATTACCCAATCGTATTGAGTGAAGAATGTCCTCTCGATTCCCTGATTCAAAGAGGGGGAAGATGCAATCGCGAAGGGTTATTAGAGAACGGAGAAGTGTTGATCTTGAATTGTGATAATTTCCCTGATCAGATTTATCAATCTCTTGCTAAATTTTCCTCTAAATTGATTAAAAAATATGGATTAAACTCTGATAATTATTTAAATCTACTGAAAAATTATTTTGCCCAAAAGAATAAGCAAACAGGTCAAGATGAGATTCAAGAATTAAGGCGAGATTTACAGTTTGAATCTGTAGCAGAAAAGTTTAGTTTTATTAACAAAAAGCAACTTTCAGCCGTCTGTAGATGGGGAGATGGAGCCGATCTAATTGATTGTTTAAAAACCCAGGAAAAACTATCTTTGTCTGATTGGAAAAAATTGCAGCAATACACTGCAACAATTCCCCGTCAGGGGAAAGACTTAATCAAAGTATTTCCTAATGGTTTATCAGTTTGGGATGGCCAATATTCTGATGATTTTGGTGTTTTTTATTGAAGTTTTAGCATCTTATTTTCTAGTTTTGCTTCCCGGAAAGTAACAGAACTGGAAGTAAATCTGAAAGTTGACAGCGCCCCGGTAAGGGTAAAGGTGATGTGAAGGGTTACTGTCAAACTTGTATCTATCTTGTATCCTTGAAGAGTAACTAACTGGATACAAGCAAGGGCTATTAATACAGTGGTAGCGCAATTGCTTTACACTGAAGGGTTTATAGGTTTGTCGTCAAAATGGGCGATACAGGATTTGAACCTGTGACCCCTTCCGTGTGAAGGAAGTGCGCTACCACTGTGCTAATCGCCCGCACAACTTATTAATATAACACACCTTTCCTCGATTGACAACCCCTTACGGTTTCAGATCAGGATTGAGGATTGAGTCTCCTTGAAATAAGCGAATGAGTTTTTGGGCTTCAATGTCGATATTGTGATGTTCAGCCACTTTCAGGGCTCCGAATTTGCCCATTGTTGTTAATTCTTCTATAGGAGTTGTTAAGGCGGTTTTGAGAGCTAGGGTTAAATCCTCTAAAGACCCAGCAGGAACTAACCAACCATTTTTCCCCGGTTCAACCAATTCAGGAATTCCAGCAATATAGGTACTAATCACCGGACGAGATAAAGCCAAGGCTTCCATCAGAACAACGGGTAAGCCTTCCGCAAAACTGGGTAATACAAACACCTGGGAGGATAAAATCTGTTGTTGGACTTGAGTATTGGTTGCCCAACCTGTAATTTCAATATAATTTTCTAACCCAAAACGATTAATTAATTGTTCAATCTCTGGACGCAGGGGGCCATCTCCCACAAAAATTAATTTAAACTCAAATCCAGCCTTGACCAGTTGGTTAACGGCTTCTACCAACAATAAATGACCTTTTTGCTCACTTAAACGACCGACACAAACGAAGCGACGTTCTGAAGGTAACCGAACAAAAGGATGATCCAAAAACATCGGATCAACACCACAATGGACAATTTGAATTTTTGACCAATCTTGATAATCACACCAGCGTTGACATTGACTTTTTCCAAAGGAACTAATGGCTACTACAAATTGAGCGCGTTTGATTTTTTCCGGTAATGCGATCGCGCTCACCTTATCAAATTCTTCCGGCCCATGTATCGTCATACTATAAGGGGGGCCTCCTAAAGCTTGACATAATAACGCAACGGTAGCGGAATTAGTTCCAAAATGAACATGAAGATGGTCAATTTTGTCTTGAGATAACCAATGGAATAAAACACAAGCTTCAGCCAGATAAATACCGTGTAGGAAAACACCTCGTTCTGAACCCCAACCCAATTTTAATGCTAATCTTCCTGTCTGCCATAAACGTTGAGGATGAGTGAGTCCAACTTGTAATAAATGACTCAGTAAACCCCAAATCCCCACTTTCAGAATAAACCGAGTTTTTTCAGATTCCTGTTGATCGGCCGGATCAATTAATTCGGATTCTAAAGAACGAATTGCGAACCGACTGATCTCCAGTCCTTGAGCTTCAACGGCTAAGATTTCCCGACGAATAAAACTGTGACTGACTTTAGGATATTGATTAATCAGATAAGCAACTTTCATGCGGTTTAATGCGATGCAGGGTTATTGATTCAGGGTTAAAGGTTAAGGTTCTGAAGAGGGAATTGTATCTCGCTGAGTTCTGACCCATTCCTGTTGGGGTTTTTTCAAAAACCCGAAATACATCGGTAATTTCCAAAGAATATAAAAAGGAATACTCAGCAGCGTTTTTAACGATAGAATCGAACGACCAAACTTAAACCAAGTTAGAAGAATTGCAATTAATAATAGTATTCCTTCAAAAGCTAAACAGTAGAAGGGGAAGACAGAAATATTGAAGATTGCCACCCCGATACTGGCAATTAAAGTCGCAGTCCATAACAGAACTAATAAAGCTAAGGGAGGAACACAAAGGTCTAAGGCAATTGCTAATAAATCCAGGCGTTGTTGACGAAAAGAAGCAGAAATCAAGGGAGGAACTTGAGTCAGTAAGGTGTTTAAGTGTCCATGTTCCCAACGGGTTCTTTGGGTTTTTGCTGCGGTTTCTTGAGCGGGTAAAATTCCCAGGGTTTTAGCGTCTTCACAAAACAGAGGGGACGCTCCTGATAACGCTAAATCAATCCCAAGCTGCATATCTTCCACAAGATTAGAACTCGCTAGGGACACTTGACGAATTACAGACCAAGGAAATGCCATTCCCGTTCCTGTGAGCAGACAGGGAAATCTTAATCGAGCTAATCCTTTAGGACGAACCCAATTTTTCACTAAAAAAGCAAAGGCGGAAATAGAATCTTTGGGAGTTGGATTTTGGGGCGTTTCCATTAAATAAGTTGATTGTACAGGTCGCTGTTTGACCATCGCCAGTTGAGCAATTTTAGTGATTGTCCCAGGTTCTGCATGACAATCAGCATCAATCATGACCACGACATCAGGTGGGCCTTGAGCTAAAAACTTTAAACCATAGTCTAAAGCATAGCCTTTGCCACGGTGTTCTAAATCCTGACGTTCTAAAACCGTTGTTCCCATTTGACGCGCTATTGCTGCGGTTTCGTCAGTGCAGTTATCTGCGATTACGACAATTCTTCTGGGAGAATCAACTTGAGGCAAAATAGCCTTTAACGTCCCTTCAATTCCCGATGCTTCATTGTGTGCCGGAATCAGAATAGAAACTTTAGGAATAAAACTTTCCCCATCTTGAAGAGATGAATGCTTCTGCATCAATGCAGCAAGGCATTCGAGAAAAAAGACTGAAACCGGGATGCCAAGGGCTACAGCAATTATCGTTAATCCAATAATCAGTTGAGTTGCTAGGCTCATAGGTAAAAGCGATCAACAGGGAAGTTAAGCCTGATCATATCTTGTCTATGTTAAGATGTCTCAAATGCTTAGATCATGAATTTCTCACATGGGGAAAAGGTTTACATAAATTTTACAATTTTACACATTAAGAGTCGTTATTTGGACTTGTGGATATCTCCCGCGTGCAGACAAAATCAGATTATCAGAAAGCACACCTCCTAGTCCTAGTTTCCAGACCCGATCGTCAAAATATTTAGGCTATCTGTTAGCTGTTGTTTTACACCCAACTTCACTATCCGTGACTTAAGGCAGAGTCGTCTTGTGATTTATAAGATAAGCTATTAACAGAGATCAAAAAAACGCACTTAGTCATGAACTGGGACGTGCCAGAGTAAAACCTTTGCTCGGTTTATGTTTTAATTCGCACCCAATCATTATATGTTTGTTCGATGTGTTAGTTGTTCTTTAACGCACTTAATTTTAGGCCTAGGAGTTCCCGCGATCTCCACCCTAGCTGTTCAGGCTCAAAGCCAACCCCCAGAGTATCCTGCTCCTCAACACCGTCAACAGGAACGTACTGAAAATCGGCTTCAGGATTTTCCTTACCTTTTAGGAGTGGGCGATCGCATCCGAGTGGATGTATTCGGTGTTGAGAAATACACGGGTGACCAACTGGTTCTTACTGATGGAACGATTAATTTGCAGGGTATTGGGTCTGTATCCGTTGCGGGTTTAACGCTTCCACAAACCCAAGTATTGATTGCTCAACGATATTCTAGTTTACTCCGACAACCGATTATCACCATTACTTTAATCGCACCCCGTTCTGTACAGGTTGCAATTGCTGGGGAAGTAGTTCGTCCGGGTTCCTATAATTTATCTTCCAACGCTCAACAATTTTCTCGACTCAGCCAAGCCATCTTAACAGCCGGAGGCATTACGCAATCTGCCGATTTAGCCTTAGTCCAACTGCGACGGGCTGATCCTCGCCAACCCGTTGTCACTTTAAATTTAAAGGAATTATTGGATACGGGAGATTTAAACCAAGATCCGATTCTCCGAGATGGAGACAGTATTTTTATTCCCACTCTCACCACCTTTGAACCCGCCCAAGTGCGTGAGATGGCTACTTCGAGTTTAGCCGCCCCTCCTAACCAATCAATTCAAGTTGTGGTGGTTGGAGAAGTTTTTCGTCCTGGTGCTTATTCCCTTAATCAAGATGGAGGTCTTACCGATGCAGGTACTGGAGGAACTGGACTAAAAATTGTCAAAAGCAATTTACCAACCTTAACCCGTGCCATTCAGACGGCCGGAGGAATTACGAATATGGCTGATATTCGCAATATTGAAGTCCAACGTCTGACTAATACAGGAGTGAAAAGCACAAAAGTTAATCTTTGGGAACTATTGCAATCGGGAGATATCAATCAAGATATATTTTTACAACAGGGAGATACAGTCATTATCCCCACTGCAACTGAAATTAATCCGACCGAATTAGAAGAATTAGCGTCTGCTAGTTTTTCACCCGCAACGATCAGTGTAAATGTAGTCGGGGAAATTAAACAGCCCGGCTTGATTCAAGTTCGTCCAAATACTCCCTTGAATCAAGCTTTATTAGCTGCTGGAGGGTTTGATAGCATCCGAGCTAATCGGGGTACAGTCGAACTGATCCGTCTAAATCCCAATGGTTCTGTGACTCGCAGAAAAATCCAGGTGGATTTTAAATTAGGAAATGCAGCCGTCAATAATCCCGTCTTACATCATAATGATGTGGTTATCGTGCATCGGTCTTTAGTTAGTAGAATTACTGACACCACTTCCTCTGTGTTACAGCCTGTGGATAATGCCTTTACATTTTACAGGTTATTTGAAAGTTTAATTCTGCAGAGAAACTCTAACTCTAATTAAAAATAAAATTGAGCATTAATTGATAGAAAGCCTTTTAGAACTTCTTAAAATTTATCCCATTATGGGTTATAATCTTGATATGTATCTGTTTTAGAAAAGTTCAGAAAAGGTCAGATCAGATAAAACTTTAGGGTAAATTCTCGAAGGGTTAAAATAATAATAATAGGGGTATTCAGTCACTATGTCACAAGATATTCAAGTTTTTGAAGATTCACAACAGATAATCGAACCTAAAAAGAAAAGTCCGGGTATCCGTCCGGTGTTACGGACATTACAACGCAGGGTGGTTCTGATTATTGGAACCGCAGGAATAACAACTCTAGTGGGTCTTTCCTTGATGGGTGGAGAAGCTCCTCCGGTTTATAAAGGAAATTTTCAATTGTTAGTTGAACCTGCCACATCTGAACAGCAGTTAGCTGATCCCTTAACCCTAACTCGTTCCGAAGGACAACCCAGTGATAAATTTTTCAGCTTAGACTACCCTACCCAAATCCGCATTTTAACCAGTCCTGAAATTTTAAATAATATTACCCAACAAATTCAAGTTCGTTATCCTAAATTTAAAGTAGAGGATTTAACAGATAAGTTACAACTGGAACGAGTTTCTAACGGTTCTGGTATCAAGGATGAAACCAAAATTTTAGAAATTTCTTATGAAGGAAAAAATACTGATGAAATTTTATTTGTATTGCAAAAAACGGCTGATAAATATTTAAAATATAGTTTAGACGAACGCAAAACTAGGATTAGTCAAGGGGTTGAATTCATTGATGAGCAATTACCCTTATTACAAAAACGAGTCGCTGAAGATCGAGGAAAACTTCAGAAGATTCAACAGCAGTATGAATTACTTGACCCAATGGTACGGGGACAAACATTATATGAACAAATTCGGACTCTGGAAACTCAGAGCCAAGACGTAGACAGACAACTTCAAGAATTGAGAGCTTTATACCAACATCTACAAACGCAATTATCCTTTAGTCCAGATGAAGCCGTAGCTGCTTCTGCCTTAAGTGAAAGTCCCTTCCGTAAACAAGTCTTAGATGCTTTAATGACAGTTGAAACTCAAATTGCGATTCAATCTGCAACCTTCAGTGCTAATAGTCCAGAAGTGCAACAATTAAAAGAACAACAAGCTAATTTATTAAAATTATTAGAACAAGAAAACCAGAAGATTTTGGGAGAAAAAACTTCAAAACTGCAAAATAATTCTTCAGTAATGGCTTTTCAAACTTCTATCCGTCAAAAATTAATTGGGCAACTTGTAGATACAGATAATCAAATAAAATCTTTAGAAGTTCGATTAAAAGGATTAAATAATGCACTCAATACTTTAACTCGGGAAGCTCAACTTTTTCCAGGTGTTGCTCGTGAATATAATGAAATACAGCAACAGCTTGATTTAACTAATAAACGACTCAATTTATTTTTGGATGAGCGAGAAAAATTAAGAATTGAAGCCGCTCAAACTAATATCCCCTGGGAGATGATTTCTAAGCCGAAAATTCTTTCTGATAGTCAAGGGATTCCCATTGGTTCCGAGCCTGGAAGTCCAGCCAAGAAGCTGATCCTAATCTTGGGTGGAGGACTTGCATTAGGAATAGGATTATCACTTCTTTTGGAACGGCTTCGCAATATCTTTTATACCAGCCAGGATATAGAGGATATTATTTCATTTCCTCTGTTGGGAAAAATTCCTCAACACAATAATTTTTTCATGGTTTCTCATCTTCCACTAGAGAATAATCTTGGCTCATCAGGATTAACAAAATCTCACCGTCGTGCGTTAGAAAAAATGACTCAATTCTTGAGGGCTTTCGATGACACTTACGCCAATCTTAGATTTTTATATGCCGATTCTTTAATCCGATCTATTGGAATTTGCTCCGCAGAATCTAAGGATGGTAAATCAACAATTGCCTTACACTTAGCACAAACGATGGCTCATATGGGGCAGCAGGTACTATTAGTAGATGCTAATTTACGTTATCCCCAACTTCATGCTGTTTTAGGGGTATCTAATCAAAAAGGACTCAGCGATTTATTAACCGAAAAAGCAACACCTAATGCCGTTATTCAAAGGACTTCGCTCTCCGAAAATCTCTTTATTTTAACCGCAGGAGTTCCCTACGCTAATACCTTTAAATTGCTTGCTTCAGATCAAATGCGACACGTCGTGGAGTCACTCCAAGAAACTTATGATTTAGTGATTTATGATACGCCTGAATTGCATGGATATAATGATGCTATTTTCTTGGCTGAATATTTAGATAGTTTAATTTTAGTCACTGCGATTCACAAAACCCGTAAAACGGTTTTTAGAAAAATATTAGATAAACTCGATACCTATAGGATGCCTTGTATTGGTGTCATTGCTAATCATCTTCAACTCAATTCTTCTATTACTTATCCCTTTTATTTAACACAATCTTTGAATTCCACCGAATCCGTTCTTGTCAATGATTCAGTCATCAGTAATCAGTACAATAGTTAAGAGTTAATGAATGACCTAATAATTGATAACTAATAACTAATAACTGATAACTGATACAGACGCGCCATGGCGCGTCTCTACACTGATAACTGATAACTGATAACTGATAACTGATTTAAGTTGTATATTCAGCGTTAATTTTCACATAGTCATAACTTAAATCGCATCCCCAAGCTTTGCTGGTTCCAGGGCCATTGCCGATTTGAACTGAAATTAACACGGTATCTTCTTTGAGATATTCTCCCGTTGGTGCTTTCTTTAAATATTCATTAGCTGCATTGCGATCAAACGCTAAGGGTTGACCATATTGCATTAAAAGAAAATCCCCTAACTTAATTTCTAAATGATTCTGGTCAAAATGGACTCCAGCACGTCCAGCCGCCGCCGCAATGCGTCCCCAGTTGGGATCACGACCAAAAATTGCCGACTTCACCAAGGATGAACCCACAATAGTTTTCGCAACTTTACTCGCGGAGGCTTCATCTTCTGCACCAGAAACTTGAACTTCAATTAAACAAGTAGCGCCTTCTCCATCCCGCGCAATTGCTTTGGCTAAATATTCACAAACCGCCGTTAACATCCCTTCTAATTTTTCGGCTTCTGGCCCCATGGCGGTAATGGCCGGAGTCCGAGAGGCACCATTGGCTAAAGCAATTAAAGAATCATTGGTACTGGTATCTCCATCAACAGTCACTTGGTTAAAACTCCGGTTGGTCGCACGAGTTAACATTTCTTGCCAAAGGGGAGGAGAAACCGCAGCATCGCAGGTGACAAAGGCTAACATAGTGGCCATATTGGGGTGGATCATTCCCGAACCCTTGCAAATTCCGCCAATTCTCACCGGACGATCCCCAAACTGGGTTTCTAAAGCAATGGTTTTGGGAACTAAATCCGTTGTCATGATCGCTTTGGATGCGGCTTGATTACCCGTTTCTGACAATTCGGCGACTAACTTCGGAATTCCTGCTTTGAGTGCATCCATTTTAATCCGTTGACCGATGACTCCGGTGGAAGCGAGTAAAATTGATTCCGGTGCAATATTTAAAACAGCAGCTAAAGCTTGGGCTGATTCTACGGCATCTGTCCAACCTGCTTCTCCTGTGGCGGCATTGGCTTGTCCTGAATTACATAAAATTGCTTTCGCACTAGGTTTGGCTTGCAGCTGTTGACGGCAATAGTCTACACAGGCGGCTCTAACTTGACTGGTGGTAAACACCCCCGCCGCGATCGCATCAACATCAGACACAATTAAGGCTAAATCGGGTAATCCTGATAGTTTTAATCCGGCTGTAATTCCCGATGCTCGATATCCTCTAGGTGCTGTGACTCCACCCTCAATCACTTTCCAATCTGACATGATTTCCCCTTCCAATATTACTGACAAGCGATTATATCAATAACCGTAGGCAGGGGGAGAAGAGGAGTACTCCTGAGTAGGGGAAGAGAAGGAAATAATTAACACCCGTCAACCGTCAATAACAGGCAAGATGCCTGTTCCACAAAAAATATCCCCACTTGCTACAGCAAAGCGGGGGCATTGATAGATTCATGGTAAATTTCAGGTTATGTAACAACAATCAATTAACTCATGGATGATCCACTACGATCATAGTTGCTTGCATTTTCAGTCGGTTTGCCTTGAATTGTTGTCCGATAATCACCCGGTTCAATGCCAACTTCATCCGCCACACGATTGAGTAAAGATTGTTGACGATTTTTGATCAGTTTATGGTGACGCATCATTAAAGAACGAGCTTGATCTTGGGTATCCATAATCTGTTTCTCCTTTTTTTAAAATTGAATGTTTTCCTGATTTTAAAAGAACTCAAGTTGAGACTTAGCTCATCGTGGCATTGCTACGTCCATAATTATTGGTAGCATTGGAGTTGGGTTTGCCTTGAATCATCGTGCAATCACCCGGTTCTGTACCCACTTCATCCGCCACACGATTGAGTAAAGATTGTTGACGGTTTTTGATCATTTGATGATGACGCATCATTAAAGAACGAGCTTGATCTTGAGTACCCATAATCTGTTTCTCCTGTTGTCGCTTGTGTAAGTTAAGGTTTGTTGAACGAAATATTAAGAAAGATTAAAATTCTTAATCGGACTAACTCATTGTGGCATTGCTGCGATCATAGCTAGTTGCAGAATGGTTGTTGGGTTTGCCTTGAATCATGGTGCAATCACCGGGATCTGTACCGACTTCATCCGCCACGCGATTCAGTAAGGACTGTTGACGATTTTTGATGGTGTGGTGATGACGCATCATTAAGGCGCGAGCTTGATCTTGAGTACCCATGAGTTTGTCCTCCTAAGTAACGAGCCTAAAAAAGAACAGGCTGTTTTTGTCTTCAATTTTTAATATACCAGAAGATTCTGTATTCTATTTTACAAAATGCCTCAACTTAACAAAAATTTACAAATTTCTTATCATTCACACATCTACAAAAAAACCTCTACCGCAGGGGAGAGGAGTGGGGGGACGGGGGGACAAGGGGANCTAGTAAACTAGGGGTTATGCTTTCACCTCAGCACTTGAGGGATGGGACTTAATTCACAGAATTTCACCCATAAATGTAATCAGTTGTCACNGTTACCATTCGTTAGCTACTTACTGGTTATCGACCTTTTTACCAGAGATAATTAGGGGTTACTTCGTTCCGATTACATATTTGTTTGAAGTCTTTAGCGTGATGCTCTCCACCGGGTTTATTGGGCTTGTGCTAATAAGTCGGGCTATCAACCGCTTATGCCCTTTCCTTGCCTTTTGGCTTGGTGTTTATCAAGTTTTATCTTGATTTAGCCATTACACCATTTCGTATCACGATGGTTCGGACACATCTTTGCTTACGCTACGCATGAACTTCTTGCTCGATAGTTACCAGATTTGGCTACCAGTAGTTCTACCTTTTAACCCCGCTTTAGTCTGTTAGTTGCTACCTAGTAAACTAGGGGTTATGCTTTCACCTCAGCACTTGAGGGATGGGACTTAATTCACAGAATTTCACCCATAAATGTAATCAGTTGTCACTAACTGTTTAGACAGTTAGGCTAACCTTCCCATAAGCTTTTCAGCTTATTTTAGGTTAAACGAATCGCACGATAGGAATACGGATCTGCTTTTGTTTCGGGGCGAGTAAACAATGCCAAGTCACCCCATACCTTTAATTTCATGTTCTATACTGTCATAAAGTGAGTATAAACTAACACAAGATAAAAATGTTTGCAAGGAAAATAAAAGGGACAGAAATCAAACAGCCTTTAATTGAACACCTAGAGGGAGTTGNAACCGGAATCAACTTTACCAATTTTGATATCTTCGTAGATTTTATTAAATCGCATCAGGTGAGAACGGGTACGACGCACAGCATAGGGGGTCATGGTTCCCGAACTCATGATAAAAGCCCAGTCGGAGGACTGTGCTAACAATAATTCTCGTGCGGCTTGATTCAGGGCGCGTAACTCTAATTCACTACAGGGTTCTCGACCTGCCATTTTAATCATCCGTTCTGCGGCTTTGTGAAGATGGGGATAAATCCAAGCATTGGTATGATTGAGCCAATATTCATGGAATCCTTTATATCCCCAACTCGACTGAGCCGGATGACACACTTGTTGGGTGGGGAAGGCTTGAAGATAATCGGCTAAATGGGTCATTCCATAGATCTTTTGATCTTGCCAAGTTTTACGGAATAATTGATCCAGAAACCAAGGCCCCTCATACCACCAATGTCCGAAAAGTTCCGCATCATAGGGAGAGACAATAATCGGGGGGCGCTGCATAATCCCATGCAGATGTTCCACTTGGCGTTCACGGTTAAACACAAAATTCGCAGCGTGTTCGACGGTTTTCAACTTTGCCCAATAGGGATCATAAAGTTCCTTATCGGATAATCCTAAACCCCGACCCGTAATTTTGTAATACTTCACCCCGGTATTTTTACGCTGACCATTCGGCATAATGTAGGGCTTAATATACTCATATTCCGCTTCCCATCCCAAATCTTTGTAAAATTCTCGATATTCAGATGCTCCTGGATAACCCACTTCTGAAGACCACACCTGCTGAGAAGATTCGTTATCCCGTGCAAATACCGCTACACCGGATTCTGTAAAAATCGGGGAATAGGTTCCAAAGCGAGGACGGGGACGGGCGTAGAGAATTCCATGTCCATCGGTGAGAAAATACCGAATTCCCGCATCGGCTAACATTCGTTCTAAGCCATTATAGTAGGCACATTCGGGCAACCAAATTCCACGGGGACGACAGCCGAAGGTTTCTTCATAATGTTGACAGGCGACTTCAATTTGTCCCCAAACCGCTTGGGGATACATATTCATCAAGGGTAAATAGCCATGAGTCGCACCGCAGGTGATAATTTCTAAATTATTGGTATCTTGAAATTGTTTAAAAGCCGTAACTAAATCACCGTTGTAGCGTTCCCAAAGTTTACGGGCGTTCTGCCATTCTTCAGCATAATGTTCCGCCAGATAACGAAGATGCCCATTTTTTTGATGACGATCTATTTCCTGTTCGATTAAGTCTTGGAGGAGAGTGAGATGTTGATCATAGCGTTCCTGAAGGAGCGGGTCTCGCAACATGGACACCAGAGGAGGAGTTAAACTCATGGTCATCTTGAAATCAATTCCGTCCCGCTTTAACCCTTCAAACATTTGGATTAAGGGGATGTAGGTTTCGGTAATTGCTTCAAATAACCATTCTTCCTCTAATACATAGTCACTTTCAGGATGGCGGACAAAAGGAAGATGGGCATGGAGAACCAGGGCGAGATAGCCAATAGCCATAGGGAGTTAATGGAAATACTAGGTTATCGGAGCTAGATAGATTTACAATATTTTAAGATTTTAAAACGAAAAGGTAAGATCCGAGCCAATAGAATTTTGATTAGTCATTTTAGAGGAATTTTTGTAACAAAGCTACCCTAGGAAGTGAAATTTGATCAGTCAAAGTCGCTGTGTTGATCCGCAGGTGTTAAATTGAAGGGTTTGGTGAGAATTGTCACGACATCCGATTGTTTTGCTAACGGTGCGATCGCACCTAGGACAAATCCAACCCTAAACTGCATTCAATCTTACTGTAAATATGACGTTGATCGAGAATTAATTTTTTAAACAAAAAGTTATTAGAGATACGGTTATTTCACAATCCGTATGTTAGAGTTTTATGTTCAGTGCAGAACTAGAGTAAAGATGTTCTCGCAACATCCTTACTCTGTTGAAAAATTAGGCTAAATCAAACAGCAGAATTTCTGCATCACTAGAAGCGGTGAGAGTGATTTCAGGTTCTTGGGAAATCGCTACACCATCACCTGTTGTCAAAGAGACTTGATTGAGAATCACGTCACCTTTAGCCACTTGTACCCAAGCATAACGTTGGAGAGGAAGGGAATAGGAAATGCGATCATTAGGTTGCAAAAGGGCTGCATATAAATTAACATCTTGATGAATTTTTACAGCTTGATCGACACCATGGGGTGAAGCAATTAATTGTAATTGACCTGGATGTTCTAATAGATTAAATGATTGCTGTTCATAGCTCGGTGATAAACCTTCAGTATCAGGAAGCAGCCAGATTTGTAATAAATGCACCGCCTCAGTTGTAGATGGATTAAATTCACTATGACGAATTCCTGTACCTGCACTCATGCGTTGAACTTCACCTCGTTGAATAATTGAACCTGTTCCTAAACTATCTTTATGTTCAAGGGAACCCTGCAAAATATAGGTAATAATTTCCATATCTCGATGGGGGTGAGTGGGGAAACCTTTACCCGGTTGTACCCAATCTTCATTAATCACTCGTAGGGATCTCCATCCTATATATTCAGGATCATAATAATTCCCAAAGGAAAACGTATGATAGCTTTCTAGCCAATCAATATTAACGTGTCCTCGATCTTGAGACTTGCGAATTGTAATCATATTTTTCTTAGATTTAACCCTACTCTTTTTAATTTAGAAAAAAAACACTAGAATGGGAAGTACGCACTTTTTCGTTCGTCACGCCCGAACTTGGAACTATGCAAGGGTCTGAATTACCTTCAAACAAATCAACCTGTCCGGCTGAAATCACGTTAAAAGTGATGAGTGGACGCTGGAAAATTTTAATTATTCAAGAATTATGGACAGAGGTAAAACGGTTTAATCAACTCCAACGTTCAATTCAGGGAATTACCCATAAAATGCTCACAGAACAATTGCGGGAACTCGAAGCCGATGGGGTTATTCATCGACAAGTTTATGCTGAAATTCCCCCTAAAGTTGAATATTCATTAACAGAATTAGGAGAAGGATTAAAACCGATTTTAGAACAAATGCACCATTGGGGAAAATCCCCAACTAACTGATAATGTATAGGGGTTATTATTATAATACCTAATCCTCGGACTTTTACTTTAATTAAACCCATATTATTTTGATAAAAAATGACAATTTTATTCTTCTATAATTTCTACTAAATTTTCAATCATCACATCAAATGTTCTTGCTAATTTGTGTTTAACACTGTTATAAAATACACCAGAACGCTCTGCAACTTCCTTTAATGTCCAACCTCTTTCGGCTGCCAGTTCTTGAACTTTTACTCTGATTAAACCCACGTTATTTTGATAAAAAATAAACATTTTATTCTTCTATAATTTCTACTAAATCTTCAATCATCACATCAAATGTTCTTGCTAATTTGTGTAATGCCGTAAAATCAACCATTGCCATCCCAGAACGCCGAGCATAACTTCTGACGGTGCTATAAATTACGCCAGAACGTTCAGAAACCTCCTTCAATGTCCAGCCTTTCTCTTCTGCTAATTCTTTAACTTTGACTCTAACTAAACCCATACTTGACAAATGATGTAATTACATCATAGTATTAGAGAAAATCAAAAGCGATCGCCCCAGTCTCGCAAACAAACGGCGATCGCTGTGACTCCCTAAAACCAAGGAGACAATTTATATGATAGCAACACTCACGCCAAACGCACCCATTATTACCGAATCAAAAATTCTTCATAAATCTGCTATTTTGCATCCCTTAGCCAGATTTGTGAGTGAACAGACGGTGGCGTTAATGTTTAACCTTCAGCTAGAACAGATCTATCAAATTCAATGCTGGCGATATGTGGTTTATGTTCATGGTCAGGGAATTAGCCAGTTTGTGAGTTATGCCGATTTTCCCGCTATCCTAGAAGTAGAACCCCCCAAAGCCCAGGATTTCGTGCGGTGGCGTCAACGCTGGTACAGAAGCCGTCGCAGTCAAAAAGCACCAGAGTTTTGGACAAAATTTTATAGTTTTCAATTTCATTACGCCGCATCCTGCAAACAATTGTATCAATGGGGTGAATTAGTGGGGTTAGTGAAAACTGCGATCGCACCCTCCGCAATAGAAAGATTAAGACAAGCTTATCGGGAAGAACAAGAAATCTGGGATAATCGGAATTAATCTGATCAAAACAGTCAGGAATTGTAACATTAGTCTAGGTTAGGGCGAGATCTTCAGGGTCAATATATTCTATTTTTTTTATACCTGTCTTCTGTTGCTAGTGTGTTTGAGTTTGTCTTTTGCTTCCGGCTTTGAGGTTATCTCTTCAATGATTCTAGGTAAGAAAAAAGTAAACGTTGAACCCACATTAATTTCACTAGAGACAGTAATATTTCCTCCCATTAATTCACAAAGCTGTTTAGTAATCGATAATCCTAATCCAGTACCTCCATACTTACGAGTGGTAGAATTATCAGCTTGAATAAACGGATCAAAGATTTTCTTAATTTGTTCAGGAGTCATACCAATTCCGGTATCAGAAACACTAAATGTAATCCAATCTTCGGCTTTTAAAGAGAGAGCTTGATTAACGGAAGAAGAATGTAAATTAGGTTGATGTTGACTAGAGATTTGCCGAATAGAAGAATGAGAAATCGTGAGAGTAATAATTCCTGCCTCTGTAAATTTAGTAGCATTACTCAATAAATTAAATAAAATTTGCTTAACTTTTGTTCGGTCTGCAACCATTTTGCCTAAATAATTCGCGCCCTTAATAATCAAAGTATTATTATTGGTTTGAATCAGAGGTTGAATCGTAGATTGAACTTCATTAATTAACGTAGAAATATCAAAAGTTTCTAAATGAAGAGTCATTTCTCCCGATTCCAATTTAGAAATATCTAAAATATCTTGAATAATCGTTAGTAAGTGCAGTCCTGATACTTTAATTTGTTCTAAATCCGGGACTAAATCCAAATATCCTAAATCTTTAGCATCTTCTTGCAGTAAATCACTATAACCAATAATTGCATTTAAAGGAGTCCGTAATTCATGGCTCATTCGCGCTAAAAATTCACTTTTAGCTTGGTTCGCGGCTTCAGCCACTTCCATCGCTTGCTGCAATTCTATTTGGGCTAATTTACTGTCGGTAATATCCCGAACAATGGCTAAGACTTCTTCCTGACCACTGACCACAATTCGAGCTTCAAAATGACGGCGTTTCCCCTGAACAAACCATTCATACTCAAAAATCTGTATGTTGTGGGTTTCTAAAGCAGTGGTAACATAGTGAACATAAATCTGGGCAATATAATCGGGCAATAAATCATAAACCGTCCGATTCATAAATTTACCCAGCGATCGTAAGAAATGATCTCCTCTAGGGGCTTTAAAATCCAAAAACAAGCCATCTCGATTAAACCGAAACATCAAATCGGGGATAGCATTTAATAAGGCTCGATTTTTCGCTTCACTTTGCCGTAAATCTTCAGCCCTTAATTCCAAACTTTTAATTAACTGTTCTTTACTCTGAATTAAATCCCGCAATTGATCCGTCATACTATTAAACGAATCCGCCAAAACTTTTAATTCATCCTGGCTATTAATCTCAATTTTTAAACTCAAATCTCCGGCGGCTAATTGTTGCGTTGCTACGGTCATCTGTTGTAGGGGTTCAGTAATAGACCGACTAATTAACAACGCCAAAGACGTTCCTGCACCTGCTGCAATTAACGCAACAATAATCCCTTGAGTGCGAACTTCTTCCATTTTTTTGTATAAAGGGGCTGTAGGCAACCCCACACTGACAGCACCCAAACGTTGACGGCCCACTACGACCGCACGACCCGCCAATAATTGATCGGCTTCCCACAGGAAAATCGGCTGATCACTCTTAATTAATTGTTGACCTAACGGATCTGGTTTAATCCCATAGGTTAGAACTGAATTACTATAAGCATCCGCCACCACCCGTCCGTCTTTTTCATAAACTCGACCCGCAACTAAGACATTATTTCGTCCCAATTGCTGCATAATTTCTTCTAAGAAATCTGCATCTAAAGTGTAAAGCGGATCGGAAGTGGTAACTGCTAAAGTATTAAGTAGAAGTTCAGCTTGTTGTTCCAACTCTTGGCGAAACGTTTGTTGTTGACGGTGGAGTGAGAGCCAAGTAACACCCGCCACCGCCACAATGACCAAGCTGGTCATAGCTAACGAAAGTTTCGTGGCTAGTGATAATCGTTTGTGTCGGAATGGGAGCATCCAACTCACCTGTTTTGAACTTGTTCATATAACTCTTGCATTCTGGCGATGTCCTTTTGAGTCGGGAACGTGTCAAACTTTGCCGTTTCCTCAAACTGTTCTAAGACAGCCTTTCCTTCCGGGGTTTTATCCATGTCTAGCATGATCTGCTTAATGGCTTCCACCTGTTCAGGGGGTAAACCGGATCGAACTAAAACAACGTGTCTGGCTACTTCCTCAGTTTCCCCTAAAATTACCATTGCATTGCGACTTTCTTCGGGAATTTCTAAATAACTGCGATAATCAACTGCTGCTGCATCGACTTTACCGCTAATCACCCATTGAATATTATTTTGATCATCTTTACTAAACACATACCCCACTTCATCACTCGCTACCTCATCGGTAGCAGAGTCTTTTTCCTTCAGTTTTAAACCAGTTTCCTTAAGATAAACAAAGGGTAAAACAAATCCAGAAGTTGAAGTGACATCATCAAAAGCCATCATTTTTCCCTGCAAATCTTCGGAGCGTTCAATCCCACGATCTTTTAAGGCAAAAATAATCGTGTGATAAGTTGGATCTCCCCCCTTCCAACGCCTCAAAATAGCTTGAGCACCTGATTTGTTAGTCGCAATCATGGCTGGATAGGGACTATCAAAGTAGAGATCGACTTGACCCGACTTGAGAAATTCTGCCATTGTTCCCACATCTGGCGCTACTTTGACCTCCCCCATCCCAATCCCAAATTGAGATAAGCGTGCTGCTAAGTAGTCTGCCAAAGGTTGATAGCGGGTAATTTTTTTAGCGGGTTGGTTCGTTACATCCCCAATCACAAGGGTTTTTGTACCCGTGGGAGTAGGGGTAGTTGTTGGTGTCGTCGCCGAGGGAGTTGGTGAAGTCTGAGTGCAACCCACCATTAGGCTGACAACACTTACAAGTAAGAGGTTTCCCAAAATTTTATGCAACATTATCTATGATTCTCTCAAGGAGATGGGGTAGGGGGAAGTTCTCTGTATTTCTTAATTTGTTGACGATTGCACCGGAGTTCAATAGACCAATTTTGACCCTGGGGTAGATGCCAAAAGCCGAACTTTGGAGGCTTAGTCCTGAATTGCTCGAATCATGCCATGATGATTTTCAGGTGTGATCAGAGAAATCTCGAACAGAGGTCTGTCCTGAAATTGCAACTTATCCGTGATCTTAACAAAATCTGAACCCATTGTCTGTATTAGTACGGAGTCATGATTCCGAAAATTTACAGGGGATAATCGAAATTCTGAAGCACTTTTTTAAAGATTCTGTAAAAATATCCGTATTTTCTCTGATAAAAACTTGTCTTTTTCGGGAAGCCATGTAAAAATTCCCTATATTTCCAAAAATTAATGTTCTAAAATTCCTTGTGAGTTGCCCTTATTCAAGGCTTAGGATACACCCTAACTCCTGACAACAGATTCTCACCTGCACTGAAGTAAGGAGTTTTGAGAAGTGATAAGGATATTCTCCCAAAATATAGCCAACAAAATCTTAAAATTTTGGGTTCTTTATTTTTTCCTTTGTGGTGTTAAATCAGCTAATTTTAGGAAAAATGGCTTAAATCTTAGAGTTTAAACCGGTTTTGATCAGGGCAAATGAACATTAGTCGTACAAAAATTAATATCAGGAGACAATGGCTTTATGTTAAACAATCAGGGTCAAAGCATCAGTTTCATTAAGACACAAGGCTGGCTCAATTTAGTAATTCCCTCAACTTTTGTATTCGGTTTGATGGCTACGCCGACAATGGCTTTTGAATTAAAAAAATTAGGAACCTACTCAACAGGGATTTTTGATGATGGTGCTTCATTAATCTCTGCCTTTGATCCTAAATCAGCTAATTTGTTTGTTACGAATCAAAGTACAAATTCTATTGATATTCTTAATATTCAAGATCCAACCAATCCTTTCCTGAAGCAAAGTATTGATGTCACTCAGTTTGATCCTAGCTTTGGAACCGTTTTAAGTGTAGGTCAAACGAAATATCAAAATACAAGTTTATTTGCTGTTGCTGTTAAAAATGTCGATACTCAAGCGCCTGGAAGCATCCTTTTTTTTAATCCTGATGGAACTTTATTTAATGGCACTTTAGAAAAATCTTCTGTACAGGTTGGTTCGTTACCCGATGCTTTAACCTTTACCCCGGATGGTAAAAAAGTATTAGTAGCCAATGAAGGCGAAGCTAACTATGTAACGAATGTTAACCCAGAAGGTTCTGTGAGTTTAATCGACTTAGAAAAACTCTTTTTGGGGGAAAGTCCAACCCAAAAATTTATTGGTTTAACAGATTTCAACGTTGGCGGTTCAAAACATGATCAACTCGGTGAAAGTGTCCGAATTTTTGGGCCCGATGGCATCACCGTTGCTCAGTCCCTAGAACCTGAATATATTACTGTTTCTAAAAATGGAAAGAAAGCTTGGGTGACATTCCAAGAAAATAATGCTTTGGGTTTATTAGATCTGGTAACAGAAGAATTTACCAAGATTGTTGGATTAGGAGTCAAGGATTATAGCCTACCTCAAAACAGTTTAGATGTCAGCGATAGAGATAAGGCTATTAATATTAAAAACTATTCTAATCTCTACGGATTTTATCAGCCTGATGAGGCAAAATCCTATCAGGTGGGTGGGAAAAACTATGTAGTTATTGCCAATGAAGGTTCTAGTATTGATGAAGATGGGTTTAGTGAAGAAGTCCGAGTGGCAGATTTAAAACTTGATCCCACTGCTTTCCCCAATGCCGCACAATTACAAAAAAAAGAAAATTTAGGTCGTTTGATTGTAACGAATCAACAGGGAGATACGGATGGGGATGGAGACTTTGACGAACTTTATACCTTTGGGGGTCGTAGTTTTTCCATTTTGGATGAGGAAGGTAATTTAGTCTTTGATAGTGGTAATCAGTTTGAAAAAATTACAGCCGATTTATATCCCAAGTTTTTCAATGCTGATAATTCAGTCAATGATTTTGACAGTCGCAGTGATGCTAAAGGGCCTGAACCAGAAGGGATAACGATTGGCAAAATTCAGAATCGTACCTATGCGTTTATTGGTTTAGAACGAATCAGTGGCGTGATGATTTATGATATTACAAACCCGTTAAAACCTTCCTTTGTTAACTATTCTAATAATCGCAACTTTAATGTTGCTTTTGATGTTAATGCAGACGGTGATCCGGCACCTACCCCTGAACAATTATTAGCCGTTGGCGATTTGGGTACAGAAGGTGTCTTGTTTATTTCAGCTAAGGATAGTCCTACAGGTCAACCTTTAATTGTTACCGCCAATGAAGTCAGTGGAACTACAACCATTAATGCAGTTGTTCCTGAGCCTGGAACGATTGTAGGATTATTAACTTCCGGTGTTTTAGGTGGATTATTCCTCAAACGCAAACGTTCAGGAACTCTCGCTTAAAATTTTGAATGTTCATTCATTAAATATCTAAGTTTTACCTCAATCCCTATTTCATCAGGAATAGGGATTTTCTCAATCCAGGGTTCAAAAATTTCCCTCTACTAACCCAGACAATTGCGATCGCCCCTCTATCCTAATAATATATCAATAGATTAAACTTACAGTCTAAAAATCAAACTGTCTTATCATGGCTCAATTTCTTGAACTTCCCCCCTTGACTTCTGATACCATTTGGGCAATTATCAACGAAGAAATTGATGATACAATGGTTAATCAATTGGTTTGGTATTATTTAGGATATCAATATAATCCTGAAACCGATCAATGGGATGGAACAAATGCTGATCCTCATTGGAAACAAGACTATCCAGAACCTCCTGATTTTATTGAAAGTCGTCCAGCAACAATAAAATTAACTCGTTCTATCCCTGCTGAAAATAAACAAATGTTAAAGGAAACATTGGGTTTTAAAGGTTATAAAATTGGAGAATTTACTCCCCGACATACCCGACGAGCAACGATGGCAAATTGGTTATTATCTCAAATGAGAATTATGAAATTAATCTAAAAACCAGATTAAAAAAGTTAAAATCTTGATAAAATAGGGGAGTTAATACTTCCCTATTTGTTTAAATTACCCCATCAAAAATGCAAAGATTCAACGGCTCAAAACGTTTAAGCCTATCTCTTATAACCGGAGGAATCAGTTTAATCTTAAGTCTTCCCACTTTAGCTGAACCCGAAAGAAAAATTATCGGAAATTGTGAACCTGAATCGTGTGAAACCCTCTGGAAAATTCTACAGTCTAACTTTTCAGAAAAAACCCAAAGTTATCAAAAGGACTGTTTACCTCCTCAACTCTTAGGGTTATCAGTAAACTCTAATTCCGACCAACAGAAAGTTGTTTATTTAAGTTGTTGGGAAGCGAAAGTAGAAAATGGAGAACGACCCGGACTACCATTAGGGATTCTTCCCTTACCAGGTTATGAACAACAATTTGGGGTAAAAATTTCGAGCGATGATCCCCAAATTCAAGCTATTTTAAATCGAAATACCGAACAAGTCGAACGCATGAGTTTTGAATGTGGGACTTATGGCGGTGATATTAATATTTTAGTTTCAGAAGATCAAAAAGTCTCTTTACAATGTTATTTTCAAGCCGGAGCCAACTTATTTGATTCAAATGCGGATGGTGTTCCCGATGGTATGTATGGCAAAGGTACAGGAGTTGATTTTACCGAAGATTTAAAAAATTAATAGGGAGGGAATTACGAATTACGAATTACGAATTACGAATTACGAATGGGGAATAGGCAATCTTGCTATAGACAATCTTGCTATAGATAAGGGTTAGAGGTGGAGTTCCCTATAGCAGTCCTATTTAATTTGTATCCCAAATTTCTGATCAGCTTAACAAAATATCTTTTCTCCCTTACCCCATCTCCCCCNACGGGAGTGAGCACAGAGAATGTTTGAATATTTTTCTGATAAAGCAATTAAGGCGGTGATGTTATCTCAGGAAGAAGCGCGACGCCTGGGACATAACTTTGTGGGAACCGAACAACTGTTAGTCGGTTTAATTAGCGAAGGCAGCAATGTAGCCGCTAAAATACTGGTAGCCCAAGGGTTAGTCCTGCGCGACGTACAGAAAGAAGTTGAAGCCATTATTGGTCGGGGATCAGGTTTTGTCCCGGTTGAAATTCCCTTTACCCCTAGGGCGAAACGCATCTTTGAAATGGCGATGAAAGAAGCTCGCCAAATGGGGAATAACTATATTGGCCCAGAACATCTGTTATTAGGATTATTGCAGGATAACGAAGGCGTTGCCGCCAAAGTCCTAGAAAATCTGGGCGTTGACCGTTCTCAACTGCGTACCGAAGTTATTAAAGCTTTAGGGGAGGAAACAACGGTTTCCGCCGCAGGAAGCGGTCGTCGGGGTTCTGCTAAAACAGCCACCTTAGATGAATTTGGCACGAACTTAACACAATTAGCCGCCGAAGGTAAACTCGATCCAATGATCGGTCGGGAACGGGAAATTGAGCGGGTGATCCAAATTCTCGGTCGGCGGACGAAAAATAACCCTGTGTTAGTTGGGGAACCCGGCGTTGGGAAAACAGCCATTGCGGAAGGCTTGGCTCAACGCATTGTCAATAATGATGTTCCCGATGTGCTGGAAAATAAACAAGTGATCAGCTTGAGCATGGGAACCTTAGTGGCGGGAACCCGTTTCCGGGGTGAATTTGAAGAACGGCTAAAAACCATTGTTGAAGAAATTCGCACCGCCGGAAATATTATTTTAGTCATCGATGAACTTCATACAATGGTGGGTGCAGGGGCCATTGAAGGCACAATGGATGCGTCCAATATGCTGAAACCAGCTTTAGCGCGGGGTGAGTTGCAATGTTTGGGGGCGACGACCCTGGATGAATATCGCAAATATATTGAACGGGATGCAGCCTTAGAACGTCGGTTTCAACCGGTGATGGTGGGTGAACCCTCTGTTGAAGAAACCGTTGAAATTTTGTTTGGGTTGCGTCGTGCCTATGAACAACACCATCAATTAACCATTTCTGATCAAGCCTTGTATGCCGCCGCGACTTTATCCGACCGCTATATTAGCGATCGCTTTTTACCCGATAAAGCCATTGATTTAATTGATGAAGCGGGTTCACGAGTTCGGGTGATGAATTCTAAAGTTCCCCCTGAATTGCGGGAATTAAAACGGGAATTAACGAAAGTTATTGCAGAAAAAGAAACGGCGGTGAAGCTGCAAGATTTCGATAAAGCCAGCCAATTGCGCGATCGCGAATTAGAAATTAAAGACAAACTGGAAACCCCCAGTGAAAAAGTCAATTCTGCTTCTGGGTCTTTAATTGTTACCGAAGAAGATATCGCCGATGTGTTAGCGGCTTGGACAGGAATTCCAGTCAATAAATTAACGGAATCTGAATCGGTTAAATTATTGAAGTTGGAAGATATTTTACATCAACGATTAATTGGTCAACATGAAGCCGTCAATGCCGTTTCTCGCGCCATTCGTCGGGCTCGTGTGGGGTTAAAAAATCCCAATCGACCCATTGCCAGTTTCATTTTTTCTGGCCCTACAGGAGTCGGAAAAACGGAATTAACAAAAGCCTTAGCTGCCTATTTCTTTGGGTCAGAAGAAGCGATGATTCGTTTAGATATGTCGGAATATATGGAACGACATACGGTATCTAAATTAATCGGTTCTCCCCCAGGGTTTGTCGGTTATGATGAAGGCGGACAATTAACCGAAGCGGTGCGTCGTCGTCCCTATACGGTGGTGTTATTTGATGAAATTGAAAAAGCCCACCCGGATGTCTTCAATTTGTTATTACAAATCTTAGAAGATGGACGATTAACCGATGCTAAAGGTCGCGTTGTCAGTTTCAAAAACACCTTAATTATCATGACCTCTAACGTCGGGTCTAAGGTGATTGAAAAAGGCGGCGGCGGTTTAGGATTTGAGTGGTCAGCTTCGGAAGAAGATCAACAATATAACCGCATTCGTAACTTAGTCAATGAGGAACTGAAACAATATTTCCGTCCTGAATTCCTCAACCGTTTGGATGAAATTATTGTCTTCCGTCAATTACAGAAATCTGAAGTTAAGGAAATTGCAGATATCTTATTGCGAGAACTCTTAGCTCGGTTAACTGAACGGGAGATTACCTTAACGGTGAGTGAACGGTTTAAGGAACATTTAGTTAATGTTGGTTTTGATCCCAAGTATGGCGCAAGACCGTTACGTCGGGCGATTATGAATCTGTTAGAAGATGTTTTAGCAGAAGCATTATTAGCCGGAACCCTTAAAGATGGGGATAGCGCCTTGGTTGACTTAGATGCTGACGGGAAAGTTATTATTTTACCCGGAGAACAAGCCCTAAATTCAATGAGTGAATACGCTATTACTCACTCATAATTCCTTTGAGGAAAACCCATTTTACTGAGTAGGATGGGTTTTTCTTTCTTTTTCTTTTCTCGTAAATTCCATTGAGAAATTTTATAAATTAAATCAGGATTGGTAACTATTAATCACCATGCCAATACCCGCAATAAGTGCAGCAGAAACGAGATTACCAATCACTCCGGCTTTATCCCAAATATCTTTTTGATTGTCTGCCATATTTTTGTAAAGTTAAAAAAATCCCCTGTAAACCGATGAATCCCAAAACTTATATTTTTAGGTTATTCTATCGTTACAATAAATTGAATAAGCTATTGTACATCTAAAATTTAATTGTCTTCAATTTCCTCTCTCCCCCACTCAGTCACTCCACAGCCTACATTCCGATGCCAACTTGCCCCAATAACGTGAGCCATCTGATGAGTTCCACTAATATTGCGGACAGAAAGCGGTAATCGTGGTAAAGTCATGCTCAACAAACAAATTCTAAGAAATTCCAAATCACTTGAATGCACATTGCTTGGCTTGGAAAAAAATCACCCTTTTGCGGTAACGTTACTTATTCTAGGGAAATCACGAACGCCCTGTTAGACCGGGGCCATCGAGTCAGCTTTCTGCACTTTGCCCATGAAGCAACGAATGACCGCACCCCTGAATGGCAACTGGAAAATGGCAGTTGGAAAATTTCTACACGGGACAAAAATAGTAAGGTGACACCCTTCCCCATGACTCAGGAGGTGTCTTTGCCTTGTCTGTATAAGTCCCAAGTTTATACAATTCCCACCCTCAGTTCCAGCAAAGTCCTAACGGAGTCTCTACAACGGTTGAAACCGGATATTGTTCATGCGTCCCTGACCCTTTCACCGTTAGATTTCGTTTTACCTGAAATTTGTGCAGAACTGAATATTCCTTTAGTAGCGACATTTCACACCCCTTTTGACCACAAATTACGCAATATCAAATCGGGAACCCAACATTTAACGTATCAAATCTACGCGCCGTTTTTGGCGAACTATGACCGTGTAATTGTCTTTTCCCAAGTCCAACGGGAAATGCTCAACCGTTTGGGAGTCGCGAAACATCGGGTTGCTGTGATTCCTAATGGCGTAGATGTGGAGAAATATTCTCCAGGGCCATCCCGGTTTAAGGAAGAATTGGGTGCAGACCGGGTTTTCGTTTATCAAGGCCGTTTAGCAACGGAAAAAAATGTAGAGTCCCTGCTCAAAGCTTGGAAAAAGTCGGAAATGGGGCCAGGTTGTCTCTTAGTGATCGTCGGTGATGGGCCGTTAGAAGCTTCGTTACAAGCCTCTTATAACGGAGAAGAGGGGATTATCTGGTTTGGGTTCGTGGGAGATGAAGACCGACGGATTGAAATTCTGCGGGGGGCGGATGTGTTTGTGTTACCGTCGATGGTGGAAGGGTTATCGATTTCGTTATTAGAGGCGATGTCCTGTGGGACGGCTTGTGTGGCGACGGATGCGGGGGCCGATGGGGAAGTCATGGAAGGCGGCGCCGGAATTATTATGAAGACTCAAGGCGTTACGTCCCAACTGCGAACCCTATTACCGTTGTTACGAGATCATCCTGAAATGATTCCCATTGTCGGTCAAAAAGCCCGTCAACGGGTTTTAGAACGTTATACCCTCAGCCAAAATATTACCCAATTAGAACATCTCTATCGAGATTTGGTTCAAGAACAACGTTTAGAATTCAGCCATGTTGTTTAATCCGTAGGGGCGGGGTTTTCCCGCCCTTACTCAGTTATAATGCCCTGAACTAAAGTTCGGGCTGAAAGCTAAAGTGATCTAAAGATAACTAAATACCTGTCTTTCTTAACCCGTTTTAACGGGTTTGAGCTTTTAGCCTGAAATTTATTTCAAGGCTTTTGGCGCGATTGTTGACGGACTTTGGATCACTTCGCCCCGACAGTAGGGTTTAGTAAAAACGCGAAACCAAAAACAGATAGACCCAACAATAAGGAGGGGCAAGATCGGGCTTATGAAGGTTATGTTACGCAATATGCGATCGCCCGCAATCAAAAACTAATTGCCACGTTTGATGCTTTATCTCTAGGAATTTGCATGGGTGTTAGTGAAGAACAGCAGTTTGAGTAAAATCTCTCGGTAAACAAAGAAATTTGTAAGAAAGCCTTTTCAAAGACTATACTAAGAAATAGTTAGTGATAATGTTCGAGAAATGCTGAAATCAAACTACAGACTAAATGTGTCATCACAGACTAACCATCCATACCATGAATGGATTGCTCAAATACAGGAAAAAATCTTTCTAGCAGTTTCTATAGGGCTGCTAAATAGATTAGCCAAGGGTCAGGAAAAAATAATAGATGAAAAATTAAAAGTTATACTTGAGGACAATAATGTTTGGAATAATATAAAGACAATTAAGGACTTTAAGAAAAACAAAAGAGAGATTAGTGATTTACTTGTTGATTCTAGCCGAAAGCTTTTATTATTTAGAAAATTAGTTTCATGTTTTTCTAAGATTGCAGATCCTTTCACAAAATCAGAATTAGTAATAGAGATTTTAAATAAAATTCCAGATGATACAACTTCTATAGTTTTAGAAGAAATACTAGATCGGTTTATGGAAGAAGAACAATATAAACTTTCTCCACATCAAGACAATCCTTTCATAAAACAAGTCGCTCAAGTAAGAACAATTGATGAGTTTTTTGCGGAAATACCAGAGATTGCTGATGAGGCAAAATATTATGCTGATAGAGTAGATGAAGGGATTCAGTCTATTCAGCTTCAAAAGCAGAAAACTGTTTTTATATCTAATAATATTAATCAGGATAATTCTGAAGAAAGCTTGAAGACAATTGACTCTCAGTTTAGAGAATATATTCACCCTGTTTTACAGAGTTTATATGGTGAACGTAAGCTTAAGCTAGAAAACCCAACAAAAAAGTATATTGTTTTATTAGAAAATCAGCCAGAAATTCTACTTTATATTGATAGACCTATTTATAAAATTGCATTAAGAGTTAGGAACATTCTAATATTTGATTATATTGATAAAAATCCATCTTTTTCAAAAGAAGGGATTTCGAGTATTTTTGATTTTTTTAAAAAAACATTAACTGAAAATTTGGAGATACATTTATTCTTAAGCTTTATTGAAAAAGTTGATAATAAACAAAAACATATGCAAAAAATTGTTTATAAAATAGTCTGTAAAATTTATAATACAATTATTAATAAAGATATTGATAAAACTATAAACCTACCGAAAAATATTGAACCTGGCTCCAGAGAATATATAGATATTCTTAAAAATACATATATAGATTTTCTTAGGAATAATATTCAATACTTAGATGATTACCGTGAAATTTCTATAGATAGTCTCCCCATTTCAATAGATGATATATTCAATCAATTTTCTCAAGTTTTGGCTTTGAAATGTATTGGTAGTTTAGCACATATAAGAAAAAATTTAAGTGATATTTTTCTTGATGTTGCAAAGCAAATAGCTTTCAAACAAAAAGCAGAATTAGAATCTGCCAAAAAAAATTTTGAAAATAATTTTTTTGAGAATAATTCTTCAAATATACTTATTGAAGTATCTCGTCATTTTCTAGCGGGTACAAGTTTTTTATTTGATGATTTTAGTAATGCAGTTAATGAGCTATTTAAAAAACAAGATTTTAATAATGAAATATGCCTTAGCTTAGATGAAAAGTTTATGATGGATTATTCATGGAGTATTCTTTTCCCCGTAGTTGGTATTAATGTTATTAAAAACTCTCATCAAGCCTTGTTTCATGACTTAGCAGATTCCTTGAGTGAAATTTATGAAATTAAGTTTATTTCACCAGAAATTCTAAAATTTATTTCAATGGAAGCAACTTCATCAGTTGAAGGAGGCCCTATAATTATTGAGTTTAAGAACGCAACTGCCTGTGCATCATTTAAAGGTATTAAAGCTGGGGACTCTTTACAAGCTTTGAAGATAGCTATTACTAAATTAACTGATGTGATGGAAACTCAATGGTTTTTAACAAATCATGGACATCGATATAAAGTTGAACCTCTCGTAGAGCAGTCTCTAGTCACAGCTTTCTGTAAAAAAGAATTTAATAATACATTTGCTAATTCTAATTCTGTATGGTGGATTAGTCGTTTATATTTCAATAGAGGAAGAACTTGCAATTACACTTTAAGTGAGGAAACAAGAAAGTATTTAGCAATTCCATCTCGTCTCGTTAAAATATTGATAGATAGAACGAAATCTGGGGATGTATTAGGTAGGCTTGCACTTAATATTGTACACTGCATCAAGCTATTTAGACAAGGATATTTTTCAGAGCGTTTGTCCGAACGATTTCGACTATATTGGACAGTTATAGAAATTTTATTTTCTACAGAAGCTGTTTCTAGCAAAAATATAAAAATAAAACAAGTTGTTTCTTCAATTTTGAGGGAGTTAGTAATTATAGTGATTTATAAAACCCTTCCAGATGATTTTTTAGAAAAAGGGATAGAAGGAATTATTGAATATATGGAAATGCAACAACCTAGTCTTGATTATATCCCAATACTATAATAATCTTCACTTTAGCCTTAGTGCAATATTGTTGTTACTTCAAAAACACTACTATTTCTTTCTAAAATCATTGATAAACTATGCTAGAAATTTCTAAAACGGTAAGTATCCCAGAGAATGAAATTGAAATGAGTGCAGTTCGTTCTCAGGGTGCGGGGGGACAAAATGTTAATAAAGTTGCCAGTGCCATTCATCTACGCTTTAATATTATTGCTTCTTCATTACCTGAACATTACAAACAGCGAGTATTAAAGATTAATGATCAACGGATTACTAAAGAAGGGGTGATCGTGATCAAAGCTCAAGAACACCGTACTCAAGAACAGAATCGAGAAGAAGCATTACAACGACTTCAAACTTTAATTAAAAGTGCGATCGCTATTCCTAAACCCCGCAAACCCAGTAAACCCACTCGCAGTTCCCAAAGAAAGCGGCTGGAGAGTAAAACCAAGCGATCGCACCTAAAAATGATGCGCGGAAAAGTCGATGCAGAGTGAGAGTAGATTTAGGGTTACAAAAAGCCCAGAAATTAGCGTGTAGCATCGTCGTTAAAACCTCAGTTATTTACTGATAACTGATAACTGGTACAGACGCGCCATGGCACGTCTCTACTGATAACTGATTCCACGCTTGGGAAAATAGGCTGACATATTCTTCTTGTTCGCTGGTTTCAACGCAATATTCACGGGTATGGCGGACAATGGCGATCGCATTTTCTGGAGTATAACCTAACGTCACTAAACAGCAAGATACAATGGTTCCCGTGCGTCCAAATCCCCCCATACAGTGAACAACAACGGTTTTACCTGCTTTAGCTCGGTTGAGAATTTGGGGGACGAGGTTAATGACGCCTTGCATTGAGGTGGGAACTTTGAGGTCGGGAATGGGGAACCAAATTGTTTCCATTCCTCTGGCTTCGGCTTCGGGAAAGAGGGTGGGAATTTGGACTTTATGAAATTCGTGGGGTTCAATGAGGGATACCAAAACATCGGTGTGATAAAAATAGCGTAGACGGTCTAGGTCATGATATAAGCTGCGATCCCAGAGAACGTGCATTCCTTGATGGGATTTTCCGGGGGCGTAGGTCATGCCGATTTTTCCAGTAAAGGGTATGACGTCAGGGGGGAGAAAATCAACGTTAATCGGGAAGTTGTTTGATGTTCTGGCGTAATTCATAGTTATGTCAATAAATTTGACGTCAAACTGCTTTACGAATTTTAATCAAAACATCAGGTTTGGTCTACTGTGAGTTCTCTTAGGAAGTAAAAGCGATCATTTCGCCAGTCTTCCGCTTTTTTTCGTCCGATATATCCGGCTAGAGGGGAAGACAGTTCGATTAGGATTTCATAAAGTTGCCATTCTGATAGGGGTTGAGGCGGATTAGCACAATAACTTCCATGAATTCCTGAAACGGTTGCTTCGCTGACTTGAGCATTATTCAGATATTTTTTAACGACTTGAATAATATGCGATCGCAATTTTAAACGATTAAACACGATTTTAATATATTCATCTATTCTATCATCTACTTGACCTTTTTGTAAATAGTTTTTGAGTTCAATTAAGTCAACTGAACCGGGATATTGAGCTTGGAGTTTAACCAGTTTTTCTAATGTTTCAGGATTAATAATTGTCATACCATGTACTTTTGCTGCCTTGTTCAGTTGTTGAGTTGGTTCACCAGGGCCTATAATTAATTTAGTGGTGTCTTTGAGCAGTTTTTCATCATTTAAACGCAGTGTTCCTAAATTTAAGAGTTGAACTGCGGTATCATTGGGGATTTTTCTCCCAGCTTTACATTCTCCTACTAAGGGATAGGGTTGTGAACAAAATAAGTCTAATCCACCTGCACCTCCTTTATGAGCATAGTCTATAGTAAAACCTAAAAATTCTAAGCTTTGTTTGACAATATTCTCAAAGTCTGTTCCAGCTTGATAGTTACTTTTCCCTTCATCTAGTTCTTTGCTTCGGTTTCCTAATGCTGCTATTTCATTAATCCAATTTAAGCTGGAATCATCGGTTAAATTGGCAGGTTTTGAAGTTTTCCAGCCTAAGAATTGATGAATGTTGGCTTTTAAAAGGTTTAAACCGAGTTGTTCTTCCTGAGATAAAGGGTTAGTTTGGAATTGGGCGATCGCAGTTTCTAATTCTTCTAATTCAGGATGTTCTGGCGGTTGACGGTTGAGAATTTTTCGATATAGATGTTCAAATTGATTAGAATCAAGAATTGCTTGACTTTCATCAACGGTTATGGAAGCAGGAAGACAAATAAACCGACTATTAGAAACTGGATCAATTTCTAGGGGTTGGGGAAGTCGATAAACGCGAAAATAAGCGAGAAAAATACGACCCCGTTGTTCTAGGGTTTTGTGTAAGGCTTCTGCTGTCCAAACGGTTAATTTTGATAAGGTTTCTAACTCTTCTGGTTCATCCAAGGTTTGACAAAGTTCACATTTAGCCCAAACTTTTATTTTAACTTTATTTTGATTGAGTTCTGCTAGACTTTGTTGAGCAATGGAAATAAAACCGGGACGATAATATTGTTCTAACGGTAAGGAATTAAATTCAATATCCGTCGGATAAAGGGCAAATAATCGCCCTGGGTTCATAAATATTCGAGGCATTACTAAGATATTTCGACCTTGGTTTAATGCTTCAATATCAGGCGCAGGTAAACAGAAAGCTGTTGCTATAGGTAGCTGATTCATGATAAGCCTTGATGTTAATTTTATCCTTTAATTTCCACTGAAAAAACTTCCCCCCCAATCAATGAGCGATTGGAGAGGATTTTGATCATCACTACTAGGAGGAATAATAATGGGGATATCTTCATCAATTAAACCATCAGGTGCTTGACCGGAAGGGTCACTTAGAATTTCACAAATGATCGGATTTTTAACAACTAATTCTGATTTTTCGATAAAATCAAAAATTTGTTCGGGTTTTAACCCATAACTTTCTTGATTTTTGTAAACTGCGTATATGGCTAATAAAGGTTTAATATCTTCCTCTGGGATACGAACCCATTCTCCACCTTTTTCCTCTTGCAGTTCTTTAAGATATTTTTGCGCTGATCTGGCATTACGACCAATTGTTTTAGACCGAACTAAACACCCTCGCGTTAAATCAAATTTTTGATAATCTCCAAGTTGTCTAAGAATGGCTTGGACTATAGCTCCTCCTGATTGCTGAATCACAGCTAGTCCAATTTTAACAGGTTGGCTGTTTTCTATGCCATTGATTTTGAAATGAAGATAACAGGTGTTTTGTTTAAATCTTTGAATACTTTTAATTTCGACATTTTCAATTGTTTTTCCGATGATTCGTTCAAAGCTAAAAGCTAGGGTTTCCGCAAGTTGATCACTGTCTTCTAAAAGGTCGGTAATTTTCTGTTCAACTTCAATAATTTCGGTTTCAAAGGCAGATTTAACTAAATTATCATTAATGATAATTGGGGGTTGAGGTTTAACACTATTATCCTTGATGGAAATAGGAACAATTTTGCTTTTCCAATTAGCACTACACCAACTTAAAATACTTCTAGCCATTGGTCTTTGCTTCCCTAATTCTATCAGTTGATCTTGGGTAAATGGATATAAATAATGAGGAGGAACGACCTGATGCTTGGTGTAAAATTCTTCCAACCATTGAGATACTAATACTATGATATCATCTGGTTTTAAATAGTTTAAATAAATCGGTTCTCCCAATTGAGGATAACTAGCAATTCTATGAATAACGGCTTCTGCTTGGGGCAAAGCTCTAACATTCTGTGACCAAGTGTCTTTATACATTGCTAGAAGAAATAAACCTCGCTTAATGTTATTGAATAAATCTTTAGCCAAACTAGCAGTGATTTGAGGTAGGGAAAAACCCGTTAACTCATCAAACAAAGGTGCATCAAGTTCATCAAAACAGATAAGCGGAATTTTATATTGACTAACTAAATTCAGAATTTGGCAAGTTGTCTTAAAAGATTCGGCTTCTTTTTCTCCCGTTTTGAAGTTGGGTAATCCCATATCTTGAGCTTGTCTTTCTGCTAACTCCATTCCCGATAACCAATAAGTTGCATACATGGCGTGGGGACTAGAAAGTGTCCATAAAATAGCTCTGACTATATATGGATTTTCAATGATTTGATTTTGTTTGGAAAAAATTAAGTTTGTAAAATGATCTATAGCCTTAGTTGAATGTTGATTTAACCAATCAGGAAATCTGGGAATATATTGTTCTGCGGTATAGTTCCATCCTTTAGCTTGATTAATTAAATGAGCAGCTATTTCTTGCCATTGCATGATTCCTTGATATTGACCATAAGCTCTTAAACTGGAAGTTAGGGTTTCCAGAAACTTGCTTTTGATTTTAGAGAGTTTTTCTCCATATTCGCCCATATAAATAAACAAAACTTGATCGGTTTGTTTGAAATGATGACGAATGCGGCTAATAACTTGAGTTTTTCCTAATCCTCGTTCACCAACAACTGTAATCCCTACAGTTTGCATAGAGTCTTGATTTATTTTACTAATAGCCTCAAAAACGGTATCGGAAACATGGGCATTAATCGAGGGTGCATCGGGTAAACTTTTATTCCAGACTTGAGAATTTCTAACTACTGTATGTCCAGCAAATGGGTTATGTTGCTGAATCAGATCGTCAATATTACTAAACTCAGAAACAGTCATAATTTAACCAAAAATAAGGGGTGAATAATGAACAAATGAGAAATTTTATAACCGTTTAGCATAACAACGTAAGCCAACCAGTTCTGTGCTGATAGAATCTTCAATTTTGTCTGATGCGCTATCTTCCACACTCCCTCCAATGAATTGAAAAATATCATTAGCTTGCATTTCTAACATCCATTCATTGAACTGTGAACGAGTAACTTGATCCCCTATCGTCCGTCGAATGCGATAAATGGGGACTAAGTTATCATAGTTATAATCTTTATTTAATTGATCATACACCTGAAGGGCGATCGCTTTAAACTCCTCATAAGAAGCAATAACAGCTTGTTTAACAGATGTGTTAGGAATTCCACCTTGATATAATTCTCGAATTAACTCAATTAACCCATTGGCTAACCGAGACGCCACAACCGTTGCATCAAAAACAAAGTCAGGATGTGTTAACGCCACGATTAACTGTTGTTTTCCCGTATCAGTAAGCGATACCATAGGGATTTGATTTCGCTTATAAATTTTGATGACATCCGCCGCTTGTAGTTCGTCGTAAAGACTTTGAGAAACACCAACTTTTTTCCCTTTGCGTTTTTGCTTAACTTTACTGGTCAATTCACTTTTTTTGACCTCGCCATCTTTACAACTCATAGCCCATAATGTCAAGAGGAAACGAGTCGTTTCAATCGTTTCAGTTGTAGAAGAAACGGAATTAGAAGCATCTATAGAAGGTGTTGATGACATATTATCGATGACGGTATTGAATAAGCCGCTTAAATTCTACATCAAATCAGGCTCAATTAAAACCTTGAATGTTCATTTTAATGAGCGTTTATCCGTATATTCTTGTAAAGTTTAAAAAATTTTGATACCAAGGTTAATTTTAATTTCCCCATTTCCCTGTTCCCTATTGCCCATTCGTAATTCGTAATTCGTAATTCCCTATTCCCTGTTCCCTGTTCCCTGTTCCCTCTTAATTAAAACAATTGCACGGATTGATCAACATCTGTCCAACATCGATTAAGCTGTTCTTAAATCACAACATCCGATTGATCGGTTTCCTCATGTCCGCTTCTCTGTCCCCAAACCCTAAATTCACAGAACTGCTTAATCGCCTCACGGAAATTAACGATATTAAAGCAGCCATTTCCCTATTGCATTGGGATCAAGCAACCTATATGCCTCCTGGTGGTGCGATCGCCAGAGGGCGACAAATGGCAACCTTACGCCGTCTCGCCCATGAAAAATTGATTGATCCAGTTTTGGGGGAACTATTAGAAGACTTACGAACCGAAGAAACTCATCTTCCCTATAATTCCCTAGAAGCCAGTTTAATTCGTGTCACCCGTCGAGATTATGATCGGGCGGTGCGGGTTCCCTCGCAACTCATGGCCGAGATTTCCCAACATCAATCAGCCACCTATAATGCTTGGGGAAAAGCACGGGAAGCCGACAGTTTTGCCATTGTTCAGCCTTATTTACAAACAACCCTAGAATTGAGCCAAGAGTATGCTCGGTGTTTTCCAGGGTATGACCATATTGCCGATCCCTTAATTGATTTACAGGATGAGGGAATGACGGTGGCGACGGTGCGATCGCTGTTTGAACCTTTGCGTCAACAATTAGTTCCCATCGTCGAGACAATTACAGCTTGTCAGCCTTTAAATGATTCTTATTTGTATCAAATTTTCTCTTCAAAAGAACAATTAGAATTTACAATTGGCGTGATTCACTGTTTGGGTTATGACTTACAACGGGGACGACAAGATAAAAGTCTCCATCCCTTTATGACGAAGTTCTCCATTGATGATGTCCGAATTACCACCCGTGTTTATGAACACCATCTTGAACAAGCATTATTTAGTACCATTCATGAAGCGGGTCATGGTCTCTATGAACAGAGAATTTCTCCAGAGTTAGAAGGGACACCTTTAGCGGGGGGTGCGTCCTCTAGTTTGCATGAAAGTCAAGCCCGTTTATGGGAAAATATTATTGGTCGTAGTCGTGGATTTTGGGAATGGTTTTATCCTCGGTTACAAGGGGTATTTATGCGACAGTTAGGACAAGTTACCACCCAGCAATTTTATCAAGCCATTAATAAAGTGACACCTTCTTTAATTCGGACGGATGCGGATGAAGTTACCTATAATTTACACATCATGATTCGCTTCGATTTAGAGTTAGCGATGTTAGAAGGAAAATTAGCAATTTCTGATTTACCTGAAGCGTGGAATGAACGATATAGACAGGATTTAGGCGTTATTCCAAAAACAGATGTCGAGGGAGTTTTACAAGATGTGCATTGGTATGTTGGATTGATTGGCGGAATGTTCCAAAGTTATACATTAGGAAATTTAATCGCGGCTCAAATTTATGATAAAGTTGTTCATAACGATCCTGAAATTCCCTTTGAAATTGAACGGGGAAACGTAAAGCGACTATTAGACTGGTTGCAACACAATATTTATCAACACGGTCGTAAATTTACAACCCAAGAGTTAATTGAACAGGTCACAGGTTCCCCGTTAACCATTGATCCATTTCTGGACTATATTCGTCATAAATATGAATATCTCTACAAATGCAAATTGTAAAATATGGAGCTAAGGAGACTCGAACTCCTGACCCCCGCAATGCCATTGCGGTGCTCTACCAACTGAGCTATAACCCCTTGCAGTATTTCAATATAGTCGTTAATTCGATGGTTTGTCAAGGGGTTTAGAAAAATTTTTTTGGAGTGTCAGACAAGGGTGTCTGGGACACTCCGAATCGGCGCTAAAAATAAGAATAAGCGTGTTGAGACATTTGGGCAATGTGGTCAATGCAAGATCCCATCAGGAAATACACAACCCCCATAGCAGCGGCTGATAAGGCCACTAAAATACCAGCCAGCATAAAGGAAAATTCTTTGCACTCGACGGCTTGTTTCATCAGGTGTAATGACCAAGCAACGAGGGCGACATCAATTATTAGAATAGGAATCAGCATAAGTTACGTTTCGTAACATTTCTTCTATTCTAACAGGTGTTCGGAACAGAATGCGAGTACAACGGATTCTGTAAAAGTACAGATCGCCTCAAAATGTTCTCTGCTCTTGCTCTGTGTAATTTTACGGATTTTGATCTTCTACCCGCTCTAAATTACACCGATCGCAACACCCTTTAACCGTAATCTCATAAGCATTAACCTGAAACCCTGATGGTAAGGGGTTAAGCTGTAAATTTTTGAACACATCCCAGGCTAAATCTTTAATTTGACCGCAGCCTTCACAGACAAAATGGTGATGGGGCTCCACCTTGGCATCATAGCGAGTTACGCCTTCATCCAGAAGCACTTCCCGCACTAATCCCACTTCGCGTAAAACACTCAAAGCACTATATACACTGGCTTTTGAGGCAATAGGAAGTTCCCGATTAATCTCCGTGAGAATATCATCCACCGTAGGATGATCGCAACGGGACAAGAGATTAGCATAAACCGCAAACCGTTGCGGCGTAATGCGTAAGCCCTTCTCTTTCATCTGTTGACTAATCTCAGCCGTTTTATTGTGACCTTCCATAACTGGGTATAACATTCGCTTGAATCTAGTGTTACATATCATAACGTTTATTTTAAGCTACTTAACTTTACATCAATCTCATTCAAACTCTTGACAAACTCAAAACTAAGAATTATTCTTAGATATAACAAGTTCAAAAACAGGAGACACGATGGACTTATCCAACAAACAAACCGTCAAAAACCTGGAAGCAGCCTTTGGTGGCGAATCCATGGCGAACCGCAAATATCTGTTTTTCGCAGAAGTCACCAAAAAATTAGGGATGGGGGATTTGTCCAAACTCTTTCGGGAAACCGCAAACCAAGAAACAGAGCACGCTTTTGCCCATTTCCGGCTTCTGCATCCTGAATTAGTCGTGACTGACCCTGAATCTTTATCCGATGAAGAAAAGAAAAAAATTGCAGCCCGGTGTTTAGAGTTGGCGATTGAAGGGGAAACCTACGAATACACCACGATGTACCCCGAATTCACCGCCCAAGCTGTTACTGACCGAGATGAAAAGGCTGTAGCAGAATTCCAAGAACAAGAAGCCGAATCTCGTGAGCACGCCGGAATTTTCCGCAAAGCCGCTTCTAACTTTGGCTTTTTAACTCCCATTGAACATCATCACGCCAACCAATATACTGAAGCCCTGAACGCTTTAGATGGAGTCGCACCGACCCCAAAATCTGCAAGTTCCGATCCTCAAACTCAAAAATGGATTTGTCGTCAATGTTCTATGATTTATGATCCGGTTATGGGTGATCCTGATTCTGGAATCGCCCCAGGAACACCTTTTGAAGCCATTCCTGATGATTGGTCTTGTCCGATTTGTGGCGCGACGAAAAAGACCTTTATGGTTTACGAAGAAGCGATCGCAGCCTAATCTTAGAAACCGGGTTTCTGAAACTATCTGGATTTGATGCCATTAATTGAATTAGAAACCTGGTTTCTTGAGTTTTTTTAAGGATTTTCTAACAATAAAGCTCTAAAACCAGCTTGAATAAAAACCGTATCTAATAGTAAACGGGAATTGCTCATTGAGAATTATCTGGGTAACGTTTTGCTGTTCCATATAAGTAATGATCATGATTGATTGACCAATCTGGAGGAGCCTCAACAGTTCTCATTATTGATTCTAAGACATCCCAAACATTTTGTTGATTTTGAACACAAGTTACCTTTTGCTCAGTTTATTCTTCGTGTTCTGTATTCCCTTCAGTATTCAGATAAGTTTGTAACCATTCTGCTAGTTGACGGACTTCAATAGCAGATAATTTTTGAATAGCCGCTTCAACTTCTGTTAGTGAATTCATTCTATTTTAGCGGTTAAGTAACAATTTGATTTTAACATTATTTCTAAATCCCTTGTTCCCTCGTTTCTAGGTTCTACCTAGAAATGCTCAAAAGGTGGCTCTGCCACCAATAAATAATAGAGGCGGAGCCTCAATCATAGCATTCCCAGGCTGGAGCTTGGGAACGAGAGACTACTTAAATATCTCGTCTTGATGGGTTATAATAGTACAATCTGAAGTTGCATAAGCAATACAAGTTAAAACATAACCGTCTCCAATTTGATCATCATCTAAAAAGGAATTATCCCATTGATCTACAGTACCAGAAAGCAATTTTCCAACACAAGCAGAACAAGCACCAGCACGACAACTATAGGGTAAATCAACTCCAGATTCTTCGGCTGCGTCTAAGATATACTCATCATCATTTACTCCTATTTTATAAGTCCCATCTGGAGTGATTAAAGTAACTTCATAATCACCTGATTTGCGACTTGTTTTATTTTCTACAACATAATCACCTTCTTTAATGTTTTCTGCAAAGGTAAAAGTCGCTACTGAAGTTCTAGTTTTTGGTGTTTGTGTATAATAATTTATTAGGGCTTTAGCTGCTTCTTGAGTGGCTGCTTTAGCTACTTCTTTGACAATAATTTCTAGCAAAGGATTTAACATTTTTAACCTCCAACAATAGCAATAATTGTGTTTACCCCAAAAAACAGACTTTTTAAAATTTAGGGTTTAAGTTCTGATTGACTTTCAGTATGGCAAACACATCGGGAATTTCACATCTCTGAAAATCCTGATTTAAACGGGAGTTTTGTTACAAAATATTAATCAAAAAACGGAAAAGATCGGAAAAAAACGGTTCAGGTTCAGCTATAATGGTTGAAACCTTGACCCTGTATAGTTTCAATGGATGTAAACGAAGTGTTACAATTTGTAGATCAGTTAGTCGTTGAACGCACAGGAAAACACCTAGATGATCTTCAAAGGGCGGTAGTTGAGGGAACCTGGCAAAAACAAACTTATGATGATATTGCCCAGAAGTATCATGTGACTAAAAATCATGTAGGAGATGTCGCTTATCAGTTATGGCAGCTTTTATCTAAAGAATTGGGTGAAGATGTAAAAAAATATAATTTTCGTTCAGTCCTAGAAAGAGTACATAGTAAATCATCTCAAAATATTTGTATTGGAACTAATCATAACTTTTATTTAGGTTCACAAATCTTGAATCAACCTAATCAAAAAAAGGAAGAAATAAATACCAATAATCAATCTAAATTATTAGATTATGACTTAACCCTGGCTCCTCAAATTATTAATTTTTATAATAGAGAAACAGAGTTAGACAAACTATCGGATTGGATATTTAATAAAAATATTCGGTTAATTTCGGTTTTAGGATTAAGTGGGACTGGTAAAACAGCCTTAGTTAAAAGATTTGTTGACCTCAATTTACAAGAATTTGAAGTCATTATTTGGAAAAGTTTAAAATTTCCTAAATCCTTAGATTTAATGGTTTATGAATTATTGAAAATCTCTGAACCAAAACTTCCAGAAAGTATAGAAGATAAATTCAAACAATTATTAACTTTGCTCACCAATAAAAAATGTTTAATCATCTTTGATGACTTACAAAATATCTTTGTTTCGGGTCAATTTGCGGGACAATATCAAACGGATTATCTAGCTTACCAAAAATTTTTTAAAATTATAACAGAAGTTGAACATCAGAGTAGTTTTATTTTAATCAGTCAAGAGCAATACTCAGAAATGCAGTGTTTAGATGAGGACTTTTATTCAATGAGAAGTTTAGAATTAGACGGACTCTATAATATAGAAATTTTCCAAAATCTAGGACTAACCCAAGATGAAAAATGGTTACAACTTATTGATTTATATGAAGGAAATCTTTTTTATTTAAAAGATGTGATTCAGTTAATTAAAAATGTTTTTGGCGGTAAAGTCGATGAATTTTTAGCTGAAAATAGTTTAGTGATAACCCAAGTTATTAATTTTTACTTAACGGGATTATTTAACCGATTATCACCTATAGAACAAAAAATAGTATTACACATCAGCAAATCTGAACAATTCTTATCAAGAGAGGATTTAAGGCAAAGTCTATCTTTATCATCAATGGATTTAATTAATGGTTTACAGTCATTGGTTCAGCGTTATTTAATTAAAAGAATAGAAGGAGACAAAGTTTTATTCAAGTTATCTCCTGTTTTTAAGGAATATGTGAACTATCATATACTCAATACCCCGGACAGTTTTTGAGTAAAAGGCTAGAACCCTTATTCTACCGTTAGCGATCGCAGCTTAATCTTAGAAACCGGGTTTTTCAAAATATCTTAATTAGAAAATAATAGAGGCGGAGCCTCAATCATAGCATTCCCAGGCTGGAGCCTGGGAACGAGGGAAACAGAAACCGGGTTTCTGAAACTATCTGGATTTGATCCCATTAATTGAATTAGAAACCCGGTTTCTTGAGGATCTAGGAAATTTGAGGATTTCTAACCGGAACGTGATGTTCTGCTAAATAGGTTTTAATTTCTTCCATCCGTAATTGACCATAATGTAATAAGGAGGCTAACAAAGCAGCTTCCGCTTTTCCCTGAGTTAACGCTTCATAGATATGCTGACAAGTACCTGCACCCCCCGATGCAATCACCGGAATTTCCACAGATTCAGCAATTTTTCGCGTTAATTCTAAGTCATATCCCGCCTGGGTTCCATCCGCATCCATACTCGTAACTAACAGTTCCCCAGCGCCTCGTTGCGTCACTTCTTTTGCCCATTTGAGAGCATCAATTCCGGTATTTTCTCGACCGCCTCGGACATAAACATCCCAACCCGGATTATCAGGATCACTGCGACGACGAGCATCAATGGCTACCACAATACACTGTACCCCAAAGCGATCGCTGGCTCGATTAATTAAGTCAGGATCACGAACCGCCGCCGAATTAATACTAACTTTATCCGCCCCGGCTCTTAACAAATTTTTAATCATATCTAAGTTTTGAATTCCCCCCCCGACGGTTAAGGGAATAAACACTTGTTCCGCCGTGCGATAGACCACATCAAAAATAATATCTCGGTCTTCATGGGTCGCCGTAATATCCAAAAAGACTAATTCATCGGCTCCTGCATCGTTATAAGCCGCCGCCAGTTCTACGGGGTCTCCAGCATCTTTCAAATCAACAAAATTCACCCCCTTCACCACTCGACCCGCTTTAACATCCAAACAAGGCAAAATTCGTTTCGCAAGCATAATTACGCTTTGTGCATTGGGACACCAAAATTTAGGGTAAAAATCCCTTGTTTCAGTTTATAGCAATTTTAGCCAGGAAACTCTTTTCCAGTTTTGGGGGGAATGAGAAACCGGAACCGGATGAATCTGAAGTTACTGGAAGTAATAAGCAGTCATCATTCAGAAAAAATTAGGAAGAGCAAAAATGGGTTTTCAATTCATCGGTTATCGAGGTTTTAAACTAGGGGTTTTTACAATCACGAGCTTGATATTTGTTTTAATTTTTAATTCTAAAACAATAGCATTAACCGCCCAAGAAATCAACCGCATCAGTCAACCGATTACAGTATTAATTGAAGGGGTAAATTCAGGGTCGGGAGTGATTATTGCTAAAAATAACAATACTTATTCTGTATTAACGGCGAATCATGTTGTTAAAACTCCTGATGAATATACCGTTATCACCGTTGATGGAGAACAGTATCCTATTGATTACAATCAAGTAATAAAATTACCGGGTATTGATTTAGCAATTTTGTCTTTTACCAGTGATAAAATTTATAGCATTGCCCATTTAGCAGATTATGATTATGAGCGGAAAGCTCAATATATTTTTATTTCAGGATGGCCGGATTCTAAATTACCTTTTGCTGACCGCAGACGACTATTTACAGCCGGAGTATTAATGGGTGAAGCGGAAAAAGCTACCTTAATTAAAGAACCCTTTACCAGAGGATATGATTTATTTTATACGAATCGGACACAAGTGGGAATGAGTGGCTCACCCATTTTAGATACTGAGGGTCGGGTGATTGGAATTCATGGAAAATCCGAAGGACAAATCTTTGAAAATCCCGAATTCGGATCAGTTTCCCGTGTGACTTTAGGATATAGTGCGGGAATTCCCATTCAGAAGTTTTTACAATCAGGAATTGGGTTAAATTTAAACATCACTCGTCAACCGCCTTCACCCCTAAAAGCAACGGAATTACAATCAATTAATCAAGTTTTAAAAGCCCCGGAATTAGGGGGAGAATCAACGGCTTTAGAGTGGTCAAACCGGGGAAATCAATTCTACAGATTAGAACAATGGTATGAGGCGTTAAATGCCTTTGATCAAGCCCTAGCCATTCAGTCTAATTTTTATCCCGCGTGGTACGGACGGGGTAATACTTTAGCACAATTAAAGCAGTATTCAGAAGCAATTGAAGCTTATTCTCGGACGACACAAATTCAGCCCGATTTTTATTTAGCTTGGCGAGAAAAAGGTAAAGTTTTAATTAAATTACAACAGTATGAAGATGCGTTATCAGCCTGGAATATCGCTATTAAGATTAAACCCGATGATTATCAAATTTGGTATCTGCGGGGAAATTTATTGATGAATCATTTAAAACAATATGAACAGGCGATTAAATCCTATGAGCAAGTTGTAAATTTAAAACCAGATTTCGTTGAAGCTTGGACAAATCGAGGCATGGCTTATGAGCAATTAAAAAATTATGAAGAAGCAATTCTATCCTTTGACCAAGCGTTAAAATTAGATAAACAACAAGAAAAAGTTTGGCAGCTACGGGGCGAAATCTTATTAAAATTACAACTTTATTCTCAAGCGTTAAATTCGGCTGAAAAGGCTTTAGCTTTAAATTCAGAAAATCCTCAATTGTGGATCTTAAAAGCTCAAATTCTAGCTAAAATGAAGGAATATCAACAAGCTAGGACTTCAGCATTAACCGCCTTAAGATTTAAACCCCGTGATCAAGAAATTCTTAATTTTATTCGTTCCTTAAATTCACCCCGTCGTTAAAATTTGAACTCAATTGAGTCAAAATTACCCCGGTCGGAATAGTGCGTCCAATTAGAAAAAAGATAAAAATAATTAACGCAATATCCGACACTGGATACCCAACTGATCAAGATTTATGGGAATTTTGTTCAGTCTCTTCTGAAATAGACTCAGATTCATCGGGAGGGTTAGAGAGTTCATCTTTAAACCCTCGTAGACTTTGACCTAAACTTTTTCCAATTTCAGGTATTTTCTTCGGGCCAAAAATTAAGAGTGCCACGACTAAAATAATCGCGATTTCCGGCCATCCTAAACCAAACATAATCTTAAACTCCTTGTTCTGCCAGCCTACTGAGTCAAACTATATCCTAAACTGATATTCTTAAATATAAACTTGTCATGGGTAAAATCCTATAATGGTCAATACTTCTGCTGTTTCCATTCGAGAACAACAACACTCCCTCATCCGCCAACTCGCCAACCAAATTGAAGTGAGTTGGAGTCAATATTTGGATTTAGAACCTTACCATCTCCCTGAAGATTTAGGGTATGTGGAGGGTCGCCTAGAAGGGGAAAAACTCATTATTGAGAATAGATGCTATCAAACCCAACACTTTCGTAAGCTGCATTTAGAATTAGCTAGAGTTGGCGAAACCCTGGATATTCTTCATTGTGTGATGTTTCCCAGAGTGGAATATGATATTCCTATGTTTGGGGCTGATTTAGTCGGGGGACGGGGGCAAATTAGTGCCGCCATTGTTGATTTATCCCCAACCCATTTAGACCGTAGTTTACCGTTATCTTATCAACAACAATTACAACCACAACCCCAACAATCTTTTTCCCATCCCCGTGAAGTTCCGACTTGGGGAGATATTTTTTCAGAATTTTGTTTATTTGTACGACCCACAACACCGGAAGAAGAAACGCAATTTTTACAAGTTGTTACTCAATATTTGAAAGTTCATTGTGAATATGCGATCGCTCAATCTCCTATTTCCGAAGAACAAAAATTGGAAATGATTGCGGGTCAAAAGCATTATTGTACACAACAACAACAAAACGATAAAACTCGCCGTGTCCTGGAAAAAGCCTTTGGTCAAAACTGGGCAAATTATTATATGACAACGGTTTTGTTTGATTGTGTAGAAACCTAACGGCTTAAAAAATAATTCCCTTGTTTAGTTCAGTTCAGTTTGCCTGGGTGAATCTACTTCCAGTTGTTAATTCGATTTTGTAACTTCTGATTTATTGCGTTTTTTACCTTGGGTTTTACCTTGAGTTTTGCCTTGAGTTCTACCTTGGCTGAGATCTCCAGAATCCATATCATGGGGTGAGGCTTTAACTCCTCCAGGTCGAGTTGTGCGGAAGGTAACATTCACCCCTTCATTGGATTGTTCTAAGACTAACAAGGGAGTCGGTTTTGCTTTTTGATCCCATTCAATATGAACAATACGTCCTTGGATGGTGGGTTGCCAATTATCATGTTCATCGGTAGGACTTAAATAGGTTTCCAAACAATCAATAATTTCATTTATGGTTGTTGATGTGGATTGAGTGGGTAATTTCATTAGGCGAATTTGGATACGAAATAACACCCGTTTTTTAGTATCTCCAGCAATACCTGTTTCATATTCAACATCAAAGATAGAATCGACTTGGCGGGCTGTTCCTGCATTACTTTGTTCTCCAACGGCGGCTTGCGTTGGACGAAGAGCAATGGAGATTTGTTGTTTAACTTTCATCTTAATTTGAACGATAATGGCGTAGTGGAAAACATCCTCAGCCATCCGCATTCTCAAATAATCTAAGTTAAATTCCCGTGAATGAATTAAATCGGGATTTTTCTCCATTTTGGCAATTGTACCGACTGCCAATTTATATTTTTTTTGGAGTTCTTTATTCCTAAACAGTTCCGTTTTTAATTGTTTGTCCAGGGAACGAGTTTTGAGTTGAAAAAAAATAATACTTCCTAACAGTAACAACAACAAAACACCAGACGCACCCATCCAAATTGCATCACTACCCAGTTTGCTAGTGGTAGCGGGATTGGGTTTAGGGGGAGTTGCTGCCAGCCAAGGCTGAACACTGATCAGTTGATTAGACATACGTTATAATGACTAAGCTGTATACTTAATTTACTCAATTTGGGGTTAAAAGGTTTCAATAGATTCAGAATACGTTAAAATAAAAACAGGGCAAAAATCCTGGCTCTGTAGTTTTTTAACGTGCTGAATTTATTGCTTGGAAATCGTCAGTGTTTCTCTCCTTTAATGTCAGTCCGAAATTGCACCCTTTTCAGTTTGATAAATTTCCGATCAGGTTATTAAGAGAAACCCCATTAACTCCCTGATCTTGCCAAGATGACCCTACTTAACTCTAAGTTATCAAAAATTCACTTACATTGCCTAGGATTTGGGTAAAACTCAGTGAATGGTTCAGGTCAGTTCAAGGTGTAAAATTGTACTGATTCCATCCTAAACAGTGATGCTGGACAATTCCCTCTCAGCAATACGGTCATCCTTAAGTTTTTATGCTACATTACAAGCCCAGTTTATCTTTCTACTCTACTGCAATTCGAGCTAAGAGTGTTTCCTGTTCCCTTGATTTTGGTGTTACGTTGTGAGTTACGAGCCCCTACACCACAAATATCGGCCCCAAACCTTTGCCCATTTGGTCGGACAAGAAGCGATCGCCACCACCCTCACCAACGCGATCGAGTCTCAACGCATCGCTCCCGCCTATCTCTTCACCGGGCCAAGAGGAACGGGAAAAACCTCTAGTGCGAGAATTTTAGCCAAATCTTTAAATTGTTTGGCCACTGGGAAGCCGACCGCCACCCCTTGCGGTGTTTGTGATGTTTGTAAAGGCATTACCAATGGGTCAACATTGGATGTGATTGAAATTGATGCTGCTAGTAATACCGGGGTTGATAATATTCGAGAATTAATTGAGCGATCGCAATTTGCCCCCGTTCAATGTCGGTATAAAGTGTATGTGATTGATGAATGTTTAACTGGAGATAGTTTAGTTCAAACCCGTGACGGACTAATCCGAATTGATCAGCCCCAATTGAAAGGAAAAGAAGTTTTAAGTTATAATGAAGATCAAGAAATTTGGGAATATAAAAAAGTTCTTCGATGGTTAGATCAAGGAGAACGTTCTACCCTGATTATTAAAACGAATAATTGCGAAATTAGATGTACAGATAATCATTTGTTGAGAACAGAAACAGGATGGATACAAGCCAAAAACGTCAGAGAAGGAATGAAGATATTATCTCCTGTGAATGTGGGTGTGGAACGTTCTTTGAACAGTATTCAATCCCGTCAATGGAATACAAGTTTAGAAACAGTGGTATCTGTTCAGGTCGGAGAAATCACTAAAGTTTATGATATTGAAGTAGAAGATCATCATAATTTCGTCGCTAATGGACTTTTAGTTCATAACTGCCATATGTTAAGTACGGCAGCGTTTAATGCCTTATTAAAAACCTTAGAAGAACCTCCAGATCGAGTTGTATTTGTATTAGCAACCACCGATCCACAACGGGTATTAGCTACCATTATTTCCCGATGTCAACGGTTTGATTTTCGACGAATTCCGTTAGATTCAATGGTGAAACATTTACAGTATATTGCTCAACAGGAAAATATTAATATTGCGTCCGATGCTATTTTTATGGTGGCTCAAATTGCCCAAGGGGGGTTACGAGATGCGGAAAGTTTACTCGATCAACTTAGTTTATTATCCGGTGAAATTACCGTTGAAAAAGTTTGGGATTTGGTAGGGGCGGTTCCTGAACGAGATTTAATCAGTTTATTAGAAGCTATTAACTCAGGAGATACAGCGATTATTTTAGACTGTATTCGTCAGCTTCTCAACCGAGGACGGGAACCTTTAATTGTTCTGCAAAATTTAGCCGGATTTTATCGAGATTTATTAATTGCTAAAAGCGCACCAGATCGTCCAGATTTAGTTGCCTTAACTCAACCCACTTGGGAAAAATTATGTCAATTTTCTCAACATTGGGATCATACCATTATTTTAGCAGGTCAGAAGCATTTGCGGGAAAGTGAAGCTCAAATTAAACATACCACTCAACCGCGTTTATGGTTAGAAATTACCTTATTAGGGTTACTTCCCGCAGCGTTACAAAAATCCGTTGTCACCCAAACGGTTTCTGTTGTTCAAAACCCTCAAACAACGGTTCAAACTCCACCTCAATATGTACAACGTTCAGAACCTTCACCTCCTCCCCAAAACCCCGTTAATGTTCCTGTCTATCAACCAACATCTAACCCAGAACCTCAACCTCAAGTTAAATCAGAAATTCCGGCAACTCCCGCAGAACCTCCTGTTGTTATTGATGGTAATATAGAACAAATTTGGCAACAAGTATTAGCTTATGTTCAACCTTTCGGAACACAACAAATGTTTCGTCAACAAGGTCGTTTAATTCAATATAATGCCGGAGTTGCTATGATTAAAATGGCTTCTTCAACTTTACTAAAAATGGCGCAAACCAAGCAAAAATTATCCAGTTTAGAAAAAGCATTTCAACAGGTTTTTGGTCATCCGGTTAAAATTAATTTTGATACCGGAGGAGGAACGTCTGCTTATCGCGTACAAGAAGTCACTCCCCCATCTCCTTCTTATTCCCCGGTGGAGAATTCTAAGGTTTCTTCTCCAGAAATATCACCAAATTCTTCAATTAATCATCAAGAACAACACCAAATTTCTTCATCTCCTGATCAGGATATTCGAGAATCTGATCAAATAGATCAGGTGAAACCGGAAATGGAAACAGGCAAGATGCCTGTTCCACTTGAAAAAGTTGAATTAACTCCTGAAGAAATGGATGCTGAAGCTGTTATGATGGCTTCTCAGAAATTAGCTGAATTTTTCAAAGGTCAAATGATTGATTTAGGAGAAAAACAAACTTCTAAAACAGCTATTTTATTAAGCCAAAAGGATGATATTATTGACAGCAGTGAGGATGATAATTTTATAGAACCTGATGAGATCGAGGAAGACAATTATGATGATTTTTAATCAATGAAGCGGTGCGTACTCTGAGCTTACGCACCCGACTTGAGGCTATTTTTTTAAGGGGTAATTTAAGAGTTCTCGCTGTTCTAAATAACGTTGGGCGACTCGTCTGGCTAAATTACGAATTCTACCAATATAACGAGTCCGTTCTGTAACCGCAATTACCCCCCTAGCATCCAATAAATTAAAGCTATGGGAACATTTGAGAACATAATCTAAACTCGGTAAAACTAACCCTTTTTCGATTAATTGTTCGGCTTCCTGTTCATATAATCCAAATAAGGTAAACAAGAATTCTGGGTTAGAGGCTTCAAAATTATAGGTACATTGTTCAATTTCGCCTTGTAAGTGAACGTCCCCATAATTAATGGTATCTGTCCAAGAAATTTTAGTCATGGCATCGACATTTTGCAGATACATTGCCAAACGTTCTAAGCCATAAGTAATCTCAATGGAAACGGGACGACAATCAAGACTACCACATTGTTGAAAATAGGTAAATTGAGTAATTTCCATCCCATCTAACCACACTTCCCAGCCCACACCCCAAGCACCTAATGTGGGAGATTCCCAGTTATCTTCTACAAAACGAATATCATGATCTTCGGGGTTAATTCCTAATAGTCTCAAGGAGTCTAAATACATCTCTTGAATATTATCAGGAGACGGTTTAATTAAGACTTGATATTGATAATAATGTTGAAAACGGTTGGGGTTTTCTCCATAACGGCCATCGGTGGGGCGGCGACAAGGTTCGACATAGGCGACAGACCAAGGTTCGGGGCCAATAGCGCGTAAAAAGGTATGGGGATTCATTGTTCCCGCCCCTTTTTCGGTATCATAGGGTTGAGCAATCAAACAGCCGCGATCGCTCCAAAATTGATTCAGGGTGGCAATAATTGATTGAAAATTCACGGGACGCAATATTTTTCTAATGGGTTTAACGTTAATCAATTTTACCATTAGTTTTTAGGCATCGATGAAATGCCTTTAAATAGCATGATTAACCCTCCGATCACAATTGCGATCGCCATTCCTCCCATGACTGCATCTAATACCCCTGTATTTTCCATTTAGTATTAATCTCCTCGTATTTCCCTGATTTATTCTATCACGATATTAAATCTTAGAAACCGGGTTTCTCCTTTATATTAATTACTACAAATTAAAAGAGTTTCAGAAACCCGGTTTCTGGTACTACTGCGGCTGCTTGTATCTCAAACTTTAGCAGGTCGAGTTATTGAGATTTATTGAGGGAATTAGTTTTCCTCTAATTCAATACTTGGTTCTCCTGGGTAAAAGCGATTATCTAATACTTGTTCAAGAGGATAAAGGCATTCAGACGGAAATGTTTTTAAGGGTAAATTCGTTTCACTTGCTGCTAATTCTACAGCTTTAATATAAGCTTTTTGAATCGCTTCTGTTAGATAGGGTTTTAAACTCGGACTATCTTCTAGTAATTGCTCTAAATCAATCCGTTGTACCCGAATGGTTGCTAACCAACTACGACTACGTTTTGTGGGTTGATATTCCCATTTTAATAAATGGGCAATTAAAATACTGAGTCTATTTCTTAATTGTTGGCGTTCTTGTCTTCCCAAAGATTCTATTTCCTCAATTAAATTGTTCAGATCCAAGTGATGCCATTGTTGTTCACGGAGTAACTGAGCTTGTTTTTGTGTCCAGCCATAGAAATCCTGTTCATATAAACTTTGCATGATTGATTTTTCCTGAATTTAATAATATCATAAATTAGCGATCGCTAACTTCAATAGACTGCCATTCTCTAGCATCCACAAATAATGATAAATGTTTAACATTAGTCGTGGCAACAATCACTTGATTTCCGTTGATTTCTTCTGGTATCGAGTAAAATTAATTGACTCAGAGCAACCCTTATCAAATTTTAACTGAATCTTCTTCCAGTGCTTGCCGCAAATATTCCCAAGTTTCTGTTTGTTCTTTTTCGTCTCCTTCTTCCATCCATTGTTTTGTTAATGCCTTAAGTGCTTCATGCTGGTTAACTAAAATTTCTGACTCCTGAGATCCAGATTCAGTTTGTTTTTCAACAGAGGTTAACTGTTCAGGTTTAAGGGTAACACTTTCTCTAAATGCGTGCAGAATTTTGAACAAATGAAACCAATATTCTCTAGGCGTTTTTTGGATTTCGTTTAGTAATTCCATAAACGACACTTCAGAGTAAGCTTGAGTCATCGGTTCAGACTGACTGGGTTGAGGATTAGTGAGAATTGGAGACATCCTATCACCTACTTTTTAGAAATCTTGTTATCAATTGTAATGGATTTTTATAACTGATTGAGACGGGTTAGATAAATGTTAACTCGTTGTTCCCTAAAAAAACTGGGCTACCCATCTCTCGATTTATAGATGGTATAGTTGAAAAATGCCCTCATCCTTGCTTGATTAACGCTAAACTGATAATATTGTTGATTCTTCCGACAACTACCCCCTTGAGTTGTCCTGACTAAGATGATTCGTTTACATCCGCCCAAATGGTTCATATCAAGCGCGTCGAACTGACTAACTTTAAATCCTTTGGTGGGACAACAGCAGTCCCATTACTACCGGGTTTTACGGTCATTTCTGGGCCGAATGGTTCGGGTAAATCGAATATTCTGGATGCGTTATTATTTGCTTTGGGGTTATCCTCTTCTAAGGGAATGCGGGCGGAACGTTTACCCGATCTCGTGAATAACGCCCAAAGTCGTAAAACTACCGTTGAAACCCTTGTAACGGTGACGTTTGACTTGTCGGACTATGACGGCGAACCTTTGGGAAGAAATAGTGATGAGACGGATAATGGTTTATCCTCGGAAATGGAAGAGTTAGGGGAAGAAACGGGATTAGAAATTGAGACAGAGACAGGCAAGATGCCTGTTCCACTGGGAGAGCCTGTTGATTTAGAATGGACGGTTGCGCGGAAATTAAGGGTTACAAAACAGGGAACTTATACCTCGACTTATTATATTAATGGGGAAGCTTGTACTCAAACAGAACTGCATGAACAGTTGAATAAATTGCGAATATATCCTGAAGGATATAACGTCGTTTTACAAGGAGATGTGACGGGTATTATTACGATGAAACCCCGTGAACGTCGAGAAATTATTGATGAGTTGGCGGGGGTGGCTTCCTTTGATCGAAAAATTACCTTAGCTAAGGAAAAATTAGATGCGGTTAAGGATCGAGAAGAACGCAGTCGTATTGTAGAACAAGAATTAATTGCTCAACGCGATCGCTTAGATAAGGATCGTTCAAAAGCTGAAAAATATCAACAACTTCGAGAAGAATTTCAACAAAAAAGTCAATGGGAAACGGTTCTTAATTATCAAACCTTACAACAACAACAAGGACGACTGCGAGAACAAATAGAAGCAGATGATCGCACGTTAACGGAACTCAACGAACAACGTCAACAAAAAGATCAACAAATTCACACCACCTCGGTACAACTCGAAGCCCTCAACGCTCATGTTAAGGCGATGGGAGAGGAAGAACTCATCGCCCTTCAGTCGAGTTTGGCCACCGAAGAAGCCCAACAGCGTCAACTCCAAACTCGGTCTGCGGAACTGGAAACCGCCCTGCAACAAACCGTTACCCAAATTCACCAAACCGAACAAGAACTCCGTCAACAATATCAAACCCTGGATACTCTAGCTATTGAAAAAGACCAGGAAACCTTAAATTTGGGTCAACGACAACGGGAACGGGATACTCTGCAAGCCACGGTAGAACGGAGTCGGGAGGCGACCTCTCAGGTGGCACAACAAGCCGAAAGCTGGATGGTGCAACAAACGGAACTGCACCGACAAATTGAAACCTTACAAAAAACCCTTGACCCCCATCGCACGGAACAAGCGCGGCTGCGGGAACGAGTTGAACAGTTGCAACGACAACTTTCTGAGCAGCAACAGTCTTTGGCGACCTTGGGCGAGGAGTTATCGCAAAAAACAATAGCACTGGAAGGTGCTACCACTCAACGGGATGCAACGTCTCAACAGGTGGCGACTCTAACCCAACAGGTGACGGAGGCGGAAACCAACTTACAGGTACAACAGGAAACCCAAACCCGTCTGTTACAGGAACAACGGGAACGTCAGCGCAAATTGGATAAATTAGAAGCGCAACACCAAGCCCAACAGGAGGCGACGGGAAGTTATGCGACTAAAATTATTGCTCAGTCGGGTATTTCCGGGCTTTGTGGGTTGGTGTGTCAGTTGGGACAAGTTGAACCCCAATATCAGTTAGCCTTGGAAACGGCGGCGGGTGCGAGGTTGGGTCATATTGTGGTAGAAGATGATAGTGTGGCGGCGGCGGCGATTGAATTTTTGAAGCGTCAACAAGCGGGACGAGCAACGTTTTTACCGTTAAATAAAATTCAGGGAAATCGTTCAAATCTTCCTAATTTAGCCACGATGAGAAATTTACAAGGGTTAATTGATTTAGCGGTGAATTTAATCGAATATGAACCGCGATATCAAGATATTTTTGCTTATGTTTTTGGCAATACTTTAGTTTTTAATAATTTAAGTAATGCTCGAAAAGTTTTAGGACAATATCGAATTGTGACTTTAGAAGGGGAATTATTAGAAACAACCGGAGCCATGACGGGGGGAAGTGTTTCGTCTCGGTCTACCTTACATTTTGGCACAGATCAAGGGTCAGCCGAAGCGAGAAATATTGCAGCTTTGAAAGAACGGTTAGAGGAAATTGAACGAATTTTAGAACGGTGTAACCGCAGTATTGAAGAAGCGAGTCAAACGGTGAAATTGCGATCGCAACAACTCAACGAAGTTAGACAAACCTTGCGAGATCATCAACAGCAAGTTTCCTTATTAGAGTCGGAAATTAAAACGTTAAGAAATCAACAAGAACAATTGCGATCGCAATTAGAAAAAAATACCCAAGAATTTAATACCGCCCAAATTCGCTTAAAGAATTTAGAGGCAGAAATTCCCACTTTAGAAACGAAATTACAACAAGATCGGGAAGTATTAGCGCAATTAGAAGCCACCCATAGTCATAGTGAATGGCAACAACTTCAAGGGGTATTAAGAAGTCAGGAAACTGAGTTACAACAAAAAGAAAATGCCCTCAGAACCGTGCAACAACGGTTAATTGAAATTGAGAATCAACAAACCCGTTTACAGGAGAAAATTCAAGAGGGAAATCAGAAATTAGAAACGATTCGTCAAGAACAGAAATCTTTAACACAAAAATTAGAAACTGTCAAGACTCAATCGGCAGAAATTCATCAAAAAATTCAACAAACCCGTGTAAAAGTTTCCCAAGTGGAAGCGAAATTAGGAGAGGAGAAAAAACAACGGGATCAGGTAGAAAATCAGTTAGGAGAATTGCGGTTAGCCAAACAACAATTAGATTGGCAAATTGAGAAATTACAGGAAACCCAACAGGGAAGACGGGAACAATTAACAATTAAATTAGAACAAATTGCCGCTATTCGGACTGAACTTCCTGAACCGTTACCGAATATTCCTCAAAATTTAGATTTAGCCAGTTTACAGCGAGAATTGCGATCGCTGCAAAAACGTATGGAAGCCTTAGAACCTGTAAATATGTTAGCGTTAGAAGAATTTGAACGCACTCAAGCTCGGTTAGAAGAATTAACCCAAAAATTAACCACCTTAGAAGGGGAAAGAACCGAATTATTATTAAGAATTGAGAATTTTACCACCTTACGCCGTCGCGCTTTTCAAGAAGCCTTTGATGCGGTTAATGAGAACTTTCAAACCATTTTTGCTCAACTGTCTGAAGGGGATGGTTATTTAGAAATAGATAACCCAGAAGACCCCTTTAGTAGTGGGTTAAATTTAATTGCTCACCCCAAAGGAAAACCCGTTCAACGGTTAACTTCAATGTCAGGAGGTGAAAAATCCTTAACGGCTTTAAGCTTTATTTTTGCTCTACAAAGATATCGTCCTTCCCCGTTTTATGCCTTTGATGAAGTTGATATGTTTTTAGATGGGGCAAACGTGGAAAGATTGGCTAGAATGATTAAAAGTCAAACCGAACAAGCTCAATTTATTGTTGTTAGTTTACGCCGTCCGATGATGGAAGCTTCTCAACGAACTATTGGTGTTACCCAAGCCAGAGGTGCCTACACCCAAGTCCTCGGAATTAAACTTTAAAACCCGTATAACGGTTGAGGAATTGGCCCTGGTATTGAAAAAGTTCAGTTCCTCTTCTTTTTTCCAAGATGTTAACAAGGACAACAATCTGTCACTACTGACAAATAATCTGGCAATCGACATCTGCTTTTTGATATAATTCTATAATGTAAGGGTGAGATCTTTTTCCCATCATAAAGATGGCTAGTCGCTGCGACGATTCCATTGTCTGTTTTGCCAATTTCCTCGATATATTGCCGTCGGACTCCCAATGTCAAGTTCCGGCTTTTTCGATGTCCGGTATCATCAATGATCAAACTAAATCCACGACTAATCTTGGTTTAGTGACTTTGAAGGCTCAAATTATATGATATTACCTAAACGTCTGATCAGATTAGCACTCTTTTTGGGTTGTCTAATTATTCTTCTCATTCAGAACCCATTACCAGTCCAAGCAAAAACACTAACCCAAAAACAGCAAGCGCCTATAGGTATCTTCATAGATACACTTAGTGACTTTAACATTTCTAATGGTTCATTTTCAGCAAACTTCTGGCTCTGGAGCCTCATTGATAAAGGCGAAAAAAATCCCTTTGATTCTCTGGAATTTATGAATGCTGTTAGAATAGACACACCTAACAATTTAACTATTCCTACATCTAAGGGAATTTGGGTTCAAAAAAAGGTAAGTGGAACATTTCGTCATGATTGGAATATGCGAAATTTTCCATTTGATAAACAAAAGCTAAAAATTATTTTTGAAGAAACGGAAGATGATATTCATTCATTTAGTTATCAACCCGATATCGCTAATTCTTCTATAGATCAGGATATTAAATTAGAGGGTTGGAAAATCAAGAAACTTACCCTTAATGCTATTGATAAACAGTATCTCTCTAACTTTGGTAATCCAACTTTACCACCCGGTGCAGCCAGTGCATATTCCCGATTAGAAATTATGATTGAATTACAGCGCACAAATATTACTGGCTTTTTTAAAATGATTGCTGGAGCATTGGCATCGATAGGATTATGTTTAGTTTCCTACTTTCTTTATGAGCCAGATATCGGATCACTTCTAGCCCGCTTTGGACTACACGGAACTTCCCTATTTGCCGTTATTTTGAGTCTGCGTAGTAATAGCGGCGACTTAGGTTCAATGGCTTATTTAACACTGATTGATTGTATTCATTTAGCCGTGATTGTATATATTTTAGTGGCGACTGCTATTGCAATTTATATTTGGTGGCAAGTTCAAAAAAAAGGCGATTTACCTGCTCTGACACGGATTAGTTCGCAAGTTGGTGTAGTAAGTACATTGGCTTTATTGGCTTGTATTGTGGTGTTAATAATAGGAGCAGCGACTCACAATTAAATTTGATATATAGCAATCCTATTTGATTTGTATCCAAAATTTCTGCTCAAAAGGGAACAGCTTAACTGGGAACAGGGAACAGGGGTAATACTTCTAGCTGTTTCATATCAGTTTTAAATGATTACAACCTATTTGGGATTGCTATAGAAATCCAAATAATCGTAACCCAAGCCAGAGGTGCGTTCACCCAAGTCTTGGGTATTAAACTTTAAAAACCCTTATAACGGTTGAGGAATTGGCCCCGGTACAGGTTGAGGAATTGGCCCAGGGACAGGCTGAGGAATGGGAGGGACTGGATCAGGAAGAGGGTCGGGGTTGGGAATAGGGTTGGGAATAGGGTTGGGAATAGGGTTGGGAATGGGGTCAGGAAGGGGGTTTGGGTTCGGAAGTGGATCAGGAACCGTTGGGTCAGGAATGGGGCTAATTTGAGCGATGACAGGCGGTGTAGGAGCAGGAGGATAGAAAATAATCAATGGGAATATCATAAAATTAAGCCTTTAGTTAGATTAACAATTAATTTCTTGAATAGTTTGATCCTAATCAAAATCAATGATTTATTCTTCAATCTAAAGCCATAATTTAATCTCAAGCTTTATTGAGTATCTGTTTCTTATTCGGTATTCCTATTGAATATTGTTCCGGCAATTATTACATCTTGAAGACTTAGCTTTGTGTGGCGTTAAACTTCATATACCAATCTAATTTTAGGGGTTGATTCGGTATTAGATCGCACTCTAAATTTAGATTGATAAATCCCATCCGCTAAATCAATTTGAGTTTGAAAATAACCTGACTCATCTTTCTGCATTGGGATTTCTTGCCCATTAGAAAAACACCCCATTAAGGAAGCGGCTTTATTCTGGGGTGCAAATAGTTGAAATTCCATAACATCCCCTACAACATTTTTAACGGATGGGTTTAATCCTTAATCTAAGATTACCCGTAGCTCCCTATTCTTGTGATCTTCCTAATGATAGTTAAAAATGTAAACAAATTTTGTAAGCTGTATGCTCATTCAATAAACGTGAAGGCTGATGAATTACAAATGAAAATTAAAGAATATTTTAAGGCTTCCATTTATTAATCCTATAGGATGAGCTATCAACCATTTTTTTTATTTCTTTTGATAGACAGCTTTTTGATATGAATTCCGTAAACTCAGAACAGTGTCGCTGAATATTTTGTGTGATCAATAAAAAATAAAGCAACTATTTATGGTGTATAAAAATACAGAATTTTTTATGTCTAATCCGTCAGTCTTAGATTACCACTATCTTGATATCCAAGATTCTATTCCTCCTGAATTAGCAAGCCATAAAAATTCTGCTGAGTCTCAGATTAACTCAACAATAAAAACCCAAGCTGGGTTATGGATTGCCCTCACTATTATAGCAATCTGGACAGTTTGCTTTATCAGATTTTTATCTTTAGATCTGCCTCAAACTAATTGGGTTATAATTGGGTTAGCCCTGCTTCTACAAACCTTTTTATATACAGGTTTGTTTATTACGGCTCATGATGCCATGCACGGTTCTCTTTATCCTAATAATCTAAAGCTAAATCATTTAATTGGGTCGATTGCGGTCACGTTTTATGGATTATTCTCCTATGAAGAATTGCTCAAAAAACATTGGCTGCATCATCGCTACCCCGCCAGCGATCATGATCCTGACTTCCATGATGGTGAGCATCAAAGTCTCATTTCTTGGTATCTCTATTTTATGATCCGATACTGGAGTTGGTGGCGGTTAATTAAATTAGCATTTGTATTCCATAGCCTGCAATTTTTATTTCATATCTCTATCCTTAATTTGGCTTTATTTTGGATCATTCCGTTTATCTTTAGTTCCTTTCAATTGTTTTATTTTGGAACTTTTCTCACCCATCGAGAACCTCAAGGAGGATATCAAAATGAACACTGTGCCCAAAGTAATTCATTACCTGTTTTTTGGTCATTTATGACTTGTTATCACTTTGGTTATCATCAAGAACACCATCAATATCCTAATGTTCCTTGGTGGCAACTTCCTAACGCTCGTAACCTTGAACTTAACCCTTAATCTTTTACCCTCCCTGGAAAAATGATGTCAGAAAAAACTGGATTTGCTAAACAAACCCTGAATAAAATTGCAGAAGTTGCCCTTTCTACCCAAATTAAGGCACAAAAATTAGAAGTTGATATTGAAACGAATCTGCAAAAAATTACTCATGGAGATATTGATCATATTGCTATTAAAATTAATCATCTCACAATGCAAAATCCTCTGCAAATAGAGATCTTTAAATTAGATATTGGTCAAGTTACGGTTCAACCTATGAGTGCAATTCGGGGAAAAATTAAATTAGTTCATCCTTCAGAAGGTAAACTAGAGTTAGAGGTTAATGAAGGCAACCTCCATGAAGCTCTTCATCGTAAATTGCAACAAACCGTTCAGTTAAAGTTACTGGAAAATGGTAGAATTGCCTTTAAAATTAATCCTAGGGAGGGACTGGGAGAAGATCCAGAACTCACTTTCATGGCAATTCCTAAAATTAATAGCGATCGCAAAACCTTATTACTTGAACTGTTTCCCTTAGCTACGCCGTCTTCCCTTCCTCCTGAACAAATTACTCATCTTTTCACGACCTTTAGCGAAATTCTTGATCTCAAAAATTTGGAAAAAGCAGGGACAACCCTAACCCTCGATCAATTTGAAATTACATCAGGTTGGTTACATCTTAAAGCTAATGCCCATATTGATGAATTTCCATCCAGTTAACGTTAATAAAACTTCGGTTAAAAGTGAACAGTTAAATGTTAACAGTTAACCGCTAATAGTCAACATTAAGGATGATGTCAGTGATAGTATTTTTTTGCAAAATTAAGTATATCTCTGCTATTTATAAATCCTGATCCTTAATGATTTATGACGCATTTTGGTATTATTTGCCCCCCCTATCCCGGTCACTTAAATCCTCAGTCTGCTTTAGGGCGAGAATTACAAAATCGAGGACATCAAGTTACCGTTTTACAACTGATTGATCTGGAGAAAAAAGTTCAATCCGAAGGCTTAGAATTTTATCCCGTTGGACTGTCTATTTATCAACCCGGACTCTTAGCAGAAACCTTTCAGCAACTGGGTCAATTAAGTGGAATTAAAGCTCTGCAATATTCCGTCGATTTCTGTCAACGGTTCACGGAAATTTTGTGTCAAGATGCACCCAAAGCGATCACTAAACTAGGAATAGAAGCTTTATTAGTTGATCAACTTGAACCTGTGGGAGAAACGATTGCAGAATATCTCAATTTATCCTTAATTGTTGTGTCCTGTGGTCAAGCCATTCATCGTCGTGGGGATGTTCCTCCTTTTTTTACCCCTTGGTTATATCAAAATCAACCTTGGGCAAAACTTCGCAATCAAATTGCCTATTTTATTTTAGATTATAGTTGTCAACCGATTTTAAACACAATTAATCAGTATCGACAACAGTGGAAATTACCGCCTTATCCTCATTTTTATGGCGCAACTTCAACTCGACTTTGCCATATCAGTCAACAACCAGAAGCCTTTGATTTTCCAATTCCTAATTTACCGAACAATTTCTACTATACAGGCCCTTTTCGCAATCAATCACCCCAAAAAGTTTTCTTTCCTTATGAACGTTTGACCGGACAACCTTTAATTTATGCCTCTTTAGGAAGTGTACAAAATACAAAGGTTAATTTATTTCGGTCAATTGCAGAAGCTTGTCAAGAATTAGACGTTCAATTAGTGATTACCCACGGGGGCGGAATGAGCGAAACTGAAGTTAAAACCTTACCCGGTTCTCCTTTAGTGGTTGAGTATGCACCCCAGGTTGAAGTATTAGCAAAAGCCAATTTAACGATTACCCATGGGGGGATGAATACGGTAATAGATTCTTTAAGTTCTGGCGTTCCTTTAGTCGCAATTCCGATTACCTTTGAACAACCGGGAACTGGGGCGCGAATTCGCTGGACAAAAACCGGAGAAGTCATCCCTATTAGCCGTTTAAACGTTGCTCGATTGCGACAAGCGATTCAACAAGTTTTAACCGAAAAATCTTATTCAGAAAATGCCTTAAAAATTAGGGATTCTATTCGCAAAGCGGGAGGCGTTAAACAAGCCGCAGATCTTATAGAACAGTGTCTTAAACAACCTCTAAACCCCCAAAATTATCATGAACCCATCTACTCAGACCGGATACTTATCAGCACGACCTCTGAAGCCAAACCATAGTAATAAATTGGGTTTATATCCTTTAAATTTAGATAAAACTCGTGATGGTTTAGTTTTTATTCCCGTTAGTTATCATCCTGCTCAACCTGCTCCTTTCATCTTAATGTTACATGGGGCGGGTAGCAATTCCCAAGCCGGAATTACGCCCTTTCTCCCTTTAGCAGAATCACAAGGATTAATCTTATTAGCGATTGATTCTCGTCGCCAAACTTGGGATCGACTTCGAGGGACTTTTAGTGTTGATTTAGCCTTTATGGATTTAGCTTTAAGTCAGGTTTTAAGCAACTATAATATTGATTCATCTCATTTAGCGATCGCAGGTTTTTCTGATGGCGCAACCTATGCGTTAAGTGTGGGTTTAACCAATGGAAATTTGTTTTCTCATATTATGGCCTTTTCCCCTGGATTTATGGCACCTGCGGGACTTTGTGGTACTCCTCGTTTATTTATTTCCCACGGAACCGAAGATCAGGTTTTACCGATTCAATCTTGTAGTCGTAGAATTGTACCTCAAATTCAACAAGCCGGTTATGAAATTGTTTATCAAGAGTTTCCGGGGGGTCATACTATTCCTCCCCATATTGTGTTAAATGTTCTAAAATGGTTCAAACCTCCATCATCATAAATAATGATCAATAGACAGAATTCAGCTTTATCCCAACTCAAGATTTATGTCTTTAGGTCATGTTGAAGGAAAAAATTTTTCTATAATCTTGATCCATAAAACCTCGTAGAGTCTTTGGACATGGATCTTAATCGTTTCTCTAAACAAGTTCTGGCGATGCAAAATCGCTTTTCTACCTTACTTCAGGGTACTGAACCCATCAAAGGTTTAACGCCCCAGTTAAGCTCTACCTTTGTCATGGAGATGGGTTGGGCGTTGGAAGAGTTACAAGTTGCTCAGGAGGAATTACAACAGAAGAATATGGGTTTAGCAGAAGCATTAGAAGCCTCTGTTCATGAACGCAAACGTTATGAAGATTTATTTTATTTAGCGCCAGAACCTTATTTAATCACAACTTTAGAAGGAACTATTCAACAAGCAAATCGAGCCGCCGCAGAATTATTGGGAATTCCTGAACAATTTATTGTCGGAAAACCTTTATCTTTATATATCCGCGAAGAAGACCGTCAATGCTTTCGTTCAGAACTCATTCGCCGACAAGAACGAGATTGTTTTCACGAGTGGGAAATCGGATTAACCTGTCGTGATGGAAGATCCTTGGATGTGGCTTGTATAACCCGAATTAACCGAGATAGAACAAACAAAGCAGTTAGTATTCATTGGGTTTTAAGAGATCTGACTGAACGCAAACGTATTGCTTTATTACAACAAAGCCCGATTAATTCTTCTGAGCAAAGGACGATTTTCCTGGAAAATCGTCCTTTGCTCAGTTATCATTTAGGAGAATTAATTCCCCTCCCCCAGGGAACATTGTGGTATGTTGTTCAAGGATTAGTTAAATTAACCACCCTCAATCACCAGGGTCAAGAAATTCTCATGGGTTTAATCGGGCCAGGAGTTCCTTTCGGCACAGAATTAACCTCTCTACCGATTTATGAAGCGAGTGCTTTCTCTCACGTTGAATTAATCAGTTTTACCCATACTGAAGTGGCAGCATCTCATGATTTAACTCAGGTTTTATTTACGGGTATGATCTCTCGTCTGCACCAAACTGAAGCTTTATTAGCATTATCGGGAGAACGACAACTAGCAACTCGTTTGTATCAGTTGCTTCATATCTTAAAGCAGGAAGTTGGTACACCGATTGATGAAGGAATTTGTCTGAATATTCGTCTGACCCACGAAGAATTAGCGATGGCTTGTTGCACAACCCGTGTTACTATTACTCGCTTACTCAAACAACTTCAAGATGAGAAAAGAATTACGTTTAATGAAAAAAGACAAATTATTCTCCTTGAAAATTCAAACCTTTTAAAACCTAGGAATTTGTAATTAAAATCACAATTAAGGTAAGCTAAGATCTACTGAATTCTAAATTAAGGATAGATGGATCATGGCTGATACTAAATCTCCATCCCTGAAGCGACAGATAGGCGTTTTAGGGGCCATTGGTATGGGGTTAGGTTCCATTATTGGAACTGGGGTTTTTGTTAGTATTGGAATAGCTGCTGGACTGACAGGAACCTCTGTGATTGTAGCTGTTATTCTTGCCGCGTTTGTTGCTATTTGTAATGGATTAAATAGCGCCCAACTTGCTGCCAACCATCCCGTCAGTGGGGGAACTTATGAATACGGTTATAAATATCTCAATCCGGGGTTAGGATTTATTGCGGGTTGGATGTTTCTATTAGCTAAAACCGCTTCAGCCGCGACTGCTGCCCTCGGATTTTCGGGTTATCTTATTCAAGTATTAGGCGTCAGCCAAAGTGTATTCATTCCTATTGCTCTGTTAACCGTTTTTGTCTTAACGGCTATTGTTTATACTGGAATCAAACGCTCAAATACGGCTAATTTAATTATAGTTTCTATTACGCTTTTATCATTATTGTTTTTTATTATTTCAGGTTTCCCTTTAGCATTTTCAGCAACCGGATTAAACCATTTTCTTCCGTTTTTACCGTCCACGAGTTCTGCCATTCCTAATTTATTAGAAGCCACCGCATTAATGTTTGTTGCCTATACCGGATATGGACGAATTGCCACAATGGGGGAAGAAGTTAAAGACCCGGAAAAAACCATTCCCCAAGCGATGATTATTACGCTTTTGATTTCAATGTTACTTTATTTAGGAGTCGCGTTAGTAGCAGTTGGAGTGGTGGGGGCGGAAACCTTAAGTTTAGCTTCAATAACAGCCGCACCGTTAGAACAGGTTGCCAATCGTTTTGCTTTACCCGGAAGTAATCAGGTGATCACATTAGGGGCGATGACGGCGATGTTAGGGGTTTTATTAAACTTAATTTTAGGGTTATCTCGTGTTGTCTTTGCCATGGGAAAACGTCACGATCTGCCTCGATTTTTAGCTCAACTGAATACCACTCAAACCACTCCCACTTTGGCGGTTATTGTTGTGGGAATTGCGATCGCAGTTTTAGTCTTAATAGGCAATGTCAAAACTACTTGGTCATTTAGTGCCTTTACGGTTTTAATTTATTATTCAATTACTAATTTAGCTGCTTTGAAACTAACACCGGAAGAACAACTTTACTCTCCGATATTAGCTTATATTGGTTTAGTTTCCTGTCTCTTTTTAGCTGTTTGGATTGAACCGAAAGTTTGGTTACTGGGATTTGGATTAATGTTGGTCGGTTGGATCTTGAGACTAATTATTCGCCATTCCCTAGAACAATAAGGATAGGATTGTATGACCTAACCCCCCAACTTTCTCTCCTGGCACAGGAAGAGAAAGTCATCTAATTAATATTAGAAAAAAATCCTCCTCTCATTGAAGGAGAAGGAGTAAGGGAGATATTAAGCGATTTTTAGAGAAATGCAGGAAACAACCGTGACTATAAATTACGGTGTAACTTTATCAATGATATTTTTGCCTGCTTCTGCCGTATTATCTTTTAATTTATCACCCGTGTTCTGAACTCCTTTTGAATAGGTTTCACCCCAATCTTTAAAGGCTTCTGCTGAATCTCTGGTAATATTTTTGAAGCGTTCATTCAGAGGAACATCTCCTTCTGCTTCATCTAAAAATTCTCCGGTTGTTTTGGGTCTATCGGATTTTTTTTGATGAGCAACTTTGTCTATTCTTTCCTTAGAAACCGGGTTACTTCTATCATATTTTTGAACATCAACCGTTGTGTTCAGTAAGACAAAGCCCACTAAAAACACAGCAAAAAAACGTTGAACTTGAAGCTGCATTAAAAAAGAACGGATATTAGAAACCATTCTAAAAAAGCCGGATTTCATGATTAATGTTTTCCTGTTTTCAAGAGGATTTTATTTTTTAATCCAAATCTACAGTAACGAGATTAAAATAATTATTCCTCTATCATAAGTAATAAGTTATTAGTTTTCCACAAACCCTTTCTTTAATTTTCTCTCTAGCAGAAGATATAGATTGTTTAAGCCTTGCTAATCTCTTGATTTCACCTCAAATCAACTGAGGTAGAAATCAGCAACTCCTCACGCGCGTCACCTGGGCGATACACCACACCCGATCTCAACCGTAAGTTGTGGTAGGGATAGCTTATCTGTTGGGTTTCTCCTAAACGTGCTAACCTTAATAACACAAGACAACCCGTAGCCAAGTCAGGGTTATGTTCGAGCAAGCCAGCAAAATTCAAGACAATGGAACCCTTGTTGTTCCCGCCATCAGTCACTATGTTTGTCGAACATTAGTGAATTTTCAGCATCAACATCCTAACTGGATTAACTCCCGTTATCGTCATATTCCTTGGCAACAATCTGAATATCAATCCTCATTGATTCGTCAGCTTAATCAAGGATTAAGTCAAGCTAGACATCAAGAGGCACTATTTGTTAAACTAAAAGCCTATCTAAACCGCTTGTTCAGTGTTGAATTTTTACGTTCTCCTGAGTATAAATCCTTAATTGTTAAACTAGAACAACTCACAGACCCCGATTTAGCGTTATTGTTTGCGGATTATTCTTTAGCAAATCAATCCCCTTCTCACGGTTTATTGAATGGCAGAAGTCCCAGCGAAGTGGGTATTAGTATTTTATTACTAGATGTTGAAAATCTGCCCTTAGATTTGGAAACGGAGAAATTTTTAGAAACAATTTGCTTATATCCCGTGCAAATTAAAGTCGCCTTTGCCAATTGGCGTAGCATGGGAAAAAAAGATTTAGAATATCATCAACGGGGTTATCAATTAATTCATGTTCCCCCCGGAAAAGATAGCGCGGATTTAAAAATGTCAACGGTGGGTTCCTCGATTTTTGTTCACTATCCGACGGCAAAAGAAGTGTTAGTTTGTTCTTCAGATCTCGGTTTAACTCATTTATGTAATACCTTACAAAATCATGGGTTAACCGTTTATCAAGTGAGTAAAAATAGATCGAAAATTAGAGTGCTAAATACCCGTACAGGTCAAATCAATACTTATTCCTTAACTCCTATTCCGCCGATTCCGACTTTAGATCAATTTATTGTGCAATTACAAGAAATTATTAAATTAGAGCAAAAACGATCTCATTGCCAATGGATTAAACTAAATCGGGTTGCTTTTTTATATAAAGATAATTATCATTTAACCGTTAGCCAAGTCGTGGCTTCCCATTTTTCCGATTATCAAGGCCGAGATATCTTTGTCAAAAATCCCCATATTTTTGTCGTTCATCAACCTTCTGAAAAATCTCCCAGCTATGTCACCTTATTTGAGATTCAACCTTCCTCAACTCAACCCCACACTTTACCCGAAACAGAATTCTCTCAACTTCCTGTAATTGAGTCTTTAGAAGATCTGGAAAATGCCTTAATTGCAATTATGCAGGAATTAACCTTAAATTCTTCTGAAAATCATGTTTCTTTATCAATTTTAGGCAGTCAATTCAATCGAAAATATGGAATTCCGATTACTCAAATCATCAAGAAATTAAGATTAGGAGGCAATTTTCAAAAGCTCTTAACTTTAAGCAATTCTTTTAATTTAGAAAAAACCGATAAAGATTGGAGAGTTAAATTACAATCCCCCTAGAAGTGTAACCTAGCACGTCTCTACAAAATTGACAAGATTTGTTATACTAAGAACAATCGTTAAGAAATGTAAAGAATGATGAATCACAAAGTCGTTGTTATTGTCGGCGCAACGGGAGGCATCGGAGCAACCGTTGCTCGAAAATTAGCCCAAAACGGAACCAAACTGGTCTTAGCCGCCAGAAATAGTACGAAATTGGAAACCTTGGCGAAAAACTTAGAAACAACGGAAGTATTACCCGTTTCTACAGATATCACCGACCCCCAACAAGTAGAAGGTTTAATGCAAAAAACCGCCGATTATTTTGGTCAAATTGATATCTTAGTTAATGCTGCGGGTGCAGGAATTTTGAAACAGTGGAATAAAATTGAACCTGCTGATTTAGATGCCATGTTAAATCTTAATTTAAAGGGATCTGTTTATACCTGTCAAGCTGCTGCTAATATTATGAAGCAGCAAAAATCAGGACATATTTGTAACGTTGTCGGGATTTTAGGCAAACATTCAATGGCGATGTCGAGTGCCTATTGTGCGTCTAAATTTGGATTAGTGGGGTTTAGTAAATGTTTTGCTGATGAAGTCAGACGCTATGGAATTAAAGTGACCTTATTCTATTTTGGGGGTGTAGATACTCCCTTTTGGGATAACGTCAGTTTAAAAGTTGATCGCTCAAAAATGTTGAGTGCGGAAACAGCGGCTAACTCCATTCTTTATGCGTTATCAGCAGAACCCCAAGCCATTCCAATGGAAATTAATATTCAACCCGAAAGTCATTTATTTTTCTAAAATTAATTATATTGTTGCTTATTGAACGCTGAATGATGGAGTTTGATCATGTCCATTTCTATGTTCAAGATGCCAAACGAACACGGGATTGGTTTATTCATAATCTAGGATTTCAAGGAATTGGGAGTCGGAACTGCGTTCACACCCAAACCGAAATCGTTTACCAAGGTTCAGTTTATTTTCTATTGTCTTCCCCCCTCACGTCTGAGAGTCCTGTGGCGCAATTTTTACAGGTTCATCCGTCTGGGGTGGTAGATGTTGGCTTTCAAGTTCAAGATTTAGAATTAAGGATTAAACCGCTTCTCGAACAAGGCGTTCGGGTCATTTCTCCCTTACAATCTTATTCCTATCAAGGAGAAACTTTAAAATGGTTAACCTTAGAAGGATGGCAAGGATTACGTCATACCTTCACCGAACAAACGGGGGCT